>NZ_MZGV01000001.1 GCF_002029235.1 Clostridium oryzae
AAGATACAACTTCATCAAATAACGTCTGTAAAATTAACGTGTAGAAATTTTAGAGATGGTACTTTAAAACTAGCAATCTATATAATTTACAGAGCCCGCAGGGAGCGTTGACCGAGCGGTCAACGCTCCTATTGCTGGTTCGCAATATATTTAATTTCTTAAGAAATCTTAAGAAATATGTAATGGTTTTATTCGAAGATTGTAGTAATTTTGTAACAATTTATTTAAGTTTCAAGGTTAAAATATTACTTGTAGCGAAAAGGGGATTGAGAATTTATTTTTATCAAATGTTGGGGAGGAACAGAAAGTGCAGTTATTGGAAGATAAAGAATTATTATTTGAGAAATTATACAACAAATACAATAGAAGTATTTATAATTATATTTATATGTCTATAAAGGACCAATGGCAAGTTGAAGACTTAACTTCTGAAGTCTTCATAAAGGTCTATAAGCATAGAGACAAGATAAATGATATAGATAAGAGTGGTATGTGGCTTAAGACTATAGCTAAAAATACGCTGATTGACTATTACAGAAAAGGGAATAGGGAGGAGCCATCAGATTTTATTGATATAGAAGGTTGTTTTGACTGGGAGTATGATAACATTCTGATAAGAGATGAGTTAAAATACATTAGGGTTATGGTTGAAGAGCTTCCTAAAGATGTGAAAAGAATGGTACTTATGAGATATTATTATGGAATGAAGTTTAAAGACATAGCGAAACAGATGAATTTGACTGAAAATGCAGTAAAATGTAAGGTATGCAGGACGTTAAAGAAGCTTAGAAACTCTATAAAATTAAAACAAGTATCCTAAAAGTGAGACTGCCGCATTAAGAAATTTGCACACAACATATTGTTTTACAATTTAATTGCTATTACAATATGTTGTGAAAATTATTCTTAGTGCGGCAGTTTGTTTTTTACTCTTTAGGAATTTATGTATTGTGCAAAAATTCTTTGTTTATATTCTTAATTAATTAACAAAAAAATATTAGTGCAATATGATAAAATGAAGTATAGTATTATTAGATATAATAATGTTTATTATCTAATGATAAGTCTTTATACTGCTACAAAGGAGAATTATAATGATTGAATTTAAAAACATCGAGCTTAACGATAGAGAACTATTTGAAAGATATTTGGGACAGTATTCATACAATACATATGAATATAGTTTTACTACACTTTATATGTGGAAGGAAATGTGCAATGTGTCCTATACATTTATAGATAACAGTCTTGTAATAAGAAAAAAGGAAGCGCATAAGGGAGAGTATTTTATGCCTCCTGTAGGAATCCACAACAGCAGCATAGAAAGTATAGTAGATAATTTGAATATGTATAAAAAACAAACCACCGATATGAACTATTTATTTGGAGACGTAGAGGAAGCTTTTCTTGAAAAGCTGAAATCCATTTATGGCAGCAGGCTTAAATATACAGAGGATATAAATAATTTCGATTATATATATTCTGTAGATGAGCTTATTAATCTATCAGGAAAGAAATATCATGGAAAAAAGAATCACTACAATAAATTTGTTAAGACATACGATTATGAAATTAAGGATATTTATCTTGATGAAGGAGCGGCATGTGATGCTATAGACTTTGATAAAAAGTGGAACTTTAATCAAGAGGATCTTACTCCAGAACTCAGATATGAACTAAAAGCTATTAAAGATCTTCTGATAAATAGAGAAAAATTGAATATAGAAGGTATGGCAGTGTACGTAAATGGCAATATGGTAGGATTCTCCATAGGGGAAAAAGTAAATAATAAAATGGGAATAATTCACGTGGAGAAAGGTGATGCCAATTATGATGGTATATATGCCTTTATAAATAGAGAGTTTTTAAAAAGATATTTTAGCAGTGTAACCTATGTAAATAGAGAAGAGGATTTAGGAATTGAAGGCTTGAGAAAAGCAAAAAGTTCATATAATCCAGTTAAATTAGAAAGAAAATATCTTGTAAACATAGAATAAACCATAAAATGGAGAGTTGAATAGTATGAGGGATATATTAGACGGGAAAGAACTTAAAATTTCACCTATAGATGAAACGGATGAAATAGTATTAAAGCAATGGTTTAATGATGGGGAATTTTTAAGATACTATGATTTTTTGCCGGCGATTGTAAGCAATAATTCAGCAGTTAAGGATGTATTAAACTATTATGAAAATACTAATGAAAGATATATTTTTGGAATAAGAGATAAGAAAGAAGATCAGCTTCTTGGGGTTATCGGCTTTGATAACATCGTATGGACTAGCGGGACTGCATTCATGTTTATCGGTATAGGAAATAAACATAATCAGGGAAAAGGCCTTGGAACGCAGGCAATAAATATGCTTCTTGATTACGGATTTAACGAATTCAACTTTCACAAGATACAGCTAAATGTCCTTCAATATAATGAAAGAGCAATAAAACTCTATGAGAAGGTAGGGTTTGTGAAAGAGGGAACCTATAGGGAATATGTTTATAGGGATGGAATAAGATATGATATGTACCTATATGGTATGCTTAAAAGTGAGTGGAAAAACCACATTAATTAATATTTGTATCAAATCTGAAAATCGGCATTAGCCGATTTTTTTTGATAAATACGGTTTGATATATATATAACACTTATATATATACATAAATATGCATAAATAAAATGAAAGCGTGAAAGATTTTATAAAAAAATTGCAAAATGGTGGGCACATGTCTAATTATTAGCGGCAATTTTTAAAATATGTGCAATATACTGAAGAAGGAAATTCAAAAACAAAAAAATTATTATTGAATTATACGCTTGATATGATAAAATAGACTATATATTATTTAGAAAGCTTTGATTGTTTATAAAATAATATATAAGCTATTGGGGTGATGAATATATTATTTATTTGGGGGGTAATTTTATGGCAGACTATAACTCAGGAAAGTTTGAAGAGCTGGCAGAGTTAGTTGAGAAAAACAGTTATATAGAACCAGAATATTACGAAGCGTATGATGTAAAAAGAGGACTCAGAAATAGAAATGGTACAGGTGTTTTAGTAGGATTAACCAAAATAGGAGAAGTTCATGGTTACCTGGTAGACGAAGGAGAAAGAATTCCTATTGAAGGAAGACTTCTTTATCGAGGAGTAGAAGTAAAGGATATAGTAAGAGGATTTCAAAATGAAAAAAGATTTGGATTTGAAGAAGTTTGCTATTTGCTCCTTTTAGGAAATTTACCTACTGCTGAACAATTGGAAAGATTTAAAACAGTCCTTGGAGAGAACAGAGAACTTCCATATGGCTTTGTGGAGGATATGATTTTAAAAGCACCCAGCAATGATATAATGAACAAACTTATGAGAAGTGTTCTTGTAAGTTACTCATATGATATAAATCCTGATGATACAAGCGTTAAAAATGTACTTAGACAAAGCATTCAGTTAATAAGTCAATTTCCAAGTATGATTGCTTATGGCTATCAAGCTAAATCACATTATTATGATCATAGAAGTCTGTTTATTCATTCTCCTCAGCCGCAATTATCAACAGCTGAGAATATTCTATATATGATAAGACCGGATAATAAGTACACTAAGACAGAGGCTGAAATACTGGACCTTGCTATGGTTATACATGCTGAACATGGTGGAGGAAACAATTCAGCGTTTGCTACACACGTAGTTTCTTCTACAGGAACGGACACCTACGCAGCTATAGCTGCTGCAGTAGGAGCTCTTAAAGGACCTAAGCACGGTGGGGCTAATATAAAGGTCATGAAAATGATGGACCATATAAAAGAAAATGTTAAAGATTGGAATGACGAAGAAGAAATAGAACAATTTCTATTAAAGATACTAAATAAGCAGGCTTTTGACAAGTCTGGTTTGATATATGGAATTGGTCATGCAGTATATACAATATCAGATCCTAGAGCACAGCTTTTAAAAGAGAAGGCTAAGGAACTAGCCATGGAGAAAAATAGAATAGATGAGTATAACCTTTATAGAAATATAGAAGATATATCAATAAAAATATTTAAAGAAAAATTCAATAAAATAATAACAGCAAACGTAGATTTTTATTCTGGCTTTGTTTATGACATGCTGAACATACCTAGAGAACTTTATACTCCGCTGTTTGCTGCAGCTAGAGTTCCAGGATGGTGTGCTCATAGGATAGAGCAATTAGTAAGTGAAACCAAAATAATAAGACCTGCTTATAAAGGTGTAAGTAAAAAAATAGAATATATACCTCTGGAGGATAGATAGTATAGCAGAGACGATATTGACAAAAGATAAATTTAAAATTGAAATTCAGCAGCATCAGAACAAGAATAAGAGGTGTTATCATTGAAAAAAATAATATCATTAATATTATGTTTAATTACTGTGCCTATGCTAATAGTTGGCTGCAGTAAGGGGGAAACAGGTTCTAAAAGCGCATTAGATAAGATAAAGGCAAGCAAGGTTATGACAATAGGTATGGAAGATACTTATGCTCCGATGGAATTTAAGGATAGTTCAAATAAGCTGGTTGGGTTTGATATCGATATGGCAAATGCGATTGCGAAAAAAATGGGAGTTAAAGTTAAATGGGTTTCTATATCCTGGGACGGTATCTTCGCTGCACTTGCTTCGAAAAGATTTGATGTAATACAGTCTACTGTAAGCATTACAGACGAGAGAAAAAAGACTATGATATTTTCGGATCCTTATATAACCGGAGGAAATGCTATATTCGTAAAAAAAGGGAGCACGGGAATACAGTCATCAGATGATTTAAAAGGAAAAGTTATAGGAGTTCAAGCTGGAACAACAGCTGAAGAAGTTATGACTAAACTTGGAACAGCGAAATCAATAAAGAAATATACAGGTATGACTGAAGCATTTTTAGATTTATATAATGGAAGGGTCAATGCAGTTGTAGCAGATCCTATGGTGGGAAGATATTATGCGGCTAAGCAGCCTAATAAATTTGAAGCAGTAAAATCTAATTTAAATGAAGAACCTATAGGAGTTGCATTTAGAAAGAGTGATAAGTCATTAAGAGATGCTTACAATAATGCTATAAAGGAACTTAAGAAGGATGGCACTCTTTCAAAAATATCAGAGAAATGGTTTGGAGAAGATATATATAAGTAATCATTATTTATATATAGTAAAAACAGGGGGAAAGTAAATGTTTAGTTCTGCTTCATTTGGAGCACTTGCGCCAATATTATTAAAAGGAAGCTTAGTAACACTGGAGCTTACCATATGTTCAGTGCTAATTGGTATGGTGATAGGAATATTCATAACACTAATGAGAATATCTCATTTTAAGACATTATCAACAATAGCCTATGTGTACACATGGATTTTTAGAGGTACGCCGCTGCTTTTACAAATATATATAATTTATTTTGGACTTCCATCTGTTGGAATAGTGCTTCCAAGCTTTTTATCAGCCTTAATTGGCTTAAGCTTGAATTCGGCAGCATATATGGCAGAAATTATACGAGGAGGAATACTAGCAGTAGATAAAGGCCAATTTGAAGCAGCTAAGGCCTTAGGCTTTTCATATGCAGTAACAATGAGAAAAATAATTCTTCCACAGACTATAAGAATAATAATCCCTTCAATAGGTAATGAACTTATAGCGATGCTAAAAGACACGTCTTTGGTATCTGTAATAGCAATGAGCGATCTTATGAGAAATGCCACACTTCAGGCATCTTCAACAGGAAACCCGTGGATGCCGCTTTTAGGTGCAGGTGTAATGTATCTTATAATGACTACAGTATTTACAGTTGTATTTGATAATTTAGAAAAGAAATTATCAGTATATTGATGGAGGAAAAATTTTATGCATATGATAGAAACTAGGAACCTGTGTAAAAGGTTTGGACAACTCACTGTATTTGAAAATCTTGATGTAAATGTGTCAAAAGGTGAAGTGTTGGTTGTCATAGGACCATCAGGTTCAGGAAAAAGTACATTTTTGAGATGCCTAAATCATCTTGAAGAACCTGATGATGGTGAGGTAATTGTTGAAGGAGAAAAGATGAATCCTAAAGATAAAAAGAAGATGAGGAGTATCATAGAGAAGATGGGTATGGTATTTCAGAATTTTAATCTTTTCCCTCATATGACAGTGCTTGAAAATGTAATGATTGCTCCTATTACGGTAAAAAAGCAGGATAGAGCAAAAGTTATGGAAAGAGCGAAGAGACTTATTGATAAGGTGGGGCTAAGCGATAAGTATGATGCTTATCCTTCGAAGCTATCGGGAGGTCAGAGGCAGAGAGTTGCTATAGCTAGAGCACTGGCTATGGAACCAGATATAATGTTGTTTGATGAACCTACTTCAGCTTTAGATCCTGAGCTTGTAGGGGAAGTTTTAAATGTTATGAAAGAACTTGCAAACGAAGGAATGACAATGGTAGTAGTAACTCATGAAATGGGATTTGCAAGAGATGTTGCAGATAGAGTTATCTTTATGGATGGTGGAAGGATAGTCGAGGAGAGTATTCCAGAAGAGATGTTTACCAACCCAAAAGAAGAGAGAACAAAGGCATTTCTGCAAAAAGTACTATAGAAACATATATTTTTATTAATTGTAAATATAGGTATGCGCATAAAAGAGTAAAGTGATTGAGAAGACATTTTTAGCAGATGGAGATCGCTGTACTCTTTTTTTAGTCTCTAGGAATTTATGCTTTTGTCAATTATTTATGCTTTTAATTAATATCATTATTACATCAAATATCATAAATAAAATTATAAATTGATAATTATATGTATTGTTTTTTACCAAAATACTAAAAATATTAACAGCTGACCTAATTTAATTTGAGGATTAGATTTCGCATGTAAAATTAATAATATATATAAGTTGCAATAAAGTTCTTACATTATGGCTTCTAAAATATCACTGCTGAATCGGTTCGACCATAAGATCTTTTAGAAGTCAGAATGTATTGAAACTTTCACAACTTATATAGTTTAAAAAGCATAAAAAGGGGTGTTAATATTGAAAAAAATAATGTCGGTAATATTATGTATAGTTTTGGGGGCTATCTTAATGGTAGGATGTACAAAAAAAGCATCAGGCAGTAGTAGTACATTAGATAAAATCAAATCTAAGAAAGTGATAACTATAGGTGTAGATGATACTTATCCGCCAATGGAATTTAAAGACAGTTCAAACAAATTAGTTGGCTACGATGTTGATATGGCGGAAGCTGTAGCTAAAAAAATGGGAGTTAAAATAAAGTGGGTTCCGACTGCATGGGATGGCATATTTGGAGCTTTGTCTTCAAAAAGATTTGACCTTATACATTCTAGTGTAAGTATCACAGATGAAAGAAAGAAGACAATGATATTTTCAGATCCATATATAACGGGAGGAAATTCTATATTTGTAAAGAAAGGAGATACTTCCATACAATCTTCAGATGATCTAAAAGGAAAGATCATAGGAGTTCAAGCTGGTACAACTGGAGAAGAGGTTGTAAGTAAAATGGGAACTGCCAAATCAGTAAAGAAATATCAAGGTATGACTGAAGCATTTATGGATTTATTAAATGGAAGAACAAGTGCAGTGGTATCTGACCCAATGGTCGGAAAATATTATGCAGCAAAACAACCTAATAAGTTTGAAACTGTAAAGTCAACTTTGAATGAGGAACCCATAGGGGTTGCGTTTAGAAAGAGCGATAAATCTCTAAGAGATGCTTACAACAAAGCTATAAACGATCTTAAAAAGGATGGAACTCTTTCAAAGATATCTGAAAAATGGTTTGGAGAAGATATATATAAATAGAAATATAGCTGTTAGTGTATAACCAGTATATAAGTAATTTGAATTTAATTATTATTTTTACAAAATGCTAATGGCGGTAGGGGGAAAATAAATGGATTCGATTGGGGTACTTATACCAATATTATTAAAAGGAAGTCTAGTAACGCTGGAACTTACGATATGTTCTGTATTAATCGGAATGATATTAGGAATATTCATAACGTTAATGAGAATATCTCATTTTAAGTCGTTATCAACAATAGCTTATGTGTATACATGGATTTTTAGAGGCACGCCACTACTTTTACAAATATATATAATCTATTTTGGACTTCCGTCCGTTGGAATAGTGCTTCCAAGTTTCCTATCAGCATTGATTGGATTAAGCTTAAATTCGGCAGCATATATGGCAGAAATCATACGAGGAGGAATACTAGCAGTAGATAAAGGCCAATTTGAAGCAGCTAAGGCCTTAAGCTTTTCTTATGCGGTAACAATGAGAAAAATAATTCTTCCACAGACTATAAGAATAATAATCCCTTCAATAGGTAATGAACTTATAGCGATGCTAAAGGATACGTCTTTGGTATCTGTAATAGCAATGAGCGATCTTATGAGAAACGCTACACTTCAGGCGTCTTCTACAGGAAACCCGTGGATGCCGCTTTTGGGTGCAGGTGTGATGTATCTTATAATGACTACAGTATTTACAGTAGTTTTTGATAACTTAGAAAAGAAATTATCTGTTTATTAAAGGATGTGAAGGATTATGTATATGATAGAAGCTAAAAATTTATGCAAAAAATTTGGACAACTTACGGTATTTGAAAACCTTGATGTAAATGTATCGAAAGGTGAGGTCCTAGTTGTTATAGGGCCATCTGGCTCAGGGAAAAGTACATTTTTAAGATGCCTTAATCATCTTGAAGAACCTGATGACGGTGAGGTAATTGTTGAAGGAGAAAAGATGGATTCTAAAAACAAGAAAAAAATGAGAAGTACTATAGAAAAGATGGGTATGGTATTCCAAAATTTTAATCTTTTCCCGCATATGACAGTGCTTGAAAATGTAATGATTGCCCCTATTACAGTAAAAAAGCAAAGTAGGGAAGAGGTTTTGGAGAGAGCAAAACGCCTTATTGATAAAGTCGGATTAAGTGATAAGTATGATGCATATCCTTCAAAGTTGTCAGGAGGTCAGAGGCAGAGGGTTGCTATAGCTAGAGCACTGGCTATGGAACCAGACATAATGCTGTTTGATGAACCTACTTCAGCATTGGATCCAGAGCTTGTAGGGGAAGTTTTAAATGTTATGAAGGATTTAGCTAATGAAGGAATGACTATGGTGGTAGTAACCCACGAAATGGGATTTGCAAGAGATGTTGCAGATAGAGTAATCTTTATGGATGGCGGTAGAATTGTTGAGGAAAGCATTCCACAAGATATGTTTAGCAATCCAAGAGAAGAAAGAACCAGAGCATTTTTGAAAAAAGTAATATAAATAGATTATGAAATGAAAACAGAGATTAAACGTATCTCTGTTTTTTTATGTTTTAAAAACCCAAAAAAAACACACCTTTTTGAAAAACATGCAATATTAAGACAAAACAACTCAGCGTATAATGAACTCGTAAAGCGGGGAACTGAGTAATGATGAAAACGTTAAAGTTCTGCTGCGCAAAGGATAAAGGCTAAATTATGGCCTGAATAATATTTTTTATGAATGGAGAGTTGAATATGGCTGAAGCTTCTATTACCCCTAAGATCGAAAAGATCAATAAGAAAACTAGAAGATGGAAAAAGTTTAAAAACCAAAAATACCTACAGATTATGGCTATAGTTGGCGTTGTATGGATGCTTATATTTCAATACATACCAATGGCAGGTATAATAATAGCCTTTAAGAGGTATAACATAGCGAGCACTATATTTAATGCTCAGTGGGTAGGATTAAAGTACTTTAAGCAATTCTTTGTAGATGACCAAATTCCTTTAGTAATCAAAAACACCTTGGGAATAAGTTTCTATAAGCTTATAATCGGTTTCCCGCTGCCTATATTATTTGCGCTTTTATTAAATGAATTAAAGAACGTAAAATACAAAAAGGTTGTACAAACAGTTACCTATCTTCCGCATTTTCTTTCTTGGGTTGTCCTCGGAGGAATAATGATGAATTGGATGGATATGACAGGGCTTTTAACAAAGTTATGTGTTGGAATGCACATAATTCCCAAAGCTACCAATATGATAGGAATACCTTCATATTTCTGGGCTATAGTTGTTAGTTCAGACATTTGGAAAGAGCTGGGGTGGAATGCCATCATATATTTGGCTGCTATAACGAGTATAGATCAAGAAATGTATGAGGCAGCTACTATAGATGGTGCTGGTAGATTTCAGAAGATGTTTAAAATCACGCTGCCGTGTATAAAACCGACAATAGCAATATTACTTATACTAGCTGTAAGTGGACTTCTTAACTCAAATTTTGACCAAATATTTGTGCTCAGAAATAATTTGAATATTGATGCCAGCAATGTTTTGGATATATATGTTTATAAAACAGGTATAGCAAATCTCCAATATTCTTATGCTACAGCTGTTGGTCTTTTAAAGTCTGTTGTAGCTCTTATTCTACTGTTATCTGCAAATTTTGTAACTAAGAAATTGAACGATAACACATCAGTACTATAGGGGGTAATAATGATGAAGATACTTAGTAGAGAAACCAAGGGTGAAGCAACCTTTGATATAATAAATGTTATTATTATGGCTATTTTATGTTTTATAACACTTTATCCAATATGGTTTGTAGTGGTGAATTCTTTTAATGATGGAATGGATGCTGCAAGGGGCGGGATATATTGGTGGCCAAGGATTTTTAGTTTAGCTGCCTATAAGACAGTTTTTGCAAACAACGATATAATAACTTCTTTTGCTGTAACAGTACTAAAGACCGTTATAGGCACAGTAATTCATGTATTTTTTACAGCTATGGTGGCTTATCCGTTGTCTAAAAGAGATCTTATTGGAAGAAAGTTTTACATGACGGTTGGTATCATAACTATGTTTTTCTCAGGAGGTCTGATACCAACCTACTTATGGTATAAGCAATTACATTTAATAGATAATTTTGCAGTGTATATACTGCCTGCTATGTTTAGTTTTTATGATTTAGTAATATTCATGGCTTTCTTCAGAGAGATCCCAGATTCTCTTGAGGAAGCTGCAAAAATAGACGGATCGGATGATTTTAAGATATTTTATTCTATTATTTTAAGATTATCATTACCAGTAATAGCTACTATAGCTTTATTCCATGGTGTGTATCAATGGAATGATTATTTTACAGGAGTAATATATATCATTAAAAAGAGCTATCTGCTTCCAATACAGACGTACCTTTACAAGGTTGTTTCAGAGAACTCTGCAAATCAGGCAATAAGTCTTCAGCCGGGAGTTGCAGTAAATAGGAGAGTAACATCTCAGACAGTAAAGTTTGCGACTATGGTAGTTACTACCTTCCCCATAGTCTGTGTATATCCATTTTTACAGAAATATTTTGTAAAGGGAATGATGGTAGGTGCAGTAAAAGGTTAATAAATAAGAGGGGCATAAAAGGGGGTGTGATTGTTTATGGCGACAATGAAGGATGTAGCGAAGGCTGCAAATGTTTCTATAATAACTGTTTCAAGAGTTATTAACAAACCAGATATGGTTAAATCAGCGACAAGACTTTTGGTTGAAGAGACTATGAAGAAGATGAATTTTTTACCTAATCATGCAGCAAAAGCTCTAGCTGAAAAAGCAACTAGAGCAATACACCTCTATGTACCTGAATATATGCCGATTTCGGATCCATTCATAATAAATTTAATTGCAGGTATCAGTGAGGAGTTGAGTAAAGCTTACTATTTATTTCTTATAATAAGAGAATTAAATTATAACCAGTTGTGCGATGGAATTATAGTTACAGGCCTAAGACTTAGAGAAGAGAGTAAAATACAAAAGCAAATCCATGTCCCATTCGTATTATTTGGAAAGTCTGAAATGGATATAGATTGTATTGATATCGATAATGTAGCTGGGGCTGAAATGCTTATGGATTATATAATATCAAAGGGTCATAACAAAATAGGATTTATAATGATAAATTCAGATCAGAGATTTGCACACGAGAGGTTTATAGGGTATAAGGCTGCACTTGCTAAACACAATATAAAATTAGATGAAGCACTTATAAGATATGCTGAACATTCAGAAAAAGATGGTTATGAAAAAACTATGGACTTGCTGTCAAAGGAAGAACCTTCTGCCATATTTTGCTGCAACGATTTAATTGCTCTTGGAAGTTTCAGGGCAGCGGCAGAGCTTGGACTTAGTATTCCTGAGGATATATCGATAGCAGGCTTCGACAGCCTCAGTTTTGATTTACTTACAAAGGTGCCACTTACCACTGTAAAACAACCAGTTTATGAGGCAGGCAGAAAATTGGCTGTGAGACTTCTAAACAGAATACAAAATAAAAATTTAAAACTTGAAAAGAGTCTCATAGCACCAGAGCTTATAATAAGGGAATCCATCAGCACAAAATAGTTTTTTGATATAAATGATAGCGGTAACATATTATGAATATTTTAAGGTGGTGTAATATGACTGTAAAATATAATTTTAATGAAAAAAAACAATTTATTGTAGAGGATTATGATGAAGCAAAGACCTTCGCAAGCTTCCTGCCAGGCATAGCAGGTATGGATGGAATACCTATGTGGTGTTTTTATGTTAATAGAGGACAATGCATGGGAAGCTTTGGGGTTAAAGATAAGGATAATTCTATTATGGAGTTTTTTCCTGCAAATACAATGTATAAAAATATAGAGATACAAGGGTTTAGAACTTTTATAAAGCATGAAGGCAGTGTACATGAGATATTTTCATCAGTGTCTAAGGATTCATATACAAGAAAGATGATTATAGAGAAGAATATTTTGACTATTGAAGAAATTAATAAAACATTGAAGATTAAAGTAACAGTGAAATACTTTATTATGCCTAGAGAAAATTATGCTGCTATGGTTAGAAGAGTTATTATAGATAATCTGGAAAACGTTCAAAAAGACATTGAAATTTTGGATGGAATGACCCAGCTATTACCTTTTGGCGTAAGTAATAGTGATTATCAAGCTATGTCCAATCTTAATAGGGCTTGGTTTGATGTATATAATATTGAAAACGATATTCCATATTACAAACTCAGATCTACAACACAGGATTCTGCAAAGGTAGGAAGTATAAATGGGGGCAATTTTTTTGCTGCTTTTTCCTCAGATTCTGATGATTTATTAAAACCCATATATGATATGAATGTGATATTTGGAGATAATACGTCCTTGTTATACCCAAAGGCTTGGAATTCTAGTGTGTCAGAGCTTCTAAACAGAAAGCAGACAGCTCAAAACAAGACTTCAGGTGGATTTGCAGCTGCTTCAACAAAGCTAAATAAAAGTTTTCAGCTTTGTGAGATAATAGGATATGCAGAAAGTCAGGACAGTGTAAATGTGCTAAAGAAAGAATTCAATATTTCTTACATTGAATCGAAAGAGAAAGAGGCCAGAGATCTTACTGAGAAGCTTGTAAAAAAGATAGAAACAAAAACTTCGAAGGAAATCTTTGATGAATATGCAGGTCAGTGTTTTTTGGATAATGTTCTTAGAGGAGGCTTTCCAATTTTACTTGGAGAAGGGGATAACAAGAAAGCGTATCATGTTTATTCGAGAAAACATGGTGATTTGGAAAGAGAATACAATTTCTTTTCAGTAGAACCAGCTTATTATTCACAGGGAAATGGAAATTTTAGAGACGTAAATCAGAATAGAAGAAACGATGTGTTTTTCGAACCCCAAATAAAAGATTTTAATGTTAAACAGTTTATGAGCCTTATACAAATGGACGGGTATAATCCACTATCTGTGAAAGGATGTACATTCATTTACAAAGGTGGAGAAGATGTATTTAAATTTGTTTTGAAGGGAAAAGAGAAAATACAAGAATTATTAAAGTATGGCTTCACGCCGGGAGGTATCATGATGGCATTAGAAAGAAATAAATGCCAGCTTAGTATCTCAAAACACGAGTTTTTAAATAAGATAATAGCAGCAAGTAAGCAGAATTATGAAGCAGAGTTTGGTGAAGGTTACTGGTGTGATCACTGGACTTATAATATGGATTTAATAGAAAGCTATTTAGATATATATCCCGAAAGATTATATGATTTCGCATTTGATGATTTTAGTTATAAAACCTTTGATAGTGTAATAAGGGTATTGCCGAGACAAAAGAGATATGTATTAGAGGAGGGCAAAGTAAGACAATATTGTGCTATAGAGCTGGACAAAGAAAAGAGTGATAAATTTAGTATTGATATAAAGACAACTAACTGGTTAAGAATAGATTATGGCAGCGGAGAAATATATAAAACTAATTTGTATTCAAAATTGATAATACTTGCATTAAACAAATTTGCCACTCTTGATCCATACGGTATGGGTATTGAAATGGAGGGCGGAAAGCCTGGCTGGAATGATGCTATGAACGGACTGCCAGCATTGTTTGGATCAAGCTTAGGTGAAACTGCTGAACTTAAGAGAGTAGTTAAATTTATACTTGAACTTTCTGAAAAGTTTGATGAGGCAGTATTTTTACCAGAGGAAGTATCAGAATTTCTCATTAGTGTTGACGAAATACTGAAGACTGAAAGCAGCATTACTGATTTTAAATACTGGGATTCAGCTAATGATGCAAAGGAAGCTTATAGAGACAAAATCCGTTTTGGCATAAGCGGGAAGGAAAATAAATTTACTACCCAAGACATATACGCTATATTCATAAAAATATTAAAAAGGATAGACAGAGGACTTAGCAAGGCATTGAAGTACGGTAATGGAATCTATCCGACATATTTCACATATGAAGCAGTAAAATATGAGCAGCTGCGGGTGAAAGAGGAAAATGGTGAAACTCAAGAAAGGGTGAAAGTACTGGAATTTGAATGTTCAAGTGTACCTTACTTTCTGGAGTCACCAGCTAGAATACTCAAGACCACGGAAGATAAAGAACAAGCAAGAAAATTATATAAGGCCGTAAAAAATAGTGATATATATGACAGAAAACTTAAAATGTATAAGACTTCTGTTTCCTTAGAAAACCTGCCTAATGAAATCGGAAGATTAAGAGCTTTTACGCCGGGGTGGCTTGAAAGAGAATCTATATTTCTTCACATGGAATATAAATACCTCTTAGCTATGCTTAAAGCAGGGCTGTATGATGAATTTTATAAGGACATAGAAACTGCTTTAGTACCATTTATGTCACCAGCTGTATATGGAAGAAGTATTTTAGAGAACAGTTCATTTATTGCGAGTTCTGTAAACCCTGACGAAGATGTGCATGGAAGAGGTTTCGTAGCTAGACTCAGTGGTTCTACAGCTGAATTTATAAGTATGTGGTACATGATATTTGCAGGAGAAAGGGTATTTTATTGTGAAAATGGAGAGCTAAAACTTCAGTTTAAGCCTAAAATAAAAGCTGATTTTTTTGATGAAAAAGATGAAGTGAGCTTTACCTTTCTTGGCCATACAGAAATTATATATCATAATCCGAAAAGACTTGATACCTTTGGAAGTAATGCAGCTAAAATAAAAAATATAAAAATTATAAATGATAAAGGTGAGGTAGTTCAGATTGATGACAGAGTTATAGGGGAACCTTATTCTCAAAATATAAGAAATGGAAAAGTAAAAAGTATAGAGATTTTAATTTCATAACATAAACTGCAAAAAAAGCACACCTTTTTAAAAAATAGAGTATTTTTACAGACTAAGATAGATGATACTATTTGTGTAAAGGTTTTAATAAGCGTTTTCACATAAATGACAGCGCTAACATATTGGACAAACAATTTGAAATTTTGCATTGATGCAGCAAAATAAACGAAATGATAGATCTTTTGAAGCATCTTTGCAGAAAGTAAAGTAGGTTATCTAAAGTAAAAAACCTTATAGTTTACAGTTATGCTAACTGCAGAGCTAAATAAAATTTTAGGGGGAAAATTATGAAAAAAAATTTATTCGCAAAATTGCTCAGTTTGGGTATGGCTGCCTTAGTTTCTAGCTCGGTACTGTACGGATGTAAAAAAGCGGATAACAGTACAAACACTTCAACTAAAACACGAACAAGCAACAAACCAGGATGGAAGAAAGATGCTAAGAAAAAGGTGACCTTAGATTGGTATGTTAACTTTTCATGGTTTGCTACAAAATGGGGAAAAGATGTTACCTCAAAATATGTAAGCGATAAGACTGGAGTTAACCTCAATATAATCGCTCCTTCTGGAAATGAATCAGAAAAGCTAAATACAATGATTGCATCAGATAGTCTTCCTGATATCATTACGCTGAATTGGAATGATGATGGTGTGAAGAAAATGATTGAGGCAGGACAAATAGAACCTTTGGATGAGCTGGCAAATAAATATGATCCATATTTTAACACTGTAGCCGATAAATCAAAACTTAACTGGTATAAGCAAGATGATGGACATGTATATGGGTATCCGAATTCGTCCACATCTCCGGCGGATTTTAAAAAGTATGGAAATAAGATAACATCTAACCAGACCTTTATGGTAAGAAAGGATATTTATGAAGCTATAGGAAAACCAGATATGTCTACTCCGGAAGGATTTTTAAATGCGCTAAAAGCTGCAAAAGAGAAATTCCCTACAGTAAATGGACAACCATTGATTCCTATAGGACTGCATGAGTTCGGAGATACAGGAAACTATTCTCTCCAGGATTACCTGGCTAATTTTCTTGCTGTGCCTAGAGAAAAGAATGGAAAACTATATGATAGAATTGATGATCCAGACTATATAAATTGGTTAAGAACCTTTAGAAAAGCAAATCAGATGGGACTTTTGTCACAGGATGTATTTGTTGATAAGAGAGCACAGATGGAAGAAAAAATGGGTCAAGGCAGATATTTTGCACTGCTGTATCAGAGATCTGATATGACTACTCAAGAGGGAAATCTATATAAAAAGGATCCAAAGTCAATATATATTGCTATAAATGGACCTGCAAATAGTGCTAAAGATGCACCAAAGCTTGCTGGAGTAGGTATTTCAGGATGGACACTGCAAATGATAACTAAAAACTGTAAGGATAAAAAGAGAGCTGTTGAATTCTTTTCATATTTAATAAGTGAAGAAGGACAGAAGGATCTTTATCTTGGTAAAAAGGGAGTTACCTATGATACTATCAATGGTAAAGATCAATTCAAACCGGATGTTTTAAAGCTTAGAGATAGTGATAGAACAGCATTTGATAAGAAATATGGTGCATCATTAACTTTCTGGATGATGCAGGACACTAATATGATCTTAAAATGGCAGCCTGAAACAGCGGAACCATTTAAGCAGCTTGAAGATTGGACCAAGGGTAAGGTTGTAGATTATTCAAAATATGATAATATAACACCGCCGGTTGATAGTGATGAAGGAGAAATTAATACAGCCATAAATGAAGAATGGGGAAAAACTCTTACGAAACTTTTGCTTGCAAAGTCAGATTCTCAGTTTGACTCTATATTAAAAGCATTTAATACTAAGAAAAAGGCTTTAGGGTATGATAAACTCATGAAATATGAAAATAAGGAAATGAGTGAAAACGGTAAGAAGTTAGGATACAAATAATAGTCTAATAGTTGCCAGGTATATGATAGCTGTATAGCAAATATAAAAGCTTAATTAGCTGAAGTTTGCTATATGCAAAAGAAGGATACTTAAGAGATTAATAGTCTTTTAGGTATTCTTCTGTTACAGAGGAACATTTTGAATATCTCATTTATCTAGTGTAGAATAATAACATCTAATGAGTTTTGTACATGAATACACAAATCGCTGAAGCTGTTTCTCTACAGTTCAGCAAAGGGGATGGCAGCCATTTTATTATTTGAAAAGGGAAAAAACACATTTAATAACATGTCTTTAAATAGAAAATTGATATTTTCATATATCCTTATAATAATGATACCTGTTTTAGGAGTTTCCTTTTTTGTTTTTAATAGTTTAAGACATAAATATATTGAGGATGCTATTAAAAAAAATGATTATATTCTGGGACTTGAAGAAACCAAGGTAGTTAATAATGTGAATACTATGCAGACAATGGTCCAGAAAATATTAGCTAGCAAGCAATTAGTAGACTATATACAGCGGAAAGGCAGAACACCAAGTCAGGAATTAATTGATATAAATATTAATGTGGTTCAGGATATCGAAAATCTGCAATATAGTAATCCTATTATTGAGGACATAAAAATCTACACAAGTAATCCTTACCCTAAGGAGATAAGTCCGCTTATTTTTAGGGAAGATAGAATAGACAAATTTCAGTGGTACAAAAATGTTAAAAATAGTAAAGGAAATGAATATTGGGATATCAATTTCAGAGTTAAACGAGATTTTAATAATCTTGTTACTAAATTTAAAAGTGGTGAGGATATAGTATCAATAAACAAAAAAATATATTCTTATTCAAAAAAGGACGTAGGTTTTCTTGAGATAGATATGCTCTCTAAGAATTTTTTCCCTACAATGTACAGCAGAACAGATGTACAGGGCTCTCAGATTGTTGCTGTAGATAAAGATTATAAGGTACACATTAATAGGAAAAGTACGCTTATTAATAAACTGCAGGTTACCCAAAAGATAATTAAAAACAAAATTAAAAATATAAACAATAAGAAGGATGGATATTTATACTTAGGGAATGATCGACATATTGTTATGATATATAAATATGTTCCAGGAATCGATTGCTATATTTTAAATATTGTATCTTTAGATTCAGTATATAAAAATATAGAAAGTACAAGGAATATAGTTGTTATGATAACATTGATCACTATACTAGCACTTATTGTTGTAACAAATTTTATAAATTCATTGATATTAAAAAAACTCCACATAATGATCGATACTGTTAGCAGTATTGAAAAAGGAAATTTTGATGTAAAACTTAATCTGTACAGTGACGATGAATTAGGACAGCTTGCTCATCAGTTCCGAAAACTTATACGCAAAATAAAGGAGCTTATTGAAGATGAGGTAAACAAAAAAGAATCAACAAAAGAAGTTGAACTTAGAGCTCTGCAGACTCAGATAGATTCACATTTTTTATATAACACACTGGAAAATATAAAAATGATAGCCGAAATAGAGGAGCAGTATCTGATATCTGATTCAATAACGGCTCTTGGTAATATGATGAAATATAATATGAAATGGAATAGTGAATATGTAGCGCTGAAAGAAGAAATAGCTCACATAAAAAATTATATTGAACTTATGAATTTAAGATATGAGAATAAAATAAAGCTCAGATTTGATATAAATGAAGATATTAATAATTGTGCAATATTAAAACTAAGTTTACAGCCAATAATAGAAAATTCGGTGAAGTACGCTATTAGCTATAGAATAGAGAATGGTATAGATATATTGATAAAAGCGAGGGAAAATGAAAAGAACATATATATAGATATACTTGATAACGGGATAGGTATCGATCAAATAAATCTGTTTGAAATAAATAATGAACTTCGTAATGGAAAAGGCGGAGAGGAACTTAAAACTAAAGAACCCACATATTCTAAAAAGGGTAATGGGTTAGGATTAAAGAATGTGAACGAAAGAATGAAACTTTTTTATGGACAGGCTTATGGAATATATATAGAGAGTGAACAGAACAATTTTACTAAAGTCACATTGAATCTTCCAAAAATATATGTCACAGGGGGGAGCAAAAATGTATAAAGCATTGGTAGTAGATGATGAGCATTTTATTAGACTTGGTATAAAGGCTATGCTAGAACGATATAAGGAAAGCTTTTACACCGTATATACTGCCAGAAATGGTGTGGAAGCACTAAAGCTAATGGAAAAAGAGCAGATTGATTTAGTAATAACTGATATTCGTATGCCTGATATGGATGGCATGGAGCTAATAAAAAACATCTATTCTTTCACAAACAAACCTGAAATGCTTATTCTAAGTGGGTACGATGAATTTGAATATGCGGCTAATGCACTTAGATACGGAGTAAGGGATTATATATTAAAGCCAATTGAGAGAACTAAGTTCTATGATGTATTGGGAAACGTAGAAAAAATATTAGAAAATAAACAAAACAGTAAGTCTAAAAACCTTAAATTAGAAGAATGCATAAAAGTATTTAAAAAATTTCAATTGGGCTATTTGCTTTTAAATAACAGGCTTACAGATGAAGAACGAGACATTATATTAAAATTTGTAGATATATCTTTGTTAAAAAGTAAATTTTATATTTCGCTTATTGTAAGAAGGGATGGAAAAGCTTCGGAGGACACGATATTTGTAGTTAATAGTATATTAGAAGGAAAGCAGTCAATAACCCCAGGAGACTACATAATATTTGAGGATACCTGCTCTAATGTAGTGCTGCTATCTAAAAGCGGAAATGCGATTATGGAATTGGATAGTTATTTTAGAAGTCATAATACATGTAAATATTTCACTGTAATATATGATTCTCTTATCGAAACAAGTAATGTAGAATGCACATATAAAATATTGCGGAAAATGATTTACTATAAACTCGTAATGCAGGATATAAATACACTAAAATATTCAGACATACAAAACAAGAGAAAAGAGGAATATAAAGTCCCTACAGAAAAGATAAATCATATATACACACTTTTAGGCAGCAATAGAAATGAGGAAATGCAGCGAATAGTTGATGAAGTTCTTGATTATAATGCGATTTGTAATAGTGATATAGGTTATCTGATTGATGTATTTAAGGAATTAAAGCATGTACTAATAGATAAGATAAAAGAAAAGTATTTTTATGAATCGGAACCTAAATTCAGTAAGTACGATAAAATAGGAAAACTCCAAAATTACTCTGATTTGTATGAATACTATCATGATATGAAAGAATATATAAATTATATGAATGCGTATATAGAGGCTATAAAGGGAGATTATAACGATAAAATATGTATATATAAGGCATTAGACTATATTAATCAAAATTATGAAAAACCTATTAATCTGACAATAGTATCAAATTATGTATCGATGAATTATTCTTACTTCAGCAAACTATTTAAAGAACATACTGGAGAAAGTTTTATAAACTATATAAGAAGAATAAGAATGGATAAAGCTAAAGAACTGCTTAGCCAATCTTCATATAAGATATATGAAGTAGGAGAAAGAGTCGGCTATGAGGATACAAAACAATTTACTAAAGCCTTCAGAAAGTTTACAAGCATATCACCAAGAGAATATAGGCAAAAATATATAAACGAATAGATTTTTGCCGCAAAAATGAATTAACAGCATATGAAAATTTTCAATAGTATGAAAAGCTGAATAATAGAAAGGGTATAACAGTTGGCAGCATTTTATTTGCAGCTGAACGTTATGCCCTTTTTAAAATTATAATTTTAAAAGAAAAATGTAGAAATAGTGAGCTATTTATTTAATAAATAGAGAAAAATAGAGAAAGCTTATCATAAGCTGCCTAAAGTACCATACAATTTTAGTCAAAATAATGTATAATATATAATGAAACGCTGCGATAGCTTATTTTATTTATGACAAAAAATTAAAGAAAGCGTTTTTTTACTCGAATAAATTGTTAATTTAGCTGCTTTATCTCAGTTTAGCGATTTTGCTAATGACTTAAGCGTGCCGAAAATTACTTAAGTAATGTGACTCTCGGTAGGCTTAAATCAGGTCGTGTAAAGTTGAAATATAGATTTACTTACAGGGTAGAAAAGGAGGTGGAATTTTGGAACTGGATAAATTACAGAAAAGAGTGGTTATGGGCAAACCATTTGGCTGTAGCGTAATAAAAGGTAGCGAGAAGACCGGAAAAACTACTATTGCAGCCCATAGGGCTTTATATCTTCAAAGCAGTTACTGTTTATATGAACATGAAAAAGTTATAGTTGTTTCGAAGAACACAGAGAGTAAAGAGACAATCAAAAACATTTATTATACAGAAAAAGCAAAAGGTTTATATGAATACATAACTTTATTTTCAATAAGTAATAGCTATGCGCCTGACTTTGTTACTGTAGATGAAATTACAGAAAAACTGTATCGTAAAAATACATATGATTATATTGAAGCAAGTGAGAGGCAGCGTCTTGAGATTATTAAAGAATGCATAAATGAATTAGATGCAGCTTATAGCAAGTTGAAATTTGTTAGGAATGGTGACGTGGACTTTATAAAAGACGAAATAGACTGGATGAAGGCTTGCAATATAAATGACACTGAAACATATCAGAATGTAAAACGTATTGGAAGAAAAACAAATAGAAATATGATTTGCAGAAAGAGACTAAATAGAAACTCTGCTGGAAGAGAAGCTATGTTCCAAATATTCACAGCTTATAATCAGAAAATGAGACAAGCTGGACTTATAGATAGAGAGGATAAAGAAGATTTGGCATTGGAAAGCTTAAAAATGCTAGATTTAGATAGATATACGCATATTATAGTAGATGATGCACAGGTTCTTTCTAAAAAAGAGTTGGATATGATTGTTGCACTTGGGAGTGAAAGGACATACTCTAGTATAATGCTATTGATCAATAATAATATTAAATGCTGTGTTAATGGATCATGGCTGGTAAAAACAAGGAAACAAAGAGAAATCAGTTTGAAATTTGATTTTAAAAATAGCTATCTAAAGAAATCATATAAAGAAATAAATAAAATTAAATACAATATAAATCAGAAAAAAAGTGATAGATATATTGAGAAGTATGCTTATTATGATTTGAATAAAAAAATAAAATTTGATTTTGAAATAGATGCATCGAATAGGAAAGAATTTATACTGAAACAAGATGATCAAGATATGATATGCCAGGAGGAAGAACTTAGAAATCTTCCTGTATATAGCTACATAGCTGCTGGAAATCCTATTATGATGAATGACGAACTACAGGGAACCTTTAGAATGCCTAATATTTGGCTTAAGGGTAAAAGGGATTGTTTCATACTTAAGGTTCGTGGAGATAGTATGATGGGTGCTGATATAGAAGATGGTGATAGTGTAGTAATAAAACAGCAAAACACAGCCGTCAGCGGTGATATCGTTGCTGTTGATATATCAGGCAGTACAACATTAAAGAGGCTTTATATTGGCAAGAAGGGAGTATTTCTTATGCCGGAAAATGAGAAATATTCACCGATACCTGTAAAGGATGATAACACAAGAATATTAGGAGTAGTTGCAGGCATTTTGAAGTCTGTGAATTAAGAGAATAAGACAACAGAAGCAATAAAATAAAAGCATTATATAAAGTTTAAGGATCAGGGCATAAAAAAGATTACATCTAAGTAGGCATTTGGAGTGAATTTAGCAATTACCCATGTCTTTTAGGCAAATTTCCGTTAAGATGGCGAATTGTTTGAGGCGTAGCCGAGTTTTGAGCCATTAGGAAATTTGCCTAAAGGATGTGGTATAATTGCTTAATGAGCGGAACTGGCCTACGTAGGATGTAATCTTTTTTAGTGACAATATCATTCCTTCAGTCATAGTATGAATCATACAAGTAACTGGAGGGATGAATTTTGCTTTATGCATTGGTCCTTGCAGGAGGTAAAGGAACCCGTCTCTATCCGCTGTCAAGGGCAGATAAACCTAAACAATTTTTAAAGTTCATAAACGACAAGAGTTTTTTAAGGAATACTGTGGATAGAATAAGGCCTCTTGTGGAAAAAGAAAAAATATGTATCGTAACTAACGAAGAATATTATGAAAAGGTAAAAGAAGAGCTGCCAGAAATTGATGAGGAAAATATATTCGTAGAACCAAAAAACAAAGAAACTGCTACCTGTATTGGTCTCTCTGCTATTAAGCTTCTTAAAAAAGATAAGGATGCAGTAATGATGGTTTTTCCATCAGATCACCATATAAGTGGAGAAAAGTCGTTTCTGGATACATTAAAACAAGCTGTTGATATAGCAGACAAGAGAAGAGGCATAGTTACTATAGGTATAGAACCAACTAGACCTGAAACTGGATACGGATATATACAGATGGGGCCTAGAGTAACTGCTGGTATAAGCACATATAGAATAGAGCGTTTCACTGAAAAACCTAACTTGGAGGTAGCTAAAGACTTTTTGACAGATGGGACATACTTATGGAACAGCGGAGTCTTTGTGTGGAGAGCTGATGTATTCTTACGGGAAATGGAAAAATACCTTCCTAAAATGTATAAAAACCTTATGGATATATATCAACATATAGATATGGACGATGAAAAAGAAATAATTAAGGAAAAGTACTCTTTAATTGATGGTATATCAGTGGACTTTGGAATAATGCAGAGAACAAGAAAAGCTTATGTGATAAAAGGTGAGTTTCAATGGGATGATATTGGTACCTTTGAGGCCTTGGGAAGATTTTTGAAAAAGGAAAATACTAATAATATATTTGGAAATACTTACTTAGAAGAAAGCGAAAATTGTACAGTATTCTCGGAAGATAGGTTAGTAATAGGTTTTGGTATAAAGGATTTAGTAATAGTAGAGTCCGAGGGAATCATCCTGATAATGGATAAACAAAAAGATCAGGAGATGAAACAGCTAATAAACAATATGAAAAATGAAGCTAGTCTTAATGAATACGTCTAGCATATCTTTTCTTTATTAAAAGATCATAAATTCAATTCTCTTCAGGGACAGATCACATCCCTAAAATTCTATTTTGCAGAGATCTGTCCCGTTTAAATTTTCTAAGATTATATCCTTTAATAAAATTCGTGTTACAAGTGTTTAATGAACGGATCAATCTTCGTAGTGGCACAACATTTTTTTTATGGGCAATTGACATTATCGAAAACTAGGAGTATCATGAACATATGAACAATAATTCATATGTTCATATAAGGAGGAGAATATGAGTAATTTGAAAAACGAAATAGAAAGCTGTGAAATAACCAAAACTCACAAGGATATTATTGATAAGGTGAAAGATTTATTACCTGAAGAAGAGAAATTATACGATCTTGCAGAATTATTTAAAGTGTTTGGGGATAGTACAAGAATAAAAATTATATGTGTACTTTTTGAATCAGAAATGTGTGTCTGTGATATATCTGCAATATTAGGTATGAGCCAGTCAGCTGTTTCACATCAGTTAAGAGTACTAAAACAGGCGAAGCTCGTTAAGTATAGAAAAGATGGAAAAGTAGTTTATTATTCATTAGATGATGAGCATATAAAGGCTATTTTTAATATGGGGCTTGAACATATTGAAGAAATGTAAAATTAGTATAAATTACAAATAGGGAATGAGGAATTATAGAAGAAATTCTGGTATGCAGAATTCTTATCGCCTTGTTAATTCCTAATTCTTAATTACTTTATTACATAAGGGGGGTATAGATATGAATGAAGCAAATTTGGGAAAAAGTATAAAAAGAAGAGAGTATTTGCTTGAAGGGTTATGCTGTGCAAATTGCGCAGCTAAGATTGAAAAAAATGTATCTAATATAAAAGATGTGACTACAACATCACTTAATTTTATGACGAAAAAATTAATCGTAGGGGCAGATAGTGATGCTGCACTAGAAGAAATTTTCCCCAAACTTGTTAAGATAGTGAATTCAATAGAGCCTGATGTAAAAGTAATCCCTAAATCTGAAAAGATAATTAAATCAAAGTATAAATCAAGTATAAAGTATGATGCTACAGAAACAAAAAAATCAAATTCAGAGTTATTAGAGGATATTAATGAACATCAGTATGAAGAGTGTGAACAATGTGAGGTGAAGATTTCAAGTAATAAATCTTCCAATGATGAAAATCAGGAAAATAGAAAAAAAATTATCAGATTGGCTATAGGCGTTATACCTTGTGTAATTGCAGCCATATTCAAATTTAATTGGTATATAGAATTTATACTATTTGCAATAAGCTTCCTTATTATTGGAGGACAGGTGCTTATAAAGGCTGGAAAGAATATATATAACGGGCAGATATTCGACGAGAATTTTCTTATGAGTATTGCTAGTATAGGTGCTTTTGGTGTAGGACAGTTCTCAGAGGCTGTCGCAGTTATGCTGTTCTATGAAGTGGGAGAATTTATGCAGGACTTAGCAGTGGATAAGTCCAGAAAATCTATTTCTTCTATGATGAATATAAGACCTGATTATGCCAATATTAAATCGGGAGATAAGTTAATTAAAGTTAATCCCGAGACCGTAGAAGTGGGAAGTATTATAGTAGTAAAACCAGGCGAAAAAGTACCTCTTGACGGTATAGTGAAAGAAGGAATTTCAACAGCAGACACTTCTGCATTGACTGGTGAAACACTTCCCAAAAATGTAGAGCCAGGGGATACTGTACTTGCTGGATATGTAAATACGAATGGTGTTATTGAAGTAGAGGTAACAAAAACTTTCGGAGAGTCAACGGTATCTAAAATACTTGACCTTGTAGAAAATGCCAGTGCAAAGAAAGCAGTGACAGAGAATTTTATTACTAAATTTGCAAGATATTATACACCTTTTGTAGTATTTTCAGCTATAGCGCTTACTGTTATACCGACTATATTCACAGGTGATTTTACTAAATGGATTTATAGAGCGTTAGTATTTCTTGTAATATCATGTCCATGTGCACTTGTCATTTCAGTTCCTCTAGGCTTTTTCGGAGGTATTGGCGGCGCATCCAAACTTGGAATACTAATAAAAGGCGGCAATTATCTTGAAGCATTAAATGATGTTAAAATGGTAGTGTTTGATAAGACTGGAACTCTTACAAAAGGAATTTTTAAAGTTACAAGCATAAAAAATGAAGCTGGTTTCAGTAAAGAAGAGGTATTGGAAGTTGCTGCTTTAGCTGAAGGTCTATCAAACCATCCAATAGCCGTTTCAATTAGAAATGCTTACAAGAAGGAAATTGATAATAAAAGAATTACAAACTACAGTGAAATTACTGGAAAAGGTATTAGCACTATCATAGATGGAAGAAAGGTGCTAACTGGAAATAGTAAGCTGATGGAATATAATAATATAAAATATAATAAAGCTGCTGAGACGGGTACTGTAGTATATGTAGCTATAGATGGTGCGTATGCTGGCTGTATAATAATATCGGATGAGGTAAAGAGTGATTCGAAAGTTGCTGTAGCTAATATGAAGAAAGCAGGAATTAGAAAAACAGTTATGCTTACAGGGGATATGAAAGCAGTAGCAGATGAAGTAGGCAGAGAAATTGGAGTAGATGAAGTTTATGCTGGGCTCTTACCACAGGATAAGGTTGAAAAAATAGAGGAACTTAGAAGAAATCTTTCACCAAAAGAAAAGTTGATTTTTGTAGGTGATGGAATAAATGATGCACCTGTTTTAGCCAGAGCAGATATAGGGATTGCTATGGGAGGGATAGGTTCTGATGCAGCAATAGAAGCAGCAGATATAGTTATAATGACTGATGAGCCATCAAGGATAGTGTCAGCAATAAACGCAGCTAAAAGAACAAGAAGAATTGTAATGCAAAATATAATTTTCGCATTAGGAGTAAAAGTGATTCTATTGATACTCGGTGCCTTTGGAATAGCTAACATGTGGGAAGCAGTTTTTGGAGATGTAGGAGTAGCGCTTTTAGCTATACTTAATTCAATGAGAGCGTTAAAAGTAGAGAAAAGAGTAGAGAGTAAAGAGTAAAGTGAAGGTAGGAATTCAGCTGTGCTGAATTCCTACTAATATATTTTGTTCCTTTTTATGAAATTTGCATTACAAGTGCTTAATGAATGGATCAATCTCCGTAGTGTCACAACATTTATTAAGGCGAGTCTTAATAAAATATAATGTTGAAAATGTATTAAAGTATGGTACAATATTAGTGGTAGAATGTATTTATAAACAGAATACATCATTCTACGATAAAACAGCTTAGTATCAAAAGTATAATAAGCTATGTTGGGGAGGTATTTATGAATAAGTTAGATAATTTAGCGGTTAATTCTATCAGAGTAATATCAGCCGAAGCAATACAAAGAGCAAATTCTGGTCATCCAGGATTACCTTTAGGGTGTGCACCTATGGCATATACACTTTGGAGTAAACATATGAAGCATAATCCTAAAAATTCTAAGTGGTTAGATAGAGATAGATTTGTACTTTCAGCAGGTCATGGTTCAATGCTTCTATATTCTCTTTTAAACCTTTTCGGTTATGGATTAGATATGGAAGAAATTAAGAATTTTAGACAGGTTGGTAGTAAAGCACCAGGCCATCCTGAATATGGTCATACTGTTGGAATAGAGACAACTACAGGACCACTTGGTCAAGGAGTATGTAATGCAGTTGGTATGGCTATTGCTGAAGCACATTTAGCAGAAAAATTTAATAAGCCTGGATATAATGTAATAGATCACTATACTTATTCAATAGTAGGTGATGGATGTCTTATGGAAGGAATTTCATCCGAGGCTTGTTCTTTAGCAGGAACTCTTGGACTTGGAAAACTAGTAGTTCTATATGATTCTAATAATATTTCAATAGAAGGAAATACAGACATAGCTTTCAGAGAAGATATTTCAAAGAGATTTGATGGATTTGGCTGGCAGGTACTTAGAGTAGAAGATGGTACTGATCTAGATAAGATAAGTGCAGCCATTGAAGAAGCAAAAAAAGAAACTAGCAAACCAAGTATTATAATTGTTAGAAATATAATTGGATTTGGGTGTCCTGATAAACAGGGTAAAGCATCAGCTCATGGTGAGCCACTTGGAGAAGAAAATCTTAAAGCACTTAAAGAAAATCTAGGATGGCACTATGCACCTTTTGAAGTACCAGTCGATTTAAGAGAGTATATGGGTAAGTTTGTAAGCGAGGCAGAGAAGAAGGAAAAAGCTTGGAATGAATTGTTTGCAGCTTACAGAAAAGAATATCCTGAACTAGCTGAGCAGTGGGATTATTGGTTTAGCGGAAAAGTAGATGAAGAGAAGCTTAACAGTGAAGACTTCTGGAAATTTGAAAAATCAATGGCTACAAGACAGTCTTCAGGTGACTTAATAAACAGGCTTACTGCTATAGTTCCTAATCTTATTGGAGGTTCCGCAGATCTTGCACCTTCAAACAAGACATATATGAAGGGTAAGGGTGATTTTTCAGCAGAAGATAGATCAGGAGCAAATCTTCATTTTGGTGTAAGAGAGCATGCCATGGCTGCTATTGGTAATGGAATAGTTCTTCATGGAGGCCTAAAGCTATTTGTTGCGACTTTCTTTGTATTCAGTGATTATATGAAGGGAGCAATGAGACTTTCAGCACTTATGAAAATACCAGTAACATATGTGTTAACACATGATTCAATTGGTGTTGGAGAAGACGGACCTACTCATCAGCCTATAGAACAGTTAGCAGCATTAAGAAGCATACCAAATATGACAGTGTTCAGACCAGCAGATTCAAAAGAGACAGCTGCAGCTTGGTATACTGCAATAACAAAACAAGACGGCCCTGTTGCTCTTGTGCTTACAAGACAGAACTTGCCTCTATATAATGAAAGCGGAAAAGAGGCATTAAAGGGAGCGTATATCATAAGAGATAGCAAGAAAGCTACTCCTGATGCTATACTTATGGCATCTGGTTCAGAGGTTGAACTTGTATATAAAGCTGCAGAGCAGTTAGAAAATAAGGGCATAGATGCAAGAGTAATAAGTATGCCTTCCTGGGAAGTATTTGAAAAGCAAAGTGATGAATATAAGGAAAAAATCCTTCCAAAATCAGTTAGAAAGAGGTTTGCAGTTGAAGCAGCAAGCTCTTTTGGCTGGTATAAATATGTTGGTCTCGACGGTGAGATATTGAGCATAGATCATTTTGGTGATTCCGGAAAAGCAGAAGTATTGTTTAAAAATTACGGCTTTACTGTTGATAATGTAGTAGAAAAGGTTGAAAAGATGTTTAAATAAAAAAAGGAGCTTAGGCTCCTTTTTTATTATAATAAGGTGGGTGTTTTTATGAGTAATGAAGAGTATAAAAAGGAATTCTTTTTTAAAGGAAATGACAAGGGATGCCTTTTAGTACATGGTTTTTCTTCTACACCAGCAGAACTTAGAGAACTTGCTGAGCGATTAAGCAGCGAAGGTTTTACGGTATTAGCAGTAAGATTAGCAGGGCATGGAACTGAAATTGAAGATATGGAGAAATGCACTTATAATGATTGGATAAAGTCTGTTGAGGAAGGATATATGAGGCTAAAAGACATTTGCAAAGAAATATATGTAATTGGACACTCAATGGGCTCACTATTAGCATTATATATAGCCGAGAATCATGTAGTTGATAAAATAGTGACTTTGGCCCCTGCAATTATTACAAAGGATAAAAATGCTAAGTTTGTACCTATAGTAAAACATTTTATAAGATATATTGAATGGAAAGCTAAAAACAGACCAGAGGAAGAAGCAAAATATTTGCTTGGATATAGAAAAATTCCCCTTGCAAGTGTACATGAATTAGGAAAGCTTCAGAGAATTGTAAGAAAACAATTACCACAAATTAATAAACCTATATTAATAATTCAGTCACATAAAGATCAAACAGTGGATGAAAAAGGTGTAGAGGTCATCGAGAAAAATGTGACGTCTCAAAATGTGAAAAAAATATATTTAAATAACTGCGGGCATAATATTACAGTGGAATGTGAAAAAGAAAATGTATTTACTGAAGTTACCAATTTTCTATTAGTCTAATTATCAATTTTAAATAGAATTTCTTTAAGGTTTCTGTTAAAATAATACTGAATAAAGCGTTGAAAAGGAGAGCAGTAGATAATGGATATAAAAACTCTTAAATGCCATGGTTCAGGTAATGACTTTATATTGATAGATGAGATAACAAATGATTATAATTTCAGTGAAGAAGATAGAGTAGAAATTACTAAAAATCTTTGTGATAGAAAAATGTCCGTAGGAGCCGATGGAGTACTATTTGTACTTAATAGCAGCAAAGGTCATGGAAGAATGAGAATTTTTAATGCAGATGGTTCAGAACCAGAGATGTGTGGGAATGGACTTAGATGCGTTGGAAGATATGTTATGGAATTAGTAAATAAAAAAGAAGTGCTTATAGAAACTATGAAGACAGTCTATACTGTAAAAAAAGTAGAGAATATCTTTAAGGGAGTTGCGACAATCGAGATTATTATTGACTCAGTATCGTTTGAAGCAGCTGATCTTCCAATGATATCTCATGAACATGAAGTATCGATGAAAAAAATTGAAAAGCTGTCAGATACACTTTTATTTAGCGCTATAAGTATAACTAATCCCCATTTGGTGGCTATTGTAGATGAAATAAGCGAAGGACAGCTTCAAGAAGTTGGATACAAAGCTAATAATACACCAGAAATTCTGCCTAAGGGTGTAAATGTAAATTTTGTAAAGGTAATTGATAGCCAGAATATATATGTAAAGACATATGAGCGGGGAGTTGGCTTAACTAAGGCTTGTGGTACAGGTATGACAGCTTCTGTTATTTCAGCTGTGATAAATGGTAAATGTGCAATGAATGAGGAAATAAATATATTTAATGACGGTGGAATGATAAAATGTACAGTTTGTAATAATGATAAAGGTTACTTTGTTAAGTTCGTAGGAAACGCTACTTATCAATTTACAGGTAACTTCAAATACACAAAGCCTCTGCCTAAACATCCTATTCATTATGATTATGACAGCTATAAAGCAGAGACTGAATGCTATGAAAAGATGTTCCTATATACTAGAGAAATAATAAAAAAAGTATTGTAAAGAAATTATTTGAGGATTATGAGAACTGCTATTTCTTTGTTGAGGAAAACTATATACTTTGCAGAACGGAATGTATAAAAGCAGCATGGAATGGATATACTCGTGAATTCCATGCTACTAAAACTCATGTATGCTGCGAAAGAGAAGAATAAACAAAATTAAAGCGCATCATCATGAGGTGTAAATGTATTACAATCAGTTTCTTCACTGGAATCAGCATGCTGTGGTGCGATCTCTATAGCTGAAGCACTGCAGCCATTAGCTCCTACATGGTAATAGCAATTAGATACTATGCATTTTACACCATTCAATTTTTCAGAAGATTTTTCAATTCTTGGCTCCATTTCTATTCCTCCTTATTTTTAAAATTACTATATTATTTTAACCACCAGCATTACATTTATGCTGTAAAAATGTGTTATAATAAATTGATTAATATCTTGAGTGAGGTGAAGTTATATTGAGCAGGGCTACTGATTACTATTTACAAAACAAAAAGAAAAATGAAAGTTTATATGAAGAACTAAAAAGGAATATTACATTTATAAGTTATATAAGGCTTATAGATTTTATAGTAGGATTGATAGTATCCGTATATACATATTATGTTAAGAATTATGTATTTTTTTCTATAGTTACTATAGTATGGATAGGCATATTTATTTATCTTGTGATTCAGCATGGTAAAGCTATTACAGAAAGGAAATATGTAGAAGCCCTCATTGAAATAAATCAGCGTGGAATTGATAGGACAGCTGGTGAGTGGAAAAGGTTTAAGGATACTGGCAGTGAATTTATTGATCAGGAACATCCATATAGTGGGGACTTAGATATATTTGGCGAAAGTTCACTTTTTCAGTGTTTTAGTTCTTGTGCTACATATATGGGAAGAAAGAGATTAGCAGAATATTTTCTGAAACCTCTTAAAAGTATGGAAGATATCATAACTAGACAGTCAACAGTTAAAGAACTTTGTGAAAATACAGATTTCAGGCAGAAAATAAATGCAGAAGCTATGCTGATTAAGGAAAAAAGCAGCAATCCAGAAGAACTTATTGAATGGTCTAAGGATAAAAATTTCAAAGAATATGGAAGCGTAGTAAAGCTTATTACATATATATTGCCTGTGCTTACTATAATCACAGTATTGCTTGTTATTTTTACTGAAAGATTTACTTATGGATATATCATTCTCGTAGCCTTTATTGATCTTATTGTTCTTAAAATTGGAGAGAAAGAACGAGTGGATGCATTAAGTACTGTGCAAAAATATAAAAATGAAATCAAAATTTATGAGAAGATTATTACTCATATTGAAAATGAAAACTTTGAATCCGAAAATATAAAAAATCTTAAAGCAAAATTGATAGTAAAAAATGAAAAGGCATCGGATATATTTAATAAACTTAAAAGTTTAGCTAATTTGGTGTCTGACAGATATAACTTATTTTATATAATAATAAATATTTTATTGATGTGGGATTACAGAAGTTATGAAAATCTTATTGCATGGAAAAAGAGATATGGAATGCATATAAGTGAATGGCTTGAAGTTATAGCTGAATTTGAAGCATTGGGAAGTCTTAGTAATATAAGTTTCGAAAATGCTGCATGGTGCTATCCTAAAGTTGGAGCAAATAATTTTAGGCTGAAAGCAGATAAATGCGGACATCCATTATTAGGAGAAAAAAGAGTTGCTAATGATTTTATTATGTCAGCTCCAGGGGAAGTTGTACTTATTACTGGCTCTAATATGTCTGGTAAAAGCACATTTCTTAGAACACTTGGCATTAACATGTTGCTTGCATATTGTGGAGCTCCGGTATGTGCTGAAAATTTTGAGACTGCAATTATGGATATATATACCTGTATGAGGATAAGCGATAATTTATCAAAAAATATATCTTCTTTTTATGCAGAGATATTAAGAATAAAGACTATAGTGAATGCCTCCAAACAGAAGAGAGATGTATTCTTTTTATTAGATGAGATATTTAAAGGAACTAATTCTATAGATAGGCATCAAGGAGCTAAATATCTTATTAAGCAGTTAAGTGCAAATGGAGCAACAGGACTTGTTTCAACTCATGATCTAGAGCTTGGAGAGCTTGAAAATGAAATGACTAAACTTAAAAACTACCATTTCCAAGAGCACTATGAAGATGATAAACTTTGTTTTGACTATAAGCTAAAAAAAGGTATATCTACTACAAGAAATGCTATGCACATAATAAAACTTGCAGGAATTGAAGTGGAGGAATGATATATGAGGAAAGTTTTGATTTATGGAAGCGGTGCAGTAGGCATAGGTATAGGTGCAGCGCTGTATGATGCTGGTTGGCAGGTTGATTTCAGCGGTTCTAAGCGTACTACTGAAGCTATAAGAAAAAACGGAGTAAAGAGAATAGGAATATTTAAAGAAGTAGAGGCTGCTGCAGGAACTGTTGGGGCCTATGAAAAATTAGAAAATATAGAAAGCGCTGCTTATGATTACATACTGGTGTGTAATAAAACTATAGTAAATAAACAAGCAGCAGAGAATTTATATGAAAACAGACATATATTGAAGGAAACAGGTGCTATAGTTATTTTTCAAAACGGCTGGGGAACGGACTCAGAATTTATTAAGCGTTTCGGAAATGCCAAAGTATTTTCAGCTAGAATTATAACGGGTTTTGCTAGACCTGAATTAAATATAAGTGAAGTAACTGTACATTCATCTCCTGTGCTTATAGGAAGTCTCTATGGTTTAGGACATGATAGCGTAAAAGCTTTATCAGAGGCTATAGATAAAGGAGGAATACCTTGTCAGGTGACAGATGAAGTCAATAAAGCTTTGTGGGCTAAGATGCTATATAACTGTACATTAAATCCATTAGGAGCAGTTCTTGGTGTAAGTTATGGAAAACTTACAGAAAGTGAAGATTCAATATTCATAATGGATAGGATAATTGAAGAAATATTTGCAGTAATTAGAGCATCAGGGCATGAGACATATTGGTCAAGTGCAGAGGATTATAAAAAAGAATTTTATGGAAGTCTTGTACCAAACACATATAACCACAGATCATCTACACTTCAGGACATAGAGAAGAAGATAAAGACAGAGATAGATACGCTTACTGGAAGTATTGTGAAATTAGGACAAGAGTTCAATGTTCCAGTTCCTTATAACACGATGATATATCACATGGTAAAAACGAAGGAAAGCTTTTTTTAAGAGAAAAGAGAAGAGAGAAAAGAGTAAAGTGAAGGAAGAAATTCTGCCAAGCAGAATTTCTGAGAATTAAATCTGATAATCAGCAGAAAATCTTTTAAAAACTATGGAAAGCTTTTTTAGAGCAAAGAGAAAAGAGAAGGTAAAAAATCGGCGGAAGCCGATTTTTTTAGGGAAATATTGTGGCACGAAGGAGATATAGAGTGAATTTAGCAATTGTTAGCAAATTTTCGTTAAGATTAGGGCAGTGTTTGAGGCGTAGCCGAGTTTGCGCTAATTAGGAGATTTACATAAAGTGTATGTGTTACTAAAAGAATGTAACTATATTATATATGAAGTAATATGAAAATAGCTCTTAAGAAAATACTAATAAACCAATAAACAAGAAAAATAATTTGGGAGAAGAAATATAGAAAATAATGCTTTGTAAATGCATAGAGCCGGCATAGGGAAGGAAGTGGTTGGAGGAGGCATTTTCCAGCCGACGGAAATCACTTCCTTCCCCTTTTTTACATATTAAACCACCCTTTTTTCTTGAATAGGATAAACATAGATACAATGATAGCAAGCATTATAAAAAGTACAATAAAATATCCATAACGATATGTAAGCTCAGGCATAAATGAAAAATTCATACCGTAAACTCCGGCGATGAAGGTTACTGGAACGAATATAGTAGTTATCGCAGTAAAAAACATCATAATTTTATTCATCTTATCAGAGGTCATAGACATATAGCTGTCTCTCAAATCTGATGTCATTAACAGACTGGATTCAATAATCTCGGATAGTCTAAGCAGATGATCATAAATATCAGCAAAATAAGCATGCCTGTTTTTGTGCTGGGATAGATGTTCAGAAGTTATTATTCTGTAAAGCAAATCCCGCATTTGATTTATTATTCTTCTAAGCTTTAGAAGATCGTTTCTGGTTGAAAAAATCTTATCGATAAAATATTTGCCGTCTCTGCTTACTTCTATCTCTTCAAGATCAGTTATACGGTCTTCAATCTCATAAACAGGTGGAAAATAGTTATCAACAAGCTCATCGAATATTTCATATTCTATGTAAATTATGCCTTCCTTAAGTAAATGAGGACTTTTTGTAATAACATTTTTTATATGTTCAAATTCCTCTAATGAATCCTTATGAAAAGATACTATAAAGTTGTTTCCTGCAAACATATCAACTTCTGTTGAGGTAAGGGTAGCATTATTTAATGCATGTATTACAAAAAAATTATAATTTTCATATTTATCTACTTTTGGACGTTGTAAATAATGAAGACAATCCTCTATGGCTAGTGGATGAAAATTAAAGAAGGTGCTAAGAAGTTCGCTTTCTTCATGAGTAGGACAATCAAAATCAACCCAGTACCATTTAATATTCTTTGAATTAATCTCATTAAGAGATATATTTTCCATTAATTTCATATCTATAGTTAAAGCTAATGTGTAAATCATATAATCTCTCCTCTAAAAGAATTATATCATAAAATAATTAACAAAAAATGATATATTTTTGTTTAAAAATGAATTATAGCCATTCAAATTTGTAAAAAAAATGATATACTATATTTAGGCTTTTATAATATGGGAGACTAAGCTTTGTAAAAGACAGTATGGAAGGGAAGAGGTGTCATCATGGAAAAGAATATGTTAGATAAGCTGGATATACAGGCTGTCAACACAGAGCTAACTGATGATGTATTGAGAGATTTAAAAACACCTATTAAAAATAGAAAAGGGTTTAAATATGATTCTTATGTGGTAACTATACCTAGATATTTTTATAGATTCATTGGAATAAGTTCTACTGAAGATGAGTATTATGATTTTTTATATAAATTAGATAGAGATTTGAAAATTTTCACTAGAAATTATTTGAGATTTGATAAGGGCCTAGACGGTAATATAAGTATAACTATACAAAATAAATTAAATGATATTTGGAATAAAATAAATATAGAGGAAATAAGCAATAGTTCATTAATTATTGAACAATTGGATAAATTGTCCTTATTCCCCAATATGCAAAATAAGTCCTTTGGACTGCAGGTAAAAAATTACTTAAAGTTTATGTTGGATTATTATATAAAGACTGTAGAAAATGTAAATAATGAAAAAGTTAAAATGGTAGTTAGCTATTGTATTTACTGGTTGAATATATATGCTAAAAACCTTTTTGAAGGTTTCAATTATGAGATGATAAATCCCAAAGTCCTGTATTATGGAGATATGACATCTGAAGAGGCATTTTTTGTAACATTACTTTCTTCATTGGGCTGCGATGTACTTTACTATAATCCTGAGAAAGCAGGAGCAATTGAACAGGTAGATAAATTTAAAGTTTTTTCTAAAGAGATAGAATATATATATAAAATGCCTCCAAAAGAATTTCCTAAGGAACTCAAAGGAAGAGTAAAGACTTCAGCCTTTACTGCTAAAGAGGAGTTGGATAAGACGCTTTACGAAGCAGGAGGAAGTTTTTATAGACCTTGGCAGTTTGCTGACTATAGCGTTGCGTCGGTAACTATGAAAACTACTTATGAAGAAATAAATATATGGGCAAAAGAAAAAGCTTATGTAAGAGACGGATGGAAAGCAGAAGCCAATACAGTTTACATTCCTAACTTGTTTGCCAAGGTAAGCGGAACTCATGAGGATGTAGAAAAATATTATAAAGAGCTTACGGATATTTTAAATTTGAAGAAAACCATACTTATCAAGGAGCTTCCATTTACAGACGTTACACCTTTAGAGTATGGAAAGCTTGAGTATGTTTATCCAGAGCGCGGCGGAGAGTTTGATATTAATAAGCTTATAAATGCCTCATGGTGGAAATATAAAGAGCTAAGGAAAGGCCTGCAAATAGCTATGGCTGAGAAGATAAGAGATTTATGTATAAATCCTGTTATCTATAATGTAGAGAATGAAGAAATTAGGGATTTTCAAGTAGACATATTCTCTGTGCTTATAAATTTAAAAACCAATCTGCTTCATCTGTTGCAGGATTTTGATTATCCGGATGATATTCCTAAAATAATCATCTATAATAATGAGCAGAATGGAAATATATCCTATGAGGATAGTATAACACTAGCATTCATGAATTCTATGGGTACCGATATAATAATTTACAATCCTTCGGGATATAATGATATTGAACAATATGTATATGCGGATTCTTATGATAGCCACAGACTTGAAAAAATGAGTTTTAATCTTCCGCTTAAAAAATATGAGGAGAAAAAAGGTTTTTTTAAAAGTTTATTTCACTTTTAGATAAATCAATTATATATAATGTAATGAGGAGTTGTGAGAATGGAAAATAATCAGATAACAGAAGTTAAAGAAGACGATTTTCAACAAAAAGCTGTAAGTATTACTGAACAGTTAAAAACGTCCCCAGAGGTACTGAAGATAGCAGGGTCCATAGATGTAAAAAATCCTAATATGATAATGGAATATGGTAATGGTCCTGCTCAGGAAATATCAAAATTCGCTGATCAAATTTTAAGAACAATAAAAAATAATAGTATGGAAAACTCAAGTATAATGATAAAACAACTTACAACTATAATGAAAAAATTTGATAGACAAGATTTTGAAGATCAGCCACAGGGCTTTTTTGGCAAGTTATTTAATAAACCTGCTAAAGCTATTGAAAAGATAATGGGTAAATATAAGACTATTGGTTCTGAGATAGATACAATATACACTCAGTTAGGTTCTTACAAGAAAGAGATAAGTGATTCTAATGTAATGCTTGATAATATGTATGATCAGAATGTTAAATACTATCAGGAGTTAGAAAAGTATGTTGTGGCAGGAAATATGGCAGCTGAAAAGCTTGAAAAGGAAACTATTCCTGCGCTGGAAGTTAAGGCACAGGAAACAAATGATCAGATGGATCTTATAAATGTTGAGAACGCGAAGACTGCTCTAGAGATGTTTAAGCAGAGACTTTACGATTTGGAAACAGCTAAGATGGTTTCGCTTCAAACTGCTCCGCAGATAAGGATGATACAGAGAGGAAACTATAAGCTTATAGCTAAGATACATTCAGCGTTTATTATTACAATACCAGTATTTAAAGGAGGCATTGTACAAGCAGTTGCACTTAAGAGACAACAGCTTGTAACAGATTCATTAACAGAATTAGATAGAACTACTAACGAGCTGCTGCTTAAAAATGCTGAAAACATTAAAAACCAGAGCATAGATATTGCAAAACTTACTAGCGGACCGAGTGTAAAGATAGAAACTCTTGAAAAAACCTGGAGTACTATTATGGAAGGTATAGAGGAAACTAGAAGAATTGAAGAGGAGAATAAGAGACTTAGAGAAGAAGGCTTACTTAAACTTGAAGATATGACCCAGAAGATAAAAAATAAATCCTTAAACCCTTCATCAAATAGCTAATAAAAAATGGTTACACCCTATGTCGGCTAGTTCCGCTCATTAAGCAATTTTACCGCATCTTTTAGTCAAATTTCCTAATGGCTCATAACTCGGCTGCGCCTCAAACAATTCGCCATCTTAACGGAAATTTGCCTAAAAGACACGGATAATTGCTAAACTCGCTCCAAATGCCTCCGTCGGGTGTAACCATTTTTAATGCCCTAACTCTTAATATTCACAAAATACTCTTATTATACTGTTTCTGTTGCCTTCTTATCTTAATTAACTAATTTCAATCTCTTTACTCTTCTAATTGTTTTCACCTATGTTATCGTAGATAACTCTGATGCTCAACCCCTGATTGTAATTACCAAAATTCTTACCGAATATAGTTAGTCCGCCAATATGTTCAGCATTATCTGGTACGCTGAGTCTGAAGTTCAAATCACTTTTATGATTTAAGTTTAACTCATCTAACGTTATATCTGAAATTTTAAGTCCGTCAATAAAGGTTCCGAACTTATTAATTGATAGAAGTTTTAAAAGTCCATATTGGTTCCAAGCTGGTATCCACCAAGCTGGAGTAAGCAAGCCTCTTGACTCGCCGTAATCGCCAGGACTGGTCCAACTTCCGAGATATGTTCCGTTTAGGCTGAAAAATATATCAGAAGGCCAGATACTGCAATTACCAGGTGCTTCTGAACTTATTTCCATAGAAATTTGTATCTCAGAGAACTCTTGACCAGGTTTTAGATAGTTTGGTATTTTATATTCAACAAAACCTTTTGTAAACCATAGAATATCACAGTCTATTCTTTCAGGAGCTGCAAAGTACGATGGATTATCAACTTCACCTATTAATGCGTCCTTCGTAGCAAGTCCGCAGGTAGGAGATATTTCATAGGATGTATAATGTCCTATGCCAAGTTCAACTTCATATGAATTAGGTATTTCCTGTTCGCCTATGTCGATAATAAATTTATCCTCATGAAGATAGCATATCTTTTGTATTCCATGTTTTGCTGTAAGAGTACTTATTTTTATAAGTCCACAGTCCTCTAATTTTTTAATGTGCATTGTTATAGCACCATTAGTTAATTTTAATTTTTCGGCTATGTCGTTCATATTTAACTGCTTATACTCAGCAAGAAGATTCAGTATTTCAAGCCGTATATCGGAACTAAGAGCTTTGAATAGCGGCAAGCCTTCCTGCAGATTTGAAATGTGTATCATTATTGTCACCTCTATTAAAAAAATGTTGAAAACGATTATAGCGTAAAACTTCCTATTACTACTATAACATAAAAATCGCTAAAATACATTATAATATACTTTATTAAAAAATAAAATATTTAATGGTAAGGTAAATTAATATATATAGTATGAAGTAAACAGTTGAAGTTGAATTGATAACAGATTAAGGAACAGAGATAATAGAGAAGTGAAGGTGAAATTCAGCATTAGTTGGCACAATCTCATCCTCCACTTTCTATTTATAATAATTTTCTGAGTTTACCAGGGTAATTAGTTATTATTCCATCTACATCATATGAAATAAACTTCTTCATAGTGGCTTCATCATTTACAGTAAACACATTTACGAAGAGATTAGCTTTATGACACTCCTTTATAATTTCTTCATTGACTGAATAGTGAGCAGGATGAATTCCATCAGCATGCACTGTTTTGCAGTAATCATATGGATGATATAAATAATCCATATAAAGGAGACCAATTTTAACGTCTCTGTTCATACCATCAAGGATTTGACGGCATTTAAGCATCGAATAGTGGTTAAAGCCTGAAAACATAACTCTGTCTAGTAATCCATATTCATCAATTAAGTTTATTAACTTCTCTTCAATGTTAGGATATGGAATTTTTCCATTCTTTATTTCAAAATTTATACGTACATCTGACGCTTTAGCAAGCATCAGCAGTTCATCTACTCTTGGAATACGTTCTTTTTTAAATTTTTTATCTTTCCACATACCTGCATCTAATTTTTTTAATTCTGAATAGGTATAATCTTTTAAAAATCCAGCAGCACCTGTTGTTCTTTTTAATTTTTCATCGTGCATTATCATAAGAACTCCATCAGCTGACATCTGTACATCAGTTTCTACATAATCTGTGCCTTGTTCAATAGCATTTTTAAAAGATATCATAGTATTTTCCGGGAAATCTCCGCTAGCTCCCCTATGGGCATGAATTTTTACCATATTTTATCTACCTCTTTACTTGTTAAAACTATTTAATTCAAAAGCTTCACTATCGAAATCAACGTAGTCACTGTAACCACTATTATAGCAGCTGTCACATATATCATACTTATAGTTCCATGGAAGAAGCATACCACAGCTTTTGCAGTGCCGTCTGAATTTTTGAATGCTTTCTTTTAAATGTCTATCAATCAAATTTGCAATTCTAGAACGTTCTCCTGTAAGCCAAGATTCATCCATTTCAAGATTAAAGCTTTTAGAAAAAGAATAATATAAATTTATTTTCCTGTAGTAAATTTCAAGTTTTAATAATTCTTCCGATGGGCAATCTGGTTTATAAACGCAGTTATTGCCTTCAGCTAGGAGTTTTAAATAATCTTTCCATAGATATAGAAGTTCTGATTCTGTTTCATCAAAAGGCATATTGATTGCTCTGAAAATATCTGCCTTTTCTAACTTTTTGTAAAGATTCATTTGCTTTATTATGGTGATAAGACTTATATATCTATCTATATTTATTTTTTCGTAGAAATCCTCAGGAGTATCTATTGAAGCCCATACCTTAAGCAGTGTTTCAAGCTCGCCATCGACTTTTAAGATATCTTCTGTAGGTGAAATAAACACTTTATTTATCGGATTCTCATAGCAGATAAGAGAATTTGTTATAAACTTTTTACTCTCAGAATATAAAGAATTAACAAAACCCTCTTCATATATACCTTTCCTTCCAGCTCTGCCGGCTATCTGTTTTATCTCGCTAGTAAGCAGAGGACGAACTTTTTCACCGTCAAATTTGTCCATTTCGAGAAAAACAATTCGTCTTATAGGAAGATTTACCCCCATGCCTATTGCATCAGTAGATACTAAGACACTACTTTCTTTATCAAGAAATTTTTTGAATTGAAGTCTTCGGGTTTCAGGAGGAAGACTACCATATATAAGGCTGCAGCTTATATTTTTCTCTTCAAGTGCAGCAGCAGCAGCTAAAACAGATTTTCTTGAAAAAACTATTAGAGCATCGCCTTCGCGTACGGACGAAGAAAATCTAAAATCATTGCTTTCAACTGTAAGCTCAGTATCTCTTTTATGTGTTACAATCTCAAAACTGTCTTCGCAGTTTTGAACTAACGTTTTTACTATGTCTGTAGCGTGCAGGGCACAGCATATATGAACCTCTTTAGCTCTTACACCGAGGATAGCACGAGTCCATGCAGCACCTCTGTCAGGATCTGAAAGCATTTGAGCCTCATCAATAACTGCAACCTCATAATCTCTGCTTAAATCAACTTTTTCTACAGTAGAAGCAATATGATTAGCACCTTCAACTATGATTTCTTCTTCACCTGTTTTTAAGCTGCAGGGAACATTTACAGAATTAAGCTTATCAAATATTTCAAGTGCCAAAAGTCTTAGTGGGGCAAGATATAATCCATTTTCTGCTTCCATAAGCCTCTTTATAGACAAATAAGTTTTACCAGAATTCGTACCGCCTTCATGAATGAAAAATTGACGCTTTAGAGCTCTAGCTTCAGTAAATTCGTCTTTAGGGTGTTCAGGAAAGGCTTTTCTTATATCTTCACTTAGTACTTTTGGCACAAAACGAAGCTTGTATGTGTCAAGTATTCCGTTTCGATAATAATATTTCAGATTCTTTTCATTATCAAGAATTTCATCAAAGGTATGGGATAACGACAGTCTTTTTGAATATTCCTCCCATATCAGCTTAGAAGACTCTAACATGATGTTCTTTACAAAATTAACATCCTGGTGAAGAAAGTCTAAATCATTTTCTACTAATTTAATTTGTAATTGGAGTGCATTTTTTTCTCTTAGCTCTTTAGCCTTGAGTTTTCTTTTACCGTTAAATTCACTAAAAAGTTTCTTATTGTACGTATACTCCGCTATAATAGAATCTATCCAGTTTAAGTGACGAATAAATATTTTTTCAGATTCAACAAGAAATTGTTTGTCGCCTTGTTCATATTTAATCTTAAATACTTTATTTTCTTCTTTGATGCTATCTATTAGTTTCATATCGTATAGTCACTCCTTTAAAGGAAAATAAATTAATTAGTCATGCCCGATGAAGAATAAGGCACTACTGATGAAATTCTGCTGTGCAGAACTTCCGACATAACTAATTAAGGATTCTTAATTCCTAATTTATTTAGAAAGCTGATATAATATGCTCCCAGTTTATATACTTGTTTAAAACTTCAACTGCTTTCTCAAGATAAATTTTTTCGGAGTTTGAAAATCTTCCTACTTTAAAGCTATCTAGATCCAAAACTCCAATTAAATTATCATCTTTGACTATTGGTACTACTAGCTCAGAATTTGAAGCTGAGTCACACGCAATATGTCCCTCAAAACTATGTACGTCTTCTACAACTATAGTTTCTTTTGTGGAAGCAGCTTTACCGCATACACCAGCTTCTACTTTTATTTTTGTACATGCAGGCATCCCTTGAAATGGGCCAAGCACTAATTCATTATTCGAATAAATATAAAAGCCGCACCAATTTAGATCTGATATAAGTGCATTGATAAGTGCAGCGGCATTGCAAAGCTTTGTAAGATCACTTTCATCGCCGCTTATAAGTCCTTCTAAACTTGTTAGCATCGTGTCATACCTATCGTTAAGGCTCATTTTATCGTATATGCTAATGTCAAACATGCTAAATTCCTCCTTTATTACGCTATAGTAAATAATAATAGCCTTGCAATAATATTATACACTAAATTAGTAGCAAATAATTGACAGGGGAATAAAATATGCTTTAGTATATAAATATATTGTGAAGTAAATGCTCTAGACGGAATAGTTTAGAGAAAGTGCATTAAATGGGTAAGGTATGAGAGTAAAGAGAAAAGAGAAAAGTGAAGGTTAAAATTCAGCCACTTTTATCTTTACTCTTTTCTCTTTCCAATATTTAAAGCATACACTAATTACTAAATATTATCTTAATTTAATTTACTTTTGGTGTACAATATATTTAGTACTAGATTAGTAGGATTTGAAGAGAGGTGTCAGATATGTATATACTAATTACTAACGACGATGGAATAGAAGCTCCAGGTATTTATGCGTTAGCCAGAGAACTGGAAAAATATCATGAGGTTATTGTTGTAGCTCCAGATTCTCAGAGAAGTGCTAGCAGTCATTCCATAACATTAACAAGACCTTTAATTGTAAAAAGTCATAAACTAGATGGAATAAAAGGTGAAGCTTATACGGTAAATGGTACTCCGGCGGATTGTGTAAGAATAGCTGTAAATAAGCTAATTGATAGAAAAGTTGATATGGTGGTTTCAGGTATCAATAACGGATATAACTTAGGTGTAGATATACTATATTCAGGAACTGTTTCTGCAGCTATAGAAGCAGCAGTAAACAATATACCAGCAGTGGCTATGTCACAGGACATGAGTGATAACGTAGAAGATTACGTCACATCATCTCAATATGCGGCACAGGTAGTTAATAAAGCTTTCCAGCAAAAGCTTGAAAGCAATATAGTTATCAATGTCAATGTTCCTTCCTCTTATGAAAAGACTATTAAAGGTATAAAAGTGTGCAGAGTGGGAGCGATGCTTTATACGAATTACTTTGTTGAAAAGGAAATAAATGAAATGGGAACAAGTTATGATGTTCTCGGCGACAAAGTTGAAATCACGGATACGGATACAGATACATTTTATATATCACAGGGTTACGTAACCCTTACGCCGCTGCATTATGATTTTACTAATGTAAGGCTTATGGAAGAGATGAAAAAAATATATAAAAAGAGTAGAGAGTAAAGAGAAAAGAGTAAAGATATGGTGGAAATTCAGCTAAGCTGAATTTCAATGAATTAATTTTTTTCGAAATTTCGTCCATCACTTTTCTTTCTTCTCTTTACTCTTTTCTCTTAATACTTTTCACAAATCCTTCTCTTCACGCATAGTTTTATAGTATAACATTCTGTTGGTGGTGAAGCATATGTCTTTTAATGAAAAAAAGCGAATAATGATATTCACATCTAAGATCAAAGGGGCTAGGTCTGGAGTCAATGAAGGAATTACGCTTAGAGCTGAAGAGATAGAGAAAAGAAGAGATGTAAATGAAGAACTGGCAGAAGATCTGGAGGACGGAGATATAATCCAGAAGGAAAGGATTACAGATGTAACGGGATATAAATCAAGCAGCTTAATTGAAGAACAAGGGGTAAAGATGCAAAACATACAAAATATATCAGAAAGCAATACGATAAACATGAACTGCTCTACAGGAGGATATGCAGAGATGTTTGAAACACTAAACGGAGCGAGTATTGATTGTGGGTATTTTGTAACTCTTGATGGCCGAAGAATAAGAAAGGTAATGACTAGAGATAAATTCATATTAGGTGTTACTACCATAACTCCAGGGGTAACTGGTAATGGTCAGGATATTAGATGGAAAAACAAATATTTAACTGATGAATGGGGAAGAATTAAATATGAAGATGTACTTATTCCGTCAGTAAAGGACCAATATGGCAATGAACTATGCAGTGAGAGAACTGAAAGAAGACCAATGATTAATCCTAAGTGGGATAAAGATAAGCAGTACATTCCTAGAGCATTAAGAAATGAGTGGGTATATGTCAGTCTTTTAGGACAGGTTCCGGTGAGGGATGATGGGAGCTGTAAAGTAAACGGATATTGTGTACCGAACAGTAATGCTGTGGCTACGACTTCAAGCAGGGGCTACAGGGTTATTGAAAGGCTGTCGTCAAATCAGGTAGTAATACTGCTTAGAGCCACAATAGTATCAAATAATAATAGAAATTGATATTAAATTTCTACGGAAAGGAAGATTGCTTTGGAACAGAACTATTATGTCCACGAATCCAGTTATATAGATCCAGGCTGCAGTATTGGTGCTGGGACTCATATCTGGCATTTTTCTCATTTGATGTCAGGTACGGTGATAGGTGAAAAATGTAATATAGGACAAAATGTATTTATAGCATCAGATGTTATTTTAGGAAATGGTGTTAAAGTTCAAAACAATGTTTCAATATATGCTGGTGTAGTCTGTGAGGATGATGTGTTTTTAGGGCCATCCTGTGTGTTTACAAACGTCATAAATCCTAGAAGCTTCATTGAAAAGAAAAATGAATTCAAGAAGACTATAATAAAAAAGGGTGCCTCTATAGGAGCAAACTCTACAATAATATGCGGTGTAACTATAGGAAGCTATGCACTGGTAGGGGCTGGGGCAGTAGTTACTAAGAATGTTCCTGATTACAGCATGGTTATTGGCAATCCAGCACGAGTAAGAGGATATGTATGTGTCTGCGGTGAAAAGTTACTTACTCAAACTGAACAAGATGCAGAATTGAAATGTAGAGTTTGCGGAAAAAAATATGCATTCAAGGATAATGTATTGATTGAAATTTAATTAATGCTCTTCAGGATATATGTCTTCAAAAATAAATTGATGAAGCTGTATTATTGTTTTGTCCATGTCAGGAACTATATATTCTACGCCATGTATCCTCTTTTCAATAAAATTATTATTTACAGGAAAGCGAGTTTGTTTAAAGCATTTTATATTTGAACGTAAAACTTGAGAGCCATATTTTATTATGTCTCTTTTTGTCATGCTTGTTTCGATCATAGGAAAAATCTGTGATACTATATATGCATATTCAGATGGATTCCTGCAAGTCATTTCAGTGAAAAGTTCTGTTAGTATTTTTCTTTGCCTTAATGTTCTTTCATAATCTCCGTTGCCAACATTTCTTATACGTGCATACGCTAGTGCCTGGTTTCCGTCAAGTCTCTGAATTCCTGAGTTCTCTATTCGGTTATAGCTTACTTTTTCAATACGAGCTAACTCGGCCATGTTTTTATTTAGTGAACAGATTTCGGATTCCTTTATATCAATATTGACCCCTCCAACAATATCTATAAGTTCCTTTAAATTAAAAAAATCCACTGAAATATAATCTCGTATATCAAGATTAAAATTTGCATTTATTGTATTAAGAGTCAGCTCAGGACCACCGTAAACATATGCATGAGTCAGTTTGTTAAAACCATGGTTATCAATTTTTACATATGAATCTCTCATAATCGAAGATAGTTTTAAGTCCTTATGTTTGAAATCAAGGGTAGCTATGATTATAGTATCTGAGCGGCCTAATTCGCTTTTTTTACGTCTGTCTGTACCTAACAGTGCTATATTTATTATTGAATTCTGTATTGGATTATTTTGTGTGGATGGTTCAATACCTAAGGCCTTGTCAGACTTACATATTGGTTTTACAGTTATCTTATTAAGCTGATTATATAAATATAAGGTATAAAACATAGGTATAAGCAGGATGATAATTAAAAAAGATACGGAGAATGTTTTTATGAAATTTCTAAATGATCTCTTTTTATTTACATTTTCAGAACATAAACATGTCTTTTCAGATAAGTTCAAAATAAACACTCCCTTAATTTAGTCTCTATAATGATATAGTAAAACTTTTATGCTTTATATTATCTACGTAGTGTTATAGTATTCCCATTTTAAAGTTCGGTATAAGGGTATAAAAAGAAAATAACTATACAAAGATTTAATAAAAATAGAAAAATAGTTAATACTATACGTATTGAAATAAAATAGGAACTAGGAGGCAAATATGGCTAAACACAATGAATTTGTTGTTACCGATATAGTATTAATTATTTTTGCATTGCTTTCATCATTATTATTAAGATTTGATTTTGGCATGGATGGAGCATTTAAGGATTATGCTCAGTTTATTATTATGTCAATGCCGCCTGTGATTATTTTTACACTTTCATTTAACAAGCTATTCAATTTATATAATAACTATTGGAACTATGCTTCTGTTGAAGAGTTATTATCAATAATTTATTCTGTATCCTTATCGAATGTAGCTTTTATTTTTTATAGTTATTTTATTAACTATAAACTTATAAGAATCAATTATTACAGGTTTCCGTTCTCAGTTCATATAATATTCTGGATATTGAGTGTAGTGCTTTTAGGCGGAGCCAGATTCATGCATAGAGTATATAGCAGCAGTGAAAGATGCTATAAAAAAGATCAGGGTAAGAGAAAGCTTTTAATAGTAGGTGCTGGCGAAGCAGGAGTTATGCTTATAAGGGAAATCAAAAGGCATAGAGAACTAAATTACTCAATAGTAGGACTTATCGATGATGATATTAAGAAATTAAATAAAACTATATGCGGAATTGAGGTTTTAGGAACACGCAAAGATATATTGAATATATGTAAAGAATGCGAAATAGAAGATATAATCGTTGCAATACCATCTGCAGGTTTAAGCGATAAACGGGAAATATACAATATATGTAAGCATACAAACTGCAGATTAAAAACGATACCTGGAATTTATGAAATACTTGATGGTAAACATTCATTGAAAAACGTAAGGGACGTGAGCATAGAGGATTTACTTGAGCGTGATGAGATTAAACTTAATGTAGATGGTATAAATGAGTATATTCACAACAAGGTTGTGCTGGTGACAGGCGGCGGAGGTTCCATAGGTTCAGAACTATGCAGGCAGCTAGCAAGGTTTTCTCCTGAGAAGATCATAATATTTGATGTATATGAAAACGGGGCATATGAACTGCAGCTTGAACTTAAACATAATTTTCCTGAAGTAGGGATAGAGGTAATTATAGGCTCCATAAGGGATTATGGAATATTAACTTCCATGTTCTACAGATATAAACCTGAAATAGTTTTTCATGCAGCAGCACATAAACATGTTCCACTGATGGAAGAAAATGCTGCAGAAGCTGTTAAAAATAACATATTAGGAACCTATAACCTGTTAAAGTGCTGCAATAGTTTTGGAGTTAAGAAGTTTGTTCAGATAAGTACTGATAAAGCTGTTAATCCAACGAATGTAATGGGAGCTACAAAACGATTCTGTGAGATAATGGTTCAGGCTTTCAACAAAGGGAGCAATACGGAATATGTGGCCGTTAGATTCGGAAATGTACTTGGAAGCAGTGGGAGTGTAGTACCGCTGTTTAAAGAGCAGATAGCTAGAGGAGGCCCTGTAACTGTTACTCATCCTGAAGTAAATAGATTTTTCATGACTATTCCTGAAGCTGCCCAGTTAGTTTTGGAGGCGGCAGCTATGGCAAAGGGCGGCGAGATATTTGTCCTTGATATGGGTAAACCTGTAAAGATAGTGGACCTTGCAAGGGACCTTATAAGACTTTCTGGTTTTACACCTGATGAGGATATAAAGATAGAATTTATTGGCCTTAGAAAGGGAGAAAAACTTTATGAAGAGCCGCTTATGAATGAGCTAGTACTAGATAACACAAAACATGAAAAGATATTTGTTGAAAAGCCAATGAAATACAGCATGAGTTATGTTAATGCTGCGATTAATGAATTTAAAAAAGTTTCTGAACTTAGCAGCGATGATATTTGTGAACTGCTTGAAAAAGAGGTTCCTACTTATAAAAGAGATAACTGTAAAAAAGAAGCAAAATCTCAGCTATTAATGGTGTGAAAACATAAACCACGTAAATATTTGTATATTTAATTATAAAAAATAAGGAGTGATACTTCGTGGAAGTACTTATGACAAGTGTTAAGGATGAACTTCTATATAAAATTCAAAATAAAACTGCAAAACTTGGGGTTGTTGGCTTAGGCTACGTTGGATTACCTTTGGCAGTGGAGAAGGCAAAAGCAGGTTTTACAGTTATGGGATTTGATATCCAGCCTCAAAAGGTGTCTATGGTGAACGAAGGAAAAAATTATATCGGAGACATTGTAGATGACGATTTAAAAAAACTTGTAAAAGAAAAAAAAATAAGTGCAACCAGTGATTTTAGCTTTGTAACAGATATGGATACGATAGCTATATGTGTGCCCACACCGCTGGATAAATATAAACAGCCAGATCTTTCCTATGTAAGAAATTCAGCCGAGGAAATATCAAAATATCTTCACACCGGTATGCTTGTAGTATTAGAGAGTACTACATACCCAGGCACTACGGAAGAGATAATAAAACCTATATTGGAAAGCAGCGGGCTTAAGTGCGGAGAAGATTTTTTCCTCGCTTTTTCGCCTGAACGAGTTGATCCTGGAAATGCGTACTACAAAACAAATAACACGCCTAAAGTAGTGGGCGGGTGTACGAAAGAATGCACTGAGATAGCTGCAGAACTATATAGAAGTGTACTTAATGGTGACGTTATAGAAGTTTCATCACCATCCGTAGCTGAAATGGAAAAAATACTTGAGAATACCTTCAGAAACGTAAACATAGCACTAGTTAATGAAATGTCGATATTATGCAGCAAAATGGGTATTAATATATGGGAAACTATAGATGCGGCTAAATCCAAGCCTTATGGGTATATGGCTTTTTATCCAGGCCCGGGCATAGGAGGACATTGTATTCCGTTAGACCCAATGTATCTTTCCTGGAAAGCTAAAGAATATGATTTTCATACTAAGCTTATTGAAACATCTTCAGAGATTAATGATTTTATGCCGGAATTTATTGTTGAGCGAATGATGAAGATTTTAAACGATCATAAAAAAACCTTGAATGGTGCAAAAGTGTTAATGCTAGGTGTAGCATATAAAAATGATATTGATGACTACAGAGAATCTCCAGCACTTAAGGTGATGGAAAACCTAATAAACAGCGGAGCAGATCTATTGATAAACGATCCTTATATAAAAAGATTTAGCCACAAGGGTAAAACTTATAACACTGTGAGCTGGGAAGATTATATCGATAAAGCTGATATAGTATTAATAACTACTGGGCATAAAGTCTATCCTATGGAGGAAATAGTAAACAGATCAAAGCTTGTATTTGATACTAGAAATGCAACTAAAGCTGTAAAGACAGGAAGAAAAAAAATATTCGTATTATAGAGAGGTCTATAGAAAAATACATAAATATTTATCTATGGAAAATAGGAAACTATGAAAATATGTATGTTAACAACTACTCATAATGCGTTGGACAGCAGGGTATTTTGTAAAGAGGCAATAACCTTAAAATCAAAGTATGAAGATGTAACTATAATAGCTCCCGATATAAATAATTATTATATGGTAGAAGGTATAAAAATAATTGGCATAACCAGAGCTGATAATTTAATGCAGAGATATAAACTGATAGATGAACTTTTGTTGAAAGCAAAACAAGTTAATGCCGATATTTATCACTTTCATGATTATGAGATACTGCTCAAAATAAAAAAATTAAAGAAAAGTAATCCTAAATGCAAATTAATCTACGATGTTCATGAAGATTTTCCAGACATGATGTGTATGAGTAACAATATTCCCCACTGCGCTGCTTTTATTATGAGCAAATTTGTTGCCGCTACTGAAAAACTTATAGCTTCAAGTATGGATTATGTAATAACTGCAGATGGAGCTGTAGAAAAAAGATTTTTAAAAATCAATAAAAATACCAAGGCTATATATAATTTTCCGTCCATCAAGATGGTAATGCTTTCGCAGCAAGATAAAAAAGACTTTGACATAATATATGAAGGGGCATTAACTCTAGAAAGGGGAATATTTGAACTGGTTAAAAGTATAAAAATAATTAAAGATACATATAAGCCTGATGTAAAACTCCTTCTTTTATATAGTTCTATGGATTCCTACGTACAGAATGTCGTAAAACAATATATAAAAGATAATAATTTGATAGAAAATATAGTGTTTATTGATAGAGTACCTCATGACGAAGTGTTTTCATATATATGCCGCAGTAAAATTGGAGCTGTGCTTTTAAAACCGTATAAAAAATATTTTAAAAATATACCAATAAAACAGTTTGAATATATGAGCTGCGGGATACCGGTAGTAGGAAGTGATCTTCCGCCTATAAGCATGTTTGTAAACAAATATAATTCGGGAATAGTTGTAAATCCTGAAGATATAAGTGAAATAGCTAAAAGTTTTATAAGACTTTTGAAGGATGATAGGATGAGAACCGAAATGGGTCTTAATGGGATATATGCTATAAGACAAGACTTCAATTGGGAGAATATGAGCGATAGTTTACTAAAAATATATAATACATTTCAGTAATTGCAGCTTGATTTGCAAGTTCAAATGGAGGAAGGCGTAATGAATAAAAGCAGGATTGCACGAAACAGTATTTTAATAAGTATCATATTAATACTAAGCAAAGCAGCCGGCTTTTTAAGAGAATTGGTTATTGCAGTTATTTACGGTGCAACAAGAGAGTCTGATATTTTTAAAATATCTACAACAATACCTACAGTGATTTTCAGCTGTATAGCATCCACCATAGTAACTACATTTATTCCAGTCTTTGCGACGATAAAGCAGGATAAGAAAATTGCAAATGAGTTTTTTAGCAATATACTGAATATAGTTTCGATTGCAGCTATACTGCTTTCAGTTATTTCAATTATAATTTCACCTTTGCTGGTGACACTGTTTGCCAGTGGTTTTACCGGTAAAGATTTTACGGTCACCGTTAGACTTACAAGAATAGCGTTACCTTCAATAATATTTTTGGCTATTGCCAGCCTATATACAGCCTATCTGCAATCCTACGAAATATTTCTTCAGCCATCTCTTACAGATATGGCCGCCAGCCTAGTTATCATTTTAGGGATACTTGCGTTCAGGAATGAAGGTGTAACAGCGGCTGTCATATCTGTACTTGCAGGAGCTATGATTCAAATAGTTGTACAACGGCCTTTTATAAAAAATTTTAAATACAAGCCGATTGTTAATTTTAAAGATAAATATATTCTCCAGATAATCACACTGGGTGTTCCTGTTTTTATGAGTAACATAGTGGGACAGTTCAGTGTGATTTTAAATAGGACAATGGTGTCAAGACTTGAAGCTGGAAGCATTTCAGTAATAGACTATGCAGCTAAGATAAGTACAATAATAAATCAAGTGTTTGTTGTATCTGTTGTAACTGTGCTGTATCCGATGCTCACAGAGAAATTTTTAAAAACTGATAAAACGGAGTTTAGCAATACTGTTATTAAACTTATAGATATGGTTTTCATAATATCGCTGCCGCTTATATCAATGCTTATAGTTTTCGGAGGGCCAGCAGTACAAATACTTCTTATGCATGGAAGGTTTGACAGCTCTGCAGCTGCTAAAACAATAAACTGCGTAAAGATCTTAGCTGTAGGCACGGTAGGCTATGGAATTCTAGATACGGTGAGCAAAGTGTTTTTTTCAGCAAGAAAGACAAAAATCCCTATGTACAATTCGTTTATTACTGCAGTAGTAAATATCAGTCTCATATTATATTTAGTTCCCATTTTTGGAGTTTATGGAGCTGCACTTGCTACAGCTGCCACAGGCATAATAATGGCAACTGTTATTCTTTTAGAGTTGAAATACGATATGAATTTCATTAGGTTTAGTCAATGTGCTTTTGTATTTGTAAAATGTGCTTTGGCAAGTGTGATGATTGGGGTAGCTGCAAATTATGTTTATTTTACTGTAATAAAATCACTTAAATATTCAGAAAATAATTATGTGATTGCGTTTGTTATATTAATATGCGTTGGACTCTCTGCAGTGATTTACATTGTTACATTAAGACTTATGAATGTAAAAGAGATTGATATTATTAATGATGTACTGCAAAAACTGGGTAAAATTATTGCATGTAGATAGCATCATATTTAGTGCTTGCATAGGCAGCTTATCTATATGTCTGCAAAAGGGGGGAAAACAGTGATTAAAATATTAAAGCTTATCGTACTATTTAGCCTTGCAGCGATAGAATACAGTTTAGAAATTCACGGTGTCAGTACATATATAACTGAATTTGCAGCGGCAGCATTAGCTTTATGCACGCTTTTCAGTTTGCTGCAAAATGGCTGGAAGCGGCAGCAAATTCCTGTACTTATATGTGCTGCATGGCTGATATATGGCATTGGCATGTTAATTGTACTGACTGTACATAATACAGAAAATCCTGCTGAAATAATAAAGTACATGATCATATTAGCTATAGCAGCAGCAATTTTCTTCAGCTTTTATGTAGATGACAATTTTAGACCAATGTGGAAAACATATTGTAATGTCCTTATTGCGCTGGGAGTAATCGTTGTACTTGTTGGGATTGGTGAAACTTATTTTAACACTGAATTTCCTAAGAGATTCAACTCAATAATTTGGGGGAAATCTAATAGGATGACTTCTAGGTTCCTGCTGCTAATCCCTCTTACTTATTTTAGGGCTAAATCAGAAAATGAATTTTACTATATCCCGTTTTATTTACTGATTACTGGTATTGTAATGACGGTATCAAGAGCAGGTATCATCGTATTATTTGTATTCTTTGCTTTTAACGCTCGAAGCCTGCTTTCAAAAAGAAATATTTTAAAAACGTTTATTGGATTTCTTTTTGTATTTACGGTGAATTATGCTGTTGGGATAATACCTTCAATTATTTACAGATGCCAAGTACTTATAGGTCAGGTTAATTTTCGTATAACTGAAAATTTAAACGGAATTGCCAGTGGAATAGCAGGGGATAACGTTCAAAGTTCTATTTCCAGATTAACTTTGTGGAAGACCGCCTTAAGGGATTTTACTAATAATATAGTATTTGGCATAGGTGTAGATAAATATAGAACCTATTATATGTCTTCAAGAGGAAGGGTACACGAGATTAACGCTCACAATTGGATACTTCAAGTACTTGCAGAAACTGGTGTTATTGGGTTTATAGCTACAGTATTCTTCATAGTATGTATATTTACAGCCTATAGAAAAGTTTATAAAGCATTAGTGAACAATGGAAATAAAGCAGCAGCTTGTGCAGTGCTTGGCGGAGCATGGTCTTTAATATTATTTCTTTTACATAACCTAATGGAGGCATCAGCTAACTCGCTTATGTTTGGTTTTGGCGGAGTTTCGGTATTTATAGTTATAATAATGGCTATAACGCTTGGAATAAAGCAGGACAGTGATTATTGAAAGGAAGAATCTAATGGAGCTATCTATAATAATTGTAAATTGGAATGGAAAAAAGCTTATGGGGCAGTGTATTCAATCAATAAAAAACAGTATTAGCAGCATTAATTATGAAATTATAGTGGTCGATAATGGTTCTTCGGATGGATCTGTAGAATATTTAGAGGTGAATTTTAAAGATGTGCTTATCATTAAGAATGATAAAAACTACGGATTTGCACATGCGAATAATCAGGGCATGGAAAGGGCGGAAGGGGAATATTTGCTGCTGTTAAACAGCGACACCATAGTACAGAAAAATGCAATTGAGAAGTGTATAGGCAGAATAAAAAGGGATAGCAGAATTGGAGTTTTAGGATGCAGACTTTTAAATCAAGATGGATCACTTCAGCCTTCTTGTTATAATTTTAACTCTCTGAAAAATTCGATTTTGTTTAAGACTAGGCTGATAAACTTTATTCCCAAAGAAGAAAGATATAAATATGAAGTAAGAATAAAAAGCTTTGATTATGTTTCTGAGCTGGAAGTGAATTATGTTTGCGGTGCTTTTATGATGATGCCTCGAAGTCTTGTAGAAAAAATAGGAAAGCTTGACGAGAGTTTTTTTATGTATGCTGAAGAAGCTGATTTTTGCAAGAGAGCAAAAAAGTGCGGTTATAAAATATTATTTTATCCTGAAGCAGAAATAATACATCTAGGTGGCGGAAGCAGTAAAACTATAAACGAAATCACAGAAAAGAGAAGGATTGTAAGCAGGCTTAAATTTATAAAGAAACATAATGGAAATACTTACTACAGTATATACAGAGTGATGTCACTGGCAGATGCTATGATGAAAGCAATATTTTCAACAGCTTGCAGGCGCGGAGTATATAAAGCTAAAATTAAAGCTATTTGCAGCATGAAATATGAATGAAGGTGATTAAATGGTTTTTGATAATGTTACTAAGGTGTCAGTCATCATTCCTTGCAGGAATGAAGAAAGGTATATAAAAAATTGCATTGAAGCATTTTTAAATCAGGACTATGAACAAGACTTATATGAAATACTTATTTGTGATGGCATGTCTGAAGACAATACAAGAAGTATAGTAAAAGAATATAGTAAAAAATATAAAAACGTAAGACTTGTAGATAATCCTAAGAAGATTACCTCCTGTGCACTTAATGAAGGAATAACAAGCAGTAATGGGGAACTTATCATAATTTTTGGTGCTCATGGGATACCAGGAGTAGATTTTATAAGTAAGAACGTTCAGAAGATCAACTCTAGTGATGCAGTATGCGTCGGCGGAAAAGCTAATACCATAAGCTTTGGAACTGAGGGTAAGGCTATAGCGGCTGCAATGGGCTCTGTTTTTGGAGTTGGCAATTCTGAATTTAGGTATGGAAATAAGGAGAATAGTGTAGACACAGTAGGTTTTGGCGGTTACAGAAGAGCTATTTTCAATGAAATAGGAGTTTTCGATGAGGAATTTATTAGAAATCAAGATGATGAATTAAATTTTAGAATAAAGGAAGCGGGCTATAAAATACTGTTTTCTCCTGATATAGGCTACATATATTTCAGCAGAAGCAGCTATAAAGCTTTGTGGAGACAATATTATCAATACGGCTTCTGGAAAGTTAGAGTTATGCAAAAACATGGTAAGCTAGCAGCGTTTAGACATGTTATTCCAGCAGCCTTTGTCACTGCGAATGTTATATTCTTTATTTTAAGTCTGCTTTCAAAATTCATAATGTATTTGTGGCTTGCAGAACTGGGTTCATATTTTTTAATTTCACTCTTTATCTCAGTTAAGCTTGGCAAAAAGAATAAAATTCCTTTTTACTATGTACTTTTATCATTTCCTATTTTGCATTTAAGTTATGGCACAGGATTTATAAGCGGTTTAATAAACTTTTATGTAGTTCACATCAGCGGAGCATTAAAGAGAAACGCCCGTACCTCAAGAAATTAGTAGACTTAAATAGTAGAACTTTTGGGTTATATAAAAGTTCTACTATTTTTGCTGCTGAATAAATATATATAAATTAAGAATGAGGAATGAGAAATTTTTGAAAGAATTTATTAAAAGGCATGAATTTTTACCATATTCTTCACCAATGCTTGATAGTGATGAGTTTGATGCAGTGCTCGATGTACTGAAATCTAGATGGCTTGCTAAGGGACCTAGAACAGTAGAATTTGAACAGAAATTTGCTGAATATATAGGGGCTAAGCATGCCGTAGCTGTAAATTCTTGTACTGCAGCACTGCACCTATCACTTTTAGCTGCAGCCATCAAGCAGGGAGATGAAGTTATTACTACTACGATGACTTTTGCGTCCACCGTGAACACTATTGTGCATGTAGGAGCAATTCCTGTATTAGTTGATGTTGATCCTGAAAATTTTCTTATAGATCCAGATAGAATAGAAGAAAAGATAACAGACAGAACCAGAGCCATTGTACCTGTGCATTATGCAGGGAAGGCATGCAATATGGACAAAATAAAAGAACTGGCAGAAAAGTATAAATTGTTTATATCAGAAGACGCGGCTCATGGACTATGTACAAGATATAAAGGACAACTAATAGGTTCTGAAAGTACAGCAGCTTCTTTCAGTTTTTATGCTACAAAGAATATATGTACAGGTGAAGGTGGAATGCTGCTAACTAATAGAGAAGATATATATCAGAAAGCAAAACTGCTCAGCTGTCATGGAATGAGTTCAGAGGCATGGAAAAGATACAATAGGGGTGGAAGCTGGGAGTACGATATAGAAGAACCCGGTTATAAATATAATATGTTTGACATACAAGCAGCCTTGGGAATAAAGCAGCTTGAGAAATTAGAAAGTATGCAGCAAAGAAGAAGACATATAGCTCAAAAATATACAGAAGCATTTAATGACGAAGAGGCAGTAGAGGTTCCTCGTGTACCAGTCAATACAGAGAATTCATGGCATTTATATATAGTGCAGATTAATAGCTCACTATTAAAAATAAAAAGAAATGAAGTAATAGCTGAACTAAACTCGTTAAACATTGGAACCAGCGTTCATTTTATACCTGTCCATCTTATGTCCTATTATAGGAGAACTTATGGCTATGGTATAGGTGATTTTCCTGTAGCTGAAAAATATTATAACAGTATAATATCCTTACCATTATATCCGTCAATGAGTGATGAAGATGTAGACTATGTCATTTCGGCAGTGAAGTATATTATTAAAAAGTACAGAAAATAGGGAGGACTAGTAGAAATTTCAAATAGCAGAATTCAACCACAATTCATCATTCTTAAATCTTCATTCCTAATTAATTTCGTAATAATATGTTCTTTTTTTATGCTTCAGCAGAATTTATGGTACATTAAGTAGCAAAAAGTAAAATGGTTATTGTGGACAACATTTACAAATTATAGTAATATTTATTAGTAAATTTATAACATATTTTACCAATTGGGTACGAAGGGAGAGAATAATATGAAGAACAAACCCTATTATGAAATTAAAGGTTACACACTTAATGAATTTATACACTAGTGTGTATAAGGAGTAACTATGAATAAATCAAAATATATCTGGTATTTAAAAAAGGTTAAGTCGATAAAGTTGGATGAGGTTTGCTGGAAATTTAAATTGTTTATACTTAGGCTTCAGGAAAAAAGAAGGTATGCAAAGAAAAGAAAATTCATTATTTCAAATGATATATATAAGCTGCAGCCTGCAAAGTTCTGGGGATTGTATGTAAGGAATTTTGATGTTAAAGAAACAGAAATATATACATTGGAATTATTTAATCATTATAGGATAAATTTAAACAAAAGAATGCCATGGCATAATGCTTTTAACAGCATGGAAAATACAGAGTGGCCGCAAGAGTTTTGCTATAAATTAAATTATAAACATAGAAACGGATTTGGATGTGCGAGAATTAATTGGGAGGTAAATAGATTTCAATTTATGCTGCCTATGGCAATGTATTATTTGAACACCAAAGACAACGAAGCACTTATTCATATCAAAAGAATTTTTTATGATTGGGTAAAAAAAAATCCGTTTCTTGTTGGAATAAGTTGGACAAGTGCTGCGGAAATAGCTGCTAGAAGCATATCGTGGCTTTTACTGGGCAGCATAATTAAAAATGATGTCAAAATGGAAAAACTTTGCCTAGATATTGCTGCAGCCGTGAGAAATCAGCTTAGATATCTAAGACTGCATTGCACAACGTACTCCACTGGTAACAGTGACTTGATAATCGTAATGACTGCACTGGCTCTTGGAGGTATAGCTTTTAGAGATAGAGATATGCTTAGGTACGCTATGGAAAAGTTAGAAGCTGAACTGAAAAAACTCATAAGCAGTGATGGTATAGATAAGGAGCAGTCAATTCACTGTCACGCGTTAATAGCAGAAGCTATAGCAGTACTTGTGATACAGCTGAAAAGGAATAAAATAAGCTATTCAAATTATATGGATAAGCTGTTAGAAAAGATGGCAGGTTTTCTAGCTAGTATAATGGATCAGAATGAAAATGTACCTGCCTTGGGAGACGATGATCGGGGAAAAATCATAAATCTATATAACAAGGAATTTAATTACTATGAATACGTGCTTCAGCTTATATCGCTGCAGCAGAACAAAAACTATATAAAAGCGGAAAATATAAATCGGAATATAAAGCTGTTCTTTGATAAAGAGCAGCTTGAGCAGCTAAGTGAACCTGAAAGCAATGACAAATCTATATGCTATAAGGAAGGCGGGATCACAGTACTGAAGTACAAAGCTGACAAGACAGAAAGAATTATGACTTTTAACCACAGCTCTTTGCATTACGGTGAAGTAGCTGCTCATCGTCATAATGATGCATTAAGTTTAACTTTAAGTATTGATGGTGAAAAATTTATTGTAGATCCAGGAACCTATGTATATCACAACAGTATTGTCTGGAGAAATTATTTTAGAAGCACAATAAACCATAATACTATAATTGTTGACGAGACGGAGCAATCGGATATGACAGGTACTTTTGCATTAGGTAAAGAGTTTGAAACAAAGCTTAAGGAATTTAGCAGCAGCGATAGCGAAGATTTCGTATCAGCAGAGCATTATGGATATAAACCAATTGTTCATTATAGAGAAATAACCTATAAAAAACCAGATTTGTTTATTATAAAGGATGATATACAAGGGGATTTTGTAAATTGCGTACAAACCTTTGCAGCAGCTCCGTCTGTAAAAGTAATATTGAATCACGATCTGGCAGAGCTTTATGGAGAGGCAAATGTTGTATATATGTATTCCAGCGAAAAAATAAATATGGAGAAGGAATATACGTCTGAAATGTATACAAAAAAGAAAGGTACCAATGTTATAAGATGCAGCGTTAATAATAGAGGTTCACATACAGAAATAACTACGGTTATAAGCATTAATAAGAAAATAAGTGATGAGGTATTAAGACGCTACTACAATAATAACAAGGAGGAGGTTAAATATTGAACGTAAGTGTTTTTGGATTAGGATATGTTGGATGTGTAAATGCTGGTTGCCTTGCTAGTTTAGGAAACAATGTGATAGGAGTGGATGTGGCTTTAGAAAAGGTCAAGCTTATAAATAATGGAAAGCCTACGGTAATTGAAAAATATTTAGATATGTATATAAAAGAGGCTAGAAGGAAAAGGAAGCTTGAAGCTACTATTGACGTGCAATATGCTATTTTAAACTCCGAAATATCTTTAATTGCAGTAGGAACTCCTAGCAATAACAGGAAACAGCTTGATATGAAATATGTCTACAGAGTAGCAGAACAAATTGGAAAGGTAATTTCGCTGAAGAAGGATTTTCATGTCATAGCTATAAAAAGTACTGTGACTCCAGGAACAAGCACTAAAGTAGCAGAGATAATAGAACAGCTTTCAGGTAAAAAATGCGGAGAAGATTTTGCCGTTATTTCAAATCCTGATTTCCTACGGGAGGGCAGTGCTGTGAATGATTTTCTTAACCCTGCTATAACTGTTATCGGCTATGACTGTAATAACGCAAAGAATATGCTTTTGGAATTGTATGATGGGCTTCCAGGAGAAAAAATATGTACAGATATAGATACTGCCGAAATGATTAAATTTGTTAATAACACCTATCATGCATTGAAAGTAGCTTTTGCAAATGAGGTGGGAAATATATGCCAGAAACTAGATATAGACGGTTCTAAGGTTATGGAGATATTCTGCAGAGACACTAATTTAAATATGTCTTCAGCTTATCTTAAACCTGGATTTGCCTATGGAGGTCCATGTCTTGTAAAAGATTCGGCAGCGTTAAAAGCTCTGGCAAAAGATTTTAATGTGGATACTCCTATTATTAACAATATAGGAAGGAGTAACTGGGTACAGCAGCAAAAAGCATTTGATATGATAGTAAGCAAGAAAAAAAGTAAGATAGGAGTCCTAGGCTTAAGCTTTAAACCAGATACGGATGATTTGAGATATAGTCCAGCCGTTACGTTAGTGGAAAGTCTTTTAGCGAAAGGCTTTAATGTTAAGATATACGATAAAAATGTTAAGGTATCAGATTTAATTGGTGAAAATAGAGAGTATATTGAGAAAAGAATACCGCACATTCAAGGACTAATAACAGACAGGCTTCAATATGTTATTGAAAATTCAGAGCTCATAGTGATAGTAAACAAAGAGAAGGAATTTGAGAATGTGCTGGAAAAATGCAAGCATAAAATAGTGATTGATCTTGTAAGAATGTGGGATGAAGTTCAATACGATGGAATATATGAAGGTATAAGCTGGAGTGGTATAAATAGATGCAATTTATCAGATAAAGCTTTGCTTGAGAAAAAAATAAACGAGTACAGCAGTGAGCATGATTTCAGTAATGAGAAAGCTTAAAGTTACAGGAATATTTGTATAATTTCATATCAGCACTTGATTTATACATGTGTCTGAATTTCAATTGACGGAAATATCGGCACATGTATAAATTATTCTGAAATATTTTTAGCAGATATGAAAAATCAATCGTAAAAAAGGTGTGTAAGTTATGGATAGAGTGCTGTTTAGTATTATAGTACCAGTATATAATACAGAAAAATATGTATATAAAACTATTAATAGCATTATAAATCAGAGCTTTAAAGACTTTGAGGCAATACTTATTAATGACGGTTCCTGTGATAATTCTATTGCCATTGCTGAAAGCCTTTTGCTGGATTCAAAGATAAATTACAAAATAGTTAATCAGAAGCATAAGGGAGTTAGTGCGGCTAGAAATGAAGGAATAGCTGTTTCGCAGGGGAAGTATTTGTACTTCCTAGATTCAGATGATTATGTAGATTACAACCTTCTAGAGATGGCAGCAAGTGAAATAGATAACAGGGAACCTGACATAGTATTTTGGAATTTCGATAAAGTGGATGAAAATTATAACGTTGTAAGAAGGTATAATCAAAACTTTATCACTCATCTTGAACAGCTTACAGGCGAGCAGCTTTTTATAAACGTACTAAAGGAAAAGGTAAATTTTCAGATATCTTCTGCTGTTTATAAAAAAAGGATTATTGAAGAAAACAATATAAGGTTTTATGAGAACTGTGGAAGCGGTGAAGATGAGGAATTTTATCTTAAGGTAATATACAAAGCTGAGAGAACCTTGTATATTGACGAAGATTTTTTTCATCATATAATAAGAAAAAATACTGTAAATAGCTGCATAGCTATAAGTAATGCTGCAGCATTTGAAACATTTAACAGGTTAGCTAAATACCTGGAGAACCTTCATGCAGATAAGAATTTTGTATGGATGGTGATATATAACAAATGTCCTAAAGAGATAATATTCAGCTGCAATAGAATTATTAATAGAATGGAAACAAACAGAAAGAACATAGATATACCAGTAGATGAAAATATGAAAAAGTGCCTTAAGCGATTTAAAATGTGGCAGTTCAGCTTAAAAGAATTAAAATGTTATATCGGTATTCGTATATTTCTGTTAAACAAAGATATTTATGTAGCTCTATATAAGCATGTTGGAAAGCTGAGAAGATTTCCGGCATTTTCTATTTTAATTGAAAGGAAGATGATGATATTATGGAGAAGAGAATAGAGGTAAATTCTACAGTAAAGCAGAATAAACATATAAATGTGACAGATTGCGATGGAGAAAAAGCAATGCTAAGTATGAAGAGCGAAAAATATTTCATTATGAATAAAATAGGCAGCAGGATATGGGACATGATTAGTGAGCCCATAACTGTAAATGATGTGATACTAAAGCTTATAAATGAATATCATCTTGACTATAATCATTGTGAAGAAATTGTACTTGAATTCTTAAACCTTTTGGATAAAGAAGACATAGTTGTAAAAGTTGATACAATAAGGCAATAAGTTTTCATTTACCATCAGTATATTTTGTAATATAATATAGTGAATAGCAAAATATACATAAAGAGGTTTTATTATGGTAAAAGCGATAATAGCAATAGCGGTTATATTTACTATTATATTGATGTTATCCTTGGCGAAAGCTGCAGGAAAAGACAAGTATAAGGACTAAAATTGTTGGTAAGTGAAAATTCGCGGCGGTGATAGAAATGGAAATCTACCGAATCGTTGAATTTCTTTTTTGTTCTAGACAATTAAACTGTAATTATGTATAATAAATGTTGTTGTAACTTTAAGGATGATTTAGATTGGCTTGTCTCTTTATTTTGACAGGCTTTTTATATAACTTTGATTAGGTATCATTGTTTTTTCACAACCTGTATTTTTAGTTTGGGAGTCCTTTTAACTATGTCCTCTATATGTTCATGTCCAAATTAGAAAATAAAATTATAAGGTGAGGAATTATGATAAGAAAAAATGAAAAGCTTATAAACAGAACGCAATTTGTGCTTGATATTGTTGTATTAATTTTTGCATTTTTAATAACATGGTATGCCATGTTTGGATTACACTTATTTTCGAATATTTTGGCTGGAAGACTAAGCTTTTATGTTTATTTTAAAGTGATACTTCTAATGTTGCCTATATACATAATAGCATTTAACTTTTTCAATTTATATGCACCCTTCAGATATAGTCAGAAGACAGAACAGATATACCGCATAATAGAGGCAAATTCAATAGCTACATTAATTTTTGTCGTTGTACTATATTTTTCGAAGATGATGCACTATTCTAGAGGTCTGCTTATTATCTTCTATTTAATTTCCAATATTTTATTAATCTCTGAAAGAATTATACTGATTAATGTAATGAAATCCATGAGAAAAAAGGGAATAAATCTTAAGCATATAGTAATTATAGGCTGTAATGATCTTACTCTTGAACTTTTGGAAAGACTTTCCAGGAACAAACAGTGGGGGTATTCTCTTCTTGCAATTTTTAAAGAAAATGGGGATAAACCGTTAAGTTCTGAGCTAAGTTCTAACGAATTAATTAGAAAATATAAAAAATATAATATAGACGAGCTTGAAAATTATCTAAAAAAGAATAAAATAGATGAAGTATTCATAACACTAAGATTAAAAGATTATGAAAAGCTGAACCAAATGATAGATAAGTGTGAAGCACATGGAGTACGAGCATCAATAATTCCTGATTATTTCAGGTATATACCAGCAAAGCCTTATGTAGATGAAATGGATGACCTACCAGTTATTAACATAAGATATATACCGTTAGATGAACCTATAAATAAGTTCTTAAAGAGAATGTTTGATATAGTTATCTCCTTATTATGTATATTAATTTTTTCACCTATTATGATTATCGTAGCTTTAAGCGTAAAGTTAACCTCTCCTGGACCAATTATTTTTAAACAGGAAAGGGTTGGACTTAATAAAAAGAAGTTCAATATGTATAAGTTTAGGTCAATGAAACAGATAGATGAAAAAGTCAACGAGAAGATGTGGACAAAATCAAATGATCCTAGGAAGACAAAGCTAGGTACATTCATAAGAAAAACCAGTATGGATGAACTTCCACAGCTTTTTAACGTATTAAAAGGTGATATGAGTCTTATAGGACCTAGACCAGAAAGACCATTCTTCGTTCAAGAATTTCAAAAGACCATTCCAAAATACATGGTTAAGCATCAGGTCAGGCCGGGTATGACAGGCTGGGCTCAGGTAAATGGCTGGAGGGGCGATACATCTATTGAAAAAAGGATAGAATGTGATATATACTATATTGAAAATTGGTCACTGCTTTTGGATATAAAAATTTTATTTCTAACAGTTGCCAGAGGCTTTGTGAATAAAAATGCATATTAGATATAGTCTTAATAAAATGAGGTGTTTTTTTGGAAGCTAATATTAAAAATTTTCTAAAATACAGAAATTTGCTATGGGAAATGGTAAAGAGAGATATAAAGAAAAAATACAAAAATTCTTTCTTGGGAATACTTTGGAGTGTTATAAACCCTCTGTTAATGATGCTAGTACTTACTTACGTGTTTACAGCAGTATTTCACAAAAATAAGATAACTCACTTTGCAGTCTACATTTTATCTGCAAGATTGTTGTATACATTTTTTGCTGATGCAACTAAATTTGCAATGAAATCAATTGTTCAGAATAGATCATTGATAAAAAAAGTATATATACCTAAATATATTTTCCCATTATCAAAGATATGCTCTACATTTATAATATTTTTGATATCCTTTATTCCGCTTATAGGAGTTATGCTGTATTATAGAGTGGAAATAAATGCAGATACCTTTAAAGGCTTAATTGCACTGGTATTTTTATTCTTTATAAGTACAGGTATAGGACTTATTTTAAGTACTGTAAATGTGTTTTTCAGAGATATGGAGCATCTTTATTCAGTACTGCTTACAATGATAATGTATATGTCAGCAATCTTTTATCCTGTTAAGAATGTGGAAAAACTCCTGAGAGTTTTAAAACTAAATCCGATATTTGATTGTATTTGGATATTCAGATATTATATATTACAGGATCCTAGCGCAGTATCAGTGCCAGATAGTCATGTGTTTTTGAGATGTATAATATATTCTGTAGTTTATGTTGGTTTGGGTGTATATCTATTTAAAAAGAATCAAGATAAATTTATATTCAATATATAATTTAAGGAACGAGGAAATGTTATGAGCAATAAAGTTGTGGTTAAAGTTGAGAATGTTTCAATGAAGTTCAGAATGACTACTGAAAAGATAAACTCACTGAAGCATTATTTTATAAAGAGACTAAAGAATCAGATTAAATATAACGAGTTTTGTGCTCTTCAGGATATAAATTTTGAGATTAAAAAAGGTGAAGTCTTTGGAATAATAGGACTCAATGGAGCAGGAAAAAGTACTTTGCTTAAAATAATAGCAGGAGTTCTGAAGCCTACTACTGGTACTGTTACACGTAAAGGAACGTTAGCTCCTTTGCTGGAGCTTGGTGCAGGCTTTGATGAAGAACTTACTGGAAGAGAGAACATAATATTAAATGGAATGATACTTGGCTTCAGCAAGGAGTTCCTTTTGGAACATACAGATGAAATAATCGATTTTGCTGAGCTTAGAAAGTTTATAGATAGTCCGCTTAAGAATTATTCCTCTGGTATGAAGGCAAGATTAGGTTTTGCTATCGCCACTGCCGTAAATTCAGATATACTTATAGTGGATGAAGCACTTTCTGTAGGAGATTATAAATTCAGAAAGAAAAGCGAGCAAAAGATTAAAGACATAATAGCATCAGGAGCTACAGTAATAGTTGTTTCTCACTCCTCAACTCAGATAAATACTCTTTGTAACAGAGTTTTGTGGCTGGAAGGCGGCAGGATGAAAATGATAGGAGAAACAGAAGAGGTTTCAGATATTTATATGGAGGTTGACAAGGAGGAAAAGGCTAAAATGAAAGCCGTAACTAAAGCAGTTACAGAGGCAATGGCTGAGGCTGAACAAACTCCTCAGAAAGGAAAGACTCCAAAGAAAAAAGGTAATAAAGAGGATAGCAATAAAAAATAGCAAAACCCCTAGTTAGCAATTAATGGGTTTAAATATATTAAAAATTATTAAATGAAAGAAGGAGAATGCATGGGTAAGTATAGCGTTGTTTTACTAGCTGGAGGAAAAGGTACTAGAATGAATATGGATGTTCCTAAGCAGTTTCTATTACTTTATGGAAAGCCAATTATAATGCATACTATTGAAAGGCTGGATACTCTCAAAGAAGTAGAAGATATCGTAATAGTAAGCCCAAAACAGTACTTTGATAAAATAGACAGCATGCTTAAAAAGTTTGGCATAAGCAAGAAGTACACATTAGCTGAAGCTGGAGCAACTAGACAGGAGTCAACTTATAATGGTCTTTTAAAGGTAGAAAACGATATAGTAATTATACATGAAGCTGCAAGACCTTTTGTTACTGCAAAAGAGTTTAAAGCAATTATTGAAGACAAAAGAGAAAATATTACTTATGGCAGTGATATTCCATTTACAGTTCTTAGAGGAACAGAATATATAGAAGGAGTACTTGAGAGAAAAGAACTTGTAAATATACAGCTTCCGCAAAAATTTAATACTGCTAAGATAGTTGAAGCACATAAGAGAGCAAGAGAAGAAGGACAACAATTTACTGAAGATGCTAGTATTTTTTATGAGTATATAGGTGAAAAAGTAGCTGTACTTAAGGGCACAGAATATAATATTAAAATAACTAAACCAATCGATTTAAAAATCGGAGAGATAATTTACAAAAATTATATTTTAGGAGAAGAGTGATTAATATGAGTACTTGTATAATAACTGGTGCCAGCAGAGGCATAGGAAGACAGATAGCTGTAAAACTTAGTGAGAGCAAAAATATAGATAATTTTGTAATTATTTCAAGAGGCAAGAAGGCACTTGAAGAAACTTATGAAATGATGAATAAAGAAAAGAAAATAAAAATCTATGCAGTAGATCTTGAAAATTTGGACGTAGCAAAAGAACTTATTGAAGAGGTAGCAAAGGAATACGGAACTATAGATTATCTTGTAAACTGTGCAGGATATGCAGATCCTCAGCCGCTGCTTGAGACTTCAGTTGAAAATTGGAATAAGACATTTGCAGTAAATGTAACCTCAATGTTTTTCATTATAAGAGAAGTAGTAAAGGTAATGAAAAAGACAGGCGGAAAGATACTTAATATAGCATCAACAGCAGGTTCAAGTGCAAGACCAGGCTGGCTTGCATACGCAGCATCAAAAGCAGCTGTAATAAGCATATCAAAGACACTTTCAGCAGAACTTCAGGAATATGGAATAAAAGTATATTGTATTTCTCCTGGAAGATGCGCAACTGAACTTAGAAAGATACTTGCACCAGATGAAGATCCTACAACAATAATGCAACCTGAAGATGTAGCTGTAGTAGTAAGAAATCTACTGTCAGATATGGGAGATTGCTTGGATGGCCAGGACATTACCATAAGACAGCAGGTTTAATGGCTTTATAGAATGGGGAACGGGTGAAATGAAAAAATCAGCGACTAAAAAATTTATTATAAGAGCCTTTAGAAGGATTAAGAAGACCATAGTTTTAATTATTTATGATCTATCTGCACTCTCTATAAGGGATAAGAATATGATAGTTTTTGGTTCACAGAATGGTACAGATATAGGTGATAATCCTAAGTTTTTATATAATGAAATAAAGAAAAGAGCTATATACAGACTAATTTGGATTTTAAAAGATAAAGAGAACGTAAGAAAAAATCAATCACTAGGCTATGAATGTTACTATCATAAGTCACTTAAAGGCATATACTATCAGCTTAAAGCCAAATATTTTATACATTCTCATTCGATAAACAATGATTTTGCTAATATGTTTTTAGGCGGAGCAACCTCCATATTAACATGGCATGGTGTTGGCCTTAAAAAGGCATGGGGTGCCAATAAAAGAACATATTCTTACAAGGCAGTTCATGAGAAGAATCCTATAAAAAGGTATGTTAAGCTTGGCTTTTGTAAAGTTAATCAGGCTAGACATAATTATGTTATTTCTACTAGCCCTAGGGTATCTTCGTATTACCCTGAAACTTTCCTAACTAAGGAAGAGAATGTTATTGAACTTGGCCAAGCAAGAAATGATATCTTCTTTAAAGAGGATGAAATCAGCAATGCATATTTGGATTTCATGAGAGATAATAGAGTAATCCTATATATGCCTACTCACAGAAATAAAGGCAAGAGTGACAGCGGTGTTGAAGAGGTATTAGATTTCGAAAGGCTTGAGGCTTTTTGTGAAAAATACAATTACAAATTTGTAATAAAAGCTCATATTTATAGTCATATATCGCTGGATGAAAATTATGACAATATAATCGATGCTAGCGAATGGAATATAGATGCACAGCTGCTTCTTAAATATGCAGATGTACTTATAACGGATTATTCCAGCTGCTATACAGACTATTTAATGTTAGATAGGCCGGTTATTTTCTATTGTTATGATTATAATAAGTATATAAGAAAAGACAGAGAAATGTATTTTGAATATGATGATGTAACTCCGGGTGAGAAGGTAAGAAGTTTTGAAAATCTCATGACTGTTCTTAATTTTACAGCAGTTGGCGGTGACTTTTTTAAAGCCGAGCGAAAGAGGGTACTTGATATATTTTATTCTCCTGAAAATCAAGGCAGAGTTACTGAAAAGCAGGTTGATTATATTTTAACTAATATAATAAAAAGATAAAACTTATAATGCAGAACTGTTCTAGGTTTTGCTTAATAAAAAGATTATTTTATTGCTCCATATCCTAAGATAAGGCAGATTATGCATTTGGGATATGGAGCATAAAGACATTTTGAGTGTCTATAGAACGGGGAAAAGTATTAATGGAAAAACACACACTAAAGACTTTCTTTATGAATATATTTAATACAATAAAAAGAATTCTGGTACTGTTAATATATGATATAAGCCAGCTTTCCGTAAGAGATCAAAACCTGATAGTTTTCGGTTCGCAAAACGGAAAAAGTATAGGGGATAATCCGAAATATTTATATGAAGCAATAAAAAAAAGAGGCAGGTACAGACTGATTTGGGTACTTAAGGATAAGGAAAGTGTAGTTAAAAGCAGAGCTTTGGGCTATGACTGCTACTATCACAGATCCTTAAAAGGAGTGTATTATCAGCTTAGAGCTAAATATTTTATACATTCACATTCTATAAACAATGATTTCAGCAGTATGTTCTTAGGCGGTGCTACATCCATAGATACCTGGCATGGAGCCGGCATTAAAAAGCTGTGGGCCGCAAATAGAAATACTTATTCATATAAGGCTTTGCACGAGCCCAATAGATTGAAGAGACATATAATGCTTCAATTTTGTAAATTTACTCAGGCTAAGGAAAACTATATAATGTCTACAGGGCCTGGAACAACATCCTATTATCCTGAGACGTTCATGTTAAAGCCTGAAGAGGTTTTAGAACTTGGTCAGGCGAGAAATGATGTATTTTTTGAAGATGAAAATATCAATAATAATTATATTGATTACATAAAAGGTCATAAGACAATTCTATATATGCCTACTCATAGAAATGATGGTAAGAGCGATATATACATGGATCAAATTATCGATTTTGATGTATTAGAAAAATTTTGTAATGAAAATAAATATAAATTCCTTATAAAGTCTCACATATATGGTAATATAGCAGTAGACAATAACTATGCTGATATTATAGATGTCAGTGAATGGGATATTGATGCCCAGCTTTTACTTAAATATGCAGACATTCTTGTTACTGATTATTCAAGCTGTTATGCAGACTTTTTGATGCTTGACAGACCCATAATATTCTATTGTTATGATTATCATGAATACATAGAAAGTGATAGGGAGATGTATTTTGAATATAATGATGTGACTCCTGGAGATAAGGTGACTACATTTCAGCAATTGATGATTTCACTTAAGTTAACAGTTGATGGGAAAGATGACTATGTGGCTGAGAGAAAAAGAGTGCTTAACATTTTTTATTCACCAGAAAACCAGCAGAAGGTTGCAGAAAAGCAGGTGGACTATATTATCAATAATATCATAAAGTAAGACTGGAGGATTCTGCACAGAGAAATGTGCAGAGCTAATTATTATATGAAGAAATTTTTCTATATACTTTTTTCTATACTGTTTAACATATTCAAAATGTGCCCTTTAAAAAGCGATAAGATAACATTTATAGCAACTCATGATACCAGCAGTCATGGTAACATCGGCATGATTTATAATCAGATAAAAGCTAAGAAATTACCTTACAGAACTTATTTCATAAAACGAGAGGATTACAAATTTAATAGGTCAGAAGGTTTTTCGAGTCTTATGAAACACTTTGTAAGATTTTTTATCATTAAAAACTTTCATCTGGCTACTTCAGGGTATGTTATATTAGACAATGTTTTTTTACCTGCTGCTTATTTTAGATATAAAAGAGAAGCTAAAGTAATACAATTATGGCATTCAGCAGGAGCATTTAAAAAATTCGGAATGGATATACCAGCAAATGGAGAGCTGAGAAAGTTAGAGGAAAGAGCAGACAGCACTTATACTCATTTGATAGTAAACAGTGAGAGCATCAAACCGATATTTGCAAAGGCTTTTAATATGAAGCATAATAGGGTGTACCCAAGCGGGCTCCCTCGTACGGATATATTTTTTAACGAAAAGGAAATTGCTTCGAGAAAGAAATTTTTTTACAGAGCTTTTCCTGAGCTTAAAGATAAGAAGATCATCCTTTATGCACCAACCTTTAGAGATGATGAAACTACCAATGTTAAACTTAAATTTGACTTTGAAAAGTTCTTTAAGCAGTTTGGAAGGGAATATGTAGTTTTACTCAGACTTCATCCTTTTGTTAAAAAGAATTTCATTTTAGAAAACCATTGGCATGGATTATTGTATGACTTTTCAGATTATGAAGAAATAAACGATCTTTTATTAATCAGTGATATGCTGATTACGGATTATTCTTCAATAATATTTGAATATTCCATATTGAAAAAACCAATAATCTTTTATGCCTATGATCTTGAAAAATATGAAAATCAGCTTAGGGGTTTCTACTATCCATATAAGGATTTTGTACCAGGTTCTGTTGTGAGCGATATGGATCAGCTCATAAGAGTAATAGCTGAACATGATTATAATATGGATAAACTTGAGAGCTTCGTAAAAAAGTATAACGATTATTTTGATGGCAGTTCAACAGAAAGATTTATTGAAATGTTTCTTTGAGGTATAGAAGCTCTGAAACAAACTAAAATTATAGGAAATTATTCATATAAGTAAATGGAGAGGTAAACAAATGGCAATTAGCGTATCTGTCGTGATTCCGAACTACAATGGGGAAGTCTATATTGAGGAGTGTCTAAAATCACTTACAAAGCAAAGCTGTAAGGATTTTGAAACTGTAGTTATAGATAATGCTTCTATAGATAAAAGTATGGACATAATAAGAAAATATCAGCAGGAACTATCTATGAATCTTATTATAAATGATAAAAACTTAGGGTTCAGCGGTGCTGTGAATCAGGGAATACAAGCGGCTAAAGGAAAATATATATTTCTTTTAAATAATGACACAATCTGTGAGGATAAGGTTATTGAAGAACTGATAACTACTGCACAAAGGCAGAAAAAGCTGTTTTCTGTGTCAAGCAAGATGATAAGGTACAAGGAACCGGAAAAGATTGATGATGCAGGTGACCTGTACACTATTGTCGGATGGGCGATAAAACGTGGAGACGGAAAGACAGTTAATAGTTTTACAGATGAAAGAAATATATTCAGTGCCTGCGGAGGAGCAAGCCTTTATGTTACAGAGGTGCTTAGAGAGATTGGCGGTTTTGACACTCAGTTCTTTGCATATCTAGAGGATATGGACCTGGGCTATAGGGCAAAAGTGCAGGGGTATAAGAATGTTTATTGCCCTAAGGCACTTGTGTATCATATAGGAAGTGCCACTAGCGGTAGCAGACACAATGCATTTAAGGTGGCCTTAGCAGCAAGAAACAATATCTATGTTATATATAAGAATATGCCGCTGCTCCAGATACTTATAAACCTGCCCTTTATAATTGCAGGAGCCTTAGTAAAAATTATCTATTTTTTACCTAAAGGACTTTCAAAGGAGTATTTGAAAGGATTGTTTCAGGCTTTTACGGGTCTAAGAAAGATTAAAAAGACAAAATTTAAGTTGAAAAATCTTATTAATTATGTAAGGATAGAATTAGAGTTAATAGGGAATACAGTGAAAATGTTTTTTGTATAACGTAGAAAAGGATATATAAATATGAACGAGAAGATATATGAAAAAAAACTTTCCATTATAATATTAAATTATAAGACAGAAAAACTTACAGCTCAAACAATAGATGCTGTATTGAATACTGTAAAAAACGAAGCCTATGAGATATTTTTGGTAGATAACAATTCCGGAGACGGAAGTTTAGAGCATCTAAAGGAAAGATACTCAAACGAAAAAAGAATAAAGTTTATCGCTAATAAAGATAATGTTGGCTTTGCTAAAGGCAATAATGCAGCCATAAAGGTATCCAATAGTGAGTATGTTCTGCTTTTGAATTCAGATACTATAGTATATGAAGGAACTATTGATAAATGTATTGAATATATGGATAAAAATGAACAGGTAGGGGCTATGGGACCTAAAGTGGTTTTAGAGGACGGAAGCTTGGATCATGCCTGCAAAAGAGGGTTTCCAACTCCTTCTGCATCTCTTTATTATATGCTTAAGCTGGATAAAATTTTTAAAAACAAAGAGAAGTATGGCAAGTATGATATGTCTTATCTGCCCATTGACGAAATAAATGAAGTTGATGCACTTACCGGAGCTTTCATGATGGTAAGACGTGAAGTCATAGATACTGTGGGAGCTTTGGATGAACGTTTCTTTATGTATGCTGAGGATATAGACTGGTGCTATAGAATTAAAAAGGCTGGCTGGAAGATTATTTATTATCCTGAGGTTAAGATGCTTCATCTTAAAGGCGAGAGCGGCAAGAAGAGAAAGTATAGAACCATTTATCAGTTTCATAAGACGATGCTGCAGTTCTATGAGAAGAATTACAGACAGCATTACAATATATTTGTAACTGCTGCAGTGTATGCAGGAGTTTGGCTTAAGTGCGGCCTGACTATGCTTGTTAATGTGTTTAAAAGATAAATTAATACGATAGGTAATATATAGAATCGTCAGATTGATGGCGGTTCTTTTTTTACAAAAAATATTTCCTATGAATCCAAAAAATCCAGAACTAACTAAAATTATCATCGTATATATTAATGAATAACGTAACTAAATTTGTTCGTTATATATGTAGTAGATATTGATGAGGGGGAAATGAAAAATGATAAGAAAAAAAGCAGCCTCTATAATTACTGCAGCTTTGGTTATGGCAACCTGCTTAGGTGTAAGCTATCCTAGCAAAGTTTATGCGAAGGGAAACACACCAAGGGTAATAGAAAAATTTAATTCATCTATGAAGGAACAAGCGCAAAAAGCAACTATAAGTGAAGAAAAAGCACTGCAAATTGTTGTAGCAGCCGTTAAGGATTATTTTAATTATACAGTAGACACTGATGAGTTCAGTGTGAGCTTTGACTTTTCAAAGTCTGGATATGATGGCGGCTATGCTTGGAACCTACAGCTTACTAAGAAAGAAAAAGGCAGTAGATTAAATATATCTGCTAATATCGATGCAAATACCGGAGAGGTTTTTGGAATTAGAAAATATGAATTTAAGGATGATGGAAACAATTCAACAGGAACTTATTCTAAAGAAAAGGCACAGCAAAAAGCACAGGATTTTTTAAATAAATTCTTTGCTGATAAGGCAAAAGACTGTCAGCTTTTAAATAACACATTAGATATATATAACTCAGATAATTATTATTATGACTTCCGCAGGGTTGAGAATGGTGTGCTTTGTAATGATAACTATATAAACATTGAAGTGGATGATCATACAGGCGATATTGTAGGCTTTGATATTAGCTGGGATAAGAATTTTAAGCTGCCGGATACATCAAAGGTAATATCCAGTGATGCGGCATTAGCTGCTTTTAAGAAAAATATGAACGCTGAACTTAGATATATGGCTTACAATGATAAATATAATTATAATGGAGATTCGAACGTTCAAGACACAAAACTCGTGTATGATATAGCTGATGTAAACGGGTATAGTGTAGATGCTAAAACAGGGAAGTTTATTAATGTTAATAATGGAACAAACACAATAACAGTGACTAAGGACCTTACAAAAGCTGAAAGAGAGGCTTGGATAAAAAAGGCCTCGACTCCTGTTTATCATGAGAAAGAAATAAGTGACGAAGCAGCTAAGAAGGTTATAAAAAAATATATAAATACACTATACGGTAAAGGATATACAATTTCTAATTTAAGTTACAGTAAGGGTGAAGACAACAGTTATTTTGGGACAGACAGCGGTATATGGAGAGCTGAATTCTATAAGAAGAGCGGCAAAAGTAAAGATTATAATTATTTCAGCATAAGTATAGATGCTAAAACTGAGACTATATTAAATCTATCTCATTATAATAATGAAGATAGTAAGGTCAAAGCTAAAGTAAGCTTAGATAAGGCTTATAAAGAGGCTATTAATCTGCTGGCAAAATATTATCCTGAAAAGATGAAGCTCATTGATACAAAACAGGTATATACCACTATAAAGGGTGACGATACAGGTAATTATTATTCTTTTAGCTTCACAAGACTCATTAATGGAATACCTTATGCTGATAATTCCATAGAAGTAAGTATTGATAAGAAGGATGGAAGTGTATCAGGTTTTAGCCAGAACTGGACTAAAAATTTGAGACATCTGCCTCCAGAAAATATAAAGACAAAGAACGATGCAATTGGTATAGCTTTTACAAAGTACACTCCAGTACTTACCTGCAGTAACGTTAAAGGAAAGTATACACTTAACTATACGCTTATAGATAAACAGAGCGGAAATTATTATCATTATATTGATGCTAATACAGGAAAGTTTTTAGACAACAACGGCTATGAATTACCAGAGATATCTCAGGACTTTTTGAATAAGGTGAAGAATTCTGAGTATGCAGATGCACTTACAGATCTTGCCTATATGGGAATAATCGATACATCTACCTTTGATATGACTAAGAGCATTACAAAGATTGATTTCTTTAAGATGCTTGTAAATGCAAAAGGCTATGATACCTATGCATTAAGCAATGCTGCTCCAACCCTTAAATACAAGGATGTAGAAAGCGGAAGCGCTTCTTATAAATATCTGCAGCTGGCAGTCTACTACGGATTTTTGGATAATTCAGATGGAAACTTTAATGAAAGTGCACCTATATCAAGAGAAGATATGGCAGTAGTATTTATGAAGGTACTCGGCTATACAGATATTTCAAATAACAATAATATATTTAAGCTGAATGCTTCTGATGCAGCCAGCGTAGATTCATCGAAACTAGGTGCTGTTACTATGGCCGATGCATTTGGAATATTAAAGGAAAGCAATAATACTATAAGACCAAAGGACAATGCTACAATGGTAGAGGCTGCAGTAGGGATTTACAGTATATTGAATAAAATACAAGGATAAGGAAGAGAAAAGAGTAAAGAGAAGAGTAAAGAGAAGAGTAGAGAGTTTAGTGGGAAGCGGAATTTCAGGTAGTATCTTTTTAAAGGTAGACATTAAGTTCAACTATTGTGTATAATGGTATTGGAAGTATGTGAAAATATTTCTATATGAACCAAGGGTAAATAAGGGTTTTATTGGTGGTGTTACCTAAATTGCCATCATTAAAACCCTGTTAGTTTTAAGGTAAACGGGTGAGGAAAGTTGAGAAAACATCATTTCATTGTGGTTGTATTTATGCTTATGCTTTTTATAGCGGCTGGAGTTAACACTAAAACCTATGCAGCTGAAAAGCATAAGATTAAAAAAATAAAATATTCGGTGCTAAAGGATATAAATAGGCTTGAGTCTCCTGAAAACGGGGCTGAGGTAACAGACAATGATGGTATAGCCTTGTCAGGCTATTTTCTCAGTAGAAAAAGAATAAAGAGCGCAACCGTTTACGTTGACGGTAAACTTAAAGGAAATGCTAAAACAGGTATTGCTAGATTAGATATAGCAAAAAAATATCATCAATATGGCAGTAAGATAAAGACCGGTTACAGTTATAAAATAGATACTTTAAATATGGACAAGGGTAAACATAGTATAAAGGTAAAGATTACTACTTCAGATAATAAAACAGTGACTACTGTCAGAAACTTTAAATATTCTGGACAAGCATCTAGGTTTGCCATTGAAAAACCTAAGAATCATTATAGTACAAATAGATATAATATGACGATCTCTGGATATGCCTTGAGTGCAGCTGGCACAAAAGAGATAGATGTATATGTGGACGGAATCTTTTGGGACTTTGCTCAGCTAAATATGGAAAGGCAGGATATAGCAGCTAAGTATCCTAAATATTCTAATGCTGCAAACAGCGGGTTTAAATATGTATTAGATATGAGTTCACAGAAAAGAGGCAGACATACAATTACAATAGAAGTTTGGGAAAATAATGGAAAGAAGTATTCTCAGGCTATACATACAGTTTATAATAAACCATCACCTAAGCTTAGGATAACAGGCCCTAAAGCAAGTAAAAGCATAAATACTGCTGAGCTTACTGTAAAAGGATGGTCCGTAGGAGCCAGCGGTATAGATAACGTGGCTGTATATCTTGACGGAAAAGCTAAGGGAAAAGCAGCGATAGGTATAGCAACTTCGGCTGCTAAGGATGTTTTAAAACTTTATAAAGGAGCAGCAAATGCAGGCTACAGGCTGAAGTTTGATATTACTACACTGCCTATAGGAAAGCATACACTGGAGGTACGTTCAACAGATTTGGATGACATAACAATTTCAAAAAAGTTTAAATTTAATATGAATGGTGCAGTGAAATACAAGAAATATTCAAATTCCTTTCATAGCTATGTAAATGGGCAGTATGAGAGAGAAAAAAACTTTGTGGGTAACTCAACAAAGGAGGCTGGCAAAGATGAGCTTTATGATGCTATGAGTCCGTCAAATTATGTTAAAGATCCTCAGGGCAGGTTTATGTTTCTCATGCTTAACTATGCATCGGGCATAAAAGCCGGTGATTTAAACGCAGCACTTAAGCATATGGGAATTTTGGAGGGTCACGGCAGTGCATTTTTAAAGGCTGCAAAAAAATACCATGTAAACCCTATATATTTAGCAGCTCATGCTATACATGAAACGGATAAAGGAACATCAGAGCTTGCTAATGGCGTAAAGGTAAGCTCTGCAGGCGGAAAGGCTGTAGAAGGTAAAATAGTTTATAATATGTACGGCATTGGAGCAAATGACGGAAAGGCAGTTAAGAACGGGTCAGAAAGGGCCTATAAGGAAGGCTGGTATTCTGTAGATAAAGCTATAGTCGGCGGAGCAGAATTTATTTCTACATATTATATTCAGAGCAGTACAAATAAACAATATACGCTGTACAAAATGAAATGGAATTTTGCTGAAAACAGCTGCAGGCCTGACCATGAATATGCTACAGATATATACTGGGCATATAATCAGACTAAATATATAAAGGATATTGTAGATAAAATGAAGAACCCAGTTCTTGTATTCGAGGTTCCGAAATTTACTAAATAGTATATATTCTTGTAAGATGGTCATAATTAAGAATACATGAGAAGAAGAGGAGTGATTATATGAAAGGCATAATACTTGCAGGAGGGTCCGGTACAAGACTATATCCTGTTACTAAAGCTATGTCAAAACAGATGGTTCCAATATACGATAAGCCAATGATTTATTATCCAATGTCTATTTTAATGCTGGCTGGTATAAAGGACATACTCATAATATCCACACCAAGGGATATAAAGGGATTTGAGGAACTGTTCAAGGATGGTTCTGAATTAGGAATATCTGTTAAGTATGCAGTGCAGGAGAAACCTAATGGCTTGGCTGAAGCATTTATAATAGGAGAGGATTTTATCGGCGAAGATAATGTAGCTATGATACTTGGAGATAATATCTTCTGGGGTCAGAGCTTTATTGATCATCTTAAAAGAGGAATGGCACTTGAGGAAGGAGCCATGATCTTCGGATACTATGTGAAAGATCCAACGGCTTATGGAGTTATAGAATTCGATAAGGAAGGTAATGCAATATCATTAGAAGAAAAACCAGAAAAACCTAAGAGCAAATATGCAGTTCCAGGACTATATTTCTATGATAATACAGTTGTAGAGAAAGCTAAGAACCTTAAACCATCTGCCAGAGGAGAATTAGAGATAACTGATATTAACAGAATCTATATGGAACAGAAAAAGCTGAAGGTAGATAAGCTTGGAAGAGGTATGGCATGGCTGGATACAGGTACTCACAGCTCTATGCTTAAGGCATCAAACTTCGTAGAAGCTATGCAGAGCAATCAGGGTATATATATTGCATGCTTAGAGGAGATTGCATATAGAAACGGCTGGATAGGCAAAGAAGAAGTAAGAAAACTGGCAGAGCCGCTGCTGAAAACCGGCTATGGCCAATATCTTATAGATATAACTGAGGAAAGGTGACAGAGAACAATGGGAAAATTCAAATTTAATGAAACCTCTATAGAGGGGGTTTATGTAATAGAGCCTACGATTATTGGAGATGAACGAGGCTATTTTATGGAAAGTTACAATAGAAAGGATTTCGTCCAGGCAGGACTAAAAATGGAATTTGTACAAGATAACGAATCAAGATCAAAAAAAGGTGTACTTAGAGGACTTCACTTTCAAAAGAAACATTCCCAGGGAAAATTGGTAAGAGTTACAGAGGGGGAAGTGTTTGATGTAGCAGTAGACCTGAGAAAATTTTCACCTACCTATGGAAAGTGGGAAGGTGTAGTGCTGTCTGCAGAAAATAAAAAACAATTTTATATACCAGAAGGTTTTGCACATGGCTTTTTAGTGTTGTCTGAAACAGCAGTCTTCAATTATAAATGTACAGATTATTACACTCCTGAATATGAGGGAGGAATATATTGGGCTGACGAGAGTATAAATGTAAAGTGGCCTCTTGAAGAAGACCAAGTACCGATCTTATCCGATAAAGACAGGAAAGCACAGAGGCTTTCGGAACAACAGTTAAATTTCTTCTAAAATTTATGAAAAAATGTGTATACTATGTGGAATATCGTCCATCTATTACCATAATATTATTAAGAAATTATTACATTAACCATAATTATGATAAAACAAATTGAATATCCAATTCAGTTATTGTATAATATGTTTTAGCAACTATTTCATATAAAAGAAATATATAAACTACAACCCAATGTAGTGATTTACAGGTAAAAAAAAGTAAAAAAATTGTGGACAAACTTTACAGCCTGTATTATAATTGTTATAGTAGTTTTAAAAGACCATAAAAGGTAAATAGGTTTCTAAATGTTTACATATGGTAATGTAAAACTACCTAAGGAAGTTGCAGCTTTGGCTGCCTAATTGTATTTATAAGCCTTAATCAGTTTTGGGCTTTATAATAAATTTATTTATTTTATCTAAATAGGAGGTATCTTTATAATGAACAAAAATGTTGAAAAGACTATGAGCAGAGCATTGTCAGCAACATTAGCATTAGGAGTTGTTTCAACTGCAGTGCCAGTTAGCGCTAAATCAGCTACTAGCTACTACAATGATGCTAAGAAGGCTGTTGCAAAGGCTAAAAGCTCAAAAACTCAGTCAAGTGTTGATGCCGCTACTAAGGCAATAAAAACACTTAAAGCAAAGACTAAATTAGACAATACTAAGAAGGTTAAAGCATTAGAGAAAACTTTGAAGGCAGCTCAAACAGCTGTTTATAGCAAAGTTAAATCTGCTGTTTCAAAGTTCAAGAAGAGTCAGAACAAGGCAGATTACAATTCCGCTAAGAAATTAGTAGATGCTTTAGCAAAATCAACTATAAAAACTGTAAAATCAAGTGCTAAAACATATCAGAAGTCACTTGATGCTGCAAGAGCTACAGTTAAATCAGTAGCTGCAGTTGCTGACAAGACAGTTGCTTTAGGAACAACAGCTGATAAGCTAGGACTTCCTACTACTGTAAATGTAACATTAAGCAATGGTACAACTACTACTGCTAACGTTGCATGGGATACTGCAAAGTTCGATGGAACTAAAGCAGGAGATACAGCAATAACAGGCAAATTAACAGTGCCAAGCACTAAATACTATAAAGCAACTACTTTAACTGCAAGCGTTAAAGTTACTGTTTCAGCTTTAGAAGTTACAACAGTTAAAGCTGATACTGCTAAATCATTACAAGTAACATTCAATGGACCAGTTGCTGACACAAGCAAGGTTTCATTTGATGTTCAGAAGGGTGATACTACAAAGACTGCAGTAACAGGACTTACAGTTACTTGGAATACAGAGAAGACTGTAGCTACATTAGCTCAGGAATCAAACCTTACAGCTACTACTTATACAGTAACAGCTAAAGGCGATAATGTTTCAGCAACAAAGAATTCTGGAACAGTTAAAGTTGAAGCTCAGAAGGTTGCTAAGATAGAGATTACTTCTAAGCAATTGGTTAAAGTAGCTCCAACTGGAAATCCAGCTACAAGTAACTCAGCAACATTTAGTTACAAAGTAACAGATCAGTATGGTACAGATATAACTGCAAAAACTGCTGCAAGTACATTTAGTACAAGTGCAGTTATTGGTTCAACTGAAGCAACGATAACATTACACCCAGATAAAGGAACAGCAACTGTCGCTAAGAAAGGAAGCACACCAGCAATTCTTGATACAGATAAGACTGCAGTAGTAACTTTAGTTAATACCGCAAGTGGTGCAAATGCTACTGCTACTCTTGATGTTGCTGCCGCTGCTTCAATTTCAGATTTAACTTTTGGAGATGATGTTCTTCCAACAGGTAAAACAAGAATTGAGACTAAACTTTCCACAGCAGTATCATTCCCAATAACTGCAAAAGATCAGTATGGAAATACTATTACTGATAAAGATGTTTTAAATAATTCAATAAAGATATTTAAAGCAGATAATATAGGAGCTACACTTGATTCAGATGCAAATGGTAAACCGATAGTAGTTATTGATACAAAAACATATAATACACCTGCTGGAACTTATGTTATAACTATAGATAATATAGCAACTGGTAAGACTTGGACAAAGAATTTTAACGTTGTAGATGCACCTAAAGCATATTCATTAACTTTTGGTGATTTCAATAAAACAACAATAGCTGATGGAGATACAGATGTTTCTGTTCCAATAACAGTTAAAGATCAGTTTGGAAATGAAATGAGTAAAGCAGATATTGCTGGTGATGCTAAAAATATAGAAGATCATCTTTCAGGTGATGAAAATTTAGGACAGTTAGTAGTAGATACTGATAAGAACAGTAAGACTTATGGAATGTTAGTTCAAAGTAAGTCAGGAAATACAACTAATAAAGCTACTAAGACTGCAGGCAATATGTTAGTTTCTGTTTTAGGTGGAGGGACTGCAACTAAAGCATATAAAGTAGAAGATCCTAGAAAAGTTGCTTCAGTATCAAAAGCAGATGCTGTAACATTAACTCAAGGAGCTACAGCTAAACTGAAATTTAAGTTTAAAGATCAGTATGATTCAGAAATAGATGTAAGCAAAGCCTCATATAATAATACAGATTATACTTATAAGGTTGATGTAACTACGGTATCTGGAGATAAAGATGGATTAACTTCATCAATTACAACAAAAACCGATGTAAAAGATATCTATGAAATACCAGTAACAGCTGGAAAGAGTGTTACAGGTACTTATAAAGTAACAGTTACAATTTTGAAGGGGGATTCAGAAGTAAGTGTTGCAAGTACAACTGTAACAGTTTCTAAGAACAATGTTTCTGGATTAACTTATAGTGTTGCTGATATACCTACAATATATGCAAATGCAACTGCAGGTGCAGCTTACACACAAAAAGTAAATGTAAGCGCTAAAGATGCAGCTGGTACTTCATATGTATTAAATGGAGAAGACGTAGTAGATGTAAAATCAGACAGTGCATATTTAACACCTTCTTATAATTCAACTGATAAGACTTGGTCATTAACTGGTTCTGATTGGTATGATGCTGGCGTTTCTAACCCAGATAAATCAACAACAAAGACAGCTAAAATAACTGTTCAAATTAATACACTTGATGGAATTAAGACTATTACTAAAGATGTAACTTTATCAAATGTTAAACCATCATATACTTCTTTGAGAGCTGTAACTGGTACAGATGCTCTTCCTAGAACAGATGTATCAAATTATTCAGATGCAAATTACTATAATTTTGCTACTTTTGGTGATAATAAAGCTATAAAACTTATAGGTAAGGATCAGTATGGTGTATGGAGTGCTCCTGCTACTACAGACGTTAATGTAGTTGTTAACAGTACTGATAATGCTGATAAAAATGCATTAAAATACAATGCTGATGGTACATTGTCATTCGATCCAGCTAAAGCTAGTACTGTGACTGCAAACACTGAATTGAAAGTTACACTTGTATCTAAGGGAGCTTCAGCTCAGATTACTGTTAAGACTCCAGCGACTGCAGCAGCAGCAGCTGTTACAGCAACACCTAAGCATAATGCAGCAACTGAAGCAACTACAGGAACTAAACAGGTATCAACATTGCAAATATCTGGAACACCAGCTGTTGGTGAAACAATCACAATTACTTATGGCACTAAAACAACAGCTAATATAAGCATAGCTACTACTGATACAGATTCAGCTATTGCTACCAATATTGGCAATGCATTGACTACTGCAGGTATTAATAACTTTACTACTAGTGGTACTGTAATAACATTTACTGAACCAACTGCAGCAACTAATAATGCTGACTTATTAAAAGTTACTGGATTAACTACTCCAGATGCTAACCTTGTAAAGGCTGCTGTTACTACTCCTGGAGTAGCTTCAACTCCAGCAACACCAGCTAATGATACACTTACAATTGCTGGAACAGCAATTGCAGATAGTACTGCTACAGTAGTTTATAATAATGGAACTACACAAACAACAAAAACAGTAGATATAAAAGCAGGAGATAATGCTAGTACTATAGCTACTAAAATAGAGACAGCATTTAGTAGTGCTAACGTAAAGGCTTCTGGTGATGTAGTTACATTTGCAAATGGAGCAACTAATTCATCAGTTACTTTTTCAGTAAAATAATTAGCAAACTCGAGCAAGCTCAACCTTCGGTCTCGCAAAGACCCCAGGGGTGTAAAAATTTCCAGTGACAAGCTGGTGAAAAGAGAGAATCGTCAGAGGTGGCGGTTCTCTTCTTGCATTTAGAAAAAATGAAAGCTCCATAGCCGTAAGCATCTCAGAGTCATACTCATCAAGTTAAAAGTATTGACATTAGTTAATTAAGAGAATAATGATAGGAGAAGAATTTAGCTGTACAGTAAAATAAGTTAGCAAACTCGAGCAAGCTCTCGTAAACACCTCGGAGGTGAAAAATTTACCAGAGACAAGCAGAGTAATATAGAAGAGAATCGTCAGAGATGGCGGTTCTTTTTTTGGTGGTATGATTAAAAAAATTAAAGAAAAGGGTCTTCTAAAGAAAGAAAAGAATATGGGAACTAGAATATAACGATTGAAACAATTAATTGGATATGATATTATCAAGTGACAAGATTAATTTTGGAGGATTAGCATATGGAAAAAAAAGAATTTCAAGATGCAATTTTAGAAGCGCTAAATCAATTAAATAAGAAAATAGATGACAACCATATTGAATTAATGGGAAGATTAGATAGATTGGAAAATAATCAAAATGCTATTAAAGAATTTATTATTAATACAGATAATACATTTAAGACAGCGGAAGAAGATCACAAGTTTATTGCTAATTTGAAAAAAGTGGTTAGCGAGTAGCAAACTCAAGCAAAGCTCTCGTAAACACCTCGGAGGTGCAAAATTTAATATAAAATTATTGAGGAAAAATTTAAGCTAGTATATAATATTAATACAAGGTGGTGATACTGTGGACAATGAGATTTTAAGCATATTAAAATCTATTCAAAGTGATATAAAGGATGTAAAAACAAGACAGGATGAAGTGTATCAGATAGTCAATGCTCTTGCGCATTCTGCTGAAGTAAATAGAGCAGAACATGATAAAATGATTAATGATATTGCACATATAAAAGGTAATATAGAGGCTATAAGGAAAGATTTATCTACAGTTGAGGTAGTTACGGCCAATAATTATGCGGATTTAGCTAAATTGAAAGCTGTAAAATAACTAGCAATCAAAGGTCGGTGGAATAAAAATGTAGCAAACTCGAGCAAGCTCTCGTAAACATCTCGGAGGTGCAAAATTTTACCAGAGGCAAGCAGAGTAATATAGAAGGGGCTGTGAAAAAACGCCCTAACCAAAAAGAGGACTTAAACTCAAATTAAATGAGTTTAAGTCCTCTTTTTGTGGTAAAATTTTTTTGCAATGAAAAATCAAACCACAAATTATTTTAAACCAAAACAAGGCATTTTGCCAATGTTTATTTCAGATTTTCTTGATATTTGTGATCCGGTTTTGACATTTGACGAATTCATGGAGGGAATTGATATAAGTAAGTATCTGAACGAAATACCAGATCATGAAACTGGTCGTATTAGATATAATCCCGTCAACATGCTGAAAACGGTACTTTTCGGCTTTATGACTAACGGCTACATGTCGCTTAGAGAACTTGAAGATAGCTGCAAAGTAAATATCAGATTTATGTATCTTATGGACAATGAAACACCATCTTATCGAACATTTGGATATTTTATTAATGAAGTGCTAACCAATTCAATTGAAGACATTTTCAATGATATAAATGAAAAAATATTTAATGAAGAGAATGTTGATCTAAATCATCTATATATTGATGGATCAAAATTTGAGGCGAATGCGAATAAATACAGTTGGGTGTGGAAAAAAGCAACCGAAAAGTCAAGATAACGTTTATATGAAAAAATCACACTTCTTCTCAATGAGATCAACGATGGTCTTGTATGGAGTGGATTAAAAATACAGACGAATGTCGAGTATGTTCCTGATGAATTAAAAGAGATCATCGCCAGATATGCTTCTATATGGAACGTTGATCAAACTAGTTTTGTTTATGGAAAAGGTCATCACAAAACATTGCAACAAAGACAGTATGAAAAACTTAAAGAATATACAACAAAGTTGGAAGAATATATAGAAAAAGTGAATATCTGTGGTCCTGAACGAAATAGTTATTCAAAGACAGATCAATCCGCTACATTTATGAGAATAAAAACAGATTACATGGGAAATGATCAGCTCCTCCCAGCGTACAATGTACAAGTAGGTGTAGTTGACGAATACATAGCAGTTGTGGATGTCAATCAATACCGTTCAGATATGGACTGTTTTGTCCCACTGATGGAGCAATTCAACAAAACATATGGATTTTATCCTAAATATCCAATAGCTGATGCTGGCTATGGTTCTTATAATAATTACATATACTGTGAGCAACATGGAATGAAAAAGTACATGAAATTTCCTATGTTCAAAAAGGAAACAGAAGATCAGAAATATCATAATAATCCCTATCGTGCTGTCAATTTCAAAATAGATAAAGAAGGTATTTTGAGATGTCCAAATGACAAGGCATTTCACCTTGCATACCGTCATCTTGTACGTGGAAATCAATATGGACGCCAGGAAGAAGTATATGTGTGTGAAGACTGTAGTGGCTGCTCTTATGCAACGCAGTGTAAAAAAACAGATAAAAATCGTACTATAAGAATCAATAGAGAATTAACCTCCATTCACGAAGAAGTTATTCAGAATCTAGAAAGCATTCAAGGAGCACTTCTAAGAATGAACAGATCAATTCAAGCAGAAGGTACCTTTGGAGTTATAAAAAATGATCGTTGGTATAAAAGAATAGTACGTAGAGGAATTAAATCTGTACGACTGGAAATACTTTTGGTCTCTATCGGTTATAACCTTTATAAATATCATAATAAACAGATGAAGCTTCGGAAGACAGCATAACTTAAATATACAGCAGTCTAACGGGGAGGGGGATTTTATGCCCTTTTGCAGATACCTAGATTTTTTGTTGCAAAAAAAGAAACCGTGAAAAAATGATTACTCATTTTTTCACAGCCCCTTTTTGCATTTTGAAAAGATGAAAGCTCCATAGTCTTAAGCATCTCAGACTCATACTCATCAAGTTAAAAGTATTGACATTAGTTAATTAAGAGAATAATGATAGGAGAAGAATTTAGCTGTACAGTAAGATAAGTTAATTTTTGAGAAGAAGCTAATAATGCTCACTAATGGGGATAATATAAATTTAAATTAGGAATTGCTGAGGATAAAATAAAAGTCTTATAGGTGTATCTTACTATAGTATAAAATGTAAACTAGTATTAAATTATGGCAAATGAGGTAGAAATAACATCATGAAATATTGTATAATAGAACCAGACGATATAAAAATTGTATTTAATGTAAGGGGTATATGGTATGTACAGGGTAAAAAAAATTATAATATATTTTGTTTCTATCATGCTAATATTTATGCAGCTGCCTGTAATAACTTATGCAGCAAGCAATAAGAAAATGAAATTAACTAGTAACAGAAATATACAAGCAAGAGGAATGGATTTTTCATCAAATAATCTAATGCTAACGGTAGGAGGAGAAAAAGGAAAGCTTTATGCGATAGTTTTGCCGGACAATGCTACAAACAAAAACGTAACTTGGACAAGCAGCAACACGGCAGTTGCAACAATAGACAGTGATGGTACGGTAACTCCTGTTTCTGAAGGTGTTGCGATAATATCGGCAACTACAGTTGTGGGAGGATATAAGGATTATTGTATAGTGAATGTTAACAAGGCACCTATAGTAGATGTTACAGGTATAAAACTTGATAAGAATACTGCTAGGCTTACAGTAGGAGAGAGCATAGCTTTAAAAGCTGCTATTGAACCTAAAAATGCAACTGTACAACAGGTAAGGTGGACAAGCGGTGATGAAAAGGTAGCTAAAGTAGATGACAATGGAAACGTAACTGGTGTTTCAGCAGGTATGACAACAATATTAGCAAGATCGGCTGATGGAAAGTATATAGATTTATGTTACATAGATGTGAGAGAAAAGATAGATAGTGTAAATTTATCCAAAAGCAGTTTAAGTATGAAGGTTGGAGATAAGCCAGTCATTATTGGTGCTACAGTGGCACCAAGCACTGTTAAAAATAAAAAGGTTATCTGGAAAAGCAGTAACCCTATGGCAGCCTGTGTTGATACTGATGGAAAAGTATATGCTGTATCTAAAGGAACTACTACTATAACTGCTACCAGCGATGAGGATGATAGTAAACAAGGTTCCTGCAGTGTTGAAGTAACGGATGCTACTAACTCAGGAAGTGATACCGGTGTAACTGGAATAACTGTAAGTCCAGATAGAAAAGAAATGTATGTTGGCGATAAGTTAACTCTCACAGCTTCTATAACTCCTGAAAATGCCTCTAACAAGACTGTAACTTGGCTTAGCAGTGATGCTTCCATTGCAAAGGTTGATGATGCTGGCAATGTAACTGCTGTAGCTAAAGGGTTGGCATATATAATAGCAAGAAGTGCAGATGGATATCATGCAGGTTTCTGTATAGTAAACATAAGTGAAAAACCTATAGTAAAAGTAACAGGTGTAAAGCTCAGCTCTAATCAAACTACGATAACAGTTGGTGATAAGACTTCACTAACTGCATCTGTTCAGCCTGAAAATGCTACGGATAAGTCGGTAAAATGGAGCAGCAGCGATAAGAAAATATTAAAAGTTAATAGTAAAGGTGAGATAACAGGTGTTTCTATTGGAAATGCCGCGGTGGTTGCTATAAGTAAAGATGGCAATTTTTTAGATTGCTGTTTTGTAAAAGTAATTGAGAAGATAGATAGCATAATATTAGATAAAAGCAGTTTAAGCTTTAAGGTTGGTGATGCTCCTGTTAAGCTTAACGCTGCGGTGAATCCAGCTAATGTTAAAATAAAAGATGTGGTTTGGAAAAGCAGTAATCCAATTGCAGCTTATGTAGAACCAAATGGAGTAGTTCATCCAGTATCAGCAGGTTCCACTGTCATAACGGCAACATCCGTTGAAGACAGCACTAAAGTGGCAAACTGCATTGTTAATGTTAGTGATGAACATGAGAAAAGCGTGGAGAGCGTGACATTAGATAAGAGTACAGCAAGCATGAATGTAGGAGACAAGCTTTCTTTAACGCCTACAATAAAACCTGCTGATGCAATAAATAAAAATGTCACCTGGAGCAGCAGCAATGATGCAATTGCTAAAGTGGATTCTAGTGGTAATGTTACTGCTATAGCTAAAGGAATTGCATATATTATTGTAAAAACTGTAGATAGCGAACGAGTAGCTTTTTGCATAATAAATGTAAATGAAGCACCTATAATAAAAGTTAATTCTGTTAACTTAGATTCAAATAATGTGACTTTACGTGAAGGTGAAACTAAAACCATAAAAGCTGAGGTAGTGCCGGAAAAATCCACAGTGAAGGATATAGTCTGGTCTAGTGGAGATGAAAGAATAGCAAAGGTTGATAATAAAGGTTTAATTACTGCTGTATCTACAGGAATTACTGCAATAGTAGCAAGGTCTGTAGATGGAAACCATATAGCTATATGTTACGTAAATGTAATTGAAAAGATAGATTCAGTTTCTGTTAATCCAGCAGCAGTTACAATGAAATTCGGCGATAAATCAGTAAAACTAGAAGCAGTGTTCAATCCTTCTACAATTAATAATAAAAGTGTATTATGGACAAGTAGTAATCCCTATGTAGTTTCAGTAGACTATGACGGAAGACTTAGAACTGAAGGCGTAGGAACATCAACAGTTACAGCTACCAGCAGAGAGGACAGCACTAAGGTTGGAAGCTGCACGGTAACGGTTATAGGAGATGGACAGATAACACCTGATAAACCAGATAACAGTGTAAAAGGAGTAACTATCAGTCAAAACAACGTTACATTAAATATCGGAGAAAAAGCAGCTCTTAGTGCTAATGTTGTTCCTAGTAATGCAGAAAATAAACAGCTTAAATGGAGCAGTACTAATGAGGCTGTAGCCAGCGTTGATAGTAATGGAAATGTCACGGCACTGTCAAAAGGATATACATATGTGTTAGTCAAAAGTGTTGATGGTGATCACGGTGCATTTTGTCTGGTAAATGTTAATCAAGTTGCAGCTACAGGAATAACTATTAGTAAGACAAGTACTAGAATAAAGGTTGGAGACAGTGATACAATTGCAGCTCAGGTTCAGCCAGTTACCGCATCTAATAAAAATATATCATGGCAAAGCGGGGATAACAGTATAGCTAAAATAGATGAAAAAGGTGTTATAACTGCTGTTTCTCCCGGAATGACGACTATTGTAGCAAGAGCTATTGATGGTAATTATATTGCGTTTTGCTATGTTACTGTATATGAAAATATAGACAGTATAACTTTGGATAAGTCAAATTTGCAATTAGATGTAAAAGATCCGTCAGTGAAACTTAATGCAACGGTAAATCCTTCTAGTGTAATAGATAAAAAAGTTAAATGGACAAGTAGTAATCCAATGGTGGCTTGTGTTGATAGCGATGGAGTTGTAACACCGGTATCTGGTGGAAGTGTAACCATAACTGCAGCCTCAGAGGAAGACCCTACTAAGACAGCAACATGCAGTGTTCAGGTAATAGTTTCTCCAACAGATGTCATCATAACACCTAGTAAACCGTAATTAAAAATAAAGAATGTAATTAACTATGTCATAATCCATTAAAACTAAAATGTATCGAATAATGGATTTTACAAAGTTATTATATAAATAATGAGAATAATGAGGGGGAAAAATATGAAAAAACTTTTAAAAAAGAAGCTTGGTTCTATTTTATCTGTGTTAATGCTTGTTTTTATAGCATTCCAAGGAAGTGGATACAGAGTTTTGGCAGATGATAACTCCATTGTAGCTGTAAAGTCTGTGACATTATCTGCAAATTCTTTAAATTTAACATCATCGGGTACAAAGTGTAAACTAAAGGCAACGGTAAAGCCGGATAACGCTTCAAATAAAGCCATAAGCTGGAGCAGCAGTAATGAAGATGTAGCACAAGTCAGCGGAACAGGAGAAATTACGCCATTATCTCAAGGAACAGCTGTAATATCTGCTAAAAGTTATGATGGAAACCATGTGGATTATTGTTTGGTTTCAGTTGATGGAACAAAGGTTGATAAGGTTTCAGGAGTATCAATGAATATTTCTCAAGAAACAATTGCGGTAGGAAGCTCTTTTACACTTAAAGCAGAAGTCGATCCGGAATATGCAGATATGACTAAAGTTAGTTGGTATAGCAGTAATGAAAATGTAGCAAAAGTAAGCAGTACTGGAAAGGTATCTGCAATTTCTACAGGTCAGGCTGTAATAAAAGCAAAAACTGTGGATGGAAATTATACTAGCAGCTGCATAATAAATGTAATAGAAAAGATAACTTCTATTAAACTGAGCAAAACAAAATTAAACTTAAATATAGGTAGTACATCTTTACTAACTGCTCAGGTGAAGCCAGCCACTGTTATAAATAACGCTATTAGCTGGAAAAGTAGTAAACCAGCGGTTGCGGCAGTAGACTCTAATGGAAATGTATATGCAATATCTAAAGGAACTGCTACTATTACAGCTATGTCAGCTCAAGATAACTCAAAAATTAGCAGTTGTACTGTAACAGTTAATAAAGTTACTGCTAAAGTTCCTGTTAGTTCAATAAAACTTAATAAAAGCAGTGCTAGTGTAAAGGTTGGAAAGACATATAAGCTAAAGCCGACTTTTTCTCCTAGCAGTGCAGATTTTAAAATTGCAGTATGGTCAAGCAGTAATAATGAAATAGCAACAGTAAGTCCTTCTGGAGTTGTTACTGGAATTTCAAGCGGAACTGCTACTATATATGCAAAAGATATATCAGGTAAAATTTCAGCTAAATGCAAGATAAAAGTAACGGGTAAATTAACTAGTACTATTCAGTCTATAGATATAGATAAAAGTTATGCAGAACTTATAGATGGACAAAATGTGGTATTAAGTTCTACAGTAAATCCATTAGATGCACCAAAAGCTAGTATATCTTGGACAAGTAGCGATGATACTGTAGCTAAAGTTGATAGTAATGGAAAAGTCACTGGAATTTCTGTTGGTACAGCAGTTATTTATGCAACTACAACGGATGGAAAATTTTCAAGTCTATGTGTTGTACGAGTAAAGGAAAATGTTGAGTCTGTATTGCTAAATCAAAGTACACTATCATTATCCATGGGAAGTGATCCGGTAACGCTAAAAGCGGTAGTAAAGCCAGACAATGTTTCAATGCAGAGTGTTACATGGTCAAGCAGTAACCCAGCTGTTGCTGCAGTAAATGCAGATGGAAAAGTAACTCCAGTATCTAAAGGAACAACAGAAATAATTGCTACATCTATGTTAGATTCTACAAAGAGTGCAAAATGCTTTGTTACCGTAGGGGAAGCAGTTAAGGTTCCTGTAACGAGTTTAAGTATTAACTGTAATAGTTTGAATTTAAATTTAGGATACAATATCAAATTAGAAACTACTGTACTCCCATCAAATGCTACAACGAAGGCTGTCGTTTGGACTAGCAGCGATACAAAAGTTGCTACAGTGAGCCAAGATGGTACGATTACTGGTGTTTCCAAGGGTGCAGCATATATTATAGCTAAGACAGTAGATGGAGGTTACACTGCAACTTGTTTGATAAATGTAGGAACTTCAGATACCCAAGTCATAAATGTAACAGGGGTAACGCTTAATATTAACAATACAACTCTTAACGTTGGAGGAACTGTTACTTTAACACCATCAATAATACCATCCAATGCAACGGTTAAAAATGTTACATGGGTTAGCAGCAATGATTCAGTAGCAAAAGTTGATCAACACGGTGTAGTTACAGCAGTATCTCCTGGAACAGCTGCTATTGTAGTAAAAACAGAAGATGGAAGTTTTACAGCTTATTGTTCAATTACTGTAGTAAAGTAAGCAATTTCTTTTTAAATATACATCTAAATAATTAAGATAATTGTAAGGTACTGAGACAGTTTGTTTCAGTACCTTATAGCTGTTATTAAAAAACATAGTGACATGAAAATAAAGATATATCGTATAATGTAGTGGTAAGTTATTATTAAGGAGGATTCAAATGAAAAAAACTAAGAACATTTTAGCATTACTACTAATCACATTTATGATTCCAGTTATAGCAATAGGATGTAAGGCAAAACCTAAAGTTGGACCAGATGAATCTGCAAAAGCTTTTTATAATTACATAATTAAAAGTGATAGCAAAGGTTTGACAAAAATATATGGTAATAAGAAAGATTATGATGGCATAAGAGATAGTATAAAGAAAGAATATATAAGCGGCTTGAAATCATCTAATAAGAGTTCAGGAATAGCAATGACAGATGGGCAGGCTGAAAGTATTTACAATTCATTGATGAGTGCATTAAGCAAAGCGTCAGTTACAACACAAGTAAAATCCAAAAATGATAAAACTGCGCAAGTTAAAGTAAAATCTCAGTATGTAAATGTGCCAAAGACTTTAGGAAAGGTTGTACAAGAAACAACTAAGAATTTTAGACCTGGTAAAACTGCAGATAAGAACAAGATAATGAAAAAGTTTGTAAATAGTTATGTTAAAAATTTAGTAAGTGAATTAAAGAAGGCTAAGCCATCTAGTGATATGAAAGAGAAAACCTTCAAATTTGTTTTGAAAGATAATGTTTGGCTTCCAGCAAATGAAAGCGGGTACGGATCAGATATAATGAAGATGGTTGTAGGACAGGAATAGAGTGTTAGAATCGCTACTAGATAAATGAATATTATATGATAGCTGGTTTTATCATATATATTCAGGTATCGTGATGAATTTATGAAACGCATAATAGCTAAATAGAAGTAAGAGAATGAAAAAGCATATGCAAGGAGGTAGAACTTCAGTATATGCTTTTTCTTTTTGGTAAACATCTCGGGGGGGCGAAAATTACTTGGCATAGTAGATATGGCATTGTTTTATTTCACTTCGTAATGGAGTTCAGCAAATTGATTTAATCTCCTTAGCCCCTTTAACTTTAGTTCTAACTCAAAATCATTTTTTTTAAATAAAGGTATTCCATTACCTATTAGTATAGGTGCTATAGTAATAATAAGTTCGTCAACTAACCTTTCTTTAATAAAAGAATTTAGAAGAACACCACCGCCAACAAGCCATATGTTTCCCCCATCCAGTCTTTTGATTTTATTTGTAAATTCTACTACATCTTGATTAATAAATTCGACATTTTCATTTTTACCTTTTTCTGATTTAGAAAATACATAACACTTTTTATTCTTATAAGGAAATTTACCTTTTTCTTTCTCAATAATCCAGTCATAAGTTCTTCTACCAATTAGAATAGTATCAACTGTGTTGTAGAATTCAGAATATCCATTATCTCCTTCACCTTCAGTTTTAAACAACCATTCCAAGGAATCATCTTCTGTCGCTATGTAACTATCTAAACTTGCTGCAATATATAAAACTAATTTTCTATTGTTCGACATCTATAAACCTCCATATTTATAAAATTCAATTTAATTAAAAAATATAATTAGCGAACAATATCTTACTATTGTTAATTAGATTATATTTTTTAATAGCACTTATTATAACATAATTTACAAAATATCACACATACAAATCGAAAAACTCAAGGAGTGCAAAAATTTCCAGAGACAAGCAGAGTAATATAGAAGAGAATTGCCAGAAATGGCGGTTCTTTTTGGGTAAAATGATTAAAAAAATCTTCTAAAGCACAAAATATAAATAAGTTTGCATTTTGGAAGGAGAAATACATGTATAGTGAAAATGAAGATTTTATAATGTCACCGAAGAATGATTTTGCGTTTAAATTATTGTTTGGAGAACCCAAAAATATAGATTTATTAAAGGCATTGTTATGTGCTATACTGAAGGTAGATAAAGATGAATTTTGGGATTTGAAGATAATTAATAATGAGCTTCAAAGGCAGTTCCTTGAAGATAAAAAAGGTATACTGGATGTACATGCAAAAACGAAAGATGGAAAAGAAATTGATATTGAGATTCAGATACTGCCAACGGAATATATGGCAGAAAGAACTCTATTTTACTGGTCAAAACTGTATAATTCTCAAATAAAATCTGGAGATTCATATGATAAGCTAAAAAAATGTATAACAATAAATATATTAGATTTTAAATGTACTCCTCTTAATATGATACATACAACCTACCATATAACAGAAGACAATACGAGTTACAGATTATCACAAGTACTTGAGATTCATTATCTTGAGCTGCCCAAACTTGAAGAAGAAAATATAGAGAAAAATGAAAATGAAACCATAGTGCAGTGGATGGAATTTATAAGCACAAAGAATAAAGAGGTGATGGAAATGTTAGCCGAGAGAAATAATGATATAAGAAAAGCATATAGTGAACTTCAGGTAATGAGCAAGGATGAAATCGCAAGAATGGCGTATGAGGCGAGAGAGGCAGAAATCCATGATCAAAAGACAAGAATGGAGACAGCCAGAAAAGAAGGGTTTGAAAAAGGAAGCATGAGAAGAGCAATAGAAAATGCTGAAAATCTTTTAAAACTAGGAGTAAATGAAGAAATTGTAGCTAAGGGAACAGGATTAACAATAGAGCAGATTTTGGAAATCAAGAAAAAGCTTTTGTAAACATCTGGGAGATGTAAGATTTATCAGAGAAAATCTAGGAAACACAGAAGAGAATCGTCAGAGATGGCGGTTCTTTTTTGATAAATAAAATAACTGATGTTGTATTAATAAAAAAAAATTGGCAATAATTAAAACAAATAAGGAAGAGGTGAAAGAGTTTGGCAACGCCAAGAATAAACTGGTATTCTGGAGCATGTTATCATATAACATCTAGAGGAAATCACAGAAATGATATATTCAAGGATGAAGAGGATTTCCAGGTTTATTTAACTTTGATATATGAATCGTTGGAATATTACATGTATGAGGAATATAAAGTAATTTGTTACTGTCTTATGGATAACCATGTACATATATTGATAAGCACAAATAACAGTCCACCAGGAAAATTTGTTAGAAGACTAAATTCAAAATATGCAAAGTATTTTAATAAAAAATATAACTACATAGGACATCTTTTTCAGGATAAATATCATCATGAATTAATAGAAAATGATGCTCAAATGCTTGATACAAGTAGATATATTCATTTGAATCCTGTAAAGGCAAAGATGGTAGTTAAACCAGAGGAATATAAATGGAGCAGTTATAATATGTACATAGGTATAAAAGCAGAAAAAAATATACATTCAGATATGATACTAAAATATTTCGCTAAAGAGAGAAACAGAGATTTATACAGAAGTTTTGTAGAAGCTAAAATAATAAGAGAGATAGGAGATGCTTAAATGGCTTCCGTTATTAATAGTTTTGGGATAAGCGGCATTAATGCATATTTAGTAAAGATAGAAACAGACACTATATATGGCCAGCCCTCTGTATCGATTGTTGGATTAGGTGACACGGCTGTTAAAGAATCTAAGGAAAGATTAGAGGCAGCTGTGGTACATACGAAATATGAATTTCCTAAAATGAAGATAGTAATTAATTTATCTCCTTGTGATATTAAAAAGTGTGGATCACATTTTGACTTAGGAATGGCAATTGGTCTTCTTATTCAATCAAAACAGATTGTGATAGAAGTTGAGTTAGACAATTTTGCGTTTATTGGTGAACTTTCACTGAATGCAGATTTAAGACCATGCAGTGGAATATTACCAATGGTTATTGAAGCTAAGAAGCTAGGAATAAAAAATGTTATTGTTCCAAAAGAAAATATGGAGGAGGCATCTCTTGTTACAGGTATAAATATATTTGGGTTTAGAACATTAAATGAAATAATAGACTTTTTAGAGGGAACTAGCAGCTATGGAAGTATAGATAATCTAAAGGAAGAACACATTGTAAATACAAAGTATTTGGTTGATTTTTCAGATGTACAGGGACAGAATGATACAATAGAATTAGTGATGATAGCAGCAGCTGGCGGCCATAATATATTGCTTTCGGGGGCTCCTGGATGTGGCAAATCTATGATTGCCAAGAGAATACCGACAATACTTCCGGCAATGACAGAAGAAGAGGCATTAGAAGTAACTAAAATATATAGTGTATCAGGAATGCTTAAAAATAGAGGAAAATTGATAACAGAAAGGCCGTTTAGAGCACCGCATCATAATGCTTCAACAAACTCTCTTATAGGAGGCGGCAATAACGCTATGCCTGGAGAGATTTCACTTGCACATAATGGAGTATTATTTCTTGATGAAATTGCTGAGTTTAATAAAAGAACTTTGGATGCTTTAAGGCAGCCGATGGAAGATAACATAGTAACAGTATCTAGAGTTAAATCCACAAACACTTATCCCGCAAAATTTATGTTAGTAGCGGCTATGAATCCATGTCCGTGCGGATATTATGGAGAAAAAAAGTGTAAATGCACAGACTATGAGGTACTGAAGTATAGGCAAAAGATATCAGGACCTATATTGGATAGAATTGATATACAGAAAAATGTGCAAGGTGTAAAGTTTATGAATCTGACAAGTAGTAAAAATGGTGTTTCATCAGAATATATAAGAAAGAAAGTTGAGACAGCAAGAAAAATTCAGATAAAGAGATATGAAAAATTTCACGGTATAAATTGCAATTCACAGATGACCCCTGATATGATTAAGAAATTTTGTGCTTTGGATCAGGAAAGTCTTCAGCTTTTACAGAAGGCGTATGAAAAATACAGATATAGCGTAAGAACCTTTCATAAATTTTTGAAGGTAGCAAGAACCTTTGCAGATATTGATCAGTCTGAAAAAATATTAAAAAAGCATATAGCGAAGTCAATTATGTGCAGGGAGTTGGAGAAGGAACAATGCAATATGATAGTGGTTTAAAAGATGACAATGAATTATTGTATTGGGTGGCAGTAAATGAGATTAAGGGTATAGGAAGCATAACTTTTAGAAAGCTTTTGCAGAAATTAAAAACACCAAAACATATATTATACGCACCTGCTAGTGCGCTAAAAGAAATAGAAGATATAGGAGAAAAAACTGCAAATTTAATAATAGATTCTAGAAGATCGTCATTAGAAAAAGCTAAAAGAATAATAGCAGATTGTCAAAAGAAAAATATTAATGTACTTACTATAAAAAGTAAACTTTATCCATATGAAGTTAAGCAACTTAAAGATGCACCTGTGATTTTATATTATTCTGGCAATATAAGAAAAAATATATTTGGAATAGGAATAGTTGGGTCAAGAAGGTGTTCAGATTATGGAAAGAGGGTTACAAAAGAGGCAGCGGAATTTTTAGCCGAAAGTGGAGTTGCAGTTATCAGTGGAATGGCTAAAGGAACAGATGGCTACGCACACTCAGCATGCATTAATGCTAACGGCTATACTGCTGCATTTTTAGGCTCAGGAATAGATATTTGTTATCCTATTGAGCATCTTAAACTTATGGAAAAAATAAAGGAGACAGGAGTTTTAATTTCAGAGTATGCTCCTGGGGTAAAACCTCAAGCTACTAATTTTCCCAAGAGAAATAGGCTTATTGCGGCGTTTAGTAAAAAACTTTTAGTAATTGAAGCTGGAGAAAATAGCGGAGCATTAATAACAGCAAGTTATGCGAAAAAATATGGAAGACAAATTTATGCTGTACCTAACAATATTTATGATAAACAGAGCATAGGAAGTAATAAATTGATATTAGATGGAGATGATATTGATTTATTGGAGAAGTTATCTATTATGGAACTTGATGGAGAGGTTAAAATTTGTGGAGGAATTGTTGTAAACACCTCGGAGGTGCAAAATTTACCAGAGACAAGCAGAGTAATATAGAAGAGAATCGTTAGAGATGGCGGTTCTTTTTGTGTTAATATTATTAAAAGAGACAATGTATGCTATAATGCTTAATGAGTAGTTTTAGTTACAATACATTTATAGATTGGAGAAATTGAAATATGAAAGTAACGTTCTGCGGTGGAGCTTATGAAGTAGGAGCAAGCTGTATACTGCTTAATATAGATAATAAAAATATATTACTAGATTGTGGAATAAGACAAAGCCAAAGCAAAGATATTCTTCCTGATTTCAGACTTATACAAGAGTATGGCGGAGTAGATGCTATAATAATAAGTCATGCTCATATGGATCATACTGGATCACTGCCTATAATAAGCAAAGAGTACCCTTATGCCAAAATATATATGAATATTATGACAAAGGATCTATTAAGGGTGTTGCTTTATGACAGTATAAAGATAATGAGCAGCAAAGAAGCTGAAATACCAATTTATAGTGAGAACGATATTGTTTATATGCTGGATAGAGTTCATACAATAAATTATGAAGTTGATTTAGAGATACTTGAAGGTATAAAACTTACTTTGTACAATTCTGGTCACATAGCCGGCGGAAGCTGTATTTATCTCATAGGCAAAGAAGGATCTTTTTTCTATTCAGGAGATTTTTCATTATTCCTTCAAAATACGGTAGGGGGAGCCAAAATTCCAAAGCTAAGACCAGATGCAGCTATTTTTGAGTCTACTTATGGAGATAAGCTTCACAGCAATAGGCAGATAGAGGAAGATAGGCTTCTGGAATTGGCCAGAACCTGCATTGAGAATAATGGAAAGATGCTGATACCAGCTTTTGCACTTGGAAGAGCACAGGAAATTCTGCTGATTTTGAAGAAAGCTATGAACAATAATAAATTAAAAAAGGTAAATGTATATGTAGATGGTATGATTAAAAATATTAATAGAGTATACAAGCAGAACCCGCTTTATTTAAAAAGCAGTCTTGGGAAAAAAATATTAAGAGGCATTGAACCTTTTTATAATGAAAATATAATAGCTGTAAGCAATAATGAGGACAGGGAGAAAATAATTGGAAGCAAGGAGAGCTGTATAGTAGTTTCTAGTTCTGGTATGCTTACAGGCGGACCCAGCCAGTATTACGCAGAAAAAATAGCTTCACTTGAAAACGGATATATTGTTATATCAGGCTATCAGGATGAGGAGTCTCCGGGAAGCAAACTGTTAAGCCTTGTAGACAGTGAGGAGAAGCTTCTTGAAATCAATAATAAAATAATACCTTTGAAATGTTATATAGATAAAATCGGACTGTCAGCTCATGGAGATAAAAATGAAATAAAAGCGCTAATAGATAGGCTTACTCCCAAGAATATATTTCTTGTGCATGGCGAAGGCACAGTTATTGAAAGTCTTGGACGAGAGGTTCAGCAAAACAGCATAGGAAGGGTGTACATTCCAAAATGCGGAGAAACTATTGAAATTACGATAAAAAATCCTAGAAAGCAATTAAGTAAAAATCTTCCTTTCAAATTGATGCTAAAGGAAGATTTGAATACTGAAAATATTTCAGTATTGTGGGAATATGTTAGAAAATACTATCCAGATAGGATTTTTACTGTTGAGGAGCTTTTATTTATATGGTATGGAGATTATCAAGCCGAAGATATTAAGATTGAAAAATTACAGCTATTGCTGTTAAATAGCGTATATTTTGAAAATGATAATAGACGTTTTTTTATGTTCAAGGCAAAAAATGCTGAAGAGGTTGAAGCTGCTCTTAAACCTAAAGAATTTAAACAAAATGAAATAATGGAAATAATACAGAAGGAATTTAATGATTATAACTATAAAAAAATAAGTTATATACTGGAGTCTAAGACAGTTATACTTAATTTTGATTTTCCTAAGGCAGTTCCTGAAGCTATATATCAGCAGTTTAGTCAATTTTCACATGAGACAGACTGGAATATTGAGATCAATACTCAAACAAATATGAATGCATTAAATGATAAGCTTAAAATGCTTATAGGTGAAGGTAACATAAAACGAATTTCTCACTACGTGGATAAGAACCAGGTCGTAGTTGAAAGTGTAGATTTAAATAGGGATTATAGTAAAGAAAAAAATGAATTTAAAGAGCTAACGGGGTTTGAATTTATAATTAAGGGAAGTGAAGCTAAAAAAGATATTGAGGAAAACAGCTTAGTTTTCTCATCAAAGAATACTTCTTTTGCTATGGAACAAAACCAGGCTATCAGTATTATTGATGAAGCTTTTAAATATGAAGAATTTATGCCGTACAAGAAAAGTATTAAAGCAAAAGCATATATGGAGCTTTACTTTATTTCTCCAATGGTTGGCAGAAGATATAGTGAGAAAATTTCTCTTTTAGCTGATGAAACAGGGTGGAGTATAGCGATTTCTAATGTAGTAAATCAGAATAAGGTGCTTTCATTAGCGGAAGCTTTTTGCAGAGAAGAAGAAGTAGAACTTAAAAAAAATCCGTCTTTTCATCCAGCTACTCAGGAGGTTACAATTAAGCCAATGCTTTATGAAGAGGATAAATTTAAAAGGATCAAAAGGGCTTTTGAGCATAACACTGGGTGTGAGCTGAAAATAGATGCTTCGTGAGATAATTATCCTAGATGCTAAGATACAACTTATGATGGAAATTATTGATAAAAAGAAATATAAGGACAGGAACAAAAGGCTGCGTTCAGATGATCGCGGTTTTTTGTTCTTATATATAAAAATATGCTGAAACCACATAAAGTAATGAAATACAAATAATGTATAGTACGTATGAATAAGTGGCGGATTAATATATATATTAGAGGGTTAAAAGATATTGATACCATAATGGAATTATAATTGTTATATTAAATGGGAGGTACTTCTATGAAAAAAAATGCTAATAATATGATAGGCAGAGCAATTTCGGCAGCACTTGCATTGGGGGTTGCATCTACTGCGGTTCCTGTAAATGCTAAATCGGCATCCAGTTACTATAATGCTGCACAAAAAGCTGTAGCAAAAGCACAGAAATCAAGAACTCAGAAAAATATTGATAAGGCTAGTAGGGCAATAAAAATTCTTAAAGCTAGAACATCACTAGATAGGACACAAAAGGTTAAAAAACTGGTTAGAAACTTACAGAAAGTCCAAAATGCAGTTTACAATAAAGTTTCTTCATCAATAACAAAATTCGGAAACAGTCAAGATAGATCGGATTACACTTATTCAAAAAAATTAATTAATACATTAATAAGTTCATCCTCTAGTAAAGTTAATTCAAGAGGAGTGGGCTTTCAGAAATCTCTAGATGCTGCAAGGGCAACAGTTTTATCCGTAGCTGCTCAAAATGCTAAAACTGTTGATTATGGAACTCCAGCAGCAAAACTGGCTCTTCCAACTACAGTTGTAGTCACATTAAGCAATGGTGATACAGCTGCTGCTATGGTTAAATGGAATACAGCTAACTATAATGGAAACCTGGCAAATAAATATACACTTACAGGTACTCTAAGCTTACCTAACGATAAATACTATAAACCAACAACATTAACTGCAAGTATTGATGTAGTAGTGAAAGACGGTGCATTTAACATTACATCTGTAAATGCTGTTGGAGCAAGGAAGATTCAGGTTAAATTCAATAAGCAGATAGATACTGGAGCAGCGAGGATCGATATTAGACGGAATGGAATCTCAATAAATATATTAAGAACAACCTATTCTGCAGATAGAACTTCTGCTGTAATAGAGCTTCCATCTAAAATATCAAAAGCAGATTATGCCGTTACCATATGGGGATTGAATTCACCGTCTGTAACTAGGAACTTCACTGGCGAAGATGAAAGAGTATCGGCAATAAATATATTGTCTGATTCAGCGCCTGTAGATAATGCGTCAAATATTAAATATGCAACTGTCGGGTATAAAGTAACTAACCAATATGGTGAGGATATTACATCAACAACATACCTAAGAACAGGAAATTCCAGCGTAGCTGCTTCAAATGGTGTCGTTACAATCTATAGAAACGCTTTAGGAACAAATCCTGCTATAGGAAATAAAGTAGTTATTACATTGATAAATGCTGAAAGCGGAGTGGCTGCAAGTAAGATGGTAACATTAACCGCGCCAGCAGCTCCATCCGTTGTATCAGTAGACGGGCTATATAATAAAGATGGTAAACAGCTTAGTGAAAGCACTAATTTGTCTGCAGACAAGTTTTACCTTTTACTTGATCTTAAAGACCAATACGGAAACCCAATAACATCTGCTTCAGCAGGTAAATCACTTGTAATGACTCAAACTAATACATCAGTAGTGCAGGCACAGACAGATTCTTCGTCAATACAGCCTTTATTAACTACAATTAATGTAAATGGTAACAATAAACTTGCTGTACAACTAAAGCCTGGAACGTTAACAGCAGGAGAAAGTACAATAACTTTTATTTGTCCAACAAGCGGCTATAAAGCATCTTATACGGTAAGAGTTGCGGAAGGCACCAAGGCAGATACAATTATATTATCTCAGCCGTCACAGGCAATCGCAGGGGAAGATTTGTATATACCAGTATCTGTTATTGACAGATCAGGCTATTCAGTCACTGATGTTAATGTTTTAAATTCAATTTCAAAAGGAGTCAATATCACATTTGGCGGAACAAGAATAAATTCTCCGTTTATATTAAAGGATAACAAACTATATATATACATTAGAAACAGCAATTCAACTCCGGTAAAAGAAGGATATTCGGTTGTAGTAGCTCAGTCCTCCACATCGAAAGTCAGCACACTGCCAATTAAGATTGAGGCTGCAGCTAAACCTTCAATGGTTAAAGGACTAAAGTCAACTGTAAGCACAACAATTTTAGCTAATAGAACTAAAGGCATATCTATAGATGATTTGATAATATGTGATCAATATGGAAGAGTTATGACGACTAATCAAGTAAGAAATTCATTGAATTCGGGAGATATCAGCTCAATTAAGATTGTAGAAACAGATATAAATAATAGATATGTAAACTTAGATTCGAATCAGATAACTAAGAATAGCAATATTCAGTTAAGGGCAGCAGGCAGTAATGGAACTGAAGGTTTTTATCTATCCTTGATGGACAGAAACGGCAGAGAAATTTCCAGCAGTACGGCATATGTTTCCTTTAGAGTAACTGACGGTCATGAATACAGATCCTACTCTGTTGATCCAATCGGTACAGTATATGATGAAACAGCAGCAGGACATAGAGATAGTGATGCCTATGATAAGCCGATAAATGTATATGGTATTCTTAATGATGGTACAAAAGTTCAGTTAGCAGCCGGTTTAGACTATACTGTTACTTCTGCAAACCCGATAATTGCTGCGGATGTTTCGAAAGACAGCAGATTGGATGCAGATCACAGAATGACCTATGATACAGGAAAAACAACTACTAATGCACCTGTTACGGTAACAATAAATTCAACGGGTCAGCAGCTTACACAGAATGTAGTGTTTTCTAATGCTGCACCTCAAGTTACTAGAGTAAGTGTAGTTAATGACCATGCTGTTAATGCATCACCCATCAATAGTCTTACTGTTACACCAGGATCAACTTTTGGTATTTGGAATATAGCTACGGGAGCTTCAGGAAGAAGTAATATTGTAGTGACAGACCAATATGGTGTATCTGAATTAGCATCAAGCAACGGAATAACTCCTTATCCTGACGGAACAAATGTTGCAGCTCCATCGGTTGTAATAGTTCCAACGAAGGGCACAATTAAGATAGTTAACAATGGACTTTCAACAGCTTCTGCAAGCGAAATAGATGCAGATGATCAGTTTAATGTAACAATCATATATTCAAGCGGACAATCTGACACGGTACTGGTTACAGCTAGATAGCAGTGGAGTTATGGACTTAGATAAGTTTGCAAATGAACTACTAATATAAAGTTAAATTAAAATATACTCTTATGGTAAGTTATTCATACTTAGGTAACACATTCATAGTAAAGAAATAGGCACCACATGTTCCAATAAAACAACATTGATGCAAAAAAAATCAGATGATATAATTAATTCAAGATGTAACAATCAAATAGAAGTAAGAGTGTGAAAAAGCATATGCAAGGCTAAACCCTTCGACATATGCTTTTTTATTTTTTGCTAATAAATGAGTTTTTGCTTTAATTATGCCTAAATAGACTATTGAAATATTTAAATATTGATGTTAATATCAAATAAAGGTCAAATATGAAATTATTGGATAGTAAAACTGCTCATATATTATATTACACAGCGTCAGTTTGGAGGTTATAAAATAAAATAATTAAGGAGGAATTTAAATGAATCTATTAAAAAAAGTAAGTTCTGTTGCAGTATTCTCTATGTTTTTATTTACAACTTTAGTTCCTCAGACAGTGTATGCAGCAAATGCGTCAGCAGCCAATACAAATGACAGTATTCAAAATGCTACAAACGTAACTATTGGCAGTGAAGTTACAGGAACTGCAGCTACGGAGGATGAAGAAGAAAAGGATGAATATTTCCGATTTACTGTTCCTAGCAATGGAAATTTAACAGTTAATTTTAAACATGATGCTCTAAAGGGGTATGATTCTGAGGATGGACTATTTGAATTAGAAATTATGGATGCTCAAGAAAATGTGTACAAGACTATTGATTCTTCAGAAAGTGACACAGCTGTTACTGGCAGTGTCGGGTTAAAAGCTGGAACATATTATGTTCATGTAAATTCTGAGTATGATGATGAATACACTAACCTTAAATACAGTTTCTCACTTAATTTGAATGTCAGTGATCTATATGAAAAAGAATATAATGACGATATAGATACTGCAAATCAGATTAATATTAACAATGAATATCATGGACAAATAAGTGACGAGGATGATGGTGACTATTATAAATTTACTACAACTGCACCAGGGAAGGTTCAGCTGTATTTTAATCATGATAAAGTTACTAACAATAATTCATATTTATGGCGTATAGATATAATGGATAAGGACAGTAATATTTATCAAACTCTTTATTCTGCAGGAGATAACAAGGAGGATTCAGTAGTTGTGGGTCTGCCTCAGGGAGAATATTATATCTATGTATCAAGCTGTGATGATGGAAGTTACGACGACGATGATTATGACGATGACGATAGTTACAGCGATGGTTTTGCTGGAAGTGCAGATTATGCATTGAAAGTTGGTTTCACGGCTGATGCTAATTATGAACAGGAATTTAATGATAGCGATGCTTCTGCTAATCCTATTGATTTGCAAAAAACGTACAGTGCAGCTATAAATTATAGAGGTTATGCAGATTATGATAATGATGAAGATGACGAAGATGATGAATCCAGTGATGTAGATTATTTCACCTTTAATCTTTCTAACTCTAAGAAAGTGAATATTAAATTTGGACATGAGAAGGTAAGAGGCGAATCTGATAATTTATGGGAAGTTCAGGTTAAAAATCATAATGGTAATACGGTTAAAGAGTATAATGTAGCAGGTAACAGCGGTACAAAAAATTATAAGATCAAGTTGAACAAAGGTAAATATTATATAACAGTTACTCAGGCAGATGGTGATTACTACGATGATGATGATACAAGCTGTACAGATTTAAAATATACTGTTAGGGTTAACTAGATATTAGGAAGGGCCAGATGCGGTGTGCATCTGGCCCCTTAACATTTGTTTTAGAAGAATGTTGGTAGTTTTATATGTGGACAAGCACCTAGTCTACCAACATTCTTTTAAAACATAGCTGAAGCCTGCTGCAGCTGATATACAAATTTGAACTGCCTATACAACAACATCCTTTTGTAACAGACATCTAGGCTTCATAAACTTCATAACTAGCAGCACCTGCCAACACTTTTGTTAAACAAAAGCTTTTATCGCTTTTTCCATACGACTTAATGCCTCAGCTAAAGTGCTTCTTGGGCAGGCTATATTTATTCTGATAAATTCTTTACCAGCAGCACCAAACATTATTCCTTCATTAAACCACAGCTTGGCTTTTTCTAGAAAGAAATCCTTTAATTGGTCGCCTTTATAAGGAAGAGCGCTGCAATCAACCCAGGTCAGATATGTACCCTCTAGATGAGCAACTTTTAACTCAGGGAGTTTTTCTTCTAGAAATTCCTTTAAAAATTCATAATTTCCATAGAGATATTTTATAAGTTCATCAAGCCACTGCTCTCCTTGGTTGTAGGCTGCTATGGCAGCAGTGATAGCAAAGGAAGTAGGTTCACCAATAGTATTTCTTGCAAATGCTGCTTCTACCTTAGTTCTTAGTTTTTCATTAGGAACTATTATGTTAGAGATCTGAAGTCCTGCAAGATTAAAAGTCTTGCTTGGTGCAGTACAGGTTATTGAATTATTTAAAAATTCCTCTGAGATTGAAGCGAAGGGGATATGTACATTTGGAGAATAAACAAGATCGCAATGAATCTCATCGGAAATAACAATAACATTATGCTTCAAACATATATCGCCGATTTTTCTTAATTCATCTTCTGTCCAGACTCTTCCTACAGGGTTATGAGGACTGCATAGAATCATAACCTTAACATTATTAGCTGCTATTTTTTGTTCTAAATCTTCAAAATCCATGCAATATTTTCCGTTAATAACCTTAAGTGGATTTTCAATTAAATCACATTTATTATTCTTTATAACTTTATAAAAAGGATGATAAACAGGAGTTTGAAGTAGCACTTTATCACCAGGCTTAGTGATACCTTCTAAGATTATATTAAGTGCTGTAACTATTCCGGGACTGAAAACTATCCAATCCTTTTTAATTGACCAATTATGTCTTCTTTTCCACCAATTACATATAGCATCATAGTACTCTTGTGGAAGAATATTATATCCGAAAATTCCTTCTTCTGCTTTTTTAACTAAAGCATCAGTAACTGCTGGTGGAACTTTAAAATCCATATCGGCTACCCATAAAGGCAGAACATCAGAATCTTCGGAGCTCCACTTTACAGAGTTTGTTTTCCTACGTTCATATATTTCATCAAAATTGTAGTGCATAAAATTACCCCCTCCATAAGCTTATGAATACAATTATATCTTATTTTACATAAATATAATTGTATATTTTTTGTTACAAAACAATGGAAACGTTGCAATGAATGTTAATTTAGTGTAAAATTTTTAAGTAAATAAAATGGGAGAGGTGCATAAATGAAAAAATTATTTTTAGTTTCCATGTGCTTTGTACTGATTTTGAGTTTATTCGGGTGCCAAAAAAAGGATAACATACAGACTATAAACTATGACAATGGTGCCAAATATGTTGGACAAGTTAAAAATGGACAACCTAATGGCAAGGGAAAAATGACTTATGCTTCAGGCGATTCTTTAAAAGGCACATTTGTAAACGGGGTAATTCAAGGCAAAGGTGTTGCTAAAGATGCTAAAGGCGGAGTGTACGAAGGAAATTTCGTTGATGGCAAGATGAGTGGCAAAGGTGTACTTACCTCCAAAGAAAAAGGCTATACATACACCGGAAATTTTAGTGAAGGTAAATTTAATGGAGAAGGCGTTTTGAAATTTAAAGATGGAAGGACAATGAAGGGATCCTTTAAAGATGGACAACTAAACACTGAAACTTATGGAGATAGCGATAGTTCTGATAGCTCCAGCTCCTATAGTACAGCGACTACTAGTGGAAATTAGAAAAAGCAATAATTTATTTGTAAACTTTGATTATTAATGGTAAAATAAATATATAAAAATAAGGCTAGGTTATAACCTAAGCCTTTTTTAAAATGGAGGATGGACATGGCTGAAAGAGAAATAAAGCTCTTCTTGCCTGAACAGGTAAAGGCAGATACGTCGTCATTTAGAATGGGACTTATGGAAGAGGAAGTTAAAGAAATAAATGAAAAATTCCCTTTAGAAGAGAACAGCGTTAACATACAGCTTGCATATGCAAATGAAACAGATGAGGGACTTGAAGTTTCGTTTTACATAAGAAGTACAATGAAAAATAATATTAATTTTGAAATAATACCATTAGAGCTTATAAAAGATGGACAAGTAGTTGGAAGTCAGGTTTTTAATTTATCTGCCATTGGAAATGTTCCGGCTTATTCAGCAGTTCCTTATACAGTTGAGTTTGATAAAAAAAGTTTAAAGACAGATGATTTTAGCGATTTGAAGGTTGTGTTTTCACAGGCCAATGCTCTAAAGGCACTTAAAACGTTAGATTTAGATATATCAAATATACCTGAGCAGCTTCAATATAAGTATAAGAAGCAGCTTGAGGAATATTCAAAATCACTTCCGAGAGTTAGAAAAGATTCTATAGATTTGCATGTATACACTGTAAGTTTTGATGAAGATAAGAATCTTGATGTAGTAATGCTTATACGAAATGGATATGACAAGGAAATAAAGATTGAAAAATTTCCTATAACCATATATGATAAAAATAATACGGTTATATATACTGGCGAATATTATTCAGAGGAAGGAATCGTTATTTCTGCTTCAACCTCAAAACTTATAACAATTACCTTTGATGAAGTGTTTTTATTGAACAACGAAGGAGATTTAAGTGAGTTTAGAGTAGAGTTTAAATAACCTTTAAGAATGCTGAAATAAAAAAAATTAGTAATATTGCATAAAAAACTCTTCAGTTTTTTGTGCGTTTGTAGTATAATAAAAAAAGGAAGATATTTTATACATTTGCGAAATAAGAGCAAACACTCTTGCTTCTATTTAGATAATAGTAAAAGCCGACTGCAGAAGTCGGCTTTTGCTATTGTCTAAACTTTTTAAGGCAGACTAAAGTATTAAGCTGCCTAATTGAATTACTATGCTAATTACTTTATTTATGAGGTGTCTTTGTTTTACAGTCGTAATTGTTACAGTTTTATTAAAAAACTGTACTTTTTTCTTATTAAACGGTAAAATGGTAAATGAATAATTGAGACGAGGTGTAGTTATGAGTGGCGCATTTAGTATATTTGGAAGCTATAGTGAAAGAGAAATAAAAAGGTTAAAACCAATAATAAATAAAATAGACAGCTTTGGGAATGCTATGGAGGGACTTACGGATGATGAACTAAAAGCTAAAACTGATGAATTTAGGAAGAGGATTGAAGACGGTGAAGGTATTGACAGAATACTTCCAGAAGCTTTTGCAGTGGTAAGAGAGGCTGCCTATAGAGTGCTGAAAATGAAGCATTATGAAGTACAGCTTATGGGCGGAATAATACTTCATCAAGGAAGAATTGCAGAAATGAAGACAGGAGAAGGTAAAACTCTTGTGGCTACGCTTCCTGCTTATTTAAATGCTCTTGAAGGAAAAGGTGTACATATTATTACAACTAATGATTACCTTGCAGAAAGAGATAGAAATGAAATGGGACAGATTTTTGAATTTCTTGGTCTTACCGTAGGGGTTATCCTTCACGATATGGAACCAGAACAGAGAAGAGCAGCCTATAATGCAGATATAACATATGGTACAAACAATGAGCTGGGCTTTGATTATCTTAGAGATAACATGGCGGTTAACAAGGAAGAGAGAGTTCAGCGAGGCTTATATTATGCTATTGTAGATGAAATAGATTCTATATTGATTGATGAGGCGAGAACCCCGCTAATTATAGCAGGTGAAGGTGATGAGCCTTCAGATATATATTATACCTGTGATAAGCTTGTTAAGACATTCAAAAAAGGAGAACATTTCAGTGTAGATGAGAAGAGGAAGGCAGTTACACTTGATGATGCTGGAATAGAGATAGTAGAAAATACTTTTGGTCTTAAGAATTATGCTGATATAGAGAATAGGCTTATACAGCATCATATAATTCAGGCATTGAAAGCTAATTATACAATGTTAAGGGACAGAGATTATATAGTTAAAGATGATGAAGTTATCATTGTTGATGAATTCACAGGAAGAGTTATGGAAGGAAGAAGATTCAGTGAGGGTCTTCATGAAGCTATTGAAGCAAAGGAAGGCATGAAAATAAATAATGAATCTAAAACTTTAGCTACTATAACCCTTCAGAATTACTTTAAAATTTATGAAAAACTATCTGGAATGACAGGTACTGCCGCAACAGAAGAAATGGAATTTAGAGAGATATATAACCTGGATGTTGTAGTTATTCCTACTAATAAGCCAATTCAGAGAATTGACTATGATGATGTTGTATATAGGACAACAAGAGCAAAGTATAATGCAATTATAAATGAAATTGAAGAGAGTTATAAAAAAGGTCAGCCTGTACTAGTTGGAACATCTTCTGTAGCTAAATCTGAAGATATATCCTTCCTTCTTAAAAGAAAAGGAATTAAACATAATGTACTTAATGCTAAGAATCATGCTAAAGAAGCAAAGATTGTAGAGAAAGCAGGGCAACTTGGTGCTGTTACTATAGCTACTAATATGGCAGGTAGAGGAACAGACATAAAGCTTGGTGAAGGTGTAGCAGAAGTAGGCGGACTTAAGGTTATCGGTACAGATAAGCATGAATCAAGAAGAATAGATAACCAGCTCAGAGGACGTTCAGGACGTCAGGGCGATCCTGGATGCTCGAGGTTTATTATATCGCTTGAAGATGAACTTATGGAGAGGTTTGTACCTGAAAGATTTAAGGAGCTTTACGATAAAATAGCAGAAAATGATAGTATGCCGCTACAGAGTAAATGGGTCACCAGAGCAGTAGAAACAGCTCAGAAATCTGTAGAAGGGGATAATTTTTACACTAGAAAGAATCTTGTTTCATATGATGACGTTGTAAATGTACAACGACAGATAATATACGATGAAAGAAACAAGGTGCTTGATGGTGAAGATGTAGAAGAAGATATTCTTGACATGGCGAAGACCGTTATTAATAAAACAGTAACGGATTACGTAGGAACACAAGAAGAGGAAGAAGAAGCAGATGAATTCAAGCAGCAGCTTGATAAAATCATATCAGCAACAGAGGATATATGTATTGATAAAGGTTCGATTTCCGCAGATGAAATGAAGAAAATGTCCAATGCAGAGATTGAAAACTTAATTTATGAAAAAGCGATGGATATATACGAAAAAGCCAAGCAGAAGCTAGGCGAAGAGGAAATTAAATCCTTAGGAAGGGTTATTTTGCTGAAGGTAGTTGACGAAAAATGGGTAGATCATATAGATGATATGGAATTTTTGAAGCAGGGTATTGGACTTAGATCTTACAAACAGGTAGATCCAGTTCAGTGTTTCCAAATGGAGGCTTCAGAGATGTTTGACAGCATGGTGTACAGCATCAAATTCAATACTGTCAGAAACTTATTCCTTAATTTATTAGCAAGGTTAAATGGAAATGGGCAGCCTGAAGAGCTAGAAGATGATGAGCTTGATGATGAAATAGAAGATTTTGAAGATATTGATGAAGAAGAAATGATAGATGAATCAGCGGCTGCTGAAGAAACTGAAGAACAACAAGAGTTTCAGCGTTTGCTTAATGAAATGGAAGCTATTGAGCAGGAAGAAACTGAGAAGGAAAAAGAAGCAGAAACTGAACAAGAAGCAGACAATCAATAAAACTAATAGGAGGTATTCTAATGAAGACATATCTGGTTACCGGAGGAGCTGGTTTTATAGGCTCAAATTTTGTGAAATATATGCTTGAAAAGTATGACGACATTAGCATCATCAATCTTGATAAGCTGACTTATGCAGGAAATCTAGAAAATCTTGATTCGGTGAAAGATGATAAAAATTACACTTTTGTTCATGGTGATATATGTGACAGCACACTAGTAGAAAAAATATTTGCAGATCACGATATAGATTATGTAGTTAATTTTGCAGCAGAATCACACGTTGACAGAAGCATAAGAGAACCAGAGGTGTTTGTAAAAACAAATATTCTCGGAACAGTAACACTGCTTAATGCAGCTAAAAATGCTTGGGCTGATGGTGATAGCTTCAAGTCAGGAAAGAAGTTTTTACAGGTAGCTACAGACGAAGTGTATGGAGCACTTGGAAGTACAGGCTTTTTTACTGAAACTACGCCACTTAATCCTCATAGTCCTTATTCTGCAAGTAAGGCTTCTGCAGACCTAGTGGTAAAGTCATATTATGATACTTATAAGATGCCCATAAATATAACAAGATGTTCCAATAATTATGGCCCATATCAATTTCCGGAAAAGCTTATTCCGCTTATGATAAATAATTGCCTAAATCATAAAAAACTTCCAATATACGGCGATGGACTAAATGTAAGAGACTGGCTCTATGTTGAAGACCATTGCAAGGCAATAGATATAGTAATTAATAAAGGTGTATTGGGTGAAGTCTATAATGTTGGCGGACACAATGAAAGAACCAACATTCAGATCATTGAAACAGTAATAGATTATATAAACAAAAATGTTGATTCATCTGTTGATAGATCTCTTATGGAGTTTGTTGAAGACAGAAAAGGTCATGACAGAAGATATGCCATCGACCCAGCTAAAATAAAAGCAGAGTTAGGCTGGGAACCGGAGACATGTTTTGAGGATGGAATCGTATTAACTATTGAGTGGTATGTAAAAAATAAAAAATGGATGGAAAATGTAACTAGTGGCGCATATCAGAATTATTATAATGAGTATTACAAAGGCATTTAAGTTTTAGAATTAAGTAACATAAATACCTTAAATACCCTAAATTGATGTCGATTCTGTTACAGAATTTATTTAACATAAACTTTAGGGGGAGAAGTATTGAGAAATTTAGGAAGAGTTTTATTAGTGTTGTTTACGTTGTTTACAACACTTGGATTTAAAAGTGTAGAGGCTAAGGGTATTAAGTGTGGTACTTATTTACCAACAATAAAAGTTATGCTTGTGGATTCAGCAAACGGAACTACTAATAGAATTGGCAGATCACCGAGATATAAAATAAAGTTTGCTATAGACATTGGACATAATACTCCTCATGATACAGGTGCAAGGGGAATTAGATCAGAGGATGAACTAACTAGAGAAGTCGGAAAAAGAGTGATAAGGAAACTAAGGGCGTTAGGTTATGCTGTTGTATCAACGTTACCATCGACCTCTAAAAGTCAGATAGATTCATTTAAGCAGAGAGTGGATATAGCAAACAAAAATAAGGTAGATTATTTTGTTTCTATTCATTTTAATTGTGGAGGGGGACAAGGCTCTGAGGTTTTCTATTACTCTTCAGCAGGCAAGAGGTTGGCGAAAAATGTGGTTAATCAGTTAGCAGCTTTAGGATATAGAAACAGAGGAGTTAGGTGTGACAAGCAACACTATGTATTGAAACATACCAAAGCAAAGGCTATACTTATTGAATGTGCTTTTGTAGATTCAGAGAGTGATATGGCAAGGTACAATGCCGATAGGATGGCACAAGCTATCGTGAATGGATTAATCCAAGCATAAATAAAGTTTAAAAGAGTGAAGGCTCTATTCTTGTGATGTGGCGAGAATAGAGCCTTGCTCAATGTTACAGAAAACTGTTGTTACAGAAGAATGTTGTTTTTATGTACAAGCCCTCCAATAACAACACTTTTGTGAAACAACAATTTTCTGTAACAGAGCTCCATGCAGAAAAAGCAATAATAACAGCACCTTTTCATTAACATAAAAAAATTTGTAGCTAGAAAATATATCTAATAAGCATTGTCTCGCATCAGTACGCATACTAACGTGCTACACAGAATTTTGAAATCCTCATATAATGAAAAATTGTCGATATATTCTAAATCATAATCAATAGTCTCACTTAAAGTGAGAGCGCTTCTTCCATTAATTTGCGCAAGTCCTGTAATTCCAGGAGTCATGATAAGCCTTTTTTTATAACGTTTAGGGTATTTAGCAACAATTTCTGGAATTTCTGGACGAGGCCCAACTAAACTCATATTTCCAATAAGTACATTAACGAGCTGCGGTAATTCGTCTAAGCTTGTTTTTCTAAGAAATCTCCCTATTCTCGTTATCCGATTGTCATCTTTGTGCTGGAAAATAAAATCATCTATACATTCTGTATTGATTTCATATTGATAATTAACACTCGTATCTTGCAGCATAGTTCTAAACTTATATATTTTAAATTCTTTGCCCATCTTTCCAACTCTAGTTTGTATAAATAAGTAGTTTCCTGGCGAATCTAATTTTATTAATAATGCTATCATCATAAAGAGGGGAAACAGCAGTATTAATAGTAACAGTGAAACTACTATGTCAAACCATCTTTTTAGTAATAGTTCAGTTTTTTTTCTCATTTTATCACCTAGATATTTAAGTTCTGTAGTAGTTTTTCTAAATAGAAGTATTTTATGCTGTTAATTTATGGCACTTATTGGTAAAGAGTACATAGATGGTCTATTGATACATTACGTTTATTATTTACCTTACATATGTTATAATAATAGAATCTTATAGTGAGATTTTGTACACTTAAGAATACGTGTAGATTTTTTTTCATATAATATTTAATGATTTCATTTACTTAGTTAATATTAAGCGATTTTGTCGAGGGTTATTATGAATAAAAAGCTGCATTTTATATCATTACTTATAAAAAGATACAAGGAAGATGAACTAGCGGTGATATCTTCAAGAATAGCATATAGTCTCCTTTTATCGTTTATACCACTACTTATTTTTTTACTTACTATACTAGGATTTACTCATATAAAAAGTGGCAACATCATGATATATATATCTGATATTGTCCCCAAAGATGTATATCAGCTTATAAGTGAAATACTTAAGGAAGTGGTGGATACTAAAAGGTCAAATCTTCTGTCTTTTAGTTTGATAGCAACATTATGGTCTGCATCAGGAGGAATAAAATCTATAATGTGGGCACTTAATAGAGCTTATGATGAAAAAGAAAAAAGAGGGTTTATAAAATTTAACCTAATCTCTTTGCTATTTACCATAGGTATAATAGGTATAGTATTTATCTCAATGATTATGGTGGTATGGGGCAATGTCATTGGACAGTATGTCATTTATAAATTACATATAACTGGTATATCGATATTATTATGGAATATTTTGAGATATTTAATAGTAACTGTGTTTATGTTTATTATTTTTATATCTATATACTATTACTTGCCATGCAGGCGGCAAAGATTTAGGGATATAGTATCAGGCACTCTTTTTTCTACAATAGGGTGGATTTTGAGTTCATTTGCATTTTCTTATTATGTAGATAATTATGCTAATTATTCTAGAGTGTACGGAAGTATTGCCTCTATTTTTATTCTTATGCTGTGGTTTTATATTTCCTCAATAATACTTCTTTTAGGAGGAGAAATAAATGCAGTGCTTTTGGAGGCAAAAAAAAGAAACACAATATAATATATAGAGCTACTGAAGGGAGATTTTTAATTGAAAGTACTTATTACCGGAGCTAACGGCCAATTAGGAAGAGAAATGACTAAAGTTTGTTCAAACTTATCATATGATATGCTTTTAACAGGCTCAAAGGATTTAGATATTAGAGATATTGATGCGACCTACAAAATAGTTAAGGATTTTAGACCGGAGCTTGTTATTAACTGTGCTGCACATACTGCAGTTGATAAATGCGAAGAGGATGTGGATAATGCTTATAGGATAAATGCCATAGGAGCAAAAAATTTATCACAGGCCTCTTATGCTGTAGGTGCAGAGCTTGTGCACCTTTCTACAGATTATGTATTTGATGGAGAAAAGGACAGGCCACTTACAGAGTTTGATGATACAAATCCTCAAACGGTATACGGAAAATCTAAGCTTGCTGGTGAAAAAATGGCAGCTGAATTTAACCCTAAACATTATATACTTAGAACAGCGTGGCTTTATGGAGATGGAAAGAATTTTGTAAAGACAATGCTTAACTTAGCTGCGGGAGATAATGAAATAAAAGTGGTGACAGATCAATTTGGATGCCCAACAAGTACAGCTAGTGTAGCAAAGCTTATCATAAAACTTATTAATGAGAAAAATTATGGGCTTTTTCATGCTGCTAGCAAGGGAAAATGCAGCTGGAACGATTTTGCTAAAGAAATATTTAGATTAAAGGAAATTAATAAAACAGTAAATCCATGCACTTCTGAGGAATTTGTTAGACCAGCAAAAAGACCCCAATATTCAGTATTAAGAAATTACATGCTGGAGCTTACAACTGGTGATATAATGCCAACTTGGCAGCGAGACATATACGAATATCTAAAATAATTTTATTGATTATGATTACAAAAACCGAAAATGGCTATAATCACTAATATAAGTTATAAACTTATTAAATTATTTGGAGGTTTTTGTATGAACAGAATTATTTTAGTGGGAAGGCTTACAAAAGATCCGGAGCAAAGAATGATTGAGGATAAGAATAAGCTGATGGCCAAATTTACACTTGCTGTAGATAGGGGTTTTAAGAATGCAGAAGGTGAAAGAGAAGCAGACTTTATTCCCATAGTTCTATGGGGAAAAAGAGCAGAAGTTGCAATGGAATTTTTGCAAAAAGGAAGCCTGATAAGCATATGTGGAAGACTGAATTGCAGAAGCTATGAAGATAGTCAGGGAATAAGAAGGTATGTATCAGAAGTTATTGGAGAGTCTTTCCAGTTTATAGATAATATCAAAACTGAAAATACGGCAGTTTAGTATATAGTGCCAGATGCCTGCATTAATGTTAGTCAGGTGTCTGGCATTAATATTATCAATTATAGAATGCTACAAAAAAGTGCTGTTACACCAAAATGTTGGTGTGAGTAAACACCAACACTCTTTTGTAACAACACTTTCATATAACATAGCCTGAGGGCAAGTTTGTAGTAGCAGCAGCAAATAACATAAACATGATATCTTCAATTTTTACTTAAAGTTTTAAACCAGAAGCTTTTCTGCATTAGCATAGCTTGAATTATTTTTCATGGCTAATATAATTTTTCCTGCATTTTTGGTATCACCTAATAATATAGCACCTGCTAATGTGTCGTCCTTAAAAAATAATTTTTTATATACACCTTTTGTTTTATCCTCTAAGATGCTGCTTTTTAATGAACTATCGCTAAAATCAATAGTCCCAGCGGAGAAAACTTCTGTATTAAGAGCTTTAAAAATAACAGAGGATACGAAATGCTTAAATTTACTGTTTGTAGAAGCATCTACTGAATTGGCGCCAGCAACTTTTCCCATTTCAATAGCTGCAGTCCAATTCCCGTACACTAATCCGTTAAGTTCTGCCACATCGCCGCAGGCAAATACATCTTTAATATTAGTTTCCATTTTTTCGTTTACTATGATACCCTTATTACAAGCTATACCTGACTTCTCTGCAAGGTCTTTATTAGGCCTTATACCTGTTGAGAATAACACTAAATCGGCGGATATTATTTTCCCACTGCTTAGCTTTACAGCATCTACTTTATTTATTGAATCATCGGCAATAAGTTCAGCAGCAGAGTCATTTAGAATTAATTCAACTCCGGAATTGTTAATTAATGCTTTGAAGAGTTCTGCACTTTTATCATCAAGCTGTCTTGGTAAAAGTCTGTTAGCAAATTCAACAACCGTAACAGCTATGCCGGATTTTTTTAGTTCCCAAGCTGCTTCAAGACCGAGAAGGCCTCCTCCTATTATTACTGCTGATTTGGCATCTTTCATGGCTAATTTAATTCTATTTGCATCACTCTTGTATTTCAACGTATAAACTCCAGAAAGATCTGAACCCTTAATATGGGGAATGAAATTATAGCTGCCATTAGCAAATATTAATTTGTCATATTTAAGTGTATAGCCGTCCTCTGATACAAGTTCTTTATTATTGACTCTTACATTAGATATTTTTTTACCTAAAATTAATTCGATTCCATTTTTATCATACCATTCTTTATTTGATATATAGAACGAACTTTCTTTAATTTCCTCTGAGAGATAATCTGAAAGTTGAGGTCTATAATATGTCAGTTCATTTTCAGCTGAAATAATTTTAATTACAGCTTTAGAATTATTTTTTCTTATAGTAGCAGCAGCGTAGTATCCAGCTGCTCCGTTCCCAATAATAGCATAGACTTCAGCTTTGGCAGTATCATGAGAAGCTTTTTCGTTTAATTCGTCTGTTACATCAATAAACTGATCTGCTCCAGCTCCACATACAGGGCACGGATCAGGAGGAAATTCACCTTCGAAAACTTCGTTACACACTAAACATTTCCATTTTCTGACTTTCCCGGTGTTTACGCTATTCATTTTATCAGCTAATTTACTGTCAGATTGCTTTTTTTTTTCTATAGCTTGAGGCACAGCATCAGCAGGAAGTTTACCAAGGTTAACTAAAACTCTTTTCCCGAACTCAGAGCCGAAGTCAAAAGCTTTTTTTAAATCGTCTTTAGAAGGTTTAAAGCTAATTTTTAATCCAGGCTGCTGCTTCATTTTAAGCTGTTTTAATCTTGCCTCAATATTAGGAACAGCCTCTCCGCTCCAACCATAAGAACCAAAGGCTGATGCTACTTTACCGCCATGAACTATTGGATTGAGCTTTAAGAGAAGTTCTCCTATAGGTTCCAATAAATCACCATTTATTGTAGGTGACCCGAAAAGTATACCATCGGAAGTAGAAATATCTTCAAGTATTTTATTTTTGTCGTGATGAATTACATCATATAATGTTATGTCAAAATCTCCGTTGGATTTTATTCCGGCAGCTATACTATTTGCAAGTTCTGCAGTATAACCATAAGCGGATACATAGGAAATTGTAACTTTAGGTTTTTCTGACTTAGCAGCAGCAGTACTCCACTCTTTGTAGAGATTTACTATTCTCCATGGATCCTGTCTCAATATAGGACCATGACCAGTACAAATCATATCTATATCAAGATTTTTTATTTTATCTACAGCTTTTAATACATAAGGCTTAAATGGTCCCATGATACAATCGAAATAATAACGAAGAGCTTCCATATATTGTTCTTCATTCTCGTTCAGGTCATTAAAAACTTTACTGTTGCAATAATGACTTCCAAAAGAATCACAAGTTATTAGAACTTTATCTTCTTCCACATAAGTATACATAGTATCAGGCCAGTGTAAAAATGGAGCAGTAATAAATTTTAAGGTTTTGTTGCCAAGGCTAAGGGTATTACCGTCAGCAACAGTTATATATTCAAAAGGTCTATTTACTATAGATTTTAGAAAATGAAGCGCAGGCGTTGTTCCTACAACCTTTGCATTTGGAGAAAGATCTAACAGCCTTTCAACTGAACCAGCATGATCAGGCTCAGTATGATCTACTATGATGTAATCAATTTTCGTAATGTCGATATTCATTGATTTTAATCTTTCTAGATATTCATCAAAAAACTGTGCCTTTACTGTTTCCATTACAGCAACTTTTTCGCTGCCTTTAACTACATAAGAATTATAAGTAGTTCCATAAGGAGTGTACATTATAATATCAAAGATTCTAAGTCCTGGGTCTAAAGCACCTACCCAATAGATGTTATTTTTTACTTCTAAAGATTTCATTAAAAACACGTCCTCTCAAAAAAAATGGATTGTGAAATAATTAACTTCAATTTACATAGCTTATTATTAGTATTATATCCTTTTCAAATTTTAAAAGTACTTTTAATTAAATAGAGATAAAGCTAAAATTATGTATCCAATAAAAAAGACGTGATCCCCAATGAATCACGTCTATTAGGGAGTCAGAGGTGGATAAAACGGTAATGAGTTTATCCAGTACATTTTATTGGAAGTAATATTTAGATAATAATAATTATCTATTAATAATTATATAGCTGATTTTCTAAAATATCAATACCTTTTGTGTAAAATTAGTACATATTTAGTATGCGCTAATAATATATATAAATAATAAATTTAGGTATTTTGTTTAGAGAGGAAGAATTCATGAATTATACTTTGATTGGATGCGGACGTATATCACCTAATCATATTCAGGCAGCTATTGACAATAAATTGAATATTGTAGCCTTGTGTGATGTTGATGCTGACAAGATAGGGAAAGCACTGAACCTATTTAAATTGTCACCTGATATAAAGCAATACACAGATTATAAGGAAATGATTAAAAATGAAAATATAGACATTGCAGCTATTGCTACAGAAAGCGGCAAGCATTCAGAGATTGCGTTAAATTGTATTGAGAAAAATATCAATACAATTATAGAAAAGCCCATTGCTCTTTCACTAAGTGATGCAGATAAAATAATAGAAGCTGCAGAGGAGCATCATGTGAAAGTAAGTATAAGCCATCAAAATAGATTTAATAAATCTATCAAGAAAATTCGAGAGGCTGTTGATAATAATAAGTTTGGCAGGTTATTCTATGGCACTGCTCAAGTACGCTGGAATAGAGGCGAAGACTATTATAAAAAAGCAGCTTGGAGGGGAACCTGGGAACAAGATGGAGGTGCGCTGATGAATCAGTGCATACATAATGTTGATATTTTGCTGTGGATGATGGGCAGTGAGGTATCTGAGGTTATGGCTTATACCGATAAGCTGGCTCATGATTATATAGAGGCAGAGGATTTTGGGATTGCACTTATTAAATTTAAAAATGGTGCTTATGGTGTTATAGAAGGCACTACCGATATATATCCTGAAAACCTTGAAGAGACGTTATATATTTTTGGTGAAAAAGGTACAGTTAAGGCAGGAGGAAAATCGCTGAATACTATTGAGCAGTGGAGATTTGGAGATAAATCTGACAATGAGGAGGAAATAAAAAGAATATACAGTGAGAATCCTCCCAATGTTTATGGATTTGGGCATAAACCGTTATACGCTGATATGATTGATGCAATCAAAAATAATAGAAGACCATATGTTGATGGTAATACAGGTAGACGGGCCTTGGAATTGGTTCTAGCTATTTATAAATCGGCAGCCCTTGGAAAGCCTGTTACATTACCTCTTGAGAAATGTAGCACTATAGATTTTAAAGGGAGATTTTGATTATGGAATTTAAGGGATTAAAAGCTCAGTATAAAGCGTTAAAGGATAAAATAGATTTAGCTATGATAAGAACTGCCTTAGAAGGAAATTTCATTATGGGTAAACAGGTAAGTGAGCTTGAAGATAGTCTTGCTGAATATGTGGGAGTTAAGCACTGCATAACATGTGCAAATGGTACAGATGCATTGACAATGTCGTTAATGTATTTTGGAGTAAAAAAAGGGGATGCTGTTTTTGTTCCAGATTTTACTTTCTTTTCGTCAGCAGAAGTCGTTTCTTTTCTTGGAGCTACACCTGTGTTTGTAGATGTAGATCAGTATACATTTAATATTGATCCTAAAAAACTTAAAGAGGCCATTACTATGGTTAAAAAGCAAGGTAAGTATAATCCTAAAGCTATAATCGCCGTGGATTTATTTGGGCTGTGTGCAGATTACTACAGAATAAAGCAGATAGCAAAGGAATATGATCTGCTGTTATTAGAAGACGGAGCTCAAGGCTTCGGAAGCACGATAAAAGGTGATGCTGCTTGCTGCTTTGGAGATATAGCCACTACTTCCTTTTTCCCAGCAAAGCCTTTAGGGTGCTATGGAGATGGCGGAGCTGTTTTTACAAATGACGATGCAGCTGATGAATATTTAAGGTCAGTGAGGATACATGGGAAAGGTTCACATAAATATGACAATGTAAGGATAGGTATAAATTCTCGGCTCGATACAATTCAAGCTGCCATTCTTCAAGTTAAGTTTCAGGCATTAAAAGAATATGAACTTGATGCATTAGCTGAGGCTGCAGCAGCATATACCGAAAGTCTTAGGAATGTAGTAGCTATACCAACCATTCCAAGAGATTATAGGTCAAGTTGGGCTCAATACACTATAGCTCTGAAAAATGAGCAGCAAAGAAATAATTTACAAATATTCTTAAAGTCAAAAGGAATACCAACCATGATATATTATCCCAAAGCTCTGCATATGCAAGGCGCTTTTAAATATTTAGAATATTCATCTGGGGATTATCCTATAACTGAAAAATTATGCAAGTGTGTTTTGTCACTTCCAATACATCCTTATATAACAAAAAAAGAGCTGTTAAAAGTTACAGATATGATAACTACCTATATAAATAGAAGATAATATATAAATTATATGCAATAAAAAATAGATATATTTCGACAAAATTCAATACCGATTAGAAAGTATTTTCCAGGTAAGGAACAATTTATAATTATAATATGTTATACATAAAGTAAAGTTGTCATATCATAAGGTTAAATTATCTTTACCAATAACATGTAACGACAGTATTCTTATCACGAATGTGATAATATAAACGTATATAAAGTGAATATGTGCATAATTATTGTATTATTAGGGGGAATTGAATGATGGTTGTAATGGAATGTTTGACTAGGAGTATAGCAGATGGTGAAATGACATACACTTATTTCTATAGAATTGTAAAGCATGAGGTGCAGTTGGAAGAGAATACAAGCATTATAAAAGTCCAAACATATGGAATAGAAGCCGAAAGATACGATTATAATAATGGCACTTTAGTTAACATCGAAAGAGATTGTATAAATAATATTGGTCCTCAAAGGCATAAAGTACATAATTTATTAAAATTGCTTTATGATAATGCGGTTTCGCCTATTCACTTAGTAGATGTTTTAGGAGTTTATGTGGATGAACAGGTGTCAGATTTTTGTAGTAATGAAAATATGGTAGCAGTACAGAATTAAATCTTGCGTTTTGAATATTGGTGTGGTAATATTACTCTTAATGATATTTGTAGTTAAGAGGGAGTAACTGCCTTTTGGTGATAAAGTCAACATACTGGTTATTTAATAACCTGGCTTTATTGTGACGTTTTGTCAAGTGAGACTTTTAACACAATAAAATTTGTTACAGAATCATTTAATAGTTTTTATTTTATGATTTTGCTTTAATTTTATTGTGCTAAGGGTCTTTTTATTTTATATAAAATAAAAACTTATAATAACAAATGATCACAGGAGGTTTTTTTATGACATCATTTATTAAAGCACTGATGTTTGTAGTTGTTGCAGAAATGGGGGACAAGACTCAGCTGTTGGCTATGGCTATGGCTGGGAAATACAAGATCAAGCAGGTATTATTAGGAGTATTTGTAGCTACTGTTGTTAATCATGGTATTGCAGTAGCAGCTGGAAAGTACTTAGGTTCACTGATACCTATGGGGACAATAAGAATAGTTGCAGCAGCATCGTTTATTTTGTTTGGTCTCTGGACTTTACGAGGAGATAAAATTGATGATGATAAAGAAAAGAAGAGTAAGTTTGGACCTGTTATAACGGTAGCTATAGCATTTTTTATGGCAGAGATGGGCGATAAAACACAACTTATGACTATAGCTATAGCAGCACAAAGTGCACAACCAGTACTTGTACTTTTAGGAACTACTACTGGAATGATGATAGCAGATGGTATAGGTATAATAGGCGGTGCTTGGATGTGTAAACATATCCCGGATAAGTATATTAAATGGGGAGCTGGAATTATATTTATTTTCTTCGGAACTCTTACTTTCTATGAAGCAGTACCAACAAAATTTTTAAACCCTGTATACATAATTATATATTTTATAGTAATAATTCTAGGAATATATATTGCAGGTGTTAAATTTTCTTATGAAAGTCAGTTATGTAATTTGACTGACAAGAATAAGCAGACTAATGAAGCATAGATTTATGCAAATTGTTAGAGCGTAAATTAGAAATATTAAATATAAATATAAATATAAATATCATAATGAACCTGTCCCAAAATTATTTGGCTATTAGTCGGGATGGGTTATTTTTGTGCCTATAGCAATGTTTCATAAAAATGTTGGTATTTTGATATTATAAATTATGGACAAACTATATTTAAAATAAATACTTGCAATGTGATTATTAGTAAAAATATGTGGCAATAATCAAAATATAAAATATCTTTAACGAGGTGCTGCATGAAGTTTTTAAAATATAGTTCAACCGTAAAAATCATAGATACTAAAAAAATGTTTGACCATTATGAGTATATTATTAAGTTGATTAATAAAGCATTTTTAAAAAGAAAAAATAATTGTCCGCATTGTAACAGCAGACAAATTATTAAATATGGTCATTTTGGTGAAAATAAGCAAAGATATAAATGCAAGGCTTGCGGAAAAACTTTTAATATATATACCTATACTATATTAAGTTACAGTAAGAAAGATGTAAAGGACTGGATAGCATATATTAATTGTATGCTTAGAAAGCTCACGGTAAGATCAAGTGCAGGAGAGATTAAAATTAGCAATACAACTTCATTTTATTGGAGACATAAAATACTTAAGCTGCTAAAAGATGAAATGCCCAACGACTTATGTGGTATTATCGAAGTAAAAACTTCTTATAGTATTGAAAACCTTAAAGGCAGAAGATACCGATGTAGTCAAATTGTTGATAACAGCAAAAAAGATAGAAGAATATCTACGATATGCTGTGTTGATAGAAGAGGCGATATATTTTCTAAAGTGGTATGCAGAGGAACTATGAACTATAGGAGTGTTGAGGAGACATTAAAGGATAGGATAGCTTCAAATTCTATACTATGTTTAGATAATAATATGGCTTATGTAAGTTTTGCGAAAAAATATAAGTTAAGGTTTCATAAAATTAACTATGCAAGACAGATAGTTAATTTTAGATTTCATATATTAAATGCAATTGGGTTTATAAAAAATGTTCAGGATTTAATCCACTGTTTTAGGGGAGTTGCTACAAGATATTTGAATTTTTACTTAAATTGGATAAAATGGATTGATGTAATGAAAAGACAAACAGTAGGGCAGTATGTTAATAATTTTTTAGATATGGTTACTAAAAAATATATATTTAGAATATATGATTTCAAAATGATCGGAGAGCTTGGACAATATACAAGACTTTAATTGTTTAGTATAGCTTGTACCAAAAAGATTAAGTAGTAACAACATTCTTTTGAAACATAAGTATATGCAATAAAAATACATACCAACATACTCACATAAAGTCAGCACCAAACCACATTGGCGAAAAAAATCTTCATAAATGGTATGTGCAGTATTTATTTACAAATATAATCACCAGTTATAAAATTGAGATAGGAGTATCGTATAAGTATGGTCAAAAAACACAGGAGTGATTAAGTAAATGATTATAGGCATTGGAACAGACATAGTAGAAATATCTCGAATTGATAAGGCACTATCATCACAAAACAGCTTCCTAAAAAAAGTATATACTGACGTAGAAATTGAATATATGAAAAGCAGAAATATGAATCCACAGCATGCGGCAGGAATGTTTGCTGCAAAGGAAGCAGCAGCAAAGGCTTTAGGTACAGGTTTTAGAAATTTTGGGCTAAAGGATATCGAAATATATAGAGATGCTTTGGGAAAACCAGAAATAAATTTAAAAAAAAATGCCCGTAAGCTGGCAGAAAGCTATGGAAACTATAAAATACATTTAAGTATTTCACATTGTAAGGATAATGCTATAGCCTATGTAATATTGGAGGTATTAACATGAGAGTTGCAGGAGCTGATGAACTTAGGCAGATCGATAGGAGCTGCGTAGAGGATTATGGCATTCCAATGATCGTACTTATGGAGAATGCTGCCCTAAAGTTATTAAAACACTGCTTAGATATGGCAGATAATGATTATGTTATTGTAGCTGGCTGCGGAAACAACGGTGGTGATGGATTGGCACTAGCCAGACATTTGCATTCTATTGGAAAGAAAGTCAAAGTGTTTTTTGTTGGAAACATAGAAAAAGCAAGTGAATGTTTTAACGTAAATTATAACATATTGATGAAGCTTAATATAAAAATACAGAATGTTGAACGAGAAGAAGACTTAGAAAAACTTCAAATGTCTGTGGAAACTGCACAACTTGTTATAGATGGTATTTTTGGCACAGGATTAAATAGAGAAGTAACTGGTTTATTTAGTGAAATTATTAAAACTATTAATTTGAAAGCATCAAAAGTATTATGCATAGATATACCTTCAGGTATGAAGTGTGATGATGGACAAATAATGAACTGTTGTATAAAAGCCAGCAGAACGATTTCCTTTGAAATGAGTAAATTGTGTTTTCTGACTTATGATGCACAGGAATTTTGCGGTGAAGTAGTTGTGGAACCAATTGGTATATGTGAAGAGATTATTCATAAATATCATAGAGGAATATTTATCACTGAGAAAAGTATTCTGAAAGAGCATATTAAAAGAAGAAACTTAATATCTCACAAAGGTGATTATGGTAGGGCAATGATAGTTGGTGGATCGCCGGGACTGTATGGCGCCCTTTATATAGCAGTATCAGCTGCTGTAAGAGCAGGAAGTGGGTTAGTTACTGCGGCTTCCTTTAGCTATGTCATCAGCGAAGTGAGCTCTAGATTTGTTGAAGCTATGACAGTGGATGTCAATAGTGAAAGGTTTAGTTCAGTGCTTGAAAAGTCAGATTGCATAGGTGTGGGACCTGGACTGGGTAAAAGCATGCAGAGTAAACAATTGTTGGAAAGGCTTATTAAGAATTGTAATTGTCCAATTGTAATTGACGCAGATGGACTTAATTTAATTGCTGAAAATGATGCTATTAGAAAGCTTGTATATAAGGCAAATCAAAAAATAATTATGACGCCTCATGTTGGAGAAATGGCAAGACTAACGGGATATACTGCAGAGTATATAAATAATAATAGAATTCAGGTGGCTAAAGATTATGCTGAAAAAGAGAAGGTTATATTGTTATTGAAAGGTTATAACACGGTGATAACCGATGGAAGCTTGGTCTATGTAAATCCAACTGGAAGCAGTGCTATGGCTTCAGGGGGTATGGGAGACTGTTTAACTGGAATTATCACATCATTTATTTCCCAGGGAATAGAACCATACTGGGCTGCAGTTTGTGCTGCCTATGTGCATGGATATTGCGGTGATAACCTTAGTGATGCAAGACATAGTGTATGTGCATCTGACATAATAGAAAAAATACCTTTTGCTCTTAAAGAAATATTGTATATCTAGAATATTACTGGAATATATGGAATATTAGTAGTAATGGTATAAATATTGCAGGAGGAGCGAATGGGTTCAATAAAAAAATCAGTATTACTTTTTCTTGTGCTCTTGTTTGCAGTTTTTACAGGGTGCAGTAATACTGAGACAAAACATGAGGATGCAATTAGACACATTAAGGCTATAAAAACGTATTATTGTAAAGCAGATATAAGTGTAATAAATGATAAACAGAAGCTAGAATATAAATGTAGGATTTATCATGACAGCAAGAGAGGCAGTGCAATAGACATAAACGATAAACGAAAGCTTATATTTAAGGACAATTGCATTTATGTAACTGATAAGGCGAGTGGTAAGAAATACATACAGAACAGAAATTTTGATGAGGTTTATCATCTAGCATTTATAGACGATTATATTAATCTTATGTATAAAAATCAAAAAGCTGAGTGCAACAGGAAAGAGATTAATGGAACGCAGTATGAGCTGATAAGCTTTGATATAAACGGCAACAACAGAAATATAAGTAAAGGTACTTTGTATTTAAGTGAAAAAGGTTTTATGCCGAAAAAACTTATCATATATGATAATACTGGAACTGAAAAAATAGTGATAACTTATTCTGGGTATGTTGCAAACAAAAAAATAAGCAGTAAACTCTTTAAATTTAATATATAAATATACAATATAATAATAAAACAGATGATTGCTTATATTCAAAATTTAACATAAATAAATGTTACGAATGAGGTGTAAAAAGTGAACAGTAATAATGAAAAGTTAAGGCCTGTATGGGCAGAAGTTGATTTAAATGCAGCTGCCCATAATATGAGAGAAATAAGAAGAGCATCAAAGTCAAAAGAGCTAGTTGCTGTAGTAAAAGCAAATGCATATGGACACGGAGCAGTACAAATGGCATCTGTGTTTTTAAAAAATGGAGCTACTAGATTAGCTGTAGCTATTATATCTGAGGCTATTGAATTAAGACAAGCTAACATAACAGCTCCAATAATGATATTGGGTTATACACCATTGGAGTATGCAGAAGAATTGGCCAGATATGAGATAGGTACAGCAGTATATTCCTACGACTACGCATTGGAATTATCCAAAAGAGCTAAAAATTATGGTATGAACATAAAAATACATATCGCACTAGATACTGGAATGGGAAGAATTGGATTTTTAATGGACGAGAAAAGCGTTGAGGATGTATATAAAATAAGCAAATTGCCCAACCTAGTTATAGAAAGTATATTTTCACATTTTTCCACCAGTGATGAGAAGGACAAAACGTATTCTATGGAGCAGTTTAAGAGGTTTAATAATTTTTGTGACAAGCTAAACAAATTGGGAGTGGACTATGGAGTTAGAAATATAGCTAACAGCGGAGCTATTATAGATATGCCGGATACTCATCTCGATATGTGCAGAGCTGGCATAATATTGTATGGATATCTTCCATCTAATGAGGTTAAGCAGCATGAGCTTGATATTAAACCTGTTATGTCTGTTAAGGCAAAAATAGTTAATATAAAAAGAGTACCAGCTGGTGAGAGTATAAGCTACGGGAGGCAGTATAGAACAGAAAGAGAAAGCATTATAGCAACTTTACCCATTGGTTATGCAGATGGATTTACAAGGCTTTTATTCAATAAGGCCAAGGTTATAGTTAAGGGGAGGTTGGCTCCTGTTGTAGGAAGAATATGTATGGATATGTGTATGATTGACGTTACTGATATTCCAGAGGTAGCTGCGGGTGATGAGGTAGTGATTATGGGTTCTCAGGGCGAAAATAGTATTACGGCCGATACTTATGCAGATTTATTAGGCACTATAAATTATGAGGTGCTTTGCGGGGTAGGAATGAGAATTCCAAGGATATATAAATAATCACCATATTCGTAGAAATATTTATTCTGGCGTATGTATGAACCATAAATTCAAATACATTTAAAGTATTAAAATATCTTGCTGGAGAAATCTTTTAAAGAGGTATTTTAAAATTCATAATATAAGAATTTTGGTGCATTATATATAGATAATGTTTTGACATATGTTTTTAAAATGGTATAATGATTGTGTGATTGTCAGTTAGCAGTTTTTTTTTATTCGTAAGTACCGTCAGTCTGTTATTAGTATCAGGTAACTCAATAAGCTTACATATTTTTGCTTAGGAGTAATAGGAGGTATAAATATATTATGTCAAGTCAAAAAAAGATGATTAAGAACCTCTCTGAAACACTTAGTAGAGAATTTGAAAAGGAACGTCATGACAATGGCAAAAAAAATAGTCAATTTATTAAGGAAGCCATAATATTATATATAGAGCAGAGAAAAAAAATTGAATATTTAGAAAAAATGAAAAAAGGCTATATTGAAATGGCAGACATTAATGTAGAGATGGCTGATATGGGATGTTCCGATGATTTTAAGAGTTTGCAAGAATATGAGGTATGGCTTACGGAGAGTGATTTGCCTGATGACAATGATAGTGAAACGAGGAGATATATTTTATGCTGACCTAAGTCCTGTAGTCGGATCTGAACAGGGCGGAGTCAGACCTGTAATAATAATTCAAAATGATGTTGGAAATAAATACAGTCCTACAGTAATTGTTGCAGCAATTACTTCACAAATAAATAAAGCTAAACTTCCTACACATGTAGAAATTTCTTCAGAGGAATATGGATTAAATAAAGATTCAGTAGTACTTTTGGAGCAGATAAGAACGTTAGACAAAAAACGGCTAAAGGAGAAAATAGGCCATATGAAGGAAGCAGATATGCTTTTAGTAGATAAAGCTCTATTGGTTAGTATTGGGCTTAGCCAGTATTATAAAGATTTGAATTAGACTATTCTGACTGCTGTTTTGGGTCATCATCTTGTGATGATGTCCCAATCTGTTATCTGAATAGTCTTTTTGTTGACTTAAGAAAATTAGTATTTAAGAAATTTAATGTAAAGAATTATTGGGTGGTGTTTGTATGAAAAAAAGAATTAGTGAATATATGATGATAACTCTAGGTGTATTTTTGGTAGCTTTTAGTATAGAATATTTTATGGCTCCTAATAATATAGCTGCTGGAGGAGTAACTGGTATTGCTATTATTTTAAATAGTATTGAGCCTAAATTATCTATAGGGTTAATAACTCTTGTTCTTAATATTTTGCTTTTCATTTTAGCTTTTGTGGCTATTGATGGTAAATTTGGAGCTAAAACCATATATGCAAGCTTGTCACTTTCGGGTATACTTTGGGTCATGGATGCTTTTGCAAAGCCCAAAGCTGGAATTACCAGTGATTTGATGTTGGCAGCAATATTTGGTACGCTGATTTCTGCAATAGGAATGGCAATAGTATTCAATATGAATGCATCTACCGGTGGTACTGATATTTTAGCAAAGATGATCAACAAGTTCTTTAATGTTGATATTGGTAAATCCCTTTTAATTGTAGATTTTTTAATAACCATATTTAGTATTGCTGTATTTGGTGTGGAAGCAGGTCTGTATGCACTTCTTACAGTTATAATAAGTGGTTTTATAGTTGATTATGCTATAGATGGTTTTAACGTTTGTAAGCAGGTTATAATTATAACTCAGAAGGAAGCTGAAATTTCAGAGTTTATTATAAAAGAGCTGGATAGAAGTTTTACAAGGCTTTATGGAAAAGGAGGCTATAAATCTTCGGAGGCTTGTATAATTTATACTATACTAAGCCGTAAGGAGTATATTGAACTTAGAAATTATATAAAGCAGGTAGATAAGAGAGCTTTTGTTGCTGTTAATGATTCTCATGAAGTATTGGGTGAAGGATTTAAAGATTTGCAAGAGATCTAAATATTTTTTAAGTTTATGATATGTTAAAAAAATAGAAACATACAAAACTTTAGGATATGCTATAATAGTATAAAAAGGCTTAAAAATTTACATTATAGTGTAGAAAGGGCTGAAAAAATGATAGAATTTATAAACGTAAATAAAACATATGATAATAAGCATTTTGCTTTGAATGACGTGAACATAGCCATAGAAAGAGGAGAGTTTGTGTTCCTCGTAGGGCCGAGTGGAGCAGGAAAATCTACTTTTATAAAATTGCTATTAAAGGAAATAGAGCCTTCATCTGGCACTATTAAGCTGAATGATATTGTAGTCAATGACATAAGAAGAAAAGAGATACCATTTTATAGAAGAAAAATAGGTATGGTATATCAGGATTTTAGACTAATTCCTACGTTAAATGTGTATGAAAATGTCGCTTTTGCGTTAAGAGTTATAGAGTCAGCACCAAGAGAAATTAGAAAGAAGGTACCTATGGCACTTTCACTAGTGGGGCTTTCAAGTAAATTTAAGCATTTTCCCAATGAATTATCAGGCGGTGAGCAGCAGAGAGTATCTATAGCTAGAGCCATAGTTAATTCGCCGTCAATCATAATTGCGGACGAGCCTACTGGAAATCTTGATCCTGAGACTGCTAGGGATATAATGTCCACATTAGAAGACATAAATAAGTCAGGAACAACGATACTTATGGCAACTCATGCAAAGGATATAGTTGATAGCATGAAAAAGAGAGTTGTCGCTATAGAAAAAGGACAAATTATGAGAGACGAGGAAAGGGGAAAATACGGATATGAAGATTAGTACTGTAAATTATTTTATCGTAGATGCATTTAAGAGCTTTAAGAGAAACTTAACTATCAGCATAGCTTCTATAGCTACTGTAGCAGTAACACTTTTCGTATTTGGAGTATTTCTTCTGCTAATACAAAATGCGAACCTATTGATGGGAAATATTCAATCTCAAGTAGAAATAAAAGTTTTCCTTACTAAGAACGTTGATTCTGCTACTCAGCAGAATATTGAAGATACTCTTAATGCTACAGAAGGAGTAAAATCTGTAACCTTTGAAAGCAAGGAGCAGGCACTTGAAAATTTCAAAAAGACTTTAGGAAAAGATAGTGATATTTTAAATGGTTACAATTCTAATAACAATCCTATACCAGCTTCTTATAAAGTAGGACTTAAGGATCCTAAATATGCATCAAAAGTGGCCGATAGTATAAAAAAGGTTAAAGGTGTGGATACCGTTGCCAATGACAGAAACTTGGTAAAAACTATAATAAAAATATCTAAAGCTGTAAAATGGGTCGGTGTAGGAATTTTTATACTGCTATTAGGAGTTTCTTTATTTCTTATCGTAAATACTATAAGGCTTACAGTGTATTCCAGAAGGCGAGAAGTTGGAATAATGAAGTTTGTTGGAGCAACAGATTGGTTTATTAGGTGGCCTTTTATTATTGAAGGTATGATTATTGGAATTATCGGTGCTGTAGTTTCAGATATAGTTTTGTTCTTTGGATATAAAGTACTTTATCAAAACGTAAAAAGTTTCATGTTTACAATGCCTCTTGTACAGCCGAGCTACGTGTTAAATCCTATTTCCTTTCTATTCCTTGTAACAGGAGCGATAATTGGAGGAATAGGAAGTATTATAGCTTTAAGAAAATTCTTAGCAGTTTAATTTTGTGGTTAGGCCATGGTTATTCACAAGTCAGGAGGAGTAATGAAAAGAAAAATATTTGCAATCTTTACATTATTGTTGATCTGTGTTTTTTCGGTTGATGCATATGCTGATACTAATATAAAAAAAGCTAACAATCAGCTGAATGATGTGAAAAACTCCATAAACAATAAAAAGGGAAAAGTTAAAGAAATTGGAGAGCATCAACAACAGGTGAAGGATGAGCTCAATACTCTGGAGCAAAATATAAGAAAGACTTCTGGTGAAATTTCTGGCATTAATATAAAGATAGATTCTGTAAGCAGCAGTATGGTTAAATTAGCTAAGGATATATCTTTGAAGAAGAAAAATATAACTAAGCAGCAGAAGCTTTTAGATAAGAGAATAGGAACATTATATAAAGCAGGCAGTTTTGGTTATCTTACGATATTGTTTGGTGCGAAGGATATATCTGATTTATTACAGAAGGCAATATATTTGAGTAAGATAGTAAATATAGACAAGCAACTTATACGTTCATTAAACAGCGATAAGGCTGATCTTGAAAAGGATAAAAAGCAGCTGGCTGGCAGAAAAAAAGAATTATTTGCTATGAAATCTCTTGCCAATAAAAAGATGGATCAGCTCAACAGCCAAAGTGATGAAAAGCAAAAGTTGATGGACAAGCTATCTAAGGATAAGAAAGAGTATGTAAAACAGATTGAAGAAGATGAACAGGCTGCTAAGGAGTTAACGGGCAAGATTAAATCTATGAAAGCTATGATACTTGCAGCAAAGAGAGAAGCAGAAAGAAAAAGGGCTGAAGCAGCTAAGAGGGCTGCTGAAGCAAAAAAAACTAAGCAGACTAAAAATAATCAGAGTAATGGTGGTGATTCTGATTCATCACCAAATCAATCAGGAAATTTTTATTGTGTTACTGGAAGACCGTATAGTATAACTTCTAGTTATGGTTATAGAATTCATCCTATAACAAATAAAAGGACTTTTCATGCAGGTATAGACATAGGTGTTCCTATGAATACACCTATATATGCTTTAGCTGATGGTATTGTTACTTATGCAGCATGGATGAATGGGTATGGAAATGTTGTTATGATAGCACACGGAAACATAATAAGTGTTTACGGTCATAATTCATCACTGTCAGTTTCTACTGGACAGCATGTAAAGGGTGGACAGCTTATTAGTCATTCAGGCAGCACAGGTAATTCTACAGGGCCGCACCTTCATTTTGAAATAAGAGATAATAATGGAAATACGATTAATCCAGTTTCATATTATGTACATTAGATTTTTTTATTATATTTGTAGATAAAAAAAACTTATAGTGTTAAAATTAAATATAATTATTCAAATATTATATAGGGCGGCTAATAGCGGCCCTATATGTTTAGTTAATTACGGTATATTAGATTGGGACGTATCACGTTTAAATAAAAACTATAGTTATTTTTTAAAAAATAGCATACAATATTAAGAGCGAAGCAAATTAATTGGGAATTAGAAATTAAAATTAGGAATGAAGGTAAAAATTCTGCTGTGCAGAATTACATCCTACCTATTTAACTCACAATTTATTTGTATTCTGGAACTAATCAGTGATATGGCAGGAAAGATGGGAGTGTAGTAAATGGACATTAAAGAGCATAAGGAAGTAGAGATGGAAAAAGACCATTTCAATGACGATGACAGAGGAAACTTTATAAGGAAAAGTAAAAGAAATAAAATAGTAATCGTGGTTATAATTTTATTGATTTCGAATATAGCCTCGTTGTATTTGGGTGCGTACGCTTCGATTCCATTAGGCAATAAAGTTATAGTTTCAAAGAAGGATTATCAGAAATTGAAGCGTGTTGAAGGTATTATGGCTTCAAACAGTGATTTATATAAAACCTTTAATGAGTATCCAGATGTGCTTAAATTCAAGCAGTTATTTCAAATAAATGATATATTACATAAATACTATTATAAGAATATTGATGAGGATAAACTTGTTGAAGGAGCAATCAAGGGCATGGCAGCTTCATTAAAAGATCCTTATACTGTTTATATGAATACTAAAGAGTTTAAAGACTTTTCTACTGAGACAGGAGGAACATATGTAGGTGTAGGCTTACAGGTAGCAGCTAAAAACAATAAGATAACAGTTATCTCAATTTTTGATGGCTCACCGGCTCAAAAAGCAGGAATAAAAGCTGGAGATGTAATTACAGCTGTTAACGGAACAACTGTCACTGGAAATGAATTAGAAAAAGCTGTAACCATGATGAAGGGTAAAAAAGGAAAACAGATAACATTGACTATAGATAGAAAAGGAAAAGGTAAAGTTACTGTTAAGGTTGTTGCAGCTAAAGTACAGATAACTACTGTAAAAGGAAGAATGGTATCCAAGAATATAGGACTTATAGAACTTAGCATGTTCGATGAAAATTCAGATGAGCAGTTTATTGCTAAAGCTAAAGAACTTAAAGCTAAAGGAATGAAAGGTATTATACTTGATTTGAGAGAAAATCCAGGTGGAAGATTGGATACATGCGTAAATATAGTTTCTCAATTTATCGATAAAGGAAAGCTTATAGTTTCTACAAAAGATAAGAATGGAACTGAAGAGAGGGATACAGCGGTAAAAGGGCAACTGCTTAAAGGAATGCCAATGGTAGCATTAATTGATGGCAATTCTGCCAGTGCTTCAGAAATTACATCTGGAGTTATAAGAGATTACAAAGTAGGTACCCTTATAGGAACAAGAACTTTCGGAAAAGGAGTAGTTCAAATAGTACTTCAAACACCAGGCAGCACAGCACTTAAGGTAACAATTTCAAAATACTATACTCCGAGCGGTGAAAATATCGATAAGATAGGAATAAAACCTAATATAACAATACAATATCCTAAGGAATTTAAGGCAGAAGATCTTAATACTGATAAAGATCCTCAGTTTAAGAAAGCTATACAAGTGATAAATGATAAGCTTAAGTAGTACTTTATGACGTAGGATTAAGGGGGATTATATTTTAATGAACTTAGGAGTATATACACTTAAAACGATAGCGTATGCTATTGTAAATAACCCATATTCACTGGTATTGATAATTTTGGCAGTAACTTTATATTTTAAAAATAGAGGAGTTACTGCCATGCAGAAGGCAGTTGTTGGACAAAGCCTTCAATCGACGTTGGAACTTACTCTGTCTCAGCTTGTAATCGGAATATTCGGCGGAGCATTGGCAAGTGTAATGATATCTTATATGGGGATTATGTTTAATGAAAAATCGGGAATAGAACTTCTTTTTTTAGTTTCTTTATTGTTGATTTTGGTTAAACCAAGATTTGTATGTTTTTCCTATTCAGGAGCTGTTATAGGAATAATTAGTTTAGTTAGTCATGATGTATATAGGATTATATATGGTAAAGCTCTGATTAGCAGCTTTAATATAAATATAGTTGCTCTTATGTCTTTAGTAGGAATTCTCCATATTGTTGAGGGTCTTATGGTCATGCTCGATGGATATAGGGGAGCAATACCTGTTTTTACAAATAACAATGGTAGAATATCAGGAGGGTTTGCTGTCAAGCGATACTGGCCTATGCCTATCATAATAATGCTTTTCATGGCAGCAAAAAGCAGCGGGCCTTCTTTTAATATAAATTTACCGGACTGGTGGCCGTTAATAAATACAGGTTACAGTGCTAAAGCTTTGGCATATGGGACTTTGGCTATGATGCCTATGTATGCCATAATAGGATATAGTTCTGTTACGTTTACTATGTCAAAAAGCAGAAAGGCTCTAAGTTCTGGCTTATGCATATTATCCTACGGAATTGTATTAACTTTGATAGCTCAATTAGCACCTTTAGGATTGGTTTTTAAATTTATTGTAGTTATTTTGGCACCTGTATTGCATGAGCTAATGCTGAATATTCAAAGCAGAATTGAGTTTAGAAGAGAGCCTAGGTACGTAAATGATGATGAAGGAATTATTGTTCTTGATGTTGTTCCTGATTCAGTGGCTGATAAAGTTGGTATAAGAACAGGGGATAAGCTTCTTAGAATAAATGGAAGAGAGATAATTAATGAACTTGATATAATTGAGGGAGTAAAAGAAACTATAGATACCGTGATGCTTACAGTAAGAAAAGCGAATGGTGATAAAAAGGACCTTGAGTACAGTGCTTTCTCGCCGCAGCAAAGGCTAGGAGTAATATTTGTACCTAAGACTATATCTCAGCAGAGCAAGGTCGTAGGCTATGAAGAGAATAACTTTAAAGAGATGCTAGATAAGCTTAAGGATGATAAGAAGGACGATGACAAGTGAGTAGGTTGCTTGTCATCGTCCTTTTTATAGGTGCAAAATCCATAAGTGTTCCGGCAATTCATGATCTTTGTATCTAGAATTTAAGCTTAGCTTATGTATCACAAAAATGTTGTTACTGCATAATTCCCAATATATTACAATACTTTGCCTTTGTGTTTCTTATCTGTATTGAATAACCTGCTTGTTTATAGGATAGAATTAATTATACATAGTGTAGTGAAAGAATTAAATATATTGCGAACTAAATGCGCTAGACGGAATAGTTTAGAGAAAGTGCATTAAATAGGTGTGAGAGTAAAGAGTAAAGAGAAAAGAGTAAAGTGAAGGTTAAAATTCAGCTGAGCTGAATTTTGATCGTATAGAGACTCTTAATTATTTAGATAATTTTTTTGTAATACTAGGTATAGTCTTAGTTTTTAGAAAGTTATTTGCCGGTAATCAGATTTAAATTCTCAGAAATTCTGCACAGCAGAATTTCTTCCTTCACTTTTCACTTTTCTCTTACCTATTTAAAGCATACTCTAACTGCTAAATATTATCTTCATTTAATTCACTTTCTTGGTTCGTAATATAATTAAAAAGCGAACTTATATTCGTAAAACTATTTACATTTAAAAATTATTAGGTATAATAAAGTTCATAGGTTATTTTTAGTCTCTAGTAATTTATATGGGATTGACAATCAGAGATAACTTTTAATTTTATAATAATATATTACTTTCAATATTTTAAAAATGCATAGAGCTGGTTTAAGGGGTGAGTGACTGGCAGAGGCATTTTCAGCAGACAGAGGTCACTTACCCCTCATTATATATTTTTGGAGTGATTATATGGGTGAATTTAGAATAAAATCCAAATTTAAGCCTACGGGAGATCAACCTCAAGCTATTGACAGTATAGTAAATTCTATAGAAAGCGGAAGCAAAGCTCAGGTACTACTTGGCGTAACTGGTTCAGGAAAAACTTTTACAATGGCAAACATAATAGAGAGAGTTCAGAAGCCAACTCTTGTTTTAGCACATAATAAAACCTTAGCGGCTCAATTGTGTTCGGAATTTAGAGAATTTTTTCCGGATAGTGCTGTGGAGTATTTCGTGTCTTACTATGATTATTATCAGCCAGAGGCATACGTACCTCAAACTGATACATATATAGAAAAGGATGCATCGATAAATGAAGAGATAGAGAGACTTAGACACTCAGCCACATCTGCGCTTTTTGAGAGAAGAGATGTGATAATAGTGGCTTCAGTATCCTGCATATACGGACTTGGTAATCCAGAAGAATACAAAAAGCTTACGCTGTCATTAAGAGAGGGTATGACTAAAGATAGAGACGAAATAATTAAGAAGCTAGTTGAAATACAATATGAAAGAAATGAAATAGATTTTCACAGAGGAACGTTTAGGGTTCGTGGAGATGTTCTTGACATAGTTCCTGCAGCAAATAATGAAAAAGGAATAAGAATTGAATTCTTTGGCGATGAAATTGAGAGAATTAGAGAATTTGATATTTTAACAGGTGAGATATTTAGTGAACTAAAGCATGTTTCCATCTTCCCTGCTTCTCACTTTGCTACGTCTCAGGAAAGATTAGAGATAGCCATAAAAAAGATAGAAGAAGAACTTGAGGATAGAGTAAAGGAGCTTACTTCCGAGGATAAGATATTAGAGGCTCAAAGGTTAAAACAAAGAACGAATTTTGATATAGAGATGATGAGAGAAGTTGGTTATTGCAGCGGTATTGAGAACTATTCTAGAATACTCGATGGACGAGAGCCTAATACATCACCGCAGACATTGCTTGATTATTTTCCTGACGATTTCCTTATGTTCATAGATGAAAGTCATGTTACGCTTCCGCAGGTAAGAGCTATGTATGCTGGTGACAGATCAAGAAAAGAAACTCTAGTTAACTATGGATTTAGATTACCATCAGCTTTCGATAATAGACCATTGAAGTTTCCGGAATTTGAGAAGAAGATTAACCAAATAGTGTTTGTTAGTGCTACACCTGCTGCTTATGAACTTGATCATGCTCAGAATGTGGCTGAACAGATAATAAGACCTACAGGATTGCTGGATCCTGAAATAGTAATAAAACCTATTAAGGGACAAATAGATGATTTATATGAAAATATAAAAGAAGTTACAGCAAGAGGATTCAGAGTACTGGTAACTACCCTTACAAAGAGAATGGCTGAGGATTTAACAAAATATCTGAAGGAATTGAACGTGAAAACAACGTATTTACATTCAGACATAAGTACCATAGAGAGAATGAAGATTATTAGAGATTTGAGAAAGGGCGAGTACGATGTACTTGTTGGAATAAATCTACTGCGAGAAGGACTTGATATACCGGAGGTAGCACTTGTAGCTATTCTGGATGCTGATAAGGAAGGTTTTTTGCGATCGGAAACATCTTTGATTCAGACGATAGGAAGAGCAGCTAGAAATAGTGAGAGTAAAGTAATAATGTATGCCGACCAGGTTACTAAATCTATGAAATACGCTATAGATGAAACTAATAGAAGAAGAGCCATACAGATGGAGTACAATAAACAACATAATATTACACCTAAAACAGTAATTAAGGATATAAGAGAGATTCTTGAAATTTCTAAAGTTTCAGAGGAAAGTGCGAAATATGACACTATGGAGGAGGCATTGGCTGGAACTAAAGAAAATATCACGAAAACTATTGAAAAGCTTGAAATGGAGATGCGGGCAGCAGCTAAGGATCTGCAGTTTGAAAGAGCTGCTCAACTTAGAGATGATGTAGCAGTACTAAGGAAAAAACTTAAGACTGTGTAAAGTTAATAAGGATTATATGCAGGAATAATCAACTGAATAAATTAGAAATTAAGAATGAAGAATTAGGAATGAAGATGAAAATTTAGTTTTGCTGAATTTTGTATTCATCATTTTTGATTATTAATTAATAAGGAACTGAGGTTTTAAATATGAGAGAAACAATAAAAATCAAGGGTGCAAGAGTAAACAACTTAAAAAATGTTAATTTGGAGATACCTAGAGATAAGTTGATAGTATTTACAGGTTTATCAGGTTCAGGAAAGTCTTCTTTGGCTTTTGATACGCTTTATGCGGAAGGGCAAAGAAGATATATAGAATCACTTTCTTCCTATGCAAGACAATTTCTTGGCCAAATGGATAAACCAGATGTGGATTACATTGAAGGATTATCGCCTTCAATATCTATTGACCAGAAGACTACCAGTAGAAATCCACGTTCTACCGTTGGTACTGTTACTGAGATATTTGATTATTTAAGACTTTTATATGCAAGAATAGGAATTCCTCATTGTCCAAAATGCGGCAGGGAAATAAAGCAGCAGTCCGTGGATCAGATGGTAGATAAAATAATGCTGCTGCCTGAAAGAACAAAAATTCAGGTGATTGCTCCAGTAATAAGAGGCAGAAAAGGAGAACATGAAAAGGTACTAGACAGTATAAAGAAGAACGGATTCGTTAGAGCAAGAATTGACGGCGAGATGTATGATCTTACAGAAGACACTATAGAATTGCAGAAGACAAAGAAACATACTATAGAAGCTGTAATAGACAGAATAGTAATCAAAAAAGATATACACGGAAGACTTTCAGATTCAATTGAAACAGCATTAAAACTAGCAGATGGGTTAGTTATAATAAACGTTATAGATGGAGAAGATATTCTATTCAGTGAGAAATTATCCTGCCCGGATTGCGGTATAAGTATGGAAGAATTAGCACCTAGATTATTTTCATTTAATACACCTTTTGGTAAATGTGACTGCTGTGATGGTTTGGGAACACTTATGGAAATTGATGAAAATTTGGTGGTACCTGATAGAAGCAAGAGTATTATGGAAGGAGCCATAGCCTATTGGAGAGAAGGAAGGCTTAAGGATGATTCTTGGACATTCAGCGTGCTTAAGGCATTAAGTGAAAAGTATAAGTTTGATTTAAATACACCATTTAATAAATTACCTGATAAAATTGTTAATATTATTTTGTATGGTACTAATGGCGAGAAAATAAAAGTAAAATATAATAAGGAATTTTCAACTGGTGAATTCAACCATAGCTTTGAAGGCGTTATAAATGAAATGAAGAGAAGATATATGGAGACTGGATCGGATTACATTAAAACTGAAATTGAGCAGTTTATGAGCAATAATCCTTGTCCGAAATGTAAGGGAGCAAGATTGAGGCCGGAAGCATTGGCTGTTACAGTAGGAGATAAGAACATACACCAGTTCTGTCAAATGTCAATTAGAGATGAATTGAATTTTATTAATGGACTTGAACTTTCAGAAAAAAATAAGCTTATAAGTGCACAGATAGTAAAAGAGATTAACAGCCGATTAAGCTTTCTAGTGGATGTAGGATTAGATTATTTAAATCTTTCTAGAAGTGCAGGAACCTTGTCAGGAGGAGAATCACAAAGAATTAGATTAGCAACCCAGATAGGTTCAAGTTTAGTAGGTGTTTTATATATACTTGATGAACCAAGTATAGGATTGCATCAGAGAGATAATGATAAACTTATTGCTACATTAAAGCATTTAAGAGATATAGGAAATACCCTTGTAGTTGTTGAACATGATGAGGATACTATGAAGGCTGCTGATTATATTGTAGATATTGGGCCTGGAGCAGGTGAACACGGCGGCGAAGTAGTAGCAGCTGGTACTTTGAAGGACATAGAAAATTGTAAGGAATCTATAACAGGACAATATTTGACTGGTGCAAAATCTATAGAGCTGCCTAAAGAGAGAAGAAAATGCCATGGAAAATGGATAAAGGTGAAAGGCGCTAAAGAGAATAACCTTAAAAATATTAATGTGAACTTTCCTATGGGAGTGTTCACAGCAGTAACTGGTGTTTCTGGTTCTGGTAAGAGCACACTGGTTAATGAAATTCTTTATAAGGGCTTATATAAACTCTTAGGTAATGCCAGAGTATATCCAGGAGCCTATAAGGAAATAATAGGTTATGAAAATATAGATAAGATAATAGATATAAATCAAAGTCCTATAGGAAGGACGCCAAGATCCAACCCTGCAACCTATACTGGCGTATTTGATATAATAAGAGAGACTTTTGCCAGCACTGCTGAAGCTAAAATGAGAGGATATAAATCAGGAAGATTTAGTTTTAACGTAAAAGGCGGAAGATGCGAAGCTTGTAGCGGTGATGGAATAATAAGAATTGAAATGCAGTTTCTTTCTGATGTCTATGTACCTTGCGAAGTATGTAAAGGAAAAAGATATAACAGAGAAACATTAGAGGTTAAATACAAGAACAAGAATATTGCAGAAGTACTTGATATGACTGTTGAAGAGGCTCTTAGCTTCTTTGAAAATATACCTAGGATTAAAAATAAAATGCAGACGCTTTATGATGTAGGGCTTGGATATATTAGACTTGGTCAACCTTCTACACAACTGTCTGGAGGAGAGGCTCAGAGAATTAAGCTAGCATATGAACTTTCTAAAAAGTCAACGGGAAATACTCTTTATATACTAGATGAGCCAACTACAGGACTTCATGTGGATGATGTAAGCAGACTTGTGGATATATTACAGAGACTTGTGGATATGGGAAATACAGTAGTAGTAATCGAGCATAATCTAGACGTAATTAAATGTGCGGATTATATAATAGATTTAGGACCGGAAGGCGGGGACAATGGTGGTACAATCATTGCAGAAGGCACGCCGGAGCAAATTTGCAAGAAAGAACAGTCATATACAGGACAATACCTCAAAAAAATGTTATAATCAATATGTATTTTAAACTAGCATTTTATAATGCTAGTTTTTAAGAATGATTTTGGCAGGTGATAAGATGGATTTAACAAAGATGTTAACACCCATATTTAGTATTGTATTTATCATTATAGTGTATTTTATTATTATTACTGCATTAAAAATAATGAATAGTGATGTTAAAAATGGGGATAAGAAAAAAATATTAAAAAAATCACTTGGACTTGAGGTTATGTCTACCAGTGAAGGTTCCAATGTAAAGAAAGGAAGTATTGTTCCTATTGGAGGAGTTGTTACAATAGGAAGACATGAAGATAATTCTGTGATCTTGAAGGATCCTTATGTTTCGGGTTATCATGCTAAGATATTTGTAAAAAATAAAGATTGTTACGTTGAAGACATGGGAAGTACAAATGGTACTTTTCTAAATGAAGAAAAGGTAAAAACTAAAACCGTATTGGAAATAGGGGATGAGATATCTATAGGAAATACGCTGTTAAAGGTTATAGGGTAAAGGTTGTGATATTATGAGAACAAGAAGAGGTGAATTTAAGCTCTTAATGCTTACTTACCTTCTTACAATTGCTGTGTTTGGAAATTTGGCAATTTTAAAACAGCCCATTGATACTGGGGCGATAATTATGGGTGCCATAATATTTGTATTGGTTACCTATGCTTATTTTATAATTAGAAAATTTTTTCCTGATGGAGATAAATTTATATTGCAGTTTGCTGCAATTTTTTCAGTAATTGGCATAGCCATGATATATAGGTTAAAACCAGCATATGCTATAAGGCAGGTAATTTGGTTTACTATAGGTGTTACTATGTTTGTACTCATAATAGTAATACTGCCGAATATAAAATCATTTGTTAAATATAAACGCATATATATGATTATAACGCTTATATTTATGGCAATGGCTACTTTTATTGGAAGAGATGTTTACGGTGCTAAGAACTGGGTGTTTATAGGAGGCTTTGGCTTTCAGCCATCAGAGATTGGAAAACTATTTTTTGTAGCATATTTAGCTGCGGCATTAAAGGATTATAAGGATTTTAAAAATCTTATTGAGCCTGCATTAGTTGTTATGGCTACATTAGGTTTTATGGTGCTTCAAAGAGATTTAGGCTCTGCCCTTTTATTTTTTGGCATATCTATTACGATGCTCTATATTGCTACGTCAAAAGCAAAATATATAGTAGTGTGCATTATTCTTTTTGCAATAGGTGCATTTGTGAGTTATAAACTTTTTGGGCATGTTAGGGTTAGAGTTGATATATGGCTGAATCCATGGGAGGATCCGACGAAAAAAGGCTTCCAATTAGTTCAATCTCTGATTGCTATAGCTTCAGGGGGATTTTTAGGTACTGGTCTAGGAATGGGACATCCAGGCTTTGTTCCAGTAGCTGATAGTGATTTTATATTTGCTGCTATTTGTGAGGAATTTGGAGTATTTGTAGGTTTTGGCATAATGATTTTCTACTTCCTGTTATTTTATAGGTGTATGAGAATATCATTATTTGTAGAGGATAAATTTACTCAGCTTTTAGTAGTTGGTTATAGTGCAATGATTGCAACACAGGCACTTGTTATTATTGGAGGTGTAGTAGGGGCTATACCGCTTACTGGTATAACTTTGCCGTTGATAAGTAAGGGAGGAAGTTCTATGTTTTCAATATTCTTCGCCTTAGGAATATTACAAAAGGCTTCTGAAGGTGAATGATTAAGGAGAGGATAACATGGGAGATTTATCTAAAAATATAAAGAAAGTTTTGATAGTCTATTTGATGCTTTTTATATGCTTAATTTCATATTTTACTTACTTCGTTGTAGCAAAGGGACCAGGTATAGCTAAGAGTACATATAATAAGCGATTGTGGGCTAAGAGAAACGAAGTGCTTAGAGGAACTATATACGATAGAAAAATGAATGCATTAACTAAAAGTAAAAAGATAAGCACATTAAATCAGAAAAGAGAATATACTGGAGGAGCTGTATTTGCTCATGCATTAGGATATGTAGATCCTGTTTATGGTATTACAGGATTGGAAAATAAATATGATTCTCAGCTTATGGCAGATAATAGTTTAAATTTTGTTCAGCTGTGGAAGAATAAGGGGAAAAACAGAAAGAAAGTTGGAAATAGTTTAAAGACTACGCTGGATTCTAAAATACAGAAAACAGCTTATAATTTACTGGGGAATAGAAAAGGTGCGGTAGTGGTTCTTAATCCATCCACTGGAGAGATACTAGCTATGGTTTCCAAACCTTCCTTCAATCCTAACGACTTAAAAAAAACCTGGAAATCAATAAATACTAATCCTCACAGACCGCTTCTCAACAGGGCTGTTTCAGGTTTATATCCGCCTGGATCTTCATTTAAAATAATAACAACAGCTTCTTCGCTTGAAAATATAAGCGGAATTGAGCAAAGAACTATTAATGATACAGGAAAACTAGTGTTAAATAGAAAGTATTCATTGAGAAATTTCGGAGGGCATGCTTACGGGGTTTTAAATATAGATAGAGCTTTTACTAAGTCCAGCAATGTGTTTTTCGGTCAGATGGCTCTAGAGTTGGGTAATGATAAATTAAGAGCTACGGCAGAAAAATTTATGTTTAATAAAGATATTACAGGTAATGGAATTGTTATAGATAAAAGCAGATTTCCCGAACTTAAGAGTTATGAAAAAGGTAATATAGCACAAAGCGGAATAGGTCAGGCAAGTGTGTTAGCTACTCCTATGGAAATGGCAATGGTAACTTCAGCTATTGCTAATGAAGGAGTTATGATGCAGCCTCGTATTGTAGATCAGATATTAACTTACGATGGGAAACCACTTTCATCTGTAGAAAATAAAGAACTTACTACAGCTGTTTCAACTGATATTGCAGATAAGATTAAAGGCTATATGCGAAATGTTGTAACTTCAGGTACAGGAAGAGCAGCTGCAGTGCAGGGAATAGAAGTTGCCGGGAAAACAGGTACAGCTGATCATGGTAAAAAAGGAACTACACCTCATTCCTGGTTTGTTGGTTTTGCACCTTACAATAAACCTACAGTGGCTTTGGCGGTTCTTGTAGAAGATGGAGGACAGGGAGGAATAGCAGCAGCACAGGTTGCCTCAGGTGTATTTAAAGCAGCATTGAAGTAGTAAACATAAAAGGAGAGAAATTTCAATGTTTGATTTTGAATATCAATTAAAGATACTCCCCGATAGACCTGGAGTATACATTATGAAGAACAGCCTTGGAGAAGTTATATACGTAGGTAAGGCTAAAATACTGAAAAATCGTGTAAGACAATATTTTCAGCATAATGTTAATCATACTACAAAAGTTAAAGCTATGATTAAGAATATAGCTGAATTTGAATATATAGTTACAGATTCTGAAAAGGAAGCACTGATTCTGGAGTGTAATCTGATAAAGAAGTATCGTCCAAGGTATAACATCCTTTTGAAGGATGATAAACATTATCCTTTTATTAAAATCACAACAAATGAAGAATTTCCAAGAGCGTTTGTTACAAGAAATTATGTTAAGGATGGAAATAAATATTTTGGACCATACCCGGATGCATCTAGTGTCCACGAGACTTTAGATACAATTAAAATGATATTTCCGCTTAGAAATTGCAAGAAGAACATCAGTGAGAATTCTCCTAAGTTCAGGGCATGTCTCAATTATCATATTGGACTTTGTAAAGCGCCATGTGAACATCTTATCAGCCGTAAAGAGTATTCTGAAATTGTGCAGGATGTTATTAATTTACTTTCTGGCAGTGATACTAAGGTTGTGAAAGTTATGGAAAAATCAATGCTGGAAGCTTCTGAAAATTTAGAGTTTGAAAAGGCAGCAGCGTTTAGAGATAAAATAAATGCTCTTAAGAAAATACGTGAAAAGCAAAAGATTATAATTGGAAATTTTGAAGATGAAGATTATATAGATCTATATAGTGATGACAAAGATACTTGTGTTCAGGTTTTCTTTTTAAGACAGGGAAAGATAGTTGGAAGAGAACATTATATGTTGGAGGATACTGCTGAGGAAAGAGTTGAGTCTGTCATATCACAATTTATAAAAGAGTTTTACGGCGGTACTCCGTTTTTTCCTGCACATATATATGTTCCTGAAGTTGAGGATAGTGATTTATTAGAAGAGTGGCTATCTGCCAGAAAAGGCAGTAAGGTAGATATAAAAGTACCTAAAAGAGGAGAAAAGAAATCACTTTTAGATATGGTGAAGAATAATGCAAAAATTACTCTTGAACAATTCAAAACAAAGCTGATAAAAGATAAGCAGATGAATGAAACGGCAATACGTCAATTATCAGAGGTGCTAGAGCTTGATGATGTGCCACATAGAATAGAATCTTATGATATTTCTAATATACAGGGATTCGATTCTGTTGGAAGTATGGTGGTATTTGAAGAAGGCAAACCTAAGAATAGTGATTACAGAAGGTTTAAAATAAAAACTGTTCAAGGCGCAAATGATTATGATAGTATGAGAGAAATATTAGATAGAAGATTTAGTCATGGTATTGAGGAGATTAAAAGTATTCAGCAGAGGAACTTACAGTACAGTATGGGAAAATTTTGTATTTTTCCTGATGTAATATTAATGGACGGTGGAAGAGGACAAGTTAATATAGCTCTTCAGGTACTTGAAAAATACGGTATAAATATTCCTGTATGCGGAATGGTTAAAGACGATAAGCATAATACTAGAGGACTTATATATAATAATGAGGAATTGCCGATATCAAGCAATTCTGAAGTTATGAAGCTTATAACTAGAATTCAAGATGAAGTGCATAGATTTGCAATATCCTATCATAGAACTTTAAGAGATAAAAGGGTGCTTCATTCATTGTTGGATGAAATACCTGGTATAGGAGAGAAAAGAAGGAAAGAATTGCTTAAAAAATTTGGATCCGTCAATAATATTAAAGATGCTACATTTGAGGAATTGACTGAGACACCATCTATAGATAGAAAAGCGGCAGAAAGTATAATAAATTTTTTTACTTCTAGCAAGTCATAGGCAGCAATTAAGGAAAAATCTTTATTCTTGATTGCTCATATGCTGCAAAAAATGCAGGTTATATTGAATTATACGCTACAAAATTGAACTTTTATGCTATACTACATAAGGGGGAAGTATAAATTATATATTTTAGAACTTTAGGTTAGGGGAAAGTTTATGAACGTATTTTTAAAATTTATACCAGATATTGTATCTTTAGCAGGTAAAGACAATGTTTTTGTAGATGAAAAAATGAGTAATCATACATCTTTTAAGGTTGGCGGACCTGTAGATATACTGGTTACACCAGAAAGCAAGGAAATTGTAAGAGAACTTATAAACTTCTTTAAAGAGAAAAAAATTCCTTTCTACGTCATGGGTAATGGTTCAAACATGCTTGTGAAAGACGGCGGAATAAGAGGAGCTATAATTAAATTAGTTAAACTGAATAACATAACTTTGGAAAAGAACAAAGTAATTGCAGAAAGTGGCGCACTATTAAGCGATGTATCTGATTTTGCTATGAATAGCAATCTGACTGGTTTTGAATTTGCTTGTGGTATCCCTGGATGTGTAGGGGGAGCAGTAGCGATGAATGCCGGTGCATATATAGGTGAAATAAGGGATATCATAGAAAGTGCATTAGTTGTGGATACAGAGGGAAGTTGCAGGAGAATATATAAAGATGATCTTGAACTAAGCTATAGAAACAGCATAATACTTAAGAACAATTATACTGTTTTAGAAGCAGTTTTCGAATTGAAAGACGGAATATATGAAGAGATAAAAAGTACCGTAGAAGATTTTCAGCGTCGAAGAAGAGAAAAGCAGCCATTAGAGTATCCTTCAGCTGGCAGTACTTTTAAAAGGCCGGAAGGGCATTATGCCGGAAAATTGATTCAGGATGCAGGTATGCAGGGAAAAGCAGTAGGCGGCGCTCAAGTTTCGAACAAACATTCAGGTTTCATTATTAATAAGAATAATGCTACTGCAGACGACATACTCAATCTTATAGAACTTGTTCAAAAGAATGTTTTGGAAATGTTTCAGGTCAAGCTAAAACCTGAGGTTAGAATAATGGGACAAGAAAAAAGAGAAAAGAGAAAAGAGTAAAGAGAAAAATTATGGAGAGAATTCAGCTTGGCTGAATTCTTTTTTATAAGAAGAAAAGCTTCCCATTTGGGAAGTTTTTCTTCTGAAATTCGGCACGGCCGAATTTCTACCTTAACTTTTCTCTCTACTCTTTTCTCTTTAGATGGCTTCTAAAAATTTATACTGTGATGTATATAGTTCGTAGTAATTTCCTTTAAGCTCCATTAGCTCTTCATGAGTACCTTTTTCTACAATAGAGCCTTTATCTATGTACATAATAAGCTTTGAGTTCTTTATAGTAGAAAGTCTGTGAGCTATTATAAAAGAGGTTCTTCCTTTTAGAAGTTCTTGAAGCCCCTGTTGCAATAATATTTCTGTGTTTGTGTCAATACTTGAGGTAGCTTCATCTAGTATTAGTATTGCAGGATTGGCTAAAAGTGCTCTGGCGAAGGCTATAAGCTGTCTTTGACCAGCAGATAATCTTGAACCTCTTTCATTTACATAGGTATAATAGCCATTTTCCATATCTTTAATGAATTCATGTGCACGAACTACTTTAGCAGCTTCGATTACTTCTTCATCGGTAGCATCTAATTTACCATAGCGTATATTATCCATTATTGAACCAGAGAATATAAAAGAGTCCTGAAGCATTACGCCCATTTGGCTTCTTAATGAATTCAATGTCACTGAGCTGATATCAACGCCATCGATAAGGACTTTTCCCTCGTCAATATTATAAAATCTACTAAGCAGATTTATAATAGTAGTTTTACCTGCGCCTGTAGGCCCTACTAATGCTACACTATGACCAGGAGGGACACTAAAGTTGATATCATTTAGAATCTTGTGGCCCGGATCGTAAGAAAAGTTTACATTTTCAAATTCAACAGTGCCATTGATTACTGGCATTTGTATGGCATTCTCTTTATCTTTTACTGTAACTTCTTCATCCAGCGTTTCAAAGATACGTTCAAGATAGGATAAACCATTTATTATTGAATTATAAGTATTTGCAATGTTGGAGATTGGTGCCCAAAATCTGCTCATATATCCTAAGAAAGCTACCAATACACCTATTGAAACATCGGAAGCTCCACCGTTAAGCCAGGTTATACCTAAAACATATATACAGCATATAACTATGTTGGAGATATTATCAACAAAAGGTGATACGAGAAATTGTATTCTTATGCATCGCATCCAGGCTTTTTTGTAGCCTCCATTTAATTCTAGAAAAATGTCCATGTTAGTATTTTCTCTTGCAAAAGCCTGAGTTACTTTAACACCACAGATACTTTCATGAATGTATGCATTTAAATTGGACAATTTATTGTTAAGGCGTCTCCAGGATTTTCTCTGCAAGGTTTTAATAACAAAAGCTACAGCAATTAAAAATGGCATTGAAGCAAGGCAGATAAGTGTAAGGCGCACATTAATAGCAAACATAAATGCGATTATTATAATCAGTGTAAACATATCAGTAAATAGATTTATTATACCTGTGGATAGCAAATCACTAAGACTGTTTACGTAATTTACTACTCTAACTAAGATTTTTCCATGGGGTCTTGTATCATAATATGTGAAAGGAAGTTCCTGAAGGTGTTCGAATAAATCTTTTCTCATATTTAAGATAATGTCTTGACCAACATGATTCATTTTATTTATTTTAAATTGAAGACCTGCTGAATTAATTATCTGAGATAAAAAATATATAACAGATAATATTAACAATCCCTTTACATCTTTATTAGGAATAGTCGTATCCAGTGCTACCTTGGTAAGGTAAGGCCCAAGCATATTAATGGCGGCACAGAATAGCATCAATATGGTAGTTATAATAATTTCCTTTTTGTATGGAATGACATACTTTACAACTCTTCTCAGGTAGTGTATATTTACACTAGAATTTAAATCCTCGTCCATGTCGAATTTATTTCTAGCCATTGCTAACCACCTCCTTTAATTCCTGTTCGGAATTTCCTAATTGGCTCATATATATATCGTAATAGTAACTTTTATTTTTCATAAGTTGTTCATGATTTCCGAGTTCTACTATCTTACCTTCATCAAGCACTATTATTTTATCTGAGTTTTTCACAGAAGATATTCTATGTGCGATAATAAAAGTTGTTCGTTTACTGCTGTAATTTTTAAGTCCTTTTTGAATTTCATGTTCTGTTTCCATATCTACAGCAGAGGTAGTATCATCTAATATCAGTATATCAGGGTTTCTCATTAGAGCTCTGGCAAGAGATATTCTCTGCTTTTGCCCTCCAGACAATCCGACTCCTCTTTCACCGATAATTGTGTCATAGCTTTCTGGAAGTTCATTGATAAAACCATGAGCCTGAGCAAGAGAGGAAGCTTTCTTCGCATCTTCAAAAGGTGCATCTGGCATTCCATAGGCTATGTTTCCTTCGATAGTATCCGAGAAAAGAAATATATCCTGCATAGAAATTCCTATGTGGCCTCGCAGGTTTTGAAGATTATATTTTTTTATATTTTCGCCATCTATTAATATGCTTCCGCTGGTACAATCATAGAAACGGCAAAGCAAGTTGATAAAGCTGGTTTTTCCTGCTCCTGTTGCACCCATGATTCCAATCGTTTCTCCTGAATTTATCTTTAGGTTTATATTATGGAGTACCTCAGTGTCGTCATAGGAGAAGCATACATCTTTAAATTCTATAGAACCGCTAAGAGAAGATTTTTCTATAGCATTTGGTTTGTTATATATTTCTGGTTTAGCTTTCAATATTTCAAGTATTTTTTCTGAGCAGGCAGAAAACCTTTGAATATCATTAATGAGCCATCCAGACATTCTTATAGGGTTGTTTACAGTAAAAATAAGTGAGTTAAAGGTTATCAGTTCTCCTATGGTAAGAGAGTTCTTAATTACCATATAGCCTCCAATTATTATAGTAACTATATTCAGTGAACCAGATAAAAACTCTAGTACAGGTAAATATTTGCACCATACGTTTGAGGATTCTATGTTTCTTTCTTTGAATTTTACATTTGCTTTCTGAAATTTTTCAATTTCGTAATTTTCTTTGGCAAAGGCCTTTACAACCTTATTACCGCTAATGTTTTCTTCAACTACAGTATTCAATTTTGAGAATTGAGTTCTTATTCTAGTAAAAGTAGGTTTTACTTCAACTGCAAGTCTTCGTGCAATATATGCAGTAGGAATTGTTATAACAAAAACTATAAGTGCAAAACGAAAATTGATGTAAAACATTATTGCTAGTCCAAAGATAAAAATAAGTGCGTTTTCATATACATTATATACAACATATGCTATGAAATGCCGCACAGCATCTACATCACCAGTAAGTTTTGACATTATGTCACCTGTTCTGGTTTTGTCATAAAACTTGGCATCAAGTGTCTGAATAGAGTTGTATAGATCTTGTCTTATCTTGTAAATTATATTCTGTGATATATTTTCAAAATTCAAGATAAAACCATATCTTAATAGTGAACGGACAAGTGTAACTGAAAGTATAATTATCATATAAGGAATTAATAGATTCATCATATGTTTCTTAATAACATTTTCAACTATTACACCTGAAAGATATGGAACTATCATATTTAGTGCAGACGTTATCGTTACGACAACAAGACCTAAGCCAAACATTAATTTGTAAGGTGCTAAGTATTTTTTAATGAATTTTAATGCCAAAGAGAGGACCTCCTTTTCAAAAAATATATAATATATAATAAATACTAACCCATTATCGTACACTAGGGTTTATAAGTAAATGTATTATATTTAAGGATTTATTGGATTTTTTTATATGTTGTTTAGTATAAGACATTAAAAAAAGAGAAAAGAGAAAAGAGTAAAGAGTAGGTAAAAATTCAGCTGTGCTGATAATGATCAAAATTAAATTCTTAAAAATTCTGCATAGCAGAATTTCTTCCTTCACTTTTCTCTTTACTCTTTTCTCTCTTGTAAGCATTGGAAAGCAATTTAGCTGTGTGTTATAATGAAAAATATAGCTAACACTAGACGAAGGAGATGGAGCTCATGAGATTTGTAATTGTTACAGGGTTGTCTGGAGCAGGAAAAACTCAGGCTATGAGAAGCCTTGAAGATATAGGTTATTTTTGTGTTGATAATTTGCCGCCTACACTTATTTCAAAATTTGCAGAAGCTTGTTTTCAAACTGATGGAAAAATAGATAAAATTGCATTAGCTATGGACATAAGAGGCGGAAAGTTTTTTGATGCTTTTTTTGAAAGTCTTAAGTATATGGAGAAAAATGAGCATAAATATGAAATATTATATTTAGATGCCAAAGATGAAGTACTAATAAAAAGGTATAAAGAATCAAGAAGAAAGCATCCCTTATCACCAGAAGGAAGAGTATTACAGGGTATTTCTCTTGAAAGAGCTAAGCTAAGTGAGATAAGGAATAGAGCAGATAATATTATTGATACATCAAAGCTTTCAATATGGGATCTTCGACAGAAAATTTCAGAGATATACGGAGAAGAGGGACAAAAAGAGATAGAGCTTATGATAACAGTTTTGTCTTTCGGATTTAAATATGGTATACCGGTGGATTCCGATTTAGTATTTGATGTTAGATTTATACCAAATCCATTTTATATACCTGAACTGAAACAATATTCAGGTAACGATGAGCCTGTGAAAAAATATGTAATGGGATTTGATGTTACAAAAGAATTTATGAAAAACCTGCAAAATATGATGGAATTTCTTATACCGAACTATGTAAAGGAGGGAAAAAGACAGCTTATTGTATCTATAGGCTGTACTGGAGGCAGACACAGATCTGTGGCTATTGCTAATGCAATATACCAAGAGCTGCTTAATAAGGGGCATAAGGTTAATATTGAACACAGAGATGTGGAAGAGGATGTTAACAGGGGTGGTATGAAATTATGAAGTTTACTGACTGGCTTAGGCCTGGAATCAAAGTAAAAAGGTGGATACTTTTTGGAATCATGGGACTTCTTTTAATATTAACTGGACTCGTAGATTTTGTGCAGCATGGTATTTATAATAATTATTATAAGGCTTTCTGGGTTCTGTTAAACTTTATGGGTATATTTGTCATATATATATCTATAACTCAGTCAATGAAATCAATAATAGGATTAATTAATAAAGGGTATATTAATGTAAAACTTGACTCTAAAAAATTAGAAACATTAATATATGAAAAAAGACTTCTGATAAAAGGAGCTAAGATAGTTGTAATTGGCGGTGGAACAGGGCTTTCTACTATGCTTAGAGGATTGAAATATTACACTTCAAATATAACAGCAATTGTAACTGTGGCAGATGATGGCGGGGGATCTGGAGACCTGAGAGAGGATTTAGGTATACTCCCTCCAGGTGATATAAGAAACTGTATTTTAGCCTTAGCAGATACTGAGCCTCTTATGGAGGAATTGCTTCAATATAGATTTCCTGACGGAAAACTTAAGAACCAAAGCTTTGGAAATCTTTTTTTGGCTGCAATGGACGGAATATCTTCTACCTTTGAGGAAGCTGTTCAGAAGATGAGTTCAGTATTAGCAGTAACTGGAAAGGTGCTCCCGGTTACGCTGGATAACATGGTATTAAAGGCAAAATTGAAGAATGGTTCTATTGTAATGGGAGAATCAACTATTGGGCAGGAAGCAATAAAGCAGAAAAGCCCCATAGAAAGACTTTTCATTGAACCTGAGGATGCTAAGGCTGTTGATGAGGCAATTAAAGCTATTAGGGAAGCTGATGCGATAATTCTTGGCCCTGGTAGTCTTTATACAAGTGTCATTCCTAATATACTAGTAAAGGATATAGGTGCAGCATTGAAGAGGTCAAGTGCTGTAAAGATATATGTATCCAACATTATGACGCAGCCTGGAGAAACAGACGGGTATGATGTAGCCGATCATATAAAGGCGATACACAAGCATATAGATGGTGAAATTATTGATTATGTTATGGTGAATAATGGTAAGATAGGCGATGATCTTGAGGAAAAGTACAAAAACGAGGGATCAAACTTAGTTGAGATAAATAAAGACAACATAAGTAAACTCGGCGTGGAGATGGTTGAAGGAGATTTTGTGAAAATAAAGGATGGCTATATACGTCATGATGCGGAAAATCTGGCTTCAATGCTTATCGAAACGATTATGGACAGAAAATTATTCTATGATAAGAAGAAGATTGTGGAGTATTTTTACCTGTCTGAGAGGCTTAAACAAAATAAAAGAAACAGGGAGTAATGGCTATGTCATTTTCAGCAAAAGTTAAGGAAGAGATATGTAGAGAAACTGATTTTAGTAAAGAGGAGGCCAGAGCTATACTTTCTGGTGTGATGAAGGTTAGCGGTACTTTGGCTTTTACTTCCCATAAACAGTTAAATTTTAGAATTACTACGGAGAATGCCGGCATTGCAAGATTTATTTTTAAAATTTTAAAAGAATATTTTAATATGCGTACTCAGCTTATGGTAAAGAAAAATAATTCATTAAAAAAGAGTAATATGTATATGGTTGTTATCAGCGAAGAGATGGGAGCAAGAGAGCTTCTTGAACAAGTTGGAATCTTTAAAGTGGATGATAATGGTACTATGTCAATAAGCTATGGTATAGAGGAAAACATTATTAATACTGATAAAAATAAGAAGGCATATATTAAAGGAGCATTTTTAGGCGGAGGAAGCGTAAGTAATCCGGAAAAGGCTTATCATATGGAATTTGTTACCCATGATCTTGAATATGCTAACTCACTCAGCAAAATAATAAACGATTATAATCTAGCATCAAAAGTGATACAAAGGAAGAATAGTTATATTGTTTATCTTAAGGAAGGAGAACAGATATCTGATGTATTAAGTGTTGTTGGTGCATATAACTCATTATTAGAATTTGAGAATATAAGAATAATGAAAGAAATGAGAAATAATGTTAATAGATTAGTAAATTGTGAAACTGCCAATTTAAGTAAAACAGTAAATGCTGCAGTAAGACAAGTGGAAAGCATAAAGTTTATAGAGAAAGAAATAGGTTTTGGGAGGCTGCCTAGAAATCTTCAGGAGATTGCAGAACTAAGATTAAAGCATCCTGATGAGTCTCTCAAAGAGTTAGGAGCCATGCTTAATCCGCCCGTAGGTAAATCTGGTATTAATCACAGGCTTAGAAGAATAGAGAAGATCGCTGATGAACTTAGAAAAGAAGGAAGGTAGGGGGATGTATGTCAAAGCACGAGGACATAATTAAATACATTCTTTCTCTGGAAGCTGGCTATAAAATTTCTGTAAGAGGAGTAGCCAACAAATTGGGAGTGAGTGAAGGTACTGCCTACAGAGCTATAAAGGACTGTGAAACACTAGGTATAGTTTCAACAATACCTAGAGTCGGTACAGTAAGAATAGAAAAGGTGGAAAAAAAGAGCATAGATACACTTACCTATGCTGAAGTTGTAAATATTGTAGAAGGTTCAATCCTTGGCGGTAAGGAAGGAATACATAAAACTCTGAATAAATTTGTTATAGGTGCTATGACAATAGATGCTATGGAAAGATATATAACTCCAGGGTGTCTTTTGATAGTAGGAAACAGAGAAGAAGCACAGGAATTAGCACTAAATAGTGAAGCAGCTGTTTTGATAAGCGGCGGGTTCAGCTGCAGTGAAAGGATAAAGAGACTAGCCAATGAAAAGTGTCTGCCTATAATATCTTCTAGTTATGATACATTTTCTATAGCTACAATGATTAATAAGGCTATTTCAGAAAGCCTAATAAAAAAGGATATTATTCTTATAGAGGATATTATGAAGGATAACCCTGTAAGTGTAGGTATAAATTGTACTGTAGTTCAGTTGAAAAAACTTATAGAAACCACGGGGCATGAGAGGTATCCGGTGGTGGACGAGAATAAAAAGGTGATGGGAATCATAACGCCAAAGGATATCCCAGCAAATTGTTCAAATGAGGAATTAGTTTCAAGAGTAATGACCAAAAATCCTATTTCTGTCACGAGTAAGACTACAGTGGCTTATGTGGCTCATATTATGGCTTGGGAAGGAATTGAGATGTGTCCAGTTGTGGATAATAAAACGCTTATAGGTATTATTACAAGACAGGATGTGATAAAAGGTCTGCAATATGCTTCTAGACAGCCGCAGTTTAGTGACACATTAGAAGACGTTATACTCAAAAATTTTGAGTTTGAATCTGAAGGAGACATTACTCATTTTAAAGGAACAATTATTCCTCAGATGCTGGACACGATAGGGACAGCTTCCTGGAGCTGCCTAAATATGCTGCTTTCTACAGCAGGACTGATGGCATTGAGACAGAAGAATAATATAAATACTGCAGTTGACAGTACTATGACATATTTTATGCGTCCTGTACAGGTGGACAACGAAGTACATTTATATGTTAAAATCATAAATGTGGGACGGAGTTTTAGTAAAGTTGAAGTGGATATGTTTGATAACAATAACAATCAGCTTGCGAAATCTATGCTATCAGTTAAAGTTATCAGAAGATAATTAATGGTTATGAATTAATGCAGAAGTTTAGTATAGTTAAATTTAAATAGTATGAAAATATGTTGGAAGAGGGACTTGCCAGAATCAAATGTTTGATTCTGGCAAGCCTTTTTTTGTTTTTAGGAATTCTCTAATTTTTACATGAAAACATATACATTTTTTGGGGTTTTTTTAAATTTTAAAAGATAATATCATTAAATAGAAGACGGTGTTTACATAGTTTATATCATCAAATTAATGGGGGAGAGTATATGGAAGCTTCAGTAGAATCTATTCAGAAAAGAAATAAAAATTTGGATAAAAAGAAAAATAAGAAAATTACCTTAAAAAAATTAAAAGAGCAGAAATTTTTGATATTAATGTCTTTTCCGTTTGTAGTATGGGTAATAATCTTTTGTTATGTACCTCTAGCAGGATGGGTTATGGCCTTTGAAGATTATATGCCGGGTCAATCATTTTTTAAACAGCATTGGTCTGGACTTAAACAATTTAAAATGCTGTTTCATGATGATCAATTTTATCAGACTCTGGTTAATACATTAGGAATGAGCTCACTAGGATTGATATTTGGATTCACTATACCTATTATTTTTGCTTTACTGCTTAATGAATTGAGATCGATAAGGTTTAAAAGAACTGTTCAAACTATTTCATATCTGCCTCACTTTGTTTCATGGGTAATAGCATCCAGCATAATTATCAAAATGCTTTCTGTTGATGGTGGAGTGGTAAATATAATTCTAATGCATCTGCATTTGATTAGTAAACCATTGAATTTTATGGCCAAGCCCAATATGTTTTGGGGAATAGTCACAGCATCAGATGTATGGAAAGAAACAGGCTGGAATGCCATCATATATTTAGCAGCCATAACTGGTATAGATCAGGAACTTTATGAGGCAGCAAAGGTTGATGGTGCTAATAGGTTTAAACAGATGATACATATAACACTGCCGGGTATAAGACCGACTATAATGGTACTTCTTATTATGAGCATAGGTAACATTATAAATATAGGATTTGAAAAACAATTTCTTTTAGGAAACAACATTGTTAAGGATAAAGGCTATGTAATTGATTGGTATGCCCTTGATTATGGTATTGGGTTATTTAGATATTCTTATGGTACTGCTATAGGCATATTTAAATCCGTAGTAAGTATAGTTCTGTTGTTTGCTGCTAATCAGTTCGCAAGAAGGACTGGTGAAGGCGCCATAATTTAAAGGAAGGGAGAATTAATCAATGACTAAGGGAATAAAAAAGATGACAATTTTTGATGTGATACTGATTTTGATATTTGCGTTTGTTATTGTAATAACGATATACCCATTTTTGAATGTATTAGCTATATCCTTTAATAATTCTATGGATACGGTAAAAGGAGGCATATACATACTTCCAAGAAAATTTACGCTGGCGAATTATCAGGAAATATTCAAATCCAGCAGTAAATTACCTCATGCATTTGTGATTTCAGTGCTTAGGACAGTTATTGGAACAGTTCTGGGAGTAATTAGTACTGCTATGCTGGCATTTACCATAAGCCGTACGGATTATGTATTTAGAAAGCCAGTTACCGTTATATTTGTGCTTACTATGTATGTAAGTGGAGGACTTATCCCTTCTTATATGCTGATAAGAGATCTCCATCTTATAAATAAATTTGCTGTTTATATAATTCCTGGACTTATAAGTGCTTATAACGTTATTGTAATTAGATCTTTTATAGACGGGCTGCCTTACGCTCTTCAGGAATCTGCAAAGATTGATGGAGCTAATGATCTTACAATATTTTTTAAAATTGTATTGCCCTTGTGTGTGCCAGTAATAGCAACTATTTCATTATTTATAGCTGTTGGTCAATGGAACAGTTGGTATGATACATATCTTTATGCAAGAGAAAAACAGAGCCTTAGCACACTTCAGTATGAACTTATGAAAGTATTGCAGAATTCACAGCAATCTTCTTTTGTTGATAATAATACTGCAGCACAGCTGGCAAAACAGAATACTGTAAATCCAGAATCTATAAAGATGGCTATTACTATAGTAGCTACAGTACCAATACTACTTGTATATCCATTTGTTCAGAAATACTTCGTTACAGGTATGACATTAGGAGCTGTTAAGAGCTGATAACCTTTTAAATGTATATATCATTTGAAGGTTCAGATAAATTTTTAGATGAGGGGGAAAAATTATGAAAAAGTTTAAGATTGCTGGAATTCTGCTTTCAGTATGTCTTATAGGAACAGTTTTTGCAGGCTGTTCTAAGAAAAAGACAGAAGATACCGGCAAGAAAATGGACAAAAGTCCTATTACACTATCATTCTATAGTGTAGATTTAACTAAGGATGATGATTTTAATAATCCTGTAGCAAAAGAAATAACTAAAAAGACAGGGGTTACATTAAAAATGGAGCATCCTACTGCAGGTGATACTACTAATGCTATCGCTCTTTTGATAGCAGGAGGAGACTACCCTGATATGATATATGCTAAAGGGGATTTGAGTAAACTTGTAGATGCCGGCGCTGTTATAAAGTTAGATGATTATTTTGAGAAGTATGGTTCAAATCTAAAAAAACTATATGGAGATCAATTTAGCAGACTTAAATATAGTCCTGATGATCCGTCTATATATACAGTTGGTGCTTACGGAGTTCATAAATCTACTTGGGATTCAGGCGGAGTAATGCAGCTTCAGAATGCAGTTTTAAAAGAAGAAGGCTATCCGCAGATAAAGACTGCAAATGATTATGAAAAAGCTATAAAGACATATTTGGCAAAACATCCAACAATAGATGGAAATAAGACCATAGGTATTTCTCTTCTTGGAAGTGACTGGAGATGGCTTATAACTTGCGGAAATCCATCAGGTTTTGCATTAGGAATGCCTGATGATGGTCAGTGGAGCGTTAATGACGAAACTGGTGAAGCTACTTATAAGTTTATGGTTCCTGCAATGAGAGACTATTATAAATGGATGAATAAGTTGAATCATGAAGGATTATTAGATCCGGAATCCTTTACTCAAAAGCAGGATACTTACCTGGCAAAGATATCTTCAGGAAGAGTTCTTGGTTTGATGGATCAAACCTGGGATTATCAAGAGGCTACAAGGAATTTAATTAAAGATAATAAAGCAGAGAGAGCTTATGCTAGACTGCCGGTTACATTAAATAGCAGCTATAAAGATCCAGAATTGAAATATATGGGGTATACCGGCGGCTATGGGATAGCAATATCCCATAAATGCAAAAATCCAAAGAGAGCATTTCAATTCTTAGACTGGATGGCATCTGACGAAGCTCAAGTACTTAATAACTGGGGTATCAAAGGCAAGAACTATGTTGTAAAGAATGGAAAGAGAATAGTTCCAGCAGCTGAAATGCAAAAGAAGACTTCTGATAAGGACTATTCGCTGGAAACTGGTGTAGGACAATATGTTTATCCATTCCCATGTCAAGGTGATGGAGTAAAGGACTCAACTGGAAACTACTATTCAACAAATAGCCCAGAAAACTATATAGCTAGTTACAGTTCAGCAGATAAGGAAACTTTAAAGGCTTATGGTGCTAAGTTGTGGACTGATTTGATGCCTTCACAGAAAGAGCTTGGAACGTCTAAACATGGACAGGCGTATTTGTATAGTGTACCAAGTAGCAGCGATCTTTCCCTTATACAGAAAAAAGCTGATGACTATACACAGAAGGCAATTACACAGGCGATACTTACTGATCCGAGCAAATTTGATGCTGCATGGGATGCTATTCAGGCAAAACTTAAGAGTTTAGGAATTGAGAAAGCTAATAAAGAGATGACAGAACTTACACAAAAAATGATGAAGTTATACGGAACAAAATAAGTTGATAGGAAATGGCAGTGGAGTGTGAAAATCTCATACTGTCATTCCTTTTTTTGAATTGATAGAGTATATTTATTCTTCCATAAATGTCTTATAATATAAATAACTATAAATATATTAGATTAAATTAGGGGCTCTATGCTTATGAAAAAAATAGCAAAAATCATTTCAATAATTGTCACACTATGTATTCTATTAAGCGGATGCAGCAAAAAAATCAATAAGAACCGTAATATTACGAAGATAACTATGTTTAGCGAAGATGCCAATCGAGATGATGATGGTTTTCAAAATCCAGTTGCAAAGGAAATAACTGAGAAAACAGGAATATCACTTGATATACAATATCCAACTATTAATGTAATTCAGCAAATAAAGATATTAGTAGCTGGAAAAGAATATCCAGATTTAATATTTGCTAAAGGGGCTAATCTTGATACCTTTATTAATGCTGGTGCTATGAGGGATTTGACACCTTTAATTAATAAATATGCTCCGAATTTAAAAAAACTTTATAAGGGAAAATGGAATACTATGCAGTATAGCGAAAAAAACAAGGCTATTTATGCACTTGATTCTGTTGCTGTAGATGATAAGCAGCTGCAGCCTAGCATGGGGTTTGAACTCCAGAATGCAGTAGTTCGGGAATTAGGATACCCTAAGATGAGAACTGTTAAAGATTTCGAGAATGCACTTATTAAATATAAAAGGAAACATCCCAGTATTGACGGAAAGCCAACTATTGCTCTTTCATTGTTAACTAGCGATTGGTATTGGGATATTACTTTAGGGAATGGAGCTACCTTTGCACTAGGTGAACCTGATGACGGTAACTGGTATGTGGACCCTAAAACTTATAAAGTAGAATACAAATTTGCTAGAAGCAATGAAAAACAATATTATAAATGGCTTAATCACATGAATAATATGGGTTTATTAGATCCAGATAGCTTTGTACAAAAGCCTGATGAATATATTTCAAAAATTGCCAGCGGCAGAGTTCTTGGACTTATTGATGCAAAATGGGATTACTGCAAGGGAGAAGATATCTTAAGGACAGAAGGTAAATTTGAAAGAACGTATGGTATGTATCCAGTACAATTAACAAAGCATACTAAAGCAGCAGATTTTAAATCAGTAAAATACTCTGGAAGCTGGGGAATAGGGATATCTACTTCCTGTAAAGACCCTGCAAAAGTTATTAAATTTCTAGATTGGATGGCGAGTGATGAAGGTCAGATACTAAGAAATTGGGGAGTAAAAGGTAAGAATTATAATATTGTTAATGGTAAAAGAAAGTTAACGGATAAAGATAAGAACGATATGGTAAATGATAACGATTATAAAAGGAGAACTGGGATTGGAGCATACTTATACCCATTTCCAAGATGGGGATCATGCAAAAAAGATTCAACTGGACAATATTACAGTACTACAAATAAACAAAGTATCATTGATAGCTATAGCAGCATAGAAAAAGAAGTGCTTAAGGGATATGGAGTTAAGATGTGGAAGGATCTTTATCCATCTTCAAGGAAATTTAAGGTATCACCTTGGGGAAAAGCGTTTATGCTAGGATTTCCTAGCGATTCAGCTTCAGCAGACAAACTAAATAAATGCGAAAAAATAGCTAAAGAGGAACTGATCGAAATGGTTTTGAATTCGCCAGATAACTTTGATAAGGATTGGAATAATTTTGTAAAAAAACTTAAAGCTAATGGAGTGGAACAAGTAAATAAAAAGTTCACTAAAATCCTTAGAAATAGAATGAAGTTAGACAATAGATAATATGAAAATTACTTTTTAGATATGAAGTGAAACTATGGATAAGAAAGGGTAATATCTATGCTAATGCTAAAGGCAGCAAGGATTATCAATAATATGAAAATTAAAAAGAAGCTGGTATTGATTTATTTAATGGCAGTTCTTTTACCAATACTTTTGGTAGGGACTTATCTTACAAGCGGTATAAGAAATATGGTAATAGACAGAGCTATAAGCGAAGCAAAGACAAATTCGGACAGAATAGTTGAGCGGTTGAATGAAATAATAAGAATCGCTAACTATGTTTCTGATAGGATGTATTTTAACGATAAATTAGCAGGAATAGTAAATAAAAAGTACAAAGATTATGCGCAGGTGGTAAAAACATATGATGACAATAAGGATATATTTGACGAATATCTTAATTATTATAAAGAAATTGCAAGTATAAGATTTTACGTGAATAATAACACGATGCTGAATGATTCAGAATTTATTAAAGTGGACAAATATATACAGCAGGCATATTGGTATAAGGAAGCTATAAAAAATGACGGAAGGATACTATGGCTTCATATATATGATGACATTTCTAGGACAAAATATCTCAGTCTTATAAGACTTATTAAAGATAGTAATGGAAAGATACTAGGAGTATTGGTTATTAACATTAGTGGAGATAGTATAAGAGATATAATAAAAGATGAACCTTATGACACATTTATATGTATTAATGGACAAACTGTTAATAGCAAAAACAATGAAAGTCTGTCTTTCCATGTGATGAAAAAGTCGTTTTTTTTAAGAGATAATAAGAGCAGAAAAACAAAGGTTAAATACAGAGGAAGAGAATATGACATTTTAACAAGCACATTCTATGACGCTAAGGCGTCGAAAAGTAAGTTTCAGGTGCATATGATAGTTCCTATCGTTAACATTACAAATGAAGCAAATAGTATCACAATAAAAAGCGGTACTATAATGCTCGTAAGTGTAGTTACCTCTATTTTACTGACTTTATTGCTGCTTAAATCCTTCAGCAGAAGGGTGGTTTTACTTCGAGAAGAGATGCATAAGGTGGTTCAAGGAGATTTTAATATAACAGAAAGAATAGACGGCAAGGATGAAATAGGAGAATTATATGAAGATCTTTGCACAATGATTAATAGTATAAAACAACTAATTAATGAGGTGTATGTTTCCAAGATTCAGCAGCAACAACTCAATAACAAACAAAAAGAAGTACAATTTGAAATGCTGGCAAGCCAAATTAATCCTCATTTCCTGTACAATACTCTTGAAACAATAAGGATGAAAGCATATTGTAATGGACAAAAAGAAATTGCTGACATTGTTAAGATGTTAGGAAAAATAATGAGAAGAAATCTTGAAGCAACAAGTAGACTTGTTACATTAAACTCAGAATTAGACTTGGTTAAAAGTTATCTTGAAATACAGAAATTACGATTTGGAGATAGGATAGACTATTCTATAGATATACTTTGTGACATAGATCATTATGAAATTTTGCCGCTGCTGCTGCAGCCTGTAGTAGAAAATGCTTTTGTCCATGGTCTGGAAAGCAAAGAGGGCAGCGGAATAATCAAAATTGTAATAAGAGAAGAAGAACGTATGGTGATAAGTATATCGGATAATGGTCTCGGTATAGATAGGGACAGGCTGGAACATATACATAAACTTCTGGAGGATTATGACAACAGTGATCATAAGAGTATAGGCCTTAGTAATGTTAATCAGAGAATCAAACTTTATTATGGCAAAAAGTATGGAGTAGAAATTAAAAGTGAAATAAATAATGGAACTGCCGTAGATATTTTTTTGCCGATAGGGGAGGAAAAGAAAAATGCTAAAAGTCTTGATAGTTGATGATGAACCATTAGTTAGGGAAGGGCTCAAAAATATAATACCGTGGGAAGATTATAATTTTTCTATTTGTGGGGAAGGCAGTGATGGAAGAGATGGCTTGAATGAAATCAAGCAATTAAAGCCTGATCTGGTACTCATAGATATCAAGATGCCTGGATTGCCTGGTATTGAAGTTATGAGGCAGGCAAGAGAGCAGGGATACCAATGTAAATTTATTATACTTACAGGATATTCAGATTTTCAATATGCAAAAAGTTCCATTGAACTTGGAGTGGAGTCCTATCTTCTAAAACCTATAGATGAGGATGAACTTATAGAAAATGTTCGAAAGGTTGCAAAACAGATTGAGGAAGAGCAGGTTATAAAAATGCATGTGGAAAACAGCGAAAAATATATGCGAGAAGCTATAATAAGAGATATTTTATTAAGCAACGTAGACATTGAATGCGTAAATGGCATTTTCAATGATGAATGCAGCGTTTTTCGGGCTGCAATTTTGGATATAGTTGATTCAATTAAGGACAGAGATAAAATAAATAATGAAATTATAAAATTAATTGAAGACAATTTTATAAGGTTAATTAACCTAGAAGCACTTGTAGTTGATAATAAAGTATGTGTACTTTTTATTAATCAGGAGAAGGATATTGTAATTGATATATTGAAAAAAATAAGTAATAATATAGAATCATATTTAAATAAAGAAGTATTTATATCGGTTGGAAGTGTTGAAAACAATTGTGAAAGCATAGGTAATTCTTACAGAACAGCTAGGATGCTCGGTGATAAAAAATTCATATTTTTAGGAAAAACTAATATTGTATTAGCTGATGATGTGGAAACGAATACTATCTCAATAGGTAATTTTGATATTGAAAAATTTGAACAGGAGCTTTCTACTTATATTGAAATTAATGATGAAGAAAAAATAATAAGGATATTGGATAGGATAGAATTTAATTTTACGAAATCAGATTATTCTGCTGAAATGATAAAAAGTATCTGTTCAAATATCTATGTTAAAATCAAATACAATTTAATTGATAATTATGATGAACTAGAAGATTATTTTCCAATGGATTCGTATATAATACAGCAGGTTTATAAAATGGATAGGCTAAGCAGTATAATAAGTTATTTACACAAAGAATTTACTTGTATAGGAACTAAGATATGCAATAGTTGTTCTGGAAACGTTATGAAGAGGATATTAAGTTACATAGAAAAGAACTACTATAAGGACTTAAAATTAGAAACCCTGGCTGAAATATTTAATTATAACAGTGCATATCTTGGAAAAATATTTAAGAATTATACTAACGAAACTTTTAATACTTATGTTGATAAGGTAAGAATTGAAAATGCTAAAAAACTTCTTCTTGAGAATAAGCTTAAGGTATATAAGATATCTGAAAAGGTTGGTTACAAAAACACAGATTACTTTTATGGTAAATTTAAGAAGTATGTTGGGGTGAGTCCGAAAGAATTTATAAAGCAAGAGGCATACAATTAACTGCCAAAGAGTGAAGCATAGAGAATATATTAATCAAACTAATAAAGGGTACTATGTAAATTCATAAACGTTTAACAATATGCTGTTTTATAAATAGGTTAGGTGTATTTATTATCTATATATAATGTGATAAAATTAATAGACTCTGTTTTCTGAAATAAAATTCATGTGCATTTTGGAAAACAGAGTCTGTTATAAATTTTAATTATACATAGAAGTGATAAGAGGAGGATTCAGATGAAATTATGGTACGAAAATCCGGCTAAACCAGATGATTGGAATGAAGCTTTACCATTGGGTAATGGAAGCCTTGGTGCCATGGTGTTTGGTGGAGTTGAAACAGAACATATACAAGTTAATGAGGAGACTGTATGGGATGGCGGCCCAAGAAACAGAGTAAATAAGGATGCTTTAAAATATATTCCGAAGGTAAGACAACTTCTGCTTGAGGGAAATGTAGCTGAAGCTGAGAAACTAACTGAACTTGCCTTATATGGAACTCCTATAGAGGCAAGAAATTATGAAAGCTTGGGAGATATATTCATAAAATTTTATAATCATGGTCAAAATGGTTATGATAAATATTCAAGACAGTTAGATTTGGATAAAGCTGTACTTAACGTTGACTATGAAATAGACGGAGTAAAATTTTCAAGGGAAATGTTTGTATCAGCTGTACATAATGTACTTGCAATAAAGATAGCTGCGGAAAAACAGAAAACCCTTTCTTTTCAGGTATCACTAGATAGAGATAGGTATTATGACGATATGAAGGCCTGTAGTGAAGATACTATAATGATGAATGGAAAGACTGAAGGCAGTAAAGGAATAAGTTTTTGTGCTGAATTAAAAGCAGTTTCAGAGCAGGGGAAAATATACGCAATAGGAAATAAACTTATCGTTGAAGAGGCTCCAGAGGTACTTTTACTGTTTACAGCAAGGACTGATTTCTGGGGAGAAAACCCTGAGGATTGGTGTAAAGCTAGACTTGAAGGAGCTGCAAAGTTATCCTTTGACGAGCTGAAAAGTGCACATGTTGCAGATTATAAAAAGCTTTATGATAGAGTAAAATTAGAACTTGTCAGCAGTGATAATGAAGAACTTGAAAAACTTCCAACAGATGAGAGGCTGGATAGAATAAAGCAAGGAAAAGAAGATTTAGCACTAATTAAGCTTTATTTTCAGTTTGGAAGATACTTGCTTATAAGCTGCAGCAGACCAGGAGGACTTCCAGCAAATCTTCAAGGTATCTGGAATAGAGATATGATAACTTCAGCCTGGGGCTGCAAGTTTACTGTAAATATTAATACTGAAATGAACTATTGGCCAGCAGAGAGCTGCAACCTTCCAGAGTGCCATATTCCATTATTTGATCACCTTGAAAGAATGAGAGTAACTGGAAGAAGAACTGCAAGAGAAATGTATAATTGCGATGGTTTTGTGTGTCACCACAATACTGATATATGGGCAGATACAGCACCTCACAGTTCATGGATGCCTGGAACTCAATGGCCTATGGGGGCGGCATGGCTTTGTATTCATATTTGGGAACATTATCAATTTACAAGAGATAGGAGTTTCTTAGCAGATAAGTATGGAACTATGAAGGAGGCGGCTGAATTCTTCGTAGATTTCCTTATAGAAAACAAGGAGGGAAAACTGGTTACATGTCCTTCTGTATCACCAGAAAATACTTATAGATTGCCTAACGGTCAAAAAGGAAGTGTGTGCATAGGACCTTCCATGGATAGTCAGATACTTTATGCTCTTTTCTCTGCTTGCATAGAAGGATCAGAGATACTTGGAATAGATGACGAGTTTAGAGTAAAGCTTACTGATATAAGAGAGAGACTTCCAAAGCCTTCCATAGGAAAGTATGGACAGATACAGGAATGGGCTGAGGATTACGATGAGGTAGAGCCAGGTCACAGACATATATCTCAGCTTTTTGCGCTGCATCCATCTAACCAGATTACTGTCCAAAACACTCCTAAATTGGCTGAGGCTGCAAAGAATACAATAAAGAGAAGACTTTCTTTTGGTGGAGGACATACTGGCTGGAGCAAGGCTTGGATAATAAATATGTGGGCTAGACTTGAAGAAGGTAATCTTGCCTATGAAAATATATTATCTTTATTTTGCAAATCTACACTTAACAACTTATTTGATAATCATCCGCCATTTCAGATAGATGGCAATTTTGGAGCTGCTGCAGCCGTTGTCGAAATGCTTGTACAAAGCCATACCGGCTATATAAAACTGCTTCCAGCTTTGCCTGATGCATGGCACAGCGGAGAGGTTTCAGGCGTATGTGCAAGAGGCGGCTTCGAATTAGATATGAAGTGGGAAAATAACAAGGTTAAGAAAGCAGTTATCAAATCTAAACAGGGTGAAGTTTGCAAACTTATTGCAGAAAATATTGCTGAGATTACCTGCGGTGGTAAAAAAGTAGAGGTTAGAAATAGCGGTGCTGCTTTAGAATTTGAAACTAAAGCTGGAGAAGAGTATGAAATAAAGTTTTGATTCGCAAATTATTCGAACTAAATGCGCAGTACGGAAAAGCAGAGAGAAAGTGCATTAAATAGGTAGGAGAGTTAAGAGTAAAGAGAAAAGAGAAAAGTGAAGGTTAAAATTCAGCCATGCTGAATTTTGATTGTATAGAGACTCTTAATTATTTAGATAATCCTTTTGTAATACTAGGTATAGTCTTAGTTTTTTAAAAAGTTATCGTCGATAATCAGATTTAAATTCTCGGAAATTCTGCATAACAGAATTTCTTCCTTCACTTTTCTTTCTACTCTTTACCATTTTCTCTCTTATTTTGCAGATTTGGAGGAAATATATGAACAAAAACTATGAAAAAAAGATTGATGATATTATTGAAAAACTAACACTTGAAGAAAAGATATCCATGATACATGGAAATGGGCTTTTTAGAACAGAGGCTGTAGAGAGACTGGGTATTCCCTCACTAAAGATGTCTGATGGACCTATGGGGGTAAGGCATGAATTTGAGAACGCACATTGGAATCCTATAGGCAATTCTGATGATTATACTTCCTATCTTCCATGCAATACCGCTTTAGCATCAACTTGGAATACAAAGCTTGCCTATGAAGCAGGTTCTGTGCTGGGAAGGGAAGCTAGAGGAAGAGGAAAAGATGTTATATTAGGGCCTGGAATTAATATAATGAGAAGTCCATTATGCGGAAGAAATTTCGAATATATGTCGGAAGACCCTTGTCTTATAAGTAAGCTTGTTGTTCCATTTATAAAGGGAGTACAGGAGAAAAATGATGTGGCAGCTTGCGTGAAACATTATGCTGCTAATAATCAGGAGACTGAGAGACTTAACGTGGATGTTGAGGTAGATGAAAGAAGCCTGAGAGAAATATATCTACCGGGTTTTGAAGCAGCAGTTAAGGAGGGAAATTCCTATTCCATAATGACAGCTTATAATAAGCTGTACGGTTACTATTGCTCTCATAGCAAGTATTTAATACGAGATATTTTAGAGGATGAGTGGGGCTTTGATGGAGTGGTAATTTCAGACTGGGGTGCTGTACATGATACTGTAGAGCCTGCAGAAGCCGGACTTGATATTGAAATGAATGTTACTGATAATTTTGATGATTACTATTTTGCTAAACCGTTACTTGATGCTGTTAAGGAAGGCAAGGTGAAGGAAGAGGTAATCAATGATAAGATTAGAAGAATCCTTCGATTAATGTATAGGATAAATGCTTTCTCGGAAGATAGAAATAGAGGCGGATATAACTCCCTGGAGACAAGGGAAAAGGTACTTAAGGTTGCAAGAGAAGGCATTGTACTATTAAAGAATGATAAGTATATACTTCCGCTAAAGGATAATAAGATAAAAACTGTGGCTGTCATAGGAGAAAATGCTGACATTACTCATTCTAACGGCGGTGGAAGCGCTGAAATAAAAGCACTCTATGAAATAACGCCATTACTAGGAATAAAGATGCGTTTAGGAGGAAATGCACAGGTAAGCTATGCTCAAGGTTACAGTGAAGATGCCTCTGAAAAGGAAAAGCTTATAAACGAAGCAGTTGAACTTGCTAAGAATTCAGATGCTGTAATTATAGTTGGTGGACTTAAGCATATGGCTGAAGCCTTGAAGCTAGAGCAAAATGCACTTGAAGTAACTAAGGGTGATAGAGTGAAGCCGCGTATTGACAGCGAAGGTTATGACAGAAGCGATTTAGAACTTCCATACGACCAAAATGAACTTATAAGGAGAGTACTAGAAGTTAACAGTAACGCAGTAGTAGTTATGTTTACTGGAGCACCAGTCGATATGACACCATGGATAAAGGATGCCAGTGCTGTAGTTCAGACTTGGTACAATGGAATGGAAGGTGGAAGAGCACTGGCTGAAGTACTTTTCGGAGATGTAAATCCATCTGGAAAACTTCCAATGACAATCCCTAAATCAATTGAAAATTGTCCTGCCCATAAGATAGGCGAATTTCCAGGTGGAAAAAAGGTCAAATACTCTGAAGGAATATTTGTGGGGTATAGATATCATTCAACTTACGATGTAGAACCGTTATTCTGTTTTGGTCATGGACTTTCTTATACTGATTTCAAGTATGAGAATATGAAGGTAAATGTATCTGAACAGTCAGAAGACATAAGGGTTCAGGTTGAAATAAACGTGAATAATGTTGGAAAAGTTAGCGGCGCAGAGGTTGTTCAGCTTTATGTATCAGATGAAACTGCTTCAGTTAAGAGGCCAGCTCTTGAGTTAAAGGGTTTTGAAAAGATAGAGTTAGCTGCTGGGGAAAAGAAAACAGTTAAACTTGAACTTGATAAAAAGGCCTTTGCTTTTTATGATGCAGAGGCTAAAGGATGGCTTGTTGAAAAAGGAATGTTTAAACTATATGCAGGAAGTTCCTGCCAAGACATAAGATTAACTAGTAATATAGAAATAAGTAAAGATTATAGGTACTAATTAAGAGAAAAGAGTAAAAAGAGTAAAGAGAAAAGAGAATGAAAGAATTCAGCTGTGCTGAATTCTTTCATTTTATGTGCTATTAGTTTATAATATAGTAGAATAATGTAGAAATAGGAGGTGTACAATTTTGGAGATTACATATGAGAATATAGATTTTGTTCATCTTCATGTGCATACAGAATACAGCCTTTTGGATGGTTCAGGAAAAATTCCTGCTATGCTCAAGAGGGCTAAAGAGCTGGGAATGAAATCACTTGCTATTACAGATCATGGAGTTATGTATGGATGTGTGGATTTCTACAAGGCTGCTAAAGAAATAGGAATCAAACCTATAATTGGTTGTGAAATATATATTGTGCCTAAATCAAGGCATATAAAGCAAAATGATAAAGAAAATGAAACTCATCACCTTGTGCTGCTGGTAAAGAATGAAACCGGATATGAAAATTTGATGAAAATAGTTTCTACAGCATCTATTGAAGGTTTTTATTATAAGCCAAGAATAGACCATGAGTATCTTAAAGAGCACAGTGAAGGGCTGATAGCTTTAAGTGCGTGTTTAGGGGGAGAGGTTCAGTCCCATCTTGTAAAAGAGGAATACGAAAAGGCTAAGGAAGCAGCTTCTTTTTATAAAAGTGTATTTGGAAAAGATTTTTATCTTGAACTGCAATATCATGGAATACAAGATCAGATTAAAGTAAATAATTATAATATTCAGCTTGCGAAGGAGCTTGATATACCGCTTATTGTAACAAATGATGTACATTATATACTGCAATCCGATTATAAGGCTCATGATGTACTTTTATGCATTCAAACAGGAAAGACTGTAGATGATGAGGATAGAATGAGATATCCGTCAGATCAGTTTTATTTAAAGTCACCAGAGGAAATGTACAGCATGTTTTCTAATGTCCCTCAAGCTATAGCAAACACAGTCAAAATAGCTGAAGAGTGTAATTTTGATTATGAATTTCATAAATCAAAGCTTCCAAGGTTTCCACTGCCGGAAGGTACAGATCCCTATGAATACCTGAGTGCTCACTGCTTTAAAGGACTTGCAGAAAGATATGAGGTTTTCAGTGAGCTGGCTGAAGACTTGAGAAATGAAGAGGGTATGCATAAGTTAGCAGAGCAGAAAGAGGAAGTAGCTTTGCTAGTTAAAAGACTTGATTATGAACTTGGGGTAATAAAGCAGATGGGCTACGTAGACTATTTTCTGATAGTATGGGATTTTATAAGGTTTGCCAATGAAAATGGAGTACCTACTGGTCCGGGAAGAGGAAGCGGAGCTGGTTCTATAGTTGCTTATACGCTGGGGATAACTAAGATAGATCCAATTAAATATGGACTGATATTTGAAAGATTCTTAAATCCTGAAAGAGTAAGCATGCCAGATATAGACAGCGATTTCTGTTATGAAGGAAGACAGAAGGTAATAGACTACGTTGTGGAAAAGTATGGTAAAAATAGTGTGTCACAGATTATAACCTTTGGTACGATGGCTGCCAGAATGTGCATAAGAGATGTGGGAAGAGCCATGCAGTATAGCTATTCAGAGGTAGATAAGATAGCTAAGATGATTCCTACCATGCTGGGAATAACTATAGATAAGGCATTAAATATAAATCCAGATCTTAAACAGGCTTATGAGAGTGATGAAAGGGTTAAAGAACTTATTGATGTAAGCAGAGCGTTGGAGGGGATTCCAAGACATTCTTCCACCCATGCAGCCGGAGTTGTTATCGCTTCACGTCCTTTAGTAGAATATGTTCCGCTGCAGAAAAATGAAGAGATGATAGTAACTCAGTTTACTATGGGCACGCTAGAGGAGCTTGGACTCCTAAAAATGGACTTTCTTGGACTTAGAACGCTTACAGTTATGAGAGACACTGTAGATATGATAAAATCGAATAGAGGAATAAACATAGAATTGGATAAAATACCTCTAGAAGATGAAGCAGTGTATAAAATGATAGGGCAAGGGAAAACTGTAGGTGTTTTTCAGCTTGAATCTGCAGGTATGACAAGTTTTATGAAAGAGCTTAAGCCTGATTCTCTGGAGGACATAATAGCAGGTATCAGTCTTTACAGACCAGGTCCAATGGCTGAAATCCCGAGATATATAAAAAACAAAAATAATAGTGAAGAAATTGAATATCTTACACCTGAACTGGAATCAATACTTAAGGTAACTAACGGAGTTATGATATACCAAGAGCAGGTTATGGAGATAGTACGAAAGCTTGCAGGCTATTCTATGGGTAGAAGTGATTTAGTAAGGCGTGCAATGTCAAAGAAAAAGCATAAGGTAATGGAAGAAGAAAGAAGAAATTTTATTCATGGAATAGTGGATGAAGATGGAAAAATCCTTGTGCCAGGCTGCATAAGAAACGGCATTAGTGAAGAGATAGCAAATAAAATATTTGATCAGATGATGGATTTTGCATCTTATGCGTTTAATAAATCCCATGCTGCCGCTTATGCTGTTATAGGTTATCAAACAGCATATCTTATGTATTACTATCCTGCTGAATATATTGCGGCTATGCTAAACAGTATCATGGGCATAAGTGAAAAGGTTGCTTTTTATATAAGATTTGCCGAAAGTATAGGCATAAAGGTACAGGCACCAGATATAAATGAAAGCTATGCAAAATTTGCAGTTAAAGATGAAAAAACTATAATATTTGGTCTGGCCTCTATAAAAAATGCTGGCATAAATGCTGTTGAAAGCATAGTGGAGAGCAGAGAGAAAAAAGGCAAATTTAAATCTCTATTTGATTTTTGTAATAAGATAGATATATCAGCTGTTAATAAAAGAGTCATTGAAAGCCTTATAAAAGCAGGAGCCTTTGACTGCTTTAATGTTTATAGGTCACAGCTTATTATGGTATACGAGAAGATACTTGATGGTCTTGGAAACGAAAAGAAGAGAAACTTAGAAGGACAGTTGAACTTGTTTGACACTTCCGAGCAGCAGGAGAGTATGGAGCCTGAAATTAAATATCCCAATATAAAAGAATATGATAGAAGAATGCTGCTAGCCATGGAAAAAGAAATGACAGGGCTTTATATATCTGGTCATCCTCTTGATGAATATGCAGATATCTTAAAAAATAAATCCAACATAAGAACTATAGATATTATGGAAGCTGTTAATAGTTCTACAACGTTAGAGGACGAGGTGGAAGGAGCAGAGGAAAACCTGATAATAAATAGGAACTCTTCAGACATCAAGGATGGTAAGAAGGTCATCATAGGTGGAATAATAACAGGTGTGAGCAGGAAATTTACAAGAAATAATGACAGAATGGCCTTTGTAACACTGGAAGATTTATATGGGAGTATAGAGGTTATTGTATTTCCTAAAGTAATGGAAAAGGTTTCTCCGATAATACAAGAAGATTCCATCGTATTAGTAAGAGGCAGGATAAGCATCAGAGAGGATGAGGCACCTAAAATCTTATGTGAGGATATAAAGATTTTGGATATAGCATCTCAATATAATAAGTTGTATATAGCTATAGAGGATCAGGATACTGCCAGAGGGTTATATGCAAATTTGAGACGGTTGTTTCTGCGCTTTAAAGGAGATATACCAGTATATATATACATGAAAAAAGAAAAATCTGCAGCGCGTATCGGAAAAGATTTAACTGTGGAACCAGATGGAGAACTAGTATCGCTTTTAAAGAGCGAATTTGGAGAAGAAAATGTTAAGTTAGTATAGTACTAAATTTAGTATGTAGTATTGCTAAATTAAACTTTTTATAGTAACATTATTGTGGAACATTATTAAAGATATATAACTTAAAAATTATTATTAAACATGTTGGAAGTTTGTATTTTCTGGCATGTTTAAGTTGAGTTTTAACGTAAAATATCTGATAATAAGTAATATAAAGACAAAATATTTGAATGTTATTTATTAGTCATCTGCGCTTTACAGTTCATGGAAAAAATGGTTTTGGTTGTTTGTCCATAGCATTAATTTAACATTTAATACTATTAATTATATAATATACATATTTGACCACAGTGGGACAAATTGTAGCCCTGTGGGTGAATGGAGGAATTAATATGAGAACAATTGCAGTATTAACCAGCGGAGGAGATGCTCCAGGAATGAACGCTGCCATTAGAGCAGTTACAAGAATGGGTATCGATAAAGGCATGAAAGTAATGGGAATTGAAAGAGGTTATGACGGACTTATCAATGGTGAGATATTTGAGATGACAAGAAGTTCAGTATCAGATATAATCCAGCGTGGTGGTACCATATTAAGAACTGCAAGATGTGAAGAATTTAAAAAAGAAGAGGTAAGAAAGAAAGCTGTAAACATACTAAAGGTATTTGGTGTTGATGGTTTAGTAGTTATTGGCGGAGACGGTTCATTTACAGGAGCAAGGCTATTATCAAAGCTTGGTGTTTCAACTATAGGACTTCCAGGAACTATCGATAATGACCTTCAATATACAGACTACACAATAGGTTTTGATACTGCATTGAATACAGTATTGGATGCAATAAATAAATTAAGAGATACTTCAACTTCTCATGAAAGAGTAAGCATAGTAGAGGTTATGGGAAGAAATTGCGGAGATATAGCATTATTTTCAGGTATAGCAGGTGGGGCTGAGAGCATAATTGTTCCTGAGAAAGGAATGGATATCGAAGATATATGCAAAACTATACTTGAAGGCAAAAGAGAAGGAAAGACTCATAATCTTATTATCTTAGCAGAAGGAGTAGGCGGAGCTGAGAAATTAGCAAAGCATATTCAGGAAGTTACAGGTATTGAGTCAAGAGCTACTATACTTGGACATATTCAAAGAGGCGGAAGTCCATCAGCATTTGATAGGGTATTAGCTTCAAGAATGGGAGCAAGAGCAGTAGAACTTTTGCTTGAAGGAAAATCTTCAAGAGTTGTAGGAATGAGGGGCGGAAAGATAGTTGATGATGATATTGATGAAGCACTTTCTATGCCAAGAACGTTTGATGAAAACTTATTTGATATAGCAAGAGCATTGTCATATTAGAATATAGGGTTTCTTTATAGAGCTCTAATTTAGGTTTGCTGCCAAACTATGACGCACTATAAATTATTAGTTTAGAAAAACCCTGTAATATATAAAATTTGCATTAAGGAGAGTATAATATGAGAAAAACTAAGATGATATGTACTATTGGACCAGCTAGTGAAAAAAGAGAGATATTAAAAAAAGTAATTGAAGCAGGTATGAATGCATCAAGACATAACTTTTCACATGGTGACCATGAAGAACATGGCGGAAGAATTAGAATGGTTCAGGAGCTTCGTAAAGAATTAAATAAGCCAATAGCTATAATACTTGATACAAAAGGACCTGAAATAAGAACTGGAGATTTCGAACCAGATAAACTTGAATTAAAAGAAGGAGATAACTTCTCAGTAATCTGCGAAAAAGATATTGTTGGAGATAAGACTAAATGTACTCTTAGCTACAAAGAACTATATAAGGATGTAGTTCCTGGAAACATGATTCTTATAGATGACGGTCTTGTAGGACTTGAAGTTAAAGAAGTAGCAGGAAAAGAAATCAAATGTGTTGTTAAAAATTCAGGAGTTGTAGGAAGCCGTAAAGGTGTAAATGTTCCTGGAGTTTCAATACAGCTTCCAGCTATAACTGAAAAAGATATATCAGATCTTAAGTTCGGTGTTGAGATAGGTGTTGATGCCATAGCTGCTTCTTTCGTAAGAAAGGCTTCAGATGTACTTTCAATAAGAAAAGTGCTTCATGAAAACGGCGGAGATCACATTAAGATTTTCTCAAAGGTTGAAAACCAAGAAGGCGTTGATAATATAGATGACATCATCAAATTCTCTGATGGAGTAATGGTAGCAAGAGGAGATATGGGAGTTGAAATTCCAATAGAAAAAGTTCCACTTGTTCAAAAGATGATTATCGAAAAATGTAATGCAGCTGGAAAACTTGTAATAACAGCTACACAAATGCTTGATTCAATGATAAGAAACCCAAGACCTACAAGAGCAGAAGCTTCAGATATAGCTAACGCAATATTTGATGGTACAGATTGTATCATGCTTAGCGGAGAGACTGCTAATGGTAAGTACCCAGTAGAAGCAGCTACTACAATGGCTAAAATAGCAGAAGAAGCTGAGAAACAGCTTAACTACGAAGCAGCTCTTAAGAAGAAGAGAAAATCCCATGTACCAAACGTTCCTAATGCAATAAGCCTTGCTACTTGCAACACTGCTAGCGAACTTAATGCATCAGCAATAATAACAGTTACACAAAGCGGACAATCAGCTAAGATAGTTTCAAAATACAGACCAGAATGTCCAATCGTTGCTGTTACTCCACATGAGGAAGTAGCAAGAGGTTTAGCATTTAACTGGGGTGTTTTTCCCGTAGTTGCAGATAAGAACATAAACCCAGATGAACTTATAGATAAATCTGTAGATATAGCACTTGAGAGAGGACTTGTTTCAAAAGGAGATCTAGTAGTAGTAGCTGCTGGAATACCTGTAAACTATGTTGGTTCTACTAATATGTTAAAGGTTCAGGTTGTTGGAGATATACTTGTTAGCGGTAAAGGTGAAGGAACTGAACCAAGACTTGGAACAGTATATGTAGCAAAGAATGCTCAAGAAGTAAAAGATATTATTGAAGAAGGTTCAATACTTGTAGTTGACAAACTTGATAAGTCATATGAAGTAGTTTTCGATAGAGTTGCAGGTATTATTGCAGAAGATTCTTCAGTACCATCAGATGTAACTATAGCATGCATGAAGAAAGAAATTCCACTTATATCTGGAGCAGAAAATGCTACAAAGGTATTAAAGACTGGAAGCTTTGTAACTATGGATGTAGCTAGAGGCGTTGTATTCAGCGGAAAAGCTAACGTTAAATAGTTTATTGCAATTAATAAAAATAAAAATTCAGCATGAACCAATTCATTAGAGGATTGGTTCATTTTTTAGCCTGTAGGAAATTTGACTGAAAGATGCGGTGAAATTGCTACTGGGTTATCTAAACATGCTCATTGCCATTCGTAGATAACCCGTTAAAGGCCATTTAGGCCTTTAACCAAGCGGAACTAGCCGACATAGGCTGTAACCATTTTTTATATGTTAAATTTTTGTTAATTAATAATTAGATATAAAAAGTATGCTATAATAAATGAATAATTTGTATTACTTATGTTAATAATAAATAAATGGAAAATACTTGGCAACCGATTCTATTCTTGCACCTTTATGGTGCATTTTTTTTGTATTTTTTAGCAAAAGGAATTGTTGATATTCATTCTAGTTATTTAATGTTAAAAAATTGAACCAATTAACCAAATAAGTGAAGCAGAGATAAGAGCTATAACAAAACCTATAAACATACCTTTTATACCACCGATAAGAGGATATCTAAAACTAATACATCAAACAGATTAGGTACCATCCATAAACTAAATGTATATAAAAATGCATGTGAAAAAGTTTGCGCCCCGGAAAAATAAGTTATAGCAGTCAATATAGCAATAAATATAACCAATGCTATTATTTTTATACTTAACTTTCTTTTATCTGTAGGAAGTTTGTCCTTATATTCAGGTAAACTTTTAACCCGTTCCTGAATTGCAGGCGGATAATTAAATACCTGCTTTAATGGATTTTTCAATGTACTGCGAACTACGGCTATTGCCATGATTTTTATGACGTTTGAAATAATATAATTTACTGGTAAAGGAAAACTTGCTTAGCAAATTGAGGAAGCTATCTTTGTCAATCCCGCCCTTCTCTTCAATGATTTTATTAGCATAGCTTATTATTTTCTTTTTATTGAACATAATAACTTCATACACGAAGTCTTCTTTGGATTTAAAGAAATGATAGAAGGTACCCTTTCCTATGTCTGCTTTTTTTGCAATATTATCAATGGTCATTTTTTTAATACCATTTTCTCTGACAGAAAAGGCATAAGTATGCCTAAATTTATATTTTCCAAAGGATTTTATATAATTATGATATTACGATAAATGATGAAATAGTTGAATTTAGCCAAATTGAACAAAAGTTACTTGTAATTAATTTTAGAATGTTGGAATGTGACAATGTCAGAATGAATGATTATCGTAAGTATTGTTGTAGGGCTATACTTCTTGTAATGGCTGGATCGATTATAAAAGACTTTGGTATGGACCAATTATATGTGGTATTATGTTTTATGATGAATATTGATGAATATATAAATGTTATTTAACATAATTTGAAAATGAGAAAATGATTAATTAAGAAAGCAGGTGGTAAAAATGTCAAAAACAAGTGATATGGTTCGAAAAATGTTTAAGGAGAATGATGATAAAAGGGATGCAGGGTTAAAAACCCCTGAAAGCATTCTTCGGTATGATGATATTATATATGGAGATAATTCGGATTGGCAGAGATTGGATGTTTATAGACCGAAAAGTAATAAGGATACGCTTCCGGTTATCATTAGTGTTCATGGCGGCGGTTGGGTTTACGGAGATAAAGAAAGGTACCAGTATTATTGCATGGATTTAGCTAAACGAGGATTTGCAGTGGTAAATTTCACATATCGGTTAGCACCTGAATATAAATTTCCAGCTCCACTGGAAGATACAAATCTTGTATTTGAATGGGTTATTTCCAATGCAAAAGAATATAGATTTGATACAGAAGCTGTTTTTGCAGTTGGAGATTCTGCTGGTGCTCATATTTTAGGACTGTATACAGCAATATGTACTAATGAAACCTATGCTAAAAATTTTGAATTCCATGTGCCAAAAGATTTTGCTCCAAAGGCAATCGCTTTAAATTGTGGAGCCTACGAAATTACATTTGATGAAAAAAGCGATGATTTGACACAAACTTTGATGGGAGACTTTTTGCCAGAAAAGGGTACATCATTAGAACTTGAAATGATTAATGTAGCAAATCATATAACAAAAGATTTTCCGTCAACCTTTTTTATGACTGCAACAGGAGATTTTTTAATAGAGCAGCCAAAGGTATTATGCCAAAAGCTGATGAAAGAAAATGTACCATTTGAATTTCGTTTTTATGGAGATGCAAAACATGAATTAGGACATGTGTTTCATTTGAATTTGAAAATGAAAGAGGCTGATTTATGTAATGATGAAGAATGTAATTTCTTTCGAAGCTTTCTTACATCAAAAGAATAGATGCCTTTAATCAATGCCTCTGGATATAGGTAAACTGTATTTTAAAATTGCTGAAATAACTTCTATCATTTATAAACTATAAATGTAACTTAAAAAGAATACAAAGATCGCAGGTGGTGTAAACGTTAAAATTTAAATTTTTCAAAGGACTTTCTATAATTTATGTAGAATAAGTAAGATTATAGATATTAGAGAAGGCGGAATTAAGTTCTATGGAAAGAAGCAGCATATTAATTGTTGAAGATGATAAAAAATTAAATGAAGGAATACGCTTGGCATTGAAAAATCCGGAGTATGAATTTCTGCAGTGCCGAACGATAATAGAAGCGTGGGACATGCTTTGCAAAAAGCAAATTCATTTGGTGCTTTTGGATGTTAATCTGCCAGATGGAAATGGTTTGGAGCTTTTAAAGAAGATTCGTATTTCAAATTCTGTTCCTGTAATAATTATTACAGCAAATAATATGGAGACGGATATTGTAATGGGATTGGAACTGGGGACTAACGATTATATAACAAAGCCTTTCAGCTTGATGGTACTTCGTGCAAGGGTTGGTGTGCAATTAAGGAGTAGGCAGACTGCAAATGATGCTCATTATGTAGCGGATGCATTTGACTTTGATTTTAAAAATATGGTTTTTATGGTTCATGGTGAAACAGTTGAGTTTAGCAAAACTGAACAAAAGTTATTAAAGGTTTTAATTGAAAACAGAGGCGGAACCTTAACCAGGAATAAACTTATAGATGCTGTATGGTCAGGTGATACGGAATATGTAGAAGAACATGCGTTAACAGTAGCAATCAAGCGTCTTCGGGACAAGCTAGGAGAGAACTCAAATCAGCCAGAGCATTTAAAAACAGTGTATGGAATAGGATATACCTGGAGTGCAGGTCATTAAATAAGTATATTACGAACTAAATGCTCTAGACGGAATAGTTAAGAGAAAGTGCATTAAATAGGTATGAGAGTTAAGAGTAAAGAGAAAAGAGTAAAGAGAAGGTTAAAATTCAGACGGGCTGAATTTTGATTGTATAGATAGTTCTAATTATTTTAATAATACTTTTGGAATATTAGGTATTATCTTAGTTTTTAAAAAGTTTTCGCCGATAATCAGATTTAAATTCTCAGAAATTCTGCACAGCAGAATTTCTTCCTTCACTTTTCTCTCTACTCTTTACTCTTTTCTCTTACCTATTTAAAACATGCACTAACTACTAAATATTATCTTCTTTTAATTCACTTTCTTGGTTCGCAATTTATTTAGATTTTAGAAAGGAATATGTATGACAGTAAAGGATGAATATCTTATCAGCTTTATGGCTGCTTTAATTATAGTGCTGGCTGCTGCAATTATATTTGTTATTATTTATCATAGAAAGCGCTATAAGAAATTGGCAAATAGCATAGAGGAAATGATTGCTGCTGCAATTGACGGCTCTTTTGAACAGAAAAAATTTGATGAGACAAAACTATCCTCCATCGAAAACAGTATGTGGAGGTTTTTGAACGACAGCAGTTTATCATCTTCAAATCTTGCTGATCAAAAGAAAAAAATTCAGACGCTGATTTCTGATATTTCTCATCAGACAGTCACGCCAATCGCTAATATAACGCTGTATTCTGAGCTGCTTGAGGAGCAGGCATTACAGTTAGGCAGCAGTTATGAGGATGGAATGAAAGAGGAAATTACTGCAATCAGAGAACAAGCAGATAAATTAGATTTTTTAATTCAATCCCTTGTAAAATTATCAAGACTTGAAAATGGAATAATAACTGTAAATGCAAAAAAAGATAATATACAGAAGGTTTTGTCAGCGGTGGATAATCAGATGAAGGCTAAGGCAAAACATAAGCAAATAGAGCTGATGGTTACAAAAACGCAAGAGCAGGCAGTATTTGATGCTAAGTGGACAGAGGAAGCAATCATGAATATTGTGGATAACGCTATTAAATATACACCGGTTTGTGGAAAAGTTTCTATTAGCGTTGAACCTTATCAGATTTTTTTAAGAATTGATATAAAGGACAATGGAATTGGTATTGCTGAAGAGGAGCAAGGCAGGATATTCACAAGATTTTATCGCTCTACAGAGGTAAGTGATAAAGCTGGAGTAGGAGTAGGCTTATACTTAGCACGAGAGGTTATAAACGCACAAAATGGCTATATTAAGGTAAAGTCCAAGATTGGTGAGGGTTCTACTTTTTCGGTTTTCTTACTTAGATAAATTATATAAATTTTCTAGTTAAAATTATATAACTTATTTCAAAACTGTGATATTTGAGAAACAGGTTGGAAATATTGAAGTGGTATAGTCTGTATTGTAAAGAATACAGGCTTTTTTAATCGAGTTTTGATAAAGGAGATGTAGTATGAAACTGCATAGGGAATATATAAAAAACTACAAAAAGAATACCCTTGCTATTTTGCTGAGTATGGTTATGACCATTGCTTTAGCTGTTTGTCTGCTGATTGTAACACATACGGATAATCATATTCAATCTTTGACGGAGCAATATATTCGAGGAGCTTATGATATAGCTTTTAAAAAGCTTACACCAGAGCAAATAAAGAGGATAAGCAGTGACAATAGACTGAAATATATTGAACTTAGCAAGTATTTATATTCCGGGGAAGGAAAAGAAAAACAAGAATTTGCAGTTATAGCGGCAAACAAAGACTATGTTTTAGAAAGAACCAAAATTTTAAAAGGGCGAATGCCGGAAAATAAAAAGGAGATTATAGGGGAGGCATGGTGCTTTAAAAACCTTGAAGTAAAACCGAAACCCGGAAGTAAACTTACTGTGAAGGTCACTGATCCTTACAATTCAAATGAAGGTCAGAAAACAGTAACCTATAAAGTTGTTGGAATCATCAGTGATAATGCTGCTAATAAAACTTATGGAGGAATAGCGTTTTATACTAAATTTAAAGATGATTATGAGCAGGCAGGCTTGTTTTTGAAATATAAAAGCGGAGTAAATGTGAAAAAAGAAGGAAAGGAGATAAAGAGCAGATTTAGGTTAAAAGATAAGCAGATGCAATACAATTATCCTGTGGGTGACTATGAGTATTATCAGTCAAAGTCTAACAAAATAAATCTTTTTACAGTTTTACTGCTCCTGGGTGTATGCACGATTGTAATTGCTGGAGTCTACCGTATTTCACTCATGAATAGAAGCAGTCAGTATGGAATCTTAAGAGCAGTAGGTATGCAGAAAAGGCAGATAAGAAAGCTTATTGCAGCGGAATTGTATGAAATTTATTTAGCCAGCATACCAATAGGAGCAGCTGCGGGATTCGTAATAGCATTACTGATTAGCTGGCTCACAAGGGATAAAACTATGCAGCTTGTATTTTGGGGAAAGGATTACGCAATAAACTTAGATATTCCTATAGTAGAAATTATGTTATGCATTTCTGGTGTTGGGTTAATTGTAGGAGTTATCGTGTTTATTACCAGCCATATGATTAATAGAAAAACAGCTATTGCAATTATTCATGGGGGACTATCTTACAATAACGATGGTAAGCATGCTTTAATGACAAGCTTTTTTAACAAAACTGAAAAGCCTTACAAAGCCATAGCATTAAAGTATGTATTTCAGGATATAAAATCAACAATATTTGTTGTGCTATCCTTCAGCATCGGAGCATGTCTGTTTGTTGGATTATTTTATCAAGCAGGTTTAACTCGTACAATGAATGGTATTGATAAACAATATTATTTCTATAATGGAGATTTTAAGCTTCAAAAAAATTATGATGATTTACTTACCACTGGTTTTTCAAAGTATGTTTTAAAAAGCATACAAAAAATAAAAGGTGTAGAAGAAATCAATACTCAAAGGGCCTTACCAATTCGAGTAATAGATGATAAAAAGATAGCAAGGGATAAAGCTTATTTTCATTTTTTTGATAGAGGAGCAAGTAAGGGAAACTTTTCTTTTGACAGTTATGAAGGAAATGATGGAACTGATCAGTTTTATTTGTCAGAATTAAAGGCCTATAACGAAAGTGCGCTAAAACATCTTCGTGATTATGTTATACAAGGGGATTATAATCCAAAGCATATGAAGAAAAATTCAGCTGTCATGTTTATGCCTATGACAATTGCAAAGAATGACTGGCGCAGGTCACAGAATTATTTTAAATCCGGATATTACGTTATGGATTATAAAGTTGGTGATGAAGTTACATTTAAATATAGAGCAGACTTTAAGACAAATGTAAAAAAGTACTATAAGTTTATGGATAAAGACGCCAGATATATTTATAAAAAGTTTAGAATTGCTGCAATTGTTTATTATCCATATATGAGGCAGGTTTCTAATATGGCAAATGCTTATCCATCTTTGATTATAAGTGAGGAACAGATGAAAAAGATTCATTCGGAAGAAGCTTTTGATAGCATTGCTCTATCAGTTGATAAATCCTTGGGGGCAGAATATCTGAAGCATGTTTATAATAAGCTTGTTGGTTTAACCATCAAGAATCAGGGAGCATCGGCTATTAGTATTATTGATGAGACACGAGATATGGATAATCTTTATCGAAAGCAGCTCATATACTCCTATGGAATAGCATTTGTTGTTCTGCTGCTGGCTTCGATAAATATTGTAAATAATTTAAAATATAGAATTTATATAAGGAAGAAAGAAATCAGCATCTACAGAGCCATTGGCGTAAAACATGATATGATTTGTAAAATGATTCGGCTGGAAAATATGATACTAGGAGGAATAGCCAGCATAATTACTTGTATTGCATCATTCCCTATAACGCTAGCCCTATATAAAAGGTCTCAGATTAGTTATCTTCAGATTGGTTATCATAACGATATTAAAATATTGGCAGCAGCATGCATTCTTATACTGATCATATGCAATGTTGTATCAAGGGTAATAACTAAAGAACTTCGCGGCGGCAGTATTGTTGAAAATATAAACGTTGTAGAGTAGGGAGTCGAAAGGAGTAGTTTGAGTATGACAATAGTAGAGGTAAAAGATTTAAAGAAATTCTATGGAAAAGGGGAGACAGAGGTCCATGCACTGGATGGGGTAAATCTCAAGGTGGAGAAGGGAGAATTTCTAGCTATTGTTGGAACGAGTGGAAGCGGGAAATCAACACTTCTTCATATGATGGGTGGACTTGATCTTCCGACAAGTGGACAAGTTGCTGTTGATGGAAAAGAGCTTAGCTCATTAAATGATGATGAACTTACTATATTCCGTAGAAGAAAAATTGGCTTTATATTTCAGCAGTATAATCTGGTACCAATACTAAATGTATTGGAAAATATAGTTCTTCCAGTAAAGCTAGATGGAAAAAAGCTTGATGAAAAATACATAAATAAAATCGTGGAAACACTTGGCCTTGAGAAAAAACTAAAGAGCCTTCCAGGCAAGCTTTCTGGGGGTCAGCAGCAAAGAGTTGCAATTGCCCGTGCACTTGTAACAAAACCAGCAATTGTACTTGCCGATGAACCAACAGGAAATCTTGATTCTAAAACCAGCCAAGACGCATTAGGCTTATTAAAGATAACCTGTGAAACCTTTAACCAGACCATTGTTATGATTACGCACAATGAAGAGATAGCCCAGCTGGCAGACAGGATTATTCGAATTGAAGATGGAAAGATTGTTAGTTAGAGGTTAGGAGGAAATTCAGCTTTTGGACTGAATTTCCTCAAAAACTATTACTTCTTAGTTTCTACTTCTTACCTCATAAATTGAATGTACTGTTAAAAAGATGTAATTATATAATATCTTACAATGATTTTATGTACCATGCATCACAAGCATAATGTTCAGTTTGAATCAGTGGCTCGTTCAATTGAATAAAACCGTGTTTTTTATAGAATTTATTTGCTGCAACCATATTGCTAAAGGTTTCTAAATAGCATTCCTTATAATATTTTTTGGCAAATGCTAAGGAGATTTTCAGCAGCTCATTGGCAGTTCCAGTTCCTCTTACAGCTTTTAAAGAATACATCTTCTGCAATTCACATACATTTTCCAGATTGTTTAATGGACCTATACCACATCCAGCTACAATTTTATTATTGTCCTCAACAACCCAATACTTAGATTTTTCATTTTGATAAACTTGGTAGAATCTTCCTAGATTTTTGTCTTCCCATGCGCAGCCTGGTTTGTTTGCTCCAAATTCTATCAAACATGTTCTGATAAGTGACTCCACTTGTTCATTATCTTTTTCTTGTATTTCCCTAATTACCATAAACAACCTGATTAATTCTTATATCCACTAGAAGGCTTGCTTTTCTGCCCTAGACTTCTTCTTGTTCCATCTGGTTCAATAACCACTGTATTATCTAAGGTGGCTTTAAGGTTTGACTTAAAAGCTGAGATATATTCTTTTCTAAGTGCGTCTCTTTCAGCTAATTCTTCCTCAGTAAGAGTGCCTTCTTTTGCTTTTCGTGCTAATTCATTTATACGGTCAATTTTGCTTTTCTCCATTTAATTCATCCTCTCTAAAGTGAAACTATATATCTATATACTAATTTATTATATAAGAAGCTGAAATTAAATAAAAGGGGTTAGGCACCTTACACAGGTTGTAAGTTTGAAGAGAAAGCGTAGTTGAAGCTTTCCTAATTTGGATGATGTATGTAAATAAGTGAACATATATGATATAATTACCAATAATTAAGTAGGCTGGCAAAGTTCAAATCTTGATTGCTGGGATTAAAAATTTAAAGGAGAAGAGAGCACAAATGAATAATATAGAATTTAGTGTTGCGGAAGATAAAGATTTAGAAGAAATATTTCAGGTATTTTCTGCAGCCATCGAAGAAATGAATAGAAATAATATTCCTCAATGGGATGAAATATATCCAAGTAGAGATATCCTTCAAGAGGATATTGAAAAGAAGCAGCTTTATATTGGTAAAGTTAATACGGAGATTGCGTGCGTATTTGCTTTGAACTGTTATTGCGATGAAGAATATGCAGACGGAAAGTGGGAATATCCACAAGCAACCTATAAGGTTATTCATAGATTATGTGTAAATCCTAAATTTCAAAAGCAGGGTATTGGAACAGCAACACTAACATATATTGAAGAGCAAGTAAAAGGAGAAGGTGTAGAAAGCATACGATTAGATGCTTTTTCACTAAATCCCTTTGCACAAAAAATGTATAATAAGCAACGCTATAAAATTGTAGGCGAGGTAAATTGGAGAAAGGGTAAATTTTATCTAATGGAAAAGAAACTATAAATAATAGAGGTGTGAAATGAAGAACCTTCCCAATCTAATTACAGTAACAAGAATATTAGCTTTCATCTATTTGTTATGTGGCGGGTAGGCAGTATTGCATTTATTCGTTTACTTCCTTACAGGGATTGGAAGCTTCCTGAAAAATTGCTGTTGTTAATTAAAAAAGCAAGATTAGATTAAAGGATATAGTTTTTATCCGGTCTATCTTGCTTTTTTATAAAATTTTATGGCTCCTTTGAAATTTGCTTAGTTAACAAGCCTTTTTCACTACTTTTGGCGGCTATCATCAGATAGATACCATAAAATCCACAAATCAGCAGAATTAAATCTTCAGGCACGTTGAAAATTAAAGATTTTATTCCCGTCATCCCCCATATGATTAGAAGCAGCATAAGCAACCTGTTTCTTTTACTGTAACAGGAATAAATAAGAATACAAAGGCTTATTAAAGGACAAGGCATTATTAATAATACTGTAAATGGATATTTATGGTCTAGCATATAACTGATTGCTGGGTAGAGCAGTACAAGTATAAATAAAATCGATGTAACTATACTTGGCTTTTTTATTGCGTCAGCTTTATTTATTTTAGCTTCATAAATAAAAAGTATGCCGCTGACTATATATAAGGGTGCTGCAAAGAAGAATTGTATAGGCTGTGTACCATAATATAAGAAAAATACTATACCAATAAACAGACAGCTGATTCCTAAAGCAATTTTAGGTAAGAAATTAATATGTTTAAGATAAGCAGCAATTATGCTTATAGCTATAAAAGATAAAAGAACAAATTGAATCAAAAGTGTATGTTTATTATATTCTGCGATTACATTCCAAAATAATGAAGCGTTCATAGATTTTCCTCCTTAAAAAGTGTTACAATTGTGACATGTCATGTTTTTAGTATAAATACAATGATAATCACTGTCAATAAAGTTAGCATATGTGCTACAAAACTACATTTTTGTGACATGGAGGTAGAAGATGAATCCACAAAAGCAGCAATCAATAAAATGGCTTACAGATGCATTATTGGCTCTTATGACAGAAAAATCATATGAAGAAATTTCAATAACAGAAATCTGTTCTAGAGCAGACTTGTCTAGAAGGACCTTTTACAGATTATATAAGTCAAAAGAAGATATCTTAAAGGAATATGCAGAAGCTCTATGTTTCGACTATTTTGAACTATTTGAAAAGCAGAAGAATCTTTCACTTACCAATGTAGCGAAAATATTTTTCTCGTTTTGGATAAATTATAAGGGCTTTCTATTAACTCTGCATAAAGAAAAACTAATTCATATTTTATTGTTTAAGTTCAATGAACTACTGCCTAAGGTATATGTTAAATACAAGGCTCACTTACTGGAAACAAAGGACAAAAAAAGCATAGAATACGTAGCATTTTACAATGCGGGTGGCTTTTGGAACCTATTGATTAAATGGCTGGAGGATGGATGTAAAAAGACTCCAGAGGATATGGCGGAGGTGGTAAATGAGGTGTTAAATTTGAAGAAAGGTTAGCGGAGAGATAAAGTATTTGCTCAATATGGTATCTCATAATTGCAAAATCATAAGAGCCACTAAAAAAATAGCTATATTTAATGCTTTGTGCTATATATCTGCTTGAAGGCAAGGATTTTAATGGTAATAAGTGTAGCGTATTCATTGAAAACAATGGTGAAGCATTAGAAAAATGTACTCCTATAATAGTAACCAATAGCGCAGATTTACAGTTTTTATCAGAAGCTGAACTGACAGCTAAGGTAACGCCTAGTGAATATGGTGTGGAGGTAAAAATTTATAATAATAAATAGATAAGGATCAGATCATATGATTGAACTCACATTTGATGAAGGCACTGCAGCTGCATTAAAGATGGCGAAATCTATAGAGAAAGGCACTCAGATTCCATAGATATGGATACCGCTATTCCAGCCGTTGTAAAGCGAAATTGTGAGTATAAGAGAAAAAATTAAATATAAATTTGATGATGGATTGAGTACTTAGGTTTATTTAACCGTTTGTATGTCAATCCTATTTTTATGATATGAATATATCTTTATATTTATAGTTGAGAAGATTTCTTAGCATAAACTTGAGTATGTACTATAAAATATATTGTTAAAATGTCCTTTTTTGAGAGTGAAACAAACAGATAATGACAACAAAAAATATAAAAATGGGATATAATTTTATCATAATATTATAAGTTACAAAAAGGAAAATAACATGAGCTCATATATTTTCGAAACAATTGAATTTAAAAATCAATATCCAGTTAATACTTTTATCGCCTCTATTCAGAGCAGCAGTTTTCATTGGCACTATGAATATGAGCTAATTGTTGTACTGAAAGGCAGTATTACAATAAGTGTTAGCCCAAAGCCAATCACCTTGTATCAGGGAGATGTTATTCTGGTGAATTCCAAGACTGTGCATGAAATAAAAAGTGAGGATAAGAACATCTGCATGATTTTGCAGCTAGATCCTGCACTTTTTAAAAAGGAGAATAATGATAACGTTTATTATCGCTTCTACTTGAATAGTGTAGTGAATGAAGAACCCATAAAAAAGGAATACAACTACTTTGTAAAAAAAGTGGCTGGGATTGTATTACTTACACTCCAGCAGGATAAGAAAAGCTGCTATCGCTTAAGAGCTGAGATTTATGGCTTAATTGCAGATTTATTTGAATATGTACAGTATGATATGCACTTGAAGACAGAGCAGTCTGACACAGATGCAGCTATGCTGATGAAAATCATTGATTATTTGAAAGACAATATGTCAGAAGAGGATGTTGTGAACAGACTTTATAAAGAAATTGGTATGGGAGAAAAGACAGTATACCGGTATTTGAAGGAACATGTGGGGATTTCTCTGAAAGAAATGCTTGATACCTTACGAGTAAACGAAGCAAAAAAGTTACTGAAAAATACAAATAAGAGCATAGGATGTATTATTGATGAATGCGGATTTGGATCTGAGAATACTTTTTATCGTCTTTTTAAGAAGAATGCTGGATTGACACCAAATGAATACCGTCAACAAAAAATAGATATGGAAGAAAGTCCTAAATTAAAAGGATACCTGGATTTTGAGCAAAGTGAAGCAAAACGAATTCTATTGAAAATATTGGAGGACAAGAAATGATGAAATACAACAGAGATAAAAGGCTGTTATTTACTGATAAGGCAAAGCACATTGTGGAAACTTTATCATTAGAAGAAAAGGTATCTTTGATGAGTGGTACGATGAAGTTTGAAGAGGTGCGCGGCGCCATAAGAAAATTGACAAAAGAGCATTATAACCAGTTCCCGTATCCCGCAGGTGGTATACCGGAAAAAGGAGTTCCTCCCATGCTTTTTTGCGATGGACCGAGAGGAGTTGTCTGTGGAAATGCGAAAAGTACCTGCTTTCCGGTTTCTATGCTGAGAGGTGCAGCTTTTGATACAGAGTTGGAGGAAGAGATAGGAGAGGCAATAGCCAAGGAAGTACTTGCATTTGGCGGAAATCTTTTTGCAGGGGTATGTATCAACCTGCCTTACAATCCAGGCTGGGGAAGAAGTCAGGAAACCTATGGAGAGGATTCATTTGAGTTAGGTGAGATGGGTGCAGCTTTGGTACGAGGGGTACAAAAGCATGGAGTTATAGCTTGCTTAAAGCATTTTGCCTTTAATCAAATGGAAAATGCAAGATTTAAGGTAGATATTGATTGCAGTAAAAGGACAGAAAGAGAGATATTCCTAGCGCATTTTAAAAAGTGCATTGATGCCGGAGCAGCATCTGTTATGAGTGCCTATAATCTCTATAAAGGAACCATGTGCGGTCACAATGGGTATTTATTAAATCAGGTTTTAAAAAAAGAATGGGGATTTGATGGATTTATCATGAGTGACTTTATGTGGGGAGTAAAGGACACGGTAGAAGCAGTAAACGGTGGTCAGAACATGGAGATGTGCGTAACCAAATTCTTTGGTGAAAATCTTGTAAATGCAGTAAAGGAAGGTCTGGTAGATGAAAGTAAGATTGATGATGCAGCCCTCCGCATTATACGAACAATATTAGCTTTTACAGAAGATAGGGAAAAAGTAAAAATGGACATGGTCGGCTGCAAAGACCACATACAGCTGGCGCTGCAGTCTGCAAGAGAAGGTATTACTCTAATTAAAAATCAGGATCATGTATTACCACTGGATAAGAAAACAATAAATCAGATTGTTGTTTTTGGCAAATTAGCACAGAGCGAAGCAACCGGTGACAAAGGTTCCAGCCAGGTTTTTCCACCCTATGTAGTTACACCTTTACAGGGAATTATGAATGCATCTTCCGATACAGAGGTAATTTACTACGATGGTGATGATCTGAACCATTGCAGGAAACTTGCGGAATCTGCCAGTGCAGTAGTCTTTGTTGTAGGATATGATTTTAATGACGAGGGTGAGTTTGTAGCTCCGAATAAGGAAGATGTTTATACAGATGCAATTGGCGGAGATCGTAGAACTGGCCTGGGTCTTCACAAAGACGATGTGGAGTTATTGAAAAGTATAGGACCTGTAAATAAGAATTCCATAGCTGTTTTAATTGGTGGCAGTACCATTATGATAGATGAGTGGAAGGATTCTGTAAATGCTATAATAATGGCCTACTATCCTGGAATGGAAGGTGGAACAGCCTTGGGAGAAATTATCTATGGTGATGTCAATCCAAGTGGAAAACTTCCTTTCGTAATTCCAAAGAAGGAAAGTGATTTACCGCAGGTAGATTGGGATGCAGAGCATCAGTATTATGAGTATTTTCATGGATATCGAAAACTTGAAAAGGAGGGAATTGAACCAGAAGTTCCATTTGGATTTGGATTATCTTATACATCTTTTACCACGGATAAGATAAAAGCATGGGTTACAGATGATGTACTTTATGCGTGTTGTGAATTGAAAAATACTGGAAACCGCGAGGGGGGTGAAGTACTGCAGTTATATGTAGGATTTGAACAGTCCAAGGTTGAGAGACCTGTGAAAACGTTAAAAGGCTTTAAAAGAGTACATTTACAGCAGAGTGAAAAACGTCAGGTCATTGTATCTTGCCCTATTTCAGAACTTGCTTGGTTTAATGAAGATAAGAATGCGTTTGAAGTAGAACATATGGAGTACGAAGTGTATCTTGGGACAAGTAGTGCGGTAAAGGATCTACTAAAGACAACGATTACAATTTAGGAGGAAAGAAAATGAAGAATAAGATATCATTTAATGAAAAACTTGCCTTTGCAGTCGGCGATGGAGGATGTAACTTTGTCTGGACAACAATTGGCTCTTTCTTAACATTGTATTATACAGACAGTGTTGGTATCAGTGCAGCAGTGATAGGTACTATCATGCTGCTGTCAAGAATTGTAGATGGATTTTCTGATTTAGGAATGGGTGTTATCATTGACAGAACACATACTCGTTGGGGAAAAGCAAGACCATGGATTCTCTGGTCTGCTATACCTATGGGAGTTGGACTTATATTGCTGTTTAGCGTACCTGGGTCGTTTAGTAGTGGCGCTAAAATAGCATATGCTGCTATTTCCTATACTATCGTAGCGGCAGTAATTTATACTGCTTGTAACCTTGGCTACAATACGTTACTGTCTCTGGAAGCTCCAGACCCTAAGGACCGTGTTACTATGAGTTCGATAAGATTCTTCTGCACAATGGGTGTTGTATTAATTATCAATTATAATACCATGAAATTAGTTCACAAATTTGGTTGGACCGGAATGGCCACTATTTTTGGTCTTATTGCAGTCATACTGTTACTGATCACTTTTTTCTTTACTAAAGAGCGTAATTTTGTTGAAGTAAAAGAAGAACAAAACGACAAAGACAAAGAAAAAGTATCAATTGCGCATTCCTTCAAAATATTATTTATGAATAAATACTTCGTTTTAATTTCTCTTATTTTTGTAATTAACTATACAGCACTTGGTATTAATAATGGTATTCGTATCTACTTTGCTAGAGATGTACTAGGAAATGTAGCATTAATGGGAACTTTGACATTATGCTTTATTTTACCTAAGATGATTGGTAACCTTATCTATCCACAGATTTCTAAGTTACTTGGAAAATGGAAGAGCCTTGTGATTGGCTACATTTTAGAAATGCTTGGCGTTGTTATTATGCTTGTAATGCCTGCTTCCTTACCAGGAACGATTACAGGACTTGTATTATTGGGTATTGGAGGTATTCCTCATACGGCAGGATTATTCGCAATGGTTGTTGATGTTATAGATTATGGTGAATGGAAGACAGGAGAACGTATTGATGCTCTTACTTATTCGGCTACGAGCTTTGGAATGAAAGTTGGTGCAGGACTTGGTGCTGCTATCGTTGGATGGGGACTTGCATGGGGTAATTATAACGGTACTCTTAAGGCTCAGGCAGTAGAAACTGTAAACGCTATCAAATTAGTGTTCACAGCAGTTCCGTTGGCATTATTTGCAATAGGTTTGGTCATTTTGTTGTTTGCTAACATTGATAAGATTTATCCTCAGATTTCAAGAGATTTAGCAGAAAGAAGATCAAATAAATAAAAGTTAATTTAGAATTTGAAAATCGCCGATAAAATTTTTATGGGCGATTTTCTATTGAACAAGAGTTAGTATGATTTATGGATAATTAGAAAAATATATACATATGCAGATATTTATAGTAAATGAAACAGTTTGGAGGTATAGAATTTCTTGTGCATCCAAAGCTTTTAGGATATAATTTGCATGAAGATAGTCTACTTATGCTATGAAGAAAGAGGATTAATTAATATGAATTTAGAAAAAAATCAGGAGTTAATTTTAGATATAGTTTCAGAAGGATATGAAGGTGAGGGAGTAGCAAAACCTGATGGCTTTCCTATATTTGTTGAAGGAGCACTAAAGGGCGAGAAGGTAAAGGTTAAAATAGTCAGATTGAACAAGAGCCATGGCTTTGGAAAGCTTTTAGAGATAGTTGAAAAATCTCCAAGCAGAATTGAGCCGGTTTGTCCAATATATAAACGCTGCGGAGGCTGCGGCCTTCAGCATATGGACTATAAAGAGCAGCTAAGGTTTAAAACTGATAGGGTACGTGACTGTGTGGAACGCATAGGCAAGGTTAGTGGAGCTGTTATTCATGATGCTATTGGCATGGAAAATCCTTATAGGTACAGGAATAAAGTTCAGCTGCCAGTGGGGAATCTTAATGGACAGAATCTGGTAGGTTTTTATGCGGCAAGATCCCATGAAATAGTGGATATAAATAAATGTTATATTCAGGATGAAATTGCTGATAAAGTTATCCAGGTTACAAAGTTATGGATGAAGGAATTTAAGATTGCTGCCTATGATGAAAAGAAGCGTACAGGTGTACTCAGACATGTTATGGTCAGAAAAGGCTTTAAAACCGGTGAGGTTATGGTGGTGCTTGTGACTAATGGTAAAAAACTTCCCTGCAAGCAGGAACTTATAACACTGCTTGCTGAAAATATAGAGGGTATAAAGAGCATAATTCAGAATATCAATTCGCAGAAGACGAACGTAATACTTGGGCTTGAGAATAAAACTTTATGGGGTAGTGACAACATAACGGATTATATAGGAAAATTCAAATTTAACATATCACCCGTGTCTTTCTTTCAGGTAAATCCTGTTCAGACAGAGGTGCTTTATGGTAAGGCACTTGAGTATGCAGGAATGACTGGAAATGAGATAGTATTTGATGCTTACTGCGGTACTGGAACAATTACCTTGTTTCTTTCTCAGAAGGCTCAGAAGGTTTATGGTGTAGAGATAATACCAGAGGCTATAGAAAATGCAAAAGAGAATGCTAGACTCAATGGAGTGGATAATGTTGAATTCTTTGTTGGTGAGTCAGAAGTTGTAATTCCCGATATGATTAAAAAGGGAATCAAGGCAGATGTTGTGGTTGTAGACCCTCCTAGGAAAGGTTGCGAAGCTTCACTGCTTATGGCTATTTCCGATATGGCTCCCAAGAAGATTGTTTATGTTTCTTGTAATCCAGCTACTCTAGCAAGGGATTTGCAGCTGTTGGAGGAGAAGGGATATAAGACTAAGGAAGTGCAGCCGGTGGATATGTTTCCGTGGACGGGGCACGTTGAGTGTGTTGTCTTGATGTCAAGGGTGTAGAAATAAGGTCTATTCAAAGTACGGATAAATAAAGGATTTCCAAGGTTGGAGGGTTTTCTGCCCGATGTCTGGCAGTGCCTTTTAATCTTGAAAATCCTTGTTTTTGTTTATTGAGGAAACAGGTCGACTGTAATAAAGTGCATGGGGTTGAGTTGACAGATTAGATAACTTCATAGGGTTGAGGAGATAGAATAGATGTGACTTGGGTATAGGAGAAGAAATGTACGATTAATTGAAAATCGCGAAATCGCTGCTTTTGAGCAGCGTATAAGTAAGATGTTCTTGACAAAAGGCAGCGAAAGTGATATGATGATGCAGAGGTGAGAGCATGCCTGAGGTAGGACAAATGATTAAAAGTCGTCGAGAAGCCATGGGGCTTTCTCTTAAAAAGTTAGCAACTGCTTGTGGCTCAAGCGACAGTGAAATAATGAAAATTGAGAACGGAACTAGAAAAAACCCTAATTGGGCAACATTATGTGAAATCGCACGTGCTTTAAATTTTCACCCGTTTGAAATATTGTTAGCCGCAGGTTATATATCAGAAAATGATATGCATCCCAATTGCCAGATTCATGGTTTAGAAAACTTAGATGATGACGGGGTAGCAATGGTGCAATTGTTCATAGATTTTTTGACTATGCGGAACGCTAATAAAATTGGTATTTCAAAGGAGGGAGAGTGATATTATGATATTTAGATTAGGTGAACTATTTTGTGGCCCAGGTGGGATCGCTTGGGGTGCAATGAATGCTAGTATTGAAGATCCAAACTTTGCGATTGTACATCAGTGGGCAAATGACTATGACGCAGATACCTGTGAAACATATAGATTAAATATCTGTCCTGATACCCCTAATACTGTTTACCATGCGGATATTCGCAAATTCGATATGTCTAAACTAGCCCCGATTGATGCATTGGCATTTGGTTTCCCGTGCAATGACTATAGTGTTGTTGGTGAGCAAAAAGGTATGGACGGGGTATTCGGACCCTTGTATTCGTATGGTGTCAAAGCTCTAAAACTGTTTAAACCCAAGTGGTTTTTAGCAGAAAACGTTGGAGGACTTAGAAATGCAAATGATGGGAAAGCCTTCACTAAGATTCTCAAGGAACTAAGGGAAGCTGGCTATACAATTACACCCCATCTCTACAAGTTTGAGGAATACGGAGTCCCTCAAGCGAGGCACCGTTTGATTATCGTTGGCATACGGGATGACATCGATGTTGAATTTAAAGTCCCATCAACAGCGCCTTATGTCGGAATCGATAATACTTGCAAAAATGCAATAGAAAATCCCCCTATTCCAGAGGATGCATATAATAATGAATTGACAAGACAATCCGAAACTGTTGTTAGAAGGTTGCAGCATATTCTACCTGGACAAAATGCATTTACGGCAGACCTTCCAGAAGATTTGCGACTTAATATTAGAGGAGCAAAAATAAGCCAAATATATAAGAGGCTCGATCCAACTAAGCCTTCCTATACGGTTACGGGAAGCGGTGGTGGAGGAACACATATCTACCATTGGGAAGAACCACGAGCATTGACTAACAGAGAGCGGGCAAGATTACAGACATTCCCTGATACTTATAGATTTATAGGAAGTAAAGAGAGTGTACGTAAACAAATAGGAATGGCAGTACCTTGTCAGGGTGCAAAAATCATTTTTGAGGCAATTTTGAAGTGTTTTGCAGGAATTGAATATGAGAGTGTAGACCCAAGTATTAAAGAATGAAAAAGCAGTTACTTTGTAGCAAAAGCAAAGTAACTGCTTTGTTTTTATACATGGAAGTCCATAAAGTACTGTTCATCGTCGATTTTGTAAAAGGTAACATCTGTTCTTCCGTAGTTTAGTAAATCTTGTTTTGTTACGAACGCACCATTTCCAAGACCTAAACGGTTTCGGAAGTATTCTCCGAGCTGAGCATTGCTAAGAGGTGTTGTAATTGCCTTATCGTTTTGTTGCTCAACTCTTAGGAGCAGAGTATGCCCGTCGTCTGTAATGACAGTAAAATGCTGTTTACCTAACGGGAAGAAACCACTTCTTGCAATTTTTGCAGGAAGATGTATATAAGCTTCGTTTTTATTTCTGCCCTTTCGTTGTCCCCAATTTAATCCAGACTTTTCTCCAACTTCACCCTTGGTTGTGAGAAGCGATAGAGTTGTAGAAGTAATACCCTCGCCAGCCAAAGTGGTTAGAGGCTTGTTTTCAGCATCAAGAATTTGATGTGTTGGACGGAGAACGATATGGTCTTCGACCTCAGCATGGTTAAAATAAATTGAGTTTGCTTCAACTTCTTCATAAAACTTATAAGCTTCTTCTGGATCACAGCATACTACTATTTCTTTTCTGGATTGAATAAATGCATTCTGCACAAAATCAGCAGAACCTGTATAGGCCTGTACTGGTGATTCTCCCTTTAGCCAAATGTATAAATTTGCGTGAACCGGAGGGTTTTCGCAAACATAACTACATGAAAAGCTATCCACTGCATTTGGGTAAGTTTTGCCATGGAGTTCCATAAAGCCCTCATGTATAGGTACACTTAACCCATCGTAAGGAACCATTCCTATAAGTAGTGAAATATTTACAGGGTGCATATTTTGCTCTTGAAAACTCTTAATAAGCCATGATGCCATATTAGGGGTAGCATATCCGCTTAATATCAATAAAGTGTCCGCTCCTTGGAGTGGAGGGGCAAATAAAATTCTTTTTGCTATGTTGTTGGTTAACATCCATTCTTGCCCTCCTATGCTTCTTCTATAGTTTCTTCAGACACATCATAATACATGGTATCGTGAGGAAGTTTAATATTTGGCACCCAGATTGCTTTTCCACCCCATCCCTTAGTACCAGTCACTTGATACATGGTCAGAACTACTTTGTCATGGAAAGTGCCACCTAGTTTCCAGTCGTTCGGAGACAACAAGGCTCCTGTCCCTTGTGCAACATCTCTTCCTCTTCTGACAATCAAAATACCCTGTCCAGCTGGTTGTTCTGAAAGAAGTGTATCAATGACAGAAAGGAATGCATCTAACTTGAAATCCGGGCTGGCAATAATGTGAGATAATATTTTCTTAATTAACCTCAAATTTACCTGGTAATAAGGATCATCATTGGAGAAAGGCTCCAATAGTTTTGATATATCATCTATGGTGTTATTATCTGGATAGAACGGATAATAGTTCGTTCCCCCTGAAAGGATATTAACTCGTTTATTATCAATTACATTCCTTCGAGTTGGATTCAATCCAACTGGATAATAAATTTTTATGTTTTCAATTCCTTGCTCTACTTGTGCGATAATGGCATTATTAGTAGCGTTAATGTCCGCAAATAATTTATAGAGTTGTTCATCTATAAATATCTTCATCATGCCAGAGTCTCTGTCATAACCAAACATCCTACTATGTTGCCACATAGTATCAGCCTGGGGCTTTTTGCTGGTTCTTGTATAATAAATTGTCTGTAGCCCTGGAAAAGTTACGCCTCGGCCTAGAGTGTTTCCGCCTACGATAAAATTACAGCCTGTTGCATAATCTGGACTCTCAACATCTGTTTTTCCATTCATAACAAGAATTTTTATACCTTTTTTTTCCAATAAGTCCTTGATAGTTTTATAGATAACTTCAAAAGAAAGTTTCTCACTTTTGTTGGGTTCTAAAGAATCATAGTGGGTTTGTAATTCTGTGATGAATTCGGTATTGATATGCTCCATACACCAATCTAGTTCCTTTGCGACATCGTCAGCAAAACGCTGGTGGACATTTTGTCGTACACTCGGATGTAGAAGGCAATTTGACACTTTTCCTTTTGATGCCAAAATCTGAGCAGATACAGCAAGGTGGCGCATAACAACACTTCGTGTCGGTCGTTTGATTGTTTCAAGAAAATCAATGCATTCAGGTTTACTGCTTGTTGGAAAGAAAAAGTCTCCACCTAAATAGCCATCCCCTGGATGGAAGTAGTATGTAAAATATGGATGCCAACCAGACGCAAGGGTCTGTAATAAGATTGCTTGAGGCGTACCTGTAACCTGTAGGTATAAGCTACTTGATGCTCCATTTTTTATAGAATCCAGATATCTATTAATTGATGACTGACTATTACGGTTTATTAGAGTATTTAAGGAAGCGGCATCTGCCTCATCATCAACGATGAATAGAGGATTGCCCTTCATAAAGCCTGTAGAATTAAATACATTTGCCCACAATCTTAGTACTCTTGCATTTTTCTTTAGAACGACAATGGCTGGCTTAACAAGGCTATTTTCAATAAATAAGCCTGAGTCGTTTTCGCCACAAATACAGAAACCGTCTAAGTCGTCTCTAACTCGATCTAAGGTTTGTTGTTGCAAGACAACATTGTCTGTTGTGAGTAAGATGAATGCAGGAAATCCTAAATCTGCAGCTTTGCACATAACGCCAAACATTTGACCGGTTTTTCCAGATTGCACATTACCAAACAACAAGCCAATCTCATGACTTATAAATGAAAAATTGCGAATATGTTGATTACCAATATCTTCAGCCGTTTTGGAAATGGACTCAGCTAATTTTTCATTACCTCGATCTTTTATTTTTTGCAGATATGTTTTTAAATATTGCATTGATACACCTCTCATTCGTTAGTAATTGTTTCAAACGATAAAACCCACACATCAAGCTCGGTGCCATCTTCGTCCAATGCTTTCTGATCTGTTTTTGAAAGTACAAGGCTATCGCAACCGTATGCTTGTAACATTTCTTTCGTAATCATTCCCTTACGATCAGTATCAGCTTGGGTGTCATTAACTGGTGTTACTAAACCTGCTGCTGCAAGTCTACCTTTAATCCAACGACCAAGAATGAGTTCATCGCCAACAGCACTGAATTGTTTATTGCCATCGCTTGTGGTATGAGCTTTAAACCAATAGCCATCATCGGTTACAACAAAAAAAGGCTTGTTTTTTTCAGGGTAACCTTCTGAACGAGTTATCGCTTTGCTAACAGTCAATTGAGTTTCGTACCAATCACGGGATTTCCTTTTACTTCGTGGTGCGGCATAGCTAACATTTATATTTGACTTTGTGAAATGCTTACCATCATCCATATGCCGCTCATCGTAAGCAGGAACTTTTAATGGCAGTACAAAAGAAACATCTGTTTTATGCTGTTCATAAAGCTGTACACCAGTTTGGGGAATCTGTGTTACCATATCAATGCCACTAAGTGATGTGTTAACTTCTCTGATTATTGGCATTCCTGTTATGTTAGCAATATTATCAGAGCAGTTCTGAGCCTTTAACTTCTCTAAAAATTCTGCGATTTCTTTACATTCAGTAGCATCATCAGTAATCGATGAGATTTCATACTGCCTACGGTTATTAGCATCTAATTTGATTACACCTAAGTTTGCGGAACCAATTATAGCAGAAAAAGGTTGCTCATCTTTATAAAAGCAGTATACTTTTCCATGATATTTGAATGCTTTTACGATCTTAATTTCACCTATACCAGTCTCTATCCATTTCTTGTTGATTTCTAAAGCAGTATTATATGATCCTTCTGGCATTCCTTCGATGAAGTACATTCCAATGGTAAGGCATATACTTGATATATTATGCTCTTCGACCAGATTGTCGAGTTCTTCCAAGGCAGCACGAGATATATATCCAACCGCGATTTCAACACGGTCTGATTTTGCAATCTGCTCGTTAAAACAATCTATAATTGTTTGTTGGCCCTCTGATGTTCCAAGGGGTAGGATATTTGAATATAACAGTTTCATTAGCTCACTCCTTTGTTTTTGGTGGGGTTTCTGTAGTTTTTTCAATCTCCATAATATCTGAAATATCGCAGTTAAGCGCCTTACATACTTTTATTAAAATGTCAGTATTAACATTTTCATTTTTTCCAAGCTTAGCCATTGAAGCTGTACTAATACCAGCTGCTTCTCTTAAGTCCTTTTTTTTCATGTCTCTATCAATAAGAAGTTTCCACAGTTTTTTATAACTTATGGACATAATATCACCTCGCCTTAGTACCTAGCCTAAGTTAATAAATAAAGTTTATCACAAAGTTAGCGAAGCAACAATTAAAATTCGCAAACGTAAAATAAATGTTGAGGCAATCAAAATACATGTTATAATTTACCTATGAACTAATGTTTGAATAGTAAAAATCCTTAAAGATATTAATTTCATATGGGTGAGGAGGGAGTGGCTTGGCGGGTAATCGTTCTTTTAAAGATTACGTGGCTGATAGATTCTATAATGAGATATTTTCTGCCATACAAACCTATGCAACGGATAGTTGTGAAGATTTAGACTTACGGTTATACAGGGTTCGAAACATTGGCGGCATAGAATTGTCAGATGTAGAAGTTAAGTTTGTGTCAGTTAATGACTTACCGGACATGAAAATAGAATTTGATGTTGCTGTTGAAGCTGAATTCGAAGTCCGTGAATCAAATCATCGTTATGATGAATCAGAAAATTGCCGGCAATGGTTTATGCTAGAATGCTCAGGTGATTTGGGTTGCAATTTGGATGATTTTTCAATCTCTAGTATAACTGAGTATACTAGCAAAAATAGGCAGCCAAAACCTATGTCAGACTCCCTTGTCCCTATCATTCATAAGGAACAATTAGAATCTGTTGCCACAGACTTCCTTAGAAGACATCACCCTGAAGCATTAAAAACCCCAATGGCAGTTGAGCCACAGGTGTTGGCAGAAAAAATGGGCCTTACAGTAGAAATGAGAGAGATTACAAAGGATTTCTCTGTTTTTGGGCAGATATACTTTCACGACTGTGATGCAGAATTTTATGATGAAGACATCGATGAAATGGTACAAACCCGTGTGAATGCCCGTACAATAATTGTGGACCCAAAAGCTTACTTTCTTCGTAACTTGGGATCAGTCAATAATACTATTGTGCATGAGTGTGTTCATTGGGATCAACATAGAAAAGCATTTGAATTGGAGCGGCTATATAACAGCAGTGTCACACGAATCAAGTGTCAGGTAGTCGGGGGTATAAAAGACAATACCAGAGATGCAACTGACTGGATGGAATGGCAGGCGAATGCTCTCGCTCCAAAGATACAAATGCCACTTGCCATGTTTAAAACCCAAGCATTTAAATTTATTAAGCAATTCCGTTCAGAAATGGGAACATCTGAACTTATAGATGTAATGGAGCCAGTTATTGACGCCTTAGCAACGTTCTTCAGCGTATCTCGGACAGCAGCTAAAATTCGAATGATTGATGCTGGATATGAGGAAGCAATCGGAACCTTTACTTACATAGATGGTCGCTACGTCAAGCCTCACAGATTTAAGAAGGGTGCGCTTGAAAGAAATCAGACCTTTTCTATAAGCGCAGAGGATGCTGCCATCCAAAGCATTACCAATCCAGAAATGGCCGCTTTAGTTAGGGACGGAAGTTATATATATGTAGATTCCCACTTTGTCTTAAACCATCCAAAATATATAACACGGGATATATTTGGACAGACTGTACTTACCGACTATGCACGAACCCATATGGAAGAGTGTTGCTTGGTTTTCGAGTTATCAGTTAAATCTGGATGTAAGGAAAGATACTATACCGAATGTTTCCTCAACCGTGATAAAACATCGAATATTGATTTTGATATAAAATTTTGTAATGGTTTTGAGTATGCGGCTCCAGAAAAGAAGGCCCAATTACTAGCCGAAACAATAGCGGAAGAAATGCGAATCTATAATGAATTGCCAAATAGTTATACCAGCTCTCTTAAAATAGTTCGTAAGTGGAGAAATGTAACTTATAACGAATTAGCAGAGGAAATAATGGTCAATGAGCGTACCATAAGAAGAATAGTTAATGGTGAAGAACCAGGCTCTATTAATTCCATAGTTTTAATTTGCCTTGGACTTCATCTGCCACCTAAAATTAGTAACCATATAATTAGCAATTCTCCATTTTCGTTGAACTTCAATAACAATAGTCACATTTGGTATGATTTTGCATTGACTCACCTATATCCAAAATCGATGGATGAGATTAGAGCATTTTTACAAGAACATGGCGCAGATCCATTATAAAATTTAATATATTTTGAAAAAGCGGACACGTAATGTCCGTTTTTTAGTTGCAAAATATGTGAGCCATACATGAATCCTTTTAAGGGTTTATGTATGGCTTTTTTTATTGTTGTTTTTAGGCGTTTTTGTGGGGAAAAGCGTAATTTTGAGCCTGAAATTAACGGGCATGAGGTGTCCGCCAAGGCTGTCCAATTCTCTCTTACAATAATGATAGACGAAGGAAAGGTCCTTCGTAGTTAGCAAGAATTAGACCATTCCTCGTCTACAAAAAAATATCAAATGCCTGATTTGCAATAAGGGCAAAGGATACATATTGCTACGTTTCAGTCCGTTATGGATTGTTATACGTTGCAATAGAAGTACCTTACCTTGTTGCGCTCATTTTCAGGACAAAGGGTCTGTGTACTTCGAGGCACAGACCTATTTTTGTATCCTTTGCCGCCAATGCAGTCCGGCGGAAAGGATGCAAAATGAAAATTAGAATTATGTACGACAACAAACCTACCTATTTGGAGGTACCAGACGAGGACTTTACCTTAATGATTGATATGGACTATGAGGACAGGCTATCCTGTGCCGAAGATAAGGAAACGGTGAGTCGACGGTCGCCACAGGAAATTATGGACGAGCGTTTCAACAAGCCAGAGTACAATAACTGGCATAAACTTGATCGTCATTCAGCTACTACTACCCCGCCTAAGAAGCTTAATGGAAAAAGGGGCTACACAAAAGCCACTGACGATAATGAGGGTAAAAACATAAAGGAAAATACGATTGAGTTATATCCTGATAACACCGATGAAGTGACTCGAGAGAAACAAGAAGAATATGAATACCTCTGTGAAATTATCCGCAAGACCCTCAAGGAAAAACAAGCAGAGTTACTGATTGCTATATTCCTAGATGGTGTTTCTGTAACAGAGTATGCAGAGCGTGAGGGTGTTAGTAAAAGCGCCATTTCACACCGTATAGATACAGCCAAGAAGAATTTCAAAAAAGTTTTTCCTGAATCCTCAACTTTCCCCTCTTGCCACGGCTAATAGATAGAGGGCAGTACATAAACGCTCTCGGAAAGAGGTGAAGAAAATGAAACACAACTTGAAAATCAGTGTTTCAAAAACTCCACAGACTGGCGGGATTGTTTCCTGTCGTAATGTCACCATAAGGGAGCGTTTCCTTCGTTTCTTACTTGGTGATAAGCAGAAACTGACTATCCTTGTTCCGGGTGACACCGTACAAGAACTCGCCATTAGTGAGATTAAGGAGGGAGGATTAAACCATGAGCAAAATCAAACTACTTCTTGATGTGGTTTCTGATATGCGCTCTTTGGCAGACAGCATACAAGCGGTTGCTGATGCAATGGCGGGCAATGAATCTGTCGAAGCAAAAGAACCGACTACACCTGTAAAAGAACCTACGCCAAAGAAAAAGGAGATCACTCTGGAGAAAGTCAGGGCAAAACTCGCTGAAAAGAGTCAAGTCGGTCTTACTGCCCAAGTGAGGGAAATCATCCAAAAATACGGCGGCTCCAAATTAAGCGAAGTTGACCCGAAACATTATGCAGATATGTTGAAAGATGCGGAGGTACTAGGTAATGAGTGATCACGCAGTACTTTCCGCATCGGGGTCCCATAGGTGGCTTAATTGCCTTCCTTCTGCAAGATTGGAACTGGAATTTGAAAATAGTGAATCCAATGCAGCCGCTGAAGGTACCGCCGCCCATGCTCTCTGTGAACATAAACTTAAAAAAGCACTTCACATGAGAAGTAAACGGCCAGTCTCGGTGTATAACTCTGATGAAATGGAAGAACACAGCGATGCCTATGTGGAATTTGTAATGGAGCAGCTGGAACTGGCAAGGCAAAGCTGTACGGACCCGTTAATACTTATTGAACAACGTCTTGATTTTTCTTGCTATGTACCCCAGGGGTTCGGAACTGGTGATTGCATCATTATTGGCGATAAAAAGCTTCATATTATCGATTTTAAGTATGGCATGGGTGTGTTAGTAGATGCAGTGGAAAACCCGCAGATGAAATTGTATGCCCTTGGTGCTTTAGAAATCTACGATAGCTTGTACGATATCGAGGAGGTTTCCATGACCATCTTCCAACCCCGCAGGGAAAATGTCAGCACATGGACAATCCCGGTAAAGGAATTAAAAGACTGGGCAGAAAATGAACTGAAGCCAAAGGCGAAGAAGGCCTATGAAGGCGAAGGTGACTATCTTCCAGGTGAATGGTGTACTTTCTGTCGAGCGGCTGTCAAATGCCGTGCAAGAGCAGAAGAAAAGCTGAAATTAGCACAGATGGAATTTAAACTGCCACCCCTGCTTACGGACTCTGAAATTGAGGAAGTTCTTTCTAAATTGTCCGACCTTACAAAGTGGGCAAATGAAATCATCGCTTATGCCACGGATGCAGCCGTTAATCACGGCAAAGAGTGGCACGGTTTTAAGGTAGTTGAGGGTAGATCCGTCCGCAAATATAAGGACGAAGAGGCTGTGGCTGAAGCAGCCAAGGCAAACGGCTATAAGGATATCTATCGTCAGAGTCTCATTACCCTTACGGAAATGCAGAAGCTGATGGGCAAAAAGAAATTTGAGCAAATTCTCGGTGGTCTCATACATAAACCACTGGGCAAACCAACGCTGGTTCCACTTTCGGATAAGCGGCCAGCTATGAATATATCAAACGTAAAAAACGAATTTAACGAAATAACGGAGGAATTGGAATATGAATAATCAAAACAGAACTAAGGTTGTTACAAGCGTCAACACACGTCTTAGCTACTTTCACGGCTGGGAGCCCGTATCTATCAATGGCGGAGCGGAAAAGTACAGCGTATCCGTATTGATTCCCAAAACAGATAAGGAAACCATCAATGCTATCAATGCAGCAGTAGATGCAGCCATTGAGGAGGGCATTGCAAAGTTTGGTGGTAAAAAGCCGAATAAGGCTGCTATCAAACTGCCACTTCGAGATGGTGACGTAGAACGTGATGATGAGGCTTACAAAGGGCATTACTTTGTAAATGCCAACAGCAAGACTCCACCTCAAATAGTAGATAAAGCAGTTAGACCTATCTTGGATCGCAACGAGGTTTACAGCGGTTGTTATGCAAGAGTATCCCTAAATTTCTATGCTTTTAACTCTAATGGCAATAAGGGGGTAGCATGTGGTCTTGGCAACATCCAGAAGATAAGAGATGGAGAGCCTTTAGGCGGAAGAACCAATGCCGCTGATGATTTCACAACTATTGAAGATGATGATTTTCTAGCATAAAGAATAAATACAGACGAGGTGGTGGAGGTTGTTCTTCTGCCACCTCGTTTGCATTGGAAAGGGCGGTTATACATGAATTCTATTTCTATTGATATTGAAACTTTTAGTAGTGCCAATCTTCAGAAATCTGGAGTTTACCGTTATGCCGAGAGTGATGATTTTGAAATTCTACTATTTGGCTATTCGGTGGATGGTGGCGAAGTACAGGTTGTTGATCTTGCCTGTGGGGAGGAAATTCCAGATGAAATTATAAACGCACTTATGGATGATTCTGTTACTAAGTGGGCTTTCAATGCAATGTTTGAGCGTGTGTGTCTATCAAAATGGCTAAATCTCAAAGGATATCTTGACCCTGCATCATGGAAATGCTCCATGATCTGGTCGGCATATATGGGACTTCCGCTATCTCTGGAAGGGGTCGGTGCAGTTTTAGGTTTAGAAAAGCAAAAATTGACAGAGGGAAAAGACCTTATTAAATATTTCTGTACACCTTGTTCCCCTACTAAGTCAAATGGCGGGCGAGTTCGTAATCTGCCGGAACATGACGTGGAAAAATGGGAGCGGTTTAAGGCATATAACCTTCGTGATGTGGAAGCCGAGATGTCAATACAGCAGAGATTATCCAAGTTTCCAGTACCAGAGAACATCTGGGAGGAGTATCGTCTTGACCAGAAAATCAATGATCGCGGCATTGCCATTGACATGACTTTCGTAAAACAGGCTGTCGAGATGGATGAACATTCCCGTGAAAAGCTAATGGCTTTAATGCAGGATATAACCAATTTAGAGAATCCAAACTCTGTGCAACAAATGAAAGATTGGCTTGCTGATAATGGGTTAGAAACAGATTCCCTTGGTAAAAAAGCTGTTGCTGAGATGTTAAAGACAGCACCTGAACCACTAGGAACTGTTTTGGAACTTCGTCAGCAACTTGCGAAATCATCGGTGAAAAAATACACGGCAATGGAGAATGCGGTTTGTAGTGACGGTCGTGCAAGAGGAATGTTTCAATTTTACGGAGCCAATAGAACTGGCAGATTCTCTGGTAGGCTGATTCAACTGCAAAATCTCCCCCAAAACCATATGTCTGATTTGGAACAGGCTCGTGCTTTAGTTCGAAGCGGAAACTTTGATGCTCTTAATTTACTCTATGATTCTATCCCAGAGGTACTATCAGAACTTATCCGTACTGCTTTTATACCGAGAGAGGGTATGAAGTTTATTGTTGCGGATTTTTCAGCGATTGAGGCTCGCGTCATTGCCTGGCTTGCAGGCGAAAAATGGAGAATAGAAGTTTTTCAAAATGGCGGTGACATTTACTGCGCCAGTGCCTCTCAGATGTTTAATGTACCTGTTGAAAAGCATGGTGTGAATGGGCATCTTCGTCAGAAAGGAAAAATTGCTGAACTTGCTCTCGGTTACGGAGGCTCTGTGGGAGCCTTAAAATCAATGGGTGCTTTGGAGATGGGAATTGAAGAAGAGGAACTACAACCCCTTGTAACAGCTTGGAGACAGTCCAATCCCAATATCACAAAACTCTGGTGGAATGTTGACCGTGCAGTAAAAACTTGTGTTAAGCAAAAGAATCCCACAGAGACACACGGCATTAAATTTATATATCAAAGCGGGATGCTCTTTATTGTTCTTCCTTCTGGCAGACGGCTTGCCTATGTAAAACCTCGTATGGGAGAGAATATGTTTGGCGGTGAAGCGGTTACTTATGAAGGTGTCGGTGGAACGAAGAAATGGGAAAGAATCGAAAGCTACGGCCCAAAATTTGTAGAGAATATTGTTCAGGCAATCAGTCGTGACATTTTGTGTCATGCCATGCAGACATTAAAGCATTGTTCCATTGTGGCTCATGTACACGATGAAATTATCATCGAGGCGGAAATGGGTATGTCACTTTCTGCTATCTGTGAACAGATGGCAAGGACACCAAGATGGGCAAATGGTCTGTTACTTGATGCTGATGGCTATGAGTGTCAGTTTTATCAAAAAGATTAAATAAATTTTTTCAAAATCCTCAACAATCATTACCTCCTGTGGCTATTAGGTAGAGGGGTTTCCTCTCTGACTATATTACAGGAGGTAATTCGTATGGACGAATTAATTAGAATTAACTATGAAAATCAACGACCAACCGTACTCGGTCGTGATCTACATGAAGCCTTGGAAGTAAAGACCGCTTATAAAGACTGGTTTCCAAGAATGTGTGAGTACGGATTTGAGGAAGGGTCAGACTTTAGCTCATTTTTGAGCGAAAGTACTGGAGGCAGACCAAGCATAGACCATCAGTTAACAATTGACATGGCAAAAGAGCTATGCATGATACAGCGTACTCCAAAAGGGAAAGAGTGTCGCCAATACTTTCTTGAAATAGAAAGAAGATGGAATTCACCAGAGGCAATCATGGCAAGAGCACTTCAGATTGCCAATCAACAGCTAACTCAAGTAAGGAAACAAAATAAAGTGCTTGAAGGTACGGTTGCTGTTCAGAATCAGCAAATTGCAGAAATGAAACCGAAAGTGTCTTATTACGATGTGGTTTTAAGTTGCAAAGACCTCATTTCCACATCAGCAATCGCCAAAGATTACGGTAAGTCAGCTATTTGGATGAACCGCTATCTTAATAAAAAGGGCATCCAATTTAAACAAGGTGGCATTTGGCTTTTATATCAGAAGTATGCGGAAAAAGGTTACACCAGCACTAAGACTCATAGCTACCTTGGCAGTAACGGGCAACAGCATACAAAGGTCCATACATATTGGACACAAAAAGGCAGACTCTTCATTTACGAACTGATGAAGGCAGACGGTATTTTGCCTCAGATAGAAATGGAGGTGTGTAATGGGAATTAACAAATTCAATCACGAAGGATACCATGACCCAACTCCCCATGAAGCACTGACCAACATAATGAAAAAGGAAAAGGCAGAGAAAAAATCTGCCTTTAAGCCGCTTGTATATATCTGTTCTCCCTATTCCGGTGATGTAGAAGGAAACATTAAAAAGGCTCGCAGTTTTTGCAGGTTTGCTCTAGACCAAAACTCTATCCCGATTGCTCCCCATCTTATGTTTCCTCAGTTTATGGATGATGAAAATCCCGAAGAACGGGAGCTTGCCATATTTATGGACATCGTGCTTATGGGCAAATGCTCCGAGGTGTGGGTGCTGGGCAATACCATCTCAACTGGTATGGCGAGGGAAATTGAAGTAGCCAAGAAACGCAGACAAACGGTCAGATATTTTAGTCCGGAGCATGAGGAGGTTGAAAGCTTATGAAAATTGCAGTAGGCAATAGCCGGATGGATAGGAAATGGAAAAACAAAGATATCTCCTGGGAGGATTTTTGCTCCCGTGTAAAGACGACGCAACGCACTACGGAAACAGTAGAAGAATATCGGAAACTTAAAAAAGGGCAGCAAGATGATATCAAGGATGTGGGCGGCTTTGTCGGAGGACATTTAAAAGAAGGAAGGCGAAAGAAGGGCAATGTTCTATGTCGCTCTTTGCTTACCCTTGATATGGATTACGGTAGACCAGATATTTGGGAACAAATCTCAATACTTTTCGATTTCAAATGTTGCGTTTACTCCACTCATAAGCACACACCGGAAAATCCGAGACTCAGACTTATCGTTCCTCTTGCTCGTGAGATCAGTGAAGAAGAATATGCAGCCGTTGGACGTATGGTGGCAAAAGAAATCGGTATTGACCTTTTCGATGATACGACATATGAAGCTCATCGCCTTATGTATTGGCCATCCACTTCCTCTAATGGTGAATTTGTCTACGAAGAGCAGGATGGAGCATTACTTGACCCGGATATTTACCTTGCAAAATATGAAAACTGGCACGATACATCAACTTGGCCCGTATCAAGCAGACAGTCTGAAGTTATTAATCGCAGTCTGAAAGAACAAGCCGATCCGCTTTTAAAGGAGGGTGTGGTAGGAACATTCTGTCGTGCCTACTCCATTTGTGAAGCAATTGATAAATTTTTAGGCGCAGTTTATACCCCTTCTGCTATGGAAGGACGATACGATTATATTCCCGCTGATAGTAGTGCTGGTGTGATTATCTATGATGATAAATTCGCATACAGCCATCATGCCACCGACCCAGCAAGCGGTCTGCTCCTCAATGCTTTTGACCTTGTTCGTATTCATAAATTCGGCTCTTTAGATGATAGAGCTTCCACTACTACGGCTCCTGGCAGGATGCCGTCTTTTGTGGCAATGTGCGAGTTTGCTATAAAAGATGAAGCGGTAAAAGCTGAGTTTGCAAAGGAAAGGCAGGCTCAGGCTGAAGAGGAGTTTAGTGCTGAGGATTGGCAGACAGGTTTGGAACTAGATAAGCAAGGTCGGATAAAAGACACACTGGATAACATCGTTCTGATTATTCGGCATGATGAAGATTTACAGCATATCGCTTTCAACTGCCATCGTGATGGTATTGATGCCAAAGGTGGTCTGCCTTGGGACCAGATTAAGGCGGGTTGGAATGATTCGGATAACGCACTTCTTAAGGTGTACTTAAGCAGCAAATACGGGGTCTATTCTCCTACCAAGACCAAGGATGCTGTGGTAGCGGTAGCATCAGAACGAGCATACCATCCTGTTAAGGAGTACCTAGACTCCCTGCCAAAATGGGATGGTATTAGTCGAGTAGAGAATCTGCTCATTGATTATTTCGGTGCTACAGATAATTCCTATACAAAAGCAGTCATTCGCAAAACGATGGTTGCGGCGGTAGCCCGTATTTATAGACCAGGCACAAAGTTTGATAGTGTTCTTATCTTAAACGGTCCTCAAGGCATCGGTAAGTCAACCTTCTTTGCCAAGCTTGCCGGAGATTGGTTTTCAGATAGTTTGACCATTACGGACATGAAAGATAAATCAGGTGCTGAAAAACTTCAAGGATATTGGTTGTTGGAACTCGGTGAGCTTGCTGGAATGCGTAAGACGGATGTGGAGATTGTGAAGTCCTTTATCTCGAGGGCGGATGATAAGTACCGTGCCAGTTATGGAGTCAACGTAGAAAGCCATCCCCGTCAATGCGTAATTGTAGGTTCTACCAATGCAGAAAGCGGATTTCTTCGGGATATTACAGGTAATCGCAGATTTTGGCCAGTCCGCATTAGCGGTAACAGTAGAAAGAAAGCTTGGCAGATGAACAAAGAGGAAGTAGAGCAAATTTGGGCAGAGGCTCTAGTTCTTTATGAGAAGGGCGAAAAACTCTACCTTGAAGGTGATGATGTAACCATGGCAACTAGTGAACAGGCAGATGCTATGGAAACGGATGAACGAGAAGGACTAGTTCGTACCTACTTGGACACGCTCTTACCGGATGATTGGGACACGATGTCTTTATACGAGCGTAGAAATTTCCTCGGAGGTAGCGAATTTGGCGGCGGCACCCGTGTTGGAACAGTAAAAAGGACCCTTGTCTGCAATATGGAAATTTGGTGTGAGTGTTTCGGTAAAGAGGCATCAATGTTAAAACCATCAGATTCCTATGCTATCGGTGCCATTATGAGAAAGATCAGTGAGTGGAACAAGTACACTGGGAACAAGAATGGTGTTGTAACGTTTCCTGTCTACGGAAAGCAACGAGCTTATTCCCGAGTCGAGGAACAACGCTAAGTTGTACCTTACCTTGTTCCCATGCTGGTTCTTTCCCTAAAGTTAGTAATGATAAGGAAAATCAACGGTTCGGAACAAGTGGAACAAGAAGTATCCTATTTATTTATTAATAGTAAAAAGAAGTAATAGTAGCCTGTGCATACACGCATACGCGCGCGTATAGGAAAATTGGGTTAAAGTTGTTTTCTTGTTCCGAAGCCTTTTTATATGGGAGGTATTTATGCTTGAAAAATATATAGAAAAGAAACTGGTAGCGGAGGTAAAAAAGATGGGAGGCATTGCGGCGAAGTTTGTTAGTCCAGGTTTAGATGGGATGCCAGACCGCCTTGTGCTTTTACCTTATGGGAAGATGGCTTTTGTGGAATTAAAGGCTCCCGGAAAGAAACCTCGCCTGTTACAGATTAGAAGAATAAAGCAATTACAGAAGTTAGGCTTTACCTGCTATGTCATTGATGATGTTAAGCAGATTGGAGGGATACTTGGTGAAATACAATCCTCATAAATATCAGACCTATGCAACGAACTTCATACTTGAGCATCCCATCGCTGCGGTGTTTTTAGAAATGGGTCTTGGCAAAAGCGTCATTACTCTAACGGCTATATTTGACTTATGTCTTGATCGTTTTGAAATTGGAAAGGTTCTGGTCATTGCTCCACTTCGGGTAGCGAGGGATACTTGGCCAGCTGAGATAAATAAGTGGGAACATTTAAAAGGACTGGAGTTTTCAATAGCCATCGGAACAGAACAGGAGCGATTGGCAGCTCTTAGAAAACCTGCAAGTGTCTATCTTATAAACAGAGAAAATATTGACTGGTTAGTAAATAAAAGTGGCATTCCTTTTGATTATGACATGGTGGTAATCGATGAGCTGTCATCTTTTAAGTCTTATGGTGCAAAAAGATTTAAAAGTTTACTAAAAGTAAGGCCGAGGGCAAAACGGATCGTGGGTCTTACGGGGACACCTTCCAGTAATGGGTTAATGGATTTGTGGGCAGAGTTTCGTATTCTTGACATGGGTAAAAGACTCGGCAGGTACATAACTCACTACCGCAATTCCTTCTTTACACCGGATAAACGTAATCAGCAAATCGTATTTTCATATAAACCATTGCCAGGTGCTGAAGATGCCATATATCAGCTCATTTCGGATATCACCATTTCCATGAAATCAGTGGATTTTCTGAAAATGCCAGAATGCATGATTAATGAAGTGCCTGTGTATCTAAATAACAAAGAACAATCCGTATATGATCGCTTTCGTGAAGAGATGGTTCTTGAATTTGCTGATGAAGAAATAGATGCCATGAATGCGGCCGTCCTTTCAGGGAAACTCCTGCAAATGGCAAACGGTGCGATCTATGGTGATGATAAAAATCCCCATATTATTCACAACCGCAAGCTAGATGCTCTTGAGGATTTAATTGAAGGTGCAAACGGCAAACCTGTGCTTATTGCCTATTGGTATAACCACGATTTAGAGCGTATTAAGGCAAAATTCAATGTCAGAGAAATTAAGACTTCCAAGGATATCAAGGATTGGAACAACGGCGATATTTCTGTAGCGGTTATCCATCCTGCATCAGCGGGACACGGCCTTAACTTACAAAATGGTGGTTCAACGCTTATCTGGTTTGGACTTACTTGGAGTCTTGAACTCTATCAGCAAACCAATGCGAGACTTTGGAGACAAGGTCAAAATGAGACAGTGGTTATTCATCACATTATTACTAAAGGTACGATTGATGAAGATGTGATGAGGGCCTTGAAACGAAAGGAAAAGACACAATCCGATCTTATCAATGCAGTCAAAGCAAATCTTGGGAAAGCGAGGGAAGTTGTATGATGGATGCTTTTGAGAAACTTGCAAATGCCATTATTCTACAGGCGGTCAAGGATTATCGTTTTGCACTGAAAAGATTAGCAAAGCACCCTCGCAATGATTCTGCTTTATATACGAAACGTGAGGTAGAGTGCTTCTTTCATTCTGGATTGTTCAATGTCCTCACTTCTTTAAACCCTGACATGTTAATCCAACAGCTACAAGAGGAGGTGGTGCGATGATGACAGCTAAGGAATTCTTAAAACAGGCTTATCGTCTGAATGAATTGATTAATTCCGACCTTGAAGAGTTACAAAACTTAAGGGATTTGTCAAGAAGTGTTTCATCCCCCGTTCTTGAGGAGAAAGTCAGTAGAACTAAGTGTACTGACCCACCCTTTGAAAAATATGTGATTAGAATAATAGATTTGGAGCAACAGATACAACAAGAGGTTGAACGATTAGTAAAGCTGAAATCAGATATCCGTGAAGCGATTAACCAGATGGAAAACGTGGATGAGAAGCTGCTTCTTCGCTACCGATACATTAACTTTCTTAACTGGGAAGAAATCTGTGTCAATCTTAATGTTTCCATGAGAACCGTGCACAGACTCCATTCATCCGCTTTGCAACATCTAAAGGTTCCAAAATAAAAGTTGGCACACCGTGGCACAGTTTGGCATACGATGACACTGTTTGTCCGTAGTGAAAGTTATATAATGGTAGTATGGAATATTAATAAACAGAAGCCTTCACGGGAGCATTTCTCCTGCGAGGGCTTTTTCTATGGGCAAAAGGAGGTGCAGTATGCCAAAGAAACCTAAGCGACCGTGCTCTTACCCTGGTTGCCCAGAGCTGACTGACAGTCGCTTTTGTGAAGAGCATGGTAAGAAGGAAGCTGCACGGTATGAAAAGTATGATCGTGACCCAGCAACCCGTAAGCGTTATGGTCGTGCTTGGAAAAGGATACGTGACCGCTACATTGCAGCTCATCCTCTTTGTGAGGAATGCAAACGACAAGGAAAGTTGACCCCAGCAAATGAAGTCCATCACATTCTTCCTCTTGCGAGAGGAGGGACTCACGATAGAAGTAATCTGATGGCTCTTTGTACCCCTTGCCACTCTGCAATCACTGCAAGAGATGGAGACCGTTGGGGAACCCGGTAGGGGGAATCAAATCTCTACAGCTTTTCATTTGTGTAACGGGCGTGGGGCAACGCGTGAAAAAACGCGGTTTCAAACGGGGTAATAGGTCCATCAACGAAAAGAGGTGAGTGAATGGCCAAAGATGGAACAAATCGTGGCGGCGCCCGTTTAGGCTCCGGTCAAAAGAAGAAACCACTTGCTGACAAAATTGCAGAGGGAAATCCAGGTAAGAGAAAGCTTGAAGTCGTTGAGTTCCAAAATACCGCTGACCTGAAGGGGCAGGAAATGCCAAAGCCAATGGCCATGCTCTCCGCAGTGCAAAAGGATGGAAAAACCCTAGTAGCGAGTGAAATCTATGAAATTACATGGAAATGGCTTGAGGAACGTGGCTGTGCCCATTTGGTACTTCCACAGCTTCTAGAGCGATATGCCATGAGTGCGGCCAGATGGATACAGTGTGAGGAAGCGGTAACTGAGTTTGGCTTTCTAGCCAAGCACCCAACCACCGGCAATGCTATTCAAAGTCCTTATGTAGCGATGAGTCAGAACTTTATGAGTCAGACAAACAGGCTGTGGATGGAGATATATCAAATCGTTAGAGAGAACTGTGCTACAGAGTATTCTGGTTTAAACCCACAGGACGATGTGATGGAGCGACTGCTATCTGCCCGCAGAGGAAAATAAAGATGAGGAGATATGATGTAATGAGTAAAAGATATTTAACAGCAGAAAGTGTATGTGCTGGACATCCTGACAAACTATGCGACATCATAGCAGATAGCATTTTGGAAGCTTGCTTACGTAAAGATAGGGCATCAAGGGTGGCTTGCGAGGTTATGGCGACTAAAGGAAAAATTATCGTGGCGGGCGAGATCTCCTGCAGCGAGAAAGTGAACATTAGAGACATTGTAAAAACTGTACTGAAAGATGTGGGATACAATCCTCTAAAATTTTTGATTTATGTATATGTACATAATCAAAGTGTAGATATTGCGGCTGGTGTGAATACCGCACTAGAAGCACGAAATGGAATAAATGAACAGTACGGTTCAATAGGTGCCGGAGACCAGGGAACTATGTATGGTTATGCTACAAAGGAAACAAGAGAAATGCTTCCTCTCCCTCTTGTACTGTCTCACAGAATCGTAAAGAGACTGGATGATTGTCGCAAAGGAAAGCTGATCAAAGGGATTCTTCCCGATGGTAAAGCACAGGTAACAGTAGAATATGAGGACGACACTCCAGTGAGAATAAAGACGATTGTGATTTCTGTGCAGCATGATAAGAATAAAACACAGGAAGAACTTAAGGCGGATATTCTTAACAATGTCTTATGGCAATGCTTTGAGGATTTCCCTTTTGATGATGAAACAGAACTTCTCGTCAATCCATCTGGTCAGTTTGTTCTTGGTGGACCCGCTGCCGACACGGGTTTGACTGGAAGAAAAATCATGGTCGACACCTATGGAGGGCTTTCATCTCATGGAGGTGGTGCTCTTTGTGGTAAAGACCCAACCAAAGTTGACCGAAGCGGTGCTTACATGGCTCGGTATATTGCCAAGCATATTGTTTGGTGTGGTTATGCAAAGAAGTGTGAAGTGAGTATTTCCTATGCCATTGGTAAGGCAAATCCAGTAGCCTTTACTGTAAATACCCTTGGCACTGGAACTGTTTCTGATGAAATATTAACTATTGCAGCTCAGGAGACTTTCAACTTAAGACCTGCGGCCATCATTGAAAAACTACGTCTTAGAAATGTGGTTTATTCTGACACAGCGGCTTATGGTCACTTTAATAGTTGTCTGTTCCCGTGGGAGGATGTAAATAAATACAGTGAATTTAGAAAGGCGGTGGAAAAGTATGTTGATAGAGAAGATTAAAACGAAACAACTCATCCCCGCTGAATATAACCCAAGGAAGGATTTAAAACCGGGTGATCCGGAATATGAGAAACTTAAACGCTCCCTTGAGGAGTTTGGATATGTAGAACCCGTTATATGGAATAAGACCACAGGCAAAGTTATCGGAGGGCATCAACGCTTGAAAGTCCTGCTGAGTATGGACATGGATGAAATAGAATGCGTAGTTGTCGAAATGGATGAGCAAAAGGAAAAGGCTCTAAACATTGCACTAAATAAAATAAGTGGCGATTGGGATAAAGATAAATTGGCACTTCTCATTACAGACCTAAATGCTTCTGATTTTGATGTTTCTCTTACAGGATTTGACCCAGGAGAGTTGGAGGATCTTTTCAAAGATTCCCTTAAGGATAATATAAAAGAAGATGATTTCGATGTAGACAGCGAGCTGAAAAAGCCCGCTGTTTCGAATTTAGGGGATGTTTGGATACTCGGACAGCATCGATTAGTCTGCGGAGACAGTACAAAGAAAGACACCTTTGATGTCTTAATGGATGGGAAAGCTGCCAATCTGGTAGTTACGGACCCTCCATATAACGTCAACTATGAAGGCACTGCTGGAAAAATCAAAAATGACAATATGGCGAATGAAGCGTTCTATGATTTCCTGCTTGCGGCATTTCAAAACACCGAGGCAGCGATGGCAAAGGACGCTTCTATTTATGTATTCCATGCTGATACGGAAGGACTCAATTTTAGAAGAGCATTCTCCGATGCAGGATTTTATCTTTCTGGTACTTGTATATGGAAAAAGCAGTCCCTTGTTCTCGGTCGCTCTCCTTATCAGTGGCAACATGAACCTGTACTCTTTGGATGGAAAAGGAAAGGCAAGCATCTCTGGTATTCAGACCGTAAGCAGACCACCATCTGGGAGTTTGAGAAACCGAAGAAAAACGGCGACCACCCAACCATGAAACCAGTGGCACTTGTGGCATACCCCATTATGAATTCGAGCCTTAGTAACTGTATCGTGCTTGATCCCTTTGGAGGTTCAGGAAGTACACTGATTGCCTGTGAGCAGACAGATAGAATTTGTTACACCATTGAACTGGATGAAAAGTACTGCGATGTCATCGTGAAAAGGTATATTGAGCAAGTGGGAAATTCTGATGGTGTGTTTCTTTTAAGAGATGGATCGAAATTCAGATATTGTGACCTGCCGGAGGTGAATGAGGATGAGTAAATTGACACTCGGTTCACTCTTTGATGGCAGTGGTGGTTTTCCTTTAGGTAGTTTGCTTTGTGGCATCGAACCGTTATGGGCATCTGAAATTGAGCCGTTTCCTATACGGGTTACGACTAAACGCATCCCTCAGATGAAGCATTATGGGGATATAAACAAATTGAATGGTGCGGAGCTTCCGCCTGTAGATATCATAACTTTTGGCTCTCCCTGCACGGATATGAGTGTGGCGGGTAAAAGAGCTGGTTTGGATGGAGAGCAATCCGTCCTTTTTTATGAAGCAATCCGAATTATCAAGGAAATGAGGTGTAAGACCAATGGACAATATCCAAGATACGCAGTCTGGGAAAATGTCCCCGGCGCATTCTCGTCAAATAAAGGAGAGGACTTCAGGGCAGTCCTCGAAACGGTCATCAGCGTCAAAGAGCCGAACACCTCGGTGCCTTTACCTGAAAAAGGACGATGGCCTTACGCAGACTTCTATATGGGAGACGGATGGAGTGTGGCTTACCGAACTATCGATGCGCAATATTTCGGAGTCCCCCAACGTCGTCGTAGAATCTACCTTGTCGCAGATTTTGCAGACAGAAGTGCCGGAGAAATACTATTTGAGTCCGAAGGCATGCCAAGGAATTTTACGCCGAGCGGCAGCCCGTGGCAAAGAACTGCCGACAATGCTAAAAACTGCACTGGAAAAACAGGCGATAGCATAACTTGCCTAAATGACCAAGGCGGAAGAGTGATGTCTGTTTCGAAGGATATTACAGCAACACTTCGAGCAGAGGAACATGGCCATCAGCCTTGCGTAATGCAGTCAAGCGGATTTTGCACCGAACACAGTGCCAAGAGTAGAAGTGTAGGATATGAGGAAGAACGCTCCCCTACCCTTAGAGCAGGTGTTGTTCCAGGTACAGTCATGTCCTTTGAACCAGGTGCGGTTTCACGTATTGGTGGTCATACAGATGAAAATTTAAGTGGATCACTTCGTGCAAGCATGGGAGATAATCAAACAGCTGTTGTAATAGAAAACTATCCAACTGATAGCCGTGTAAAACTCTCAGAGGATAATAAAGTACAGACGCTTACCTCTCGGATGGGAACTGGTGGAGGGAATGTCCCCCTTGTTATGAACACTCCTAAAACGTTAAAAATCCGCTCCGGCTGTGAAGGCGGTGGCAAGGGTGCATTGATACAGGATGACAAGTCTGCAACTCTTGGATGCAATAATGATCAGACCGTTTTTGTGCCCACCGCATATGGCATCTGTTCTGATAAAAGCAATTCCATGCAGTCTAGCAATCCGCATAGCGGTATATATGAAGCGGATACTTCTCGGACCATTGATGCCAATGGGGGAAATCCGGGATGTAATCAAGGTGGTATTGCAGTGGTTGCTCTGCAAGGCTCGATGATTGGAAGAGAGGATAAAAACGGTCCCCAAGGAAGCGGTATAGATGAAGATGTTTCTTTTACGCTTAATACCGCTGATCGTCATGCTGTTGCCTATGCCATGACTACCGGAGCCTATGCACAGGTTGAAGAAGATAAAGCACCTACTCTATTGTCGAGAGATTATAAGGATGCCCCTGTTGTGACTCAGCCTTGTTACGGTATTGATAGGGCGGCTTTTAATCAAGGAAGGAATGCTCTATATAAACCTACTGTAGATGAAGAACAGCAACCTACGCTCACAGCAAAAGGTCCTGGAGCAGTGGCGCACCCAGCTTCGTTTTATCCTCAGATGAAAGCTGAAAGTCAATGCTACAGACAGGACGGTACATCAAATACGATTATCAATGGTACCAATCCAGGCTATCAAAATGGATTGGTTGAGCCGGACTATATTGTTCGAAGGCTTACACCAACGGAATGTGCAAGATTGCAAGGTTTTCCCGATGATTGGTGCGATGATCTTGGTACGGAAAATCCTACAGAAGATGAAATTTCATTCTGGACGGAGGTTTGGGAAACTCACCGCAAAATTATAGGTAAAAGCAAAAGGCCAAAAACAAGAAATCAGATTATAAAATGGCTTAACAATCCTCATTCCGATGCAGCTGAATATAAAATGTGGGGTAATGGCGTAGCACTTCCATGCGTTTGTTTTGTGCTGACTGGCATTGTGTTATCTACACAAAATACCGCCGATTAATGGAACCGTATTTTCTACAGAAAGATGCTCTAAATGACTTGATATTAACAGCTTTTAGAGTGATATATGTACGTACCGAAAATAGAAAGGCGGTATGAAAATGAAGATTAACTATAATGTTACGGGACCAAAAAGAAAAGCACTGGTTAACGCAATCAGCCAACAACTAAACGCCCCTGTAAAATATCTCGGAGCACCTACATTTGCATATGAGGTGGCAGACTACAATGTTAACAAAAACGGAGTTCTAAGCGGACCAGATAAAAAGGAACTGGTCGATGATCTATTGGGACTTCACGACTTCAAAGCAATTTCAGAAGAATTTGACGCACCACCTCCGAAAGCAGAAGCAAATGAAACGGAAGAATCTATCAATCTGATAATTCAAATGCCACGGGCAGATTTTACCGACACGGCAATCGAGAACCTAAAAGGATTGGTAGAGAGCAAAGCAACTCTAATAAAGAAAGCAATTGATACGGATTCCATTCCCATCATTGTAAATGAGGAATTTGTAGCATTCCCTTGGTTTCAAGGTGAGTGCTCCTCAGAGGAGGTTAAGGCATACACCCATTTTGTCATGGCACTTTGCGAAATGGCGAAAAAACAGACCCGTGTCAACTCCACCGAGAAATCAGTAGAGAATGAAAAATATGCTTTCCGTTGCTTCCTGCTAAGGCTTGGTTTTATCGGACCAGAATATAAGATGGAACGAAAGATTCTCCTTTCCAAGCTTTCAGGTAGCTCCGCTTTCAAAAGCGGAACGGCCAAGCAGGAGGTGAGTGAACAATGAATATCATTCACCCAGAAATGCTAAAGCAACTTAGAAGCTATTACACTCCAGGAACACGTGTGATGCTACTTAAAATGAACGACCCTTATACTAAACTTCAGCCTGGATCTAAAGGTACGGTTACTAGTGTTGATGACATAGGAACGATTCATGTCAGTTGGGATTCGGGTGGTTCCCTTGGAGTAGCCTTTGGTGAGGATTTATGCAAGAGAATCGAAGAGTAAACATGAATCGGAGGAGGTAATAAATGAATGAGATAATCAAAGAACAAATCCTTTCCATCCGAGAAAGTGGAGTCACAAATATGTTTGATGCAAACCGTGTCCAGTATGAAGCGAATGAACGAGGGTTTTATGAATTGGTAGTCTATTTAATAGACCATAAAATGGAATATGCTCATTTCATACTGACGGGGGAAGTGGATGAAAAGAAATAAATAAAATTTAACTAGGATAAGGAGAAGGGCTTCATCTATAGGATTGAGGCTCTTTTCTTTTGTCCTTTTTCATAAAAGGGGCGGTGTTGTGTTTATGCGGAAACTGAAGAAATATAAGCCGACCGCCTTTATAGCTGATGGGTCATATTACGATAACGATGCTGCTGATTACGCTGTAGCTTTTATCGAAGCACTTTCCCATACGAAAGGTTTATGGGCAGGTAAGCCTTTTGAACTTATCGATTGGCAGGAGCAAATAATCCGCGATTTATTCGGAATTTTAAAGCCAGATGGATATCGGCAGTTTAACACTGCTTATGTAGAGATTCCTAAAAAGATGGGAAAAAGCGAGCTTGCCGCAGCAATCGCACTTCTCCTTACATGCGGAGATGGTGAAGAACGGGCGGAGGTGTATGGTTGTGCCGCCGATCGCCAGCAGGCATCAATTGTATTTGAAGTAGCAGCCGATATGGTGCGGATGTGTCCGGCACTGAATAAACGAGTAAAGTTGCTTGCTTCAACTAAGCGATTGGTGTACCTGCCGACCAACAGCTTCTATCAGGTATTGTCGGCTGAAGCCTACTCCAAACACGGCTTCAATATACATGGTGTTGTTTTTGATGAACTTCATACTCAGCCAAACCGGAAATTATTTGACGTTATGACGAAAGGATCTGGGGATGCGAGGACCCAACCGCTATATTTTCTTATCACCACTGCGGGGACGGATACCCAGAGTATTTGCTACGAAACACACCAAAAAGCGGTTGATATTATTGAGGGCAGAAAATACGACCCTACTTTTTATCCTGTAATCTACGGGGCGAAAGAAGAGGATGATTGGACAGACCCAAAAGTGTGGAAGAAAGCAAATCCAAGCTTAGGAATTACGGTAGGGATTGACAAGGTGAGAGCTGCTTGTGAGAGTGCAAAGCAGAACCCAGCTGAGGAGAACAGCTTCCGGCAATTGCGCTTGAATCAGTGGGTTAAACAGTCTGTCCGTTGGATGCCAATGGCAAAATGGGATGCCTGTGCATTTCCAGTTATACCAGAAAGTCTTGAAGGGCGGGTGTGTTATGGAGGTCTTGACTTATCTTCTACAACAGATATTACAGCCTTTGTGTTGGTATTCCCACCAGAGGATGAAACAGATAAATACATTGTTCTTCCGTATTTTTGGATGCCGGAGGACAACATTGACCTCCGAGTCCGAAGAGACCATGTGCAATACGATCTTTGGGAGAAGCAAGGGTATATTCTAACCACAGAAGGCAATGTAGTGCATTACGGCTACATTGAGCGGTTTATTGAAGAACTGGACGAAAAGTATAACATTCGAGAAATTGCGTTTGACCGTTGGGGAGCTGTACAAATGGTTCAGAACCTTGAAGGATTAGGCTTTACTGTCGTTCCTTTCGGTCAAGGCTTTAAAGATATGTCACCACCAACCAAAGAACTGATGAAATTGACATTAGAAGAAAGAATAGCACACGGTGGGCATCCAGTGCTCCGTTGGATGATGGACAACATCTTTATAAAAACTGATCCGGCTGGCAACGTGAAGCCGGATAAAGAAAAAAGTACAGAAAAAATAGATGGTGCGGTAGCAACTATCATGGCACTTGATCGTGCTATTCGCTGTGGCTCAGGTAATAGTGGAGATTCGGTGTATGACGAGCGAGGTTTGATTATCTTTTAAACCTTAGTGGTTAGCACAATGTTTATATTCGGAGGTGATGCCTATGAATCTAATAAAAGGACTGTTTCGTTCAAGAGACAAACCGCAAAACCGTGTGGGCAGTGCATTTTCCTTCCTATTTGGTGGTACGTCATCTGGCAAAACAGTGAATGAGCGTACTGCAATGCAGGCAACAGCAGTATATGCCTGCGTAAGGATACTAGCTGAAGCGATTGCCGGACTGCCACTTCATGTATATAGATATCGTTCTGAAGGAAGTAAAGAAAAGATTCCTTTCCACCCGCTGTATTACCTTCTTCATGATGAACCAAATCCAGAGATGACTTCATTCGTGTTTCGAGAAACACTGATGAGTCATCTTTTACTTTGGGGAAATGCCTATGCACAGGTGGTCAGAAACGGTCGTGGGCAGGCAGTGGCTCTTTATCCCCTACTTCCTAACAAGATGGAAGTTAGTCGAGCAACAAACGGAGAGCTGGTCTATACCTACTATCGTGATACTGATGAAAGTGGCCTAAACCCAAAAGGTGGCTATGTCACACTCCGTAAAGATGAAGTTCTACACATACCTGGCTTAGGTTTTGATGGACTCATTGGCTATAGCCCAATCGCTATGGCGAAAAATGCAATTGGTATGTCGCTTGCTACTGAAGAGTACGGTGCGGCATTCTTTGCCAATGGTGCTAATCCCGGAGGTGTGCTGGAACACCCAGGAGTAATCAAAGATATACAGAGGGTCAAGGATAGTTGGAATAGTGCCTACCAAGGCACAGGCAATGCTCACAAAATTGCTGTGTTGGAAGAGGGCATGAAGTTCCAAGCCATTGGTATCCCGCCTGAACAGGCACAATTCCTAGAAACACGGAAATTCCAAATTAATGAGATTGCGAGGATTTTCCGAGTACCGCCCCATATGGTGGGAGATTTAGAGAAATCCAGTTTCTCCAATATTGAGCAGCAGTCTTTGGAGTTTGTAAAATACACCCTCGATCCGTGGGTGGTGCGATGGGAACAAAGTCTCCAGCAATCGCTTATTTTGCCTTCTGAGAAAACTTCACTGTTTATCAAGTTCAATTTGGACGGTCTGCTTCGTGGTGATTACCAAAGTCGTATGAATGGCTACGCTACAGGTCGTCAAAATGGCTGGATGTCAGCCAACGATATCCGTGAACTGGAGGACATGAACAGAATACCAGCTGAGGAAGGTGGCGATTTATATCTGGTTAACGGAAATATGACAAAACTGGCTGACGCAGGTGCGTTTGCCAAAACCGAAGGAGGTCAGTAAATGAGGAAGTTTTGGAACTGGGTGCGAGATTCTGATGAAGAACGTACCCTCTATTTAAATGGAGTGATATCCGAAGAAACGTGGTGGGGGGATGAGGTTACACCTAAGATTTTTAAAGATGAATTGCTGGCAGGCACCGGCGATATTACGGTGTGGATTAATTCCCCTGGTGGTGATGTGTTTGCAGCAGCTCAGATTTATAACATGCTGATGGAGTATACCGGAAAAGTAAATGTAAAGATTGATGGGCTTGCGGCAAGTGCGGCATCGGTTATTGCAATGGCAGGTGGAGATGTGTATATGTCCCCAGTTTCCATGCTTATGATTCATAACCCGTCAACTATTGCTATCGGTGACAGTGAGGAAATGCTACGAGCAAAAGCACTATTAGATGAAGTCAAGGAAAGTATTATTAATGCCTATGAGTTAAAGACGGGCCTTTCCCGAACAAAGCTCTCCCATCTGATGGATGCAGAATCATGGATGAATGCAAATAAAGCCATTGAACTAGGTTTTGCAGACAAGATCATGTTCATGGAAAGTGAAACACCGGATTTGACGGATAGTCTTATCTTTAGCAGGATGGCGGTTACTAACTCGCTTATTAGTAAACTACCAAAACAACCAAAACAGAAAACAGGTACACCCATCGAGTCGCTGGATAAGCGGCTTTCTTTAATTTTGCACTAATTTAAAGGAGGAAATAACAATGAGTAAAATTCTTGAATTGCGTGAGAAACGCGCTAAAGCTTGGGACGCAGCAAAGGCATTCCTTGATACAAAACGTGGTGGTGATGGACTGTTATCCGCCGAGGACACGACAACCTATGAAAAAATGGAAGCCGATGTGGTGGCTCTTGGTAAGGAAATTGAACGTTTGGAACGCCAAGCATCTATCGACTTGGAACTGTCGAAAGCAACCAGTAACCCAATTACCAATGAACCTACTAGAACTGGAGAGGAAAAGACCGGTCGTGCAAGTGCTGAATACAAAAGAGCTTTCTGGAATGCAATGCGTGACAATGTTAGCTATGAAGTAAGAAACGCTCTAAAGATTGGCACTGATTCTGAAGGCGGATTCCTTGTGCCAGATGAGTTTGAACGTACCCTAGTAGAAGCTCTAGAGGAAGAAAATATTTTCCGTAGATTGGCTAATGTAATCACTACATCTTCTGGTGACCGTAAGATTCCTGTTGTTGCAAGCAAAGGTACAGCAAGCTGGATAGATGAAGAAGGAGCTATCCCAGAAAGTGATGACAGCTTCGGTCAAGTATCCATCGGGGCCTATAAACTAGCGACAATGATTAAAGTCTCTGAGGAGCTACTAAACGATTCCGTGTTTAATCTCGAAAGCTACATCACAAGAGAATTTGCCCGTCGCATTGGTAACAAGGAGGAGGAAGCCTTCTTTGTAGGTGATGGAACAGGTAAGCCAACAGGGATTTTAAATGCCACAGGCGGCGGTCAAGTTGGTGTTACTGCGGCAAGTGCCACTGCCATTACTTTGGATGAGGTTTTAGATTTATTCTACAGCTTGAAAGCACCTTATCGTAATAAGGCAGCATTCGTAATGAATGATGCCACTATAAAAGCTATCCGTAAATTAAAAGACGGTAATGGCCAGTACCTATGGCAACCTTCCATCCAAGCGGGAACACCTGATACTATTCTTAACCGTCCGCTGTACACCTCATCCTATGTACCTACTATTGAAGCAGGTGCAAAGACTGTGGTATTCGGTGATTTTAGTTATTACTGGGTGGCAGACCGTCAAGGACGAGTATTCAAACGATTAAATGAACTCTTTGCTGTCACAGGTCAAGTAGGATTTATTGCTACTCAACGAGTTGATGGAAAGCTTATCTTGCCGGAGGCCGTTAAGGTACTCCAACAGAAAGCGTAACGGAGGTGCTTTATGAGTTATAACACGAAGAACTATACCGAACAAGGCGGAGAAAAAACTGTCATCGGCGGTGTTTTAGAAATTAAAGAGGGGGCCTCGGTTACGGGGCTTCCTATAGCAGAAAACCAGGCAGACAGCATAGCCACCGATGTTGCTGGTTTAGTTGCGGACTTCAATTCCCTGCTTGCCAAATTAAAGGCAGCGGGGCTTATGGAGACTGACTAAGGTGGAATGTAAAGGAGGTTGGTGGTATGGCAGTGGCAGATAATCTCTTGCCTAAAGTTAAAGCGAACTTAATTTTAGCACATGATCAGGATGATGCCCTCCTTATTGGATTTATCACTGCGGCAGTCTCCTATGCACAGAGCTATCAGCACGTTCCTGAAAACCATTATGAAACACATGCTATGCCTCCAACAACAGAACAAGCAGTGATCATGTTGTCGAGTCATTTCTATGAAAGTAGAGATGGCTCGACGGCAGGTTTCTTTGCTGATAGCGTACAGGCGGGACAACAAGTATGGAATACAGTGAACTTGCTTTTACGACTTGATCGAGAGTGGGGTGTTTAGTGTGAGCTTTGGGAAGATGAACACCTTTATCGATATCATTTACACGATACCCACAAAGGATAAGGAAGGCTTCGCCACAAAAGATGACAACATACTCGCAAGTGTACTTGCTTACAAGGAAGATCGGCATGGCAGTGAGCGATGGACGAATATGGCATCATTTTCATCTGCAACTTCCCTATTCAGGTTTAGAAAAATCTTCGGACTTAAGGTGACGAATGAAATGGTTATCGTCTGCGATGATGGCAGATATCAAATTTTAAGTGTTGAGGATGTAAGAAACCGAGGGATGTATGTCGAGGTTTTAGCCGAAAAGCTAGAACCAACTGTGAGGTGATGGATATGGCAAAAGCGAATATAAAGATGCCAGAAGAATTCCTTTTAAAGGTATCCCGATTAGCTGACCAGACCGATGTGATTCTTCCTAAGGTTTTGGAAGTTGGCGGTGAAGTGGTGCTGGATAAAGTCAAGGGAAATCTAAGTAAGGTGGTAGGCAAGGGCACGAAATATCCATCCAAAAGCACTGGCGAGTTGCTATCTTCATTAGGACTCTCGAGTGCAAAGCAGGATAGAAATGGTAACTTCAATGTAAAAGTTGGCTTTGCTGAGCCGCGATCTGATGGTGAGAGCAATGCTAAACTTGCCAGCATCATTGAATATGGCAAACATGGTCAGCCTGCAAAACCCTTCCTAAAGCCTGCGAGGAATTCATCTAGGAAACCTTGCATCAACGCAATGGTCGCCAAGCTGGAGGAGGAGATCGAGAAGATATGAATATTTTAGAGGAATTGAATACCCTTGTTTCCACTATATTGCTCCCCGTGGAAACTGGGGTTTTTTCAGGTTTGGCACCAGATGAGTATGTCGTGATTCTCCCTCTTTCGGATATTTTTGAAGTTCATGCGGATAACCGTCCAGGCTTTGATGTGCAGGAAGCGAGGATATCACTGTTCTCAAAAAATAACTACCTAGAGCGGAAAAGACAGCTCACAACGGCTTTAATAAATGCAGATTTTACTGTGACCGAACGAAGATATATCGGTCACGAGGATGATACTGGATATCATCATTATGCCATCGATGTGGCAAAAAACTATAGATTGGAGGAATAACACATGGCAACGATCGGTCTTGATAGACTGTACTATTCAAAAATAACCGAGGACACTAACGGTGAGGAAACTTATGCCCAACCTTCTGTACTTGCAAAAGCCATCACTGCTGAACTCTCGGTAGAACTGGTGGAAGCAATTCTGTATGCTGACGACGGAGCGGCTGAGGTTGTGAAAGATTTTAACAGTGGTACTCTCACTCTCGGTGTAGACGACATTGGTCCGACAGTCGCAGCGGATTTAACTGGTGCTTCTACAGATGATAACGGAGTATTAATCTCAGCCAGTGAAAACGTGGGTACACCCGTTGCAGTTGGGTTTCGTGCGCAAAGGGCTAATGGAACATACCGCTATTTTTGGTTGTATCGCGTTAAGTTTGGACTACCAGCAACCAACTTGCAGACAAAGGCTGATTCCATTACCTTTTCTACACCCACCATTGAGGGAACCGTTATGCGTAGAAATAAGCTGGATGGATTGGGCAAGCACCCATGGAAAGCGGAAGTTACAGAAGGTGATCCTGGTGTTTCATCGACCACCATAACAGGTTGGTTCACAGAGGTCTATGAACCTGTATATACACCTGAACCATAGGAGGAGAAATAATGGATAAGGATAGAAGTGCCTCAATCAACATAGGTGACAAAGAGTATGAACTGGTTTTAACTACACGTGCAACAAAGGCCATTGCGGGTCGTTACGGTGGTCTTGAAAACCTTGGAGAAAAGCTGATGAAATCAGAAAACTTCGAGATGGCACTGGACGAGATTGTTTGGCTAATTACATTGCTTGCAAACCAGTCCATTTTGATTCGTAATCTTAAGAATAAGAACGCACCAGAAGAATTGCTTACAGAGGAAGAAGTGGAGCTTCTTACTTCACCGCTTGACTTAGCGGCATATAAAACTGCAATTACCGAGGCAATGTTCAAAGGTACAAAGAGAAATGTGGAAAGTGAGGAGGAAACTCCAAAAAACGTGGAAGTCGGGTAACGGACGCTGAGGTCTTTACCCGGCTTCTTTATTATGGAACAGTCCAGATGGGCATGGAGGCAGAGGAATTCTGGCTTCTGCCAATTGGACTGTTTTTTGATTTATGGGCTTGCCATAAGCAGTGGCATGGCATTGAAAAGCCAAAGAAAACTCAGACCATTGACGATATTATCCCACTAGGCATATAGGAGGAGGTGAAGGGATGGCGGATAATTTTGGATTAAAAATAGGTGTCGAGGGTGAGCGAGAATTTAAGAAGGCACTCTCCGAAATCAATCAATCATTTAAGGTACTAGGTAGTGAAATGGCCCTTGTAACCAGTCAATTTGATAAAAACGATAAATCCATTCAATCGATTACGGCTCGAAATGCCGTTTTAAATAAAGAAATTGACGCACAGAAAGAAAAGATTTCTACCCTTAAGGCTGCCCTTGATAATGCCTCCTCCTCTTTCGGTGAAAATGACCGTCGTACCCAAAACTGGCAGATACAATTAAATAGGGCTCAGGCAGAACTGAACCTTATGGAACGTGAACTTGAGGAGTCTACAATTGAAGCGGATAATCTCGGTGAAGAGTTAGAGGATTCAGGTAAAAGTGCAGAGGATGCTGGTGGCAGGTTTGAAAAGCTTGGCGGTGTACTCAAGGGAATTGGTGTGGCGATGGGTGCGGTTGCCGTTGCCGCTGGAGCCGCGGCTATTAAGTTAGGTAAAGAGGTAGTTACTCAGTTCGGAGAATTAGAACAAAACCTAGGTGGATCGGAGGCGGTTTTTGGAGCATATGCTGCATCGATTCAGAAAACTGGTGAGGAAGCCTATAAAAATCTAGGTGTTTCCCAAAGTGAGTACCTTGCAACTGCCAACAAAATGGGCGCGTTATTCCAAGGTTCTGGTATACAGCAACAGAGAAGTCTTGAGCTAACTGAAAAGGCCATGCAACGTGCGGCAGACATGGCATCTGTTATGGGTATTGATATGTCCTCGGCATTGGAGGCAGTCACTGGGGCGGCAAAGGGTAACTTTGATATGATGGATAACTTAGGTGTTGCGATGAACGCTACAAACATCGAAGCCTATGCTCTCGCAAAGGGTCTGGATTTCACTTGGAATACTGCAACACAAGCGGAAAAAGCCGAAGTAGCAATGCAAATGTTCTTTGAGAACACAGAGCAGTATGCAGGTAACTTTGCAAAAGAATCAACCGAGACAATCTCCGGTTCTATTGGGTTACTACAGGCCGCACTTGGTTCATTTACAGCTGGACTCGGTAATGCCAATGCTGATATGACGAATCTGACTGAGAATCTTGTGGAGGCTTTCGAGGCAGTTGTAACTAATATCGTACCGGTCTTGGAAAATATCGTAGCCGCCTTACCAACAGCGACGGGCGCAATATTAGCAGCGGTTGCAGACTTGCTTCCAATGCTTCTTGAATTGGTTACAAATATTTTCACGCAAGTACTGGAAACAATTTTGAGCCTTTTACCCGAACTTATTCCAGCTGCGGTAAGTGCTCTAATGACGATTGTCGGTGCATTAATTGATAACCTTCCACTGCTGATAAATGCAGCAATCGAACTAGTAACAGCACTTGTGGATGGGATCGGAATAGCGTTACCACAACTCATCCCTGCCGCGGTTTCTGCTGTAATGCAGATTGTCCAAGGATTGATGGATAACCTACCACTCATTTTAGATGCCGCTTTGCAGTTGATTATAGGATTAGCACAGGGATTGGTAGATGCCATACCTCAGCTTACTTCTGCCTTACCTGTCATCATCAAAGCAATAGTGGATTTTATCATTAAATCTATTCCGCAGATTATTGAAGCGGGTATTCAATTATTGACCTCACTGGTTACAGCTTTGCCTACCATTATTACAGCAGTTGTGGAAGCAATTCCGCAAATTATCGATAGTATCATCAGTGCTGTTATTGGGTCGATTCCTTTGATTATTGATGCAGGTATCCGGCTTCTAATATCACTCATTCGGGCATTGCCACAGATTATTACTACTGTTGTAGGTGCTATTCCCAAGATTGTTAGCTCACTGGTGAATGCCATTATTGGTAACATCGATAAGATTATCTTAGCGGGTGTACAACTGTTTGTGGCACTGATTGCAAATCTACCGAGGATAATCGTGGAGATCATTAAAGCCGTACCGCAGATTATCTCTGGACTGGTTAGGGCATTTACTGGCTATATCGGTCAAATGGCACAAGTGGGCGGCAATTTGATTAAAGGTTTGTGGAAGGGTATTTCAGACGCAGGGGCTTGGCTATGGAATAAAATCTCTGGATTTTTCGGTAATGTGGTATCGAAGATTAAGAACTTCTTTGGTATCAAATCCCCCTCTGCTCTGTTTGCTGGAATTGGTCACAACATGGGTGAAGGTATCGGTGTAGGTTTTGAGGATGCAATGACAGCAGTCTCGAAGGATATGCAAAATGCAGTACCAACGACCTTTGATTTTAATTACAGAGGTGTATCTGGACAAGGCAATGCCAGGGGTTCAAGTATCACTCAAAATATTTCAGTTGTGACACCTAAAGCTCTATCAGAAAAAGAACTAGCACGGGAGTTTAAGAATCTATCCCGTAAACTGGCACTTGAATTGTAAAGGAGGTACGGAAATGGAGCTAACATACACCAATAGAGACGGAGAGAGCATTACGCTTAAGCAAAGCCGACCGTACTTTCTTACAAAGATAGATGGTACTGGCAACATCCGTCAAACTGTCAACACTTTCAAGGCGCCAGACCAAGATGGCGCTTTTTATATTTCCTCCACACTAGATATGCGAAACATAACGATTGAGGGTACGGTTGTTGCTGATACTCCCGATGAAGCTTATAAAAGGAGACAACGCTTCCTTCAAATATTCAGTCCCAAGCTATTAGGGACTCTTCAATACCGTGACCGACAGATATCCTGTGTGGTGGAGGAGGCAGGTTTTAGTGTTTCTAATCGGCAACGAATACCAAACTTCTTTGTCAGTCTACTCTGTCCATCCCCTTTCTTTGAGACATTAGATGAGGTACGAGAGGAACTGGCATCATGGATACCGCTATTTGAGTTTGAGTTGGAAATTCCAATGACTGGGATGGAGTTCGGAATGCGTCAACCTAGCCAAATCATTACAGTGGAAAATATCGGGGATGTATCTTGTGGATGTGAGATTGTATTCCGAGCCTTAGGTACTGTGTCGAACCCTGAACTATTAAACATAGACACGGGAGAATATATCCGACTTCTCACTACAATGAGCGCTGGGGATGAACTTCGTGTATATACCCACTTCGCTGGTAAGCGTGTGGTCCAGATTGATGGGTCAACGATTACAAATGCTTTTTCACTGTTGGATACCAATTCGGTGTTCTTTCAACTCGCGGCAGGTCTTAATACACTGCGATACGATGCTTCAGTCAATATGGAACTGTTAGAGGTTAGTATTTACTTTCGTCCGCAGTTTCTGGGGGTGTAAAGATGGAACTGTATATCTACAATTCAAACCGAGAGCTTGTGGGCATTGTGGAGTCCTTCGAGTACTTACGCTGGACGAGACGCTATTCTCAGTGTGGCTCATTTGAGTTAAAGGCAATTGCAACTACGGAAAATACAGAACTATTAAAGGAAGGAAATATCATCTGGAAAAATGATGATGAGGAAGCGGGGATCATCGAACATCTAGAACTTTCTCAAACCGAGCATGAAATTATTACTGCAAGTGGACGTTTTACAACTTCTTTTCTCTCCCGCCGCATTGTTTGGCAAACGGAGAAATTGTCTGGTGACATTTCTGCCTGTGTGGAGCAACTGATAAACAACAATCTTATCAATCCTTCTGATACAGCAAGGAAGATTTCGAACCTATCCTTTTCTGCTCCAAACTTAAATGTTCCTATTAGCACACAGGTATCGTATCGAAATTTAATGGATGCCGTGACGGGACTATGTGTTGCTTCGGATATTGGCATTAAGACCGTATTCACTCCTGCGACAGGGGTTTTTACTGTGGCATTGTATAGAGGAACGGAATCACAAGCGGTTTTTTCTAAGGAATTTGAAAACCTTACGGAACAGATTTACACAATAAGTGCTGGAGATTATGCCAACACCGCTCTCGTTGGTGGTGAAGGAGAAGGTACAGATCGAACCTTTGTTGCGATTACAAGTGGCTCAGGTGAGACAAGACACGAAATTTTTGTGGATGCTAAGGATTTGCGAGAGGAAGACTTTGGCTCTGATTACATTGATACACTGATCTTTCGGGGGCAAAGTAAGCTGAGTGAGCAAGCCATACGCTATTCATTTGATACATCGGTCAATCCACACGGCAATTTGACATATAAAACAGATTTTGATCTTGGTCAGACCGTCAAAGTTATTTCCAAAGCGTGGGGTGTATCCATGACGACACGTATCACCGAAGTCGAAGAAACTTATGACGCAGATGGCCAGAGCATTAGTGTAGTGTTCGGAAAATCTGAGTTGACAATCGCACAAAAAATTCGCTCCGACTTGAGTGAAGTTAAAACAGCAATAATGGCACCAACTGGCATATCCGAAATTGCACAGGCTTTAGGAACTGTGGAGGAAACGCTGGAAACTGTAGAGGAAACCTTGGGAGACTTGACGGAGGTAGATTCAGAGATTCAAGGAGACAACGTTGCATCTACTATCAACAATCTGTATGGAAAACTGCCTGCACTCGAAATTAATGTTGGCGGAGGTACTGTGTCGATTGGTCAATATGCGTTGCACCAGATGAACCCTGGAGATGCCTTTTATTTCACCTCATGGAGCGGCAATAAGTTTAGTGACCAGCCAAATGACGACGGTCATGTCTTTTTAGTAAAGCATAACGGGGATAACACGGGGAATGGCTTTCAAAGGGCAATGGGTTTCTTTATTTCTCGTAATACCATGACATTTTATGTGATTTCTATTTTCGTATTTAACAATCCTTCTGGTCAAGCAAACTGGCTTAATATCAATAATGAACCTGTCACTACTTCAAGGATTGCCAATGGAGCAGTCACCGGTTTGAAAATGGCAGGCCGAACAATTACAGCTGCCAAAATGGTATCCTCCTTTAGCGACTACTCAACTACAGAACAAAACACAGGGCGGTTATGGATAGATGGCAAGACGATTTATCGTAAAGAGATAAATCTCGGTTCGCTTACGGATACAACACCAAAACATGTACCTCATGGTATAGCAAACCTAAGCACTGTTGTCAGTTTATCCGGTTTTGTCACGAATGGGAATATTTTCTTACCACTACCTCTTGCTCGGTATAACAACTTCGCATCGCAAATTGGACTCTTCGTGAATATGACCGACATTGTTGTCGAACCAGGAAATGATAGAACAGCATATACAGGCTATGTAGTTATAGAGTACACAAAAACAGCTTAGAAGGAGGGAATAATTAATGGAGAAAAGTGGTTTTTTCAACTCATCCGATGGAGATAGAGTTTATGATGCAACGGACTTTGCTGCCTATTTTGGAAGCCTTGTCTCGAACGGTGTATTTTATGCCATACCAACAAACCTTCTGGTTTCTCCTGGGATTGGGTTGGCAGTCAGCATAGCATCGGGCAGTGCATGGATTAATGGTTATCGATATGAAAATACGAATCTTTTAAATAAACCTCTTGCTACAGCAGACGGAAGCAATCCTCGCATAGACAGGGTTGTGGTTCGGTTAAGTCAAATTACGAGAAACATTCAGATTGCCATTGTCACGGGTACTCCCACAGTATCACCCGTAGCCCCAGAGTTGACAAGAACAAGCGATGTCTATGAACTTGGCATTGCTGATGTTCTAGTACCTTCGGCTGCTACCTCAATTTCAGCAAATAACATTATAGATACACGATTAAATACTAGTCTTTGCGGATTGGTAAACTCGCTAGTTTCGGCTGTTTATGAATAGGAGGTGAATGTAAGTGGCGGATATTAACGGAATAACTCTGCAGGCGGGTTCTAGCCCGACCGTCCATTACACAATTACTTATACCAAAAGCCGTCTAAATAATAGTCAGATGAGATACAACTTCACCATATCCGCTGCGTTGGGTTCATCAGGTTCCTTTATTCGTAGTGGTTATGCATTGCTTTGTACTATGACTGTAAATGGATCTTCTTCACAGGTACGTATTAAAGCGGCGGACGGAGATAACTGGGAAGGGACCACACCAAGGCTCAGATATGTTTCGGTGACCTGTGCTTCTACTACAGGTAATGCAACCCAGCCAGTCACATTTAAAGTGGTATCTGATGGACGATTGCCATTATCTTCTGGGGTAATTACAAATTCAAGCTATACGGTATTAAGTTCTCCATTGCTTACTACAGCTTGTGGAGCCCCAACATCTTGTACGGTTTCTCCAACACTTGCGGAAGGGAATGTGACTCTTTCTTGGAGCGGTGCTTCTGGGGGGATCAATAATACAATTTCTAGTTACGAGATTCAATATAGTGATTCCACCGATAATGTCACATGGGGAGCGTGGACTGCCTTGACTACGCTGACCACCACAGCAACAAGTGGTAGTGTATCGGTTGCACCGCCTCCTACCCGGGGTAATTACCGAAGATTTCGTGTACGAACCCGTGGTACAGCAGGGGCTAGTTATTACTCTAGCTGGAAAGTATCCACAAATAGTGTCCGCAGGAATACGGTGCCTAAGCCAGCAACGACTGCTGTTGCCTCCCCTGCGGCATATAGTAATGAGACTATCACACTTACTTGGAGCGGAGCGTCCAGTGGTACCAGTCCAATTAAGGGATATCAAATTGCCAGTCGCACATCCACGGATAACAGCACATGGAGTGCGTGGAATGTGTTGACCATGTTGACATTGGCAGCAAGCGGTGGTAGCTATAATCCAATTGTATCGAGGACCCCAGGAACATATACACAATTTGGTATTTGGACAATTGACACATTTGATGTTTACTCAATAGAGAAAATCAGTAATAGCATTTATTGCAACATCACTGCCTGTGCAGCACCGACTGCCTGCACGGTAAGTGCAACATTATCTGAAGGAAACGTTACTCTTTCGTGGAGTGGGGCATCTGGTGGCGCAGGTAATCCCATCACTTCCTACGAAATACAATATAGTGATTCGCCAGATAATAGCAATTGGGGTGCTTGGATGGCATTGGCGATAGTCAATACTTCTGCAACAAGCAGTATTTTAAATGTCAGTCCACCTGCTACACGTGGTCATTATCGTCGGTTCCGAATAAGAACCCGTGGTACAGCTGGAGAGGATTTTTACTCAGGCTGGACTATTACCAGTAATACTGTTCGTAAAAACATACTACCAATACCGCCGACTTCTTTTACTGCAAACCCTCCTATCTATGAAGTAAATACAATAAACCTTTCGTGGAGTGGAACGGTACCTGGAACCAGCTCCATCAAGCAATATGTTATTCAACAGGCTACTTCGATAGATGGACTAAATTGGTCTGCTTATGAAGCACTGACGACAGTTATTTCCAATGCGACTTCAGGCACTCTTCAGGTAAATGCCTCACAGGTTGCCGGTAGATATACTCGTTATCGAATCAGCGTCACAGATGCACTTGATGCAGTGTCTGCCTATGTTGTTAGTAACGTGGTAAAGAAAAACAGCCCGCCTGTAGCACCGATAGTGGACTGTCCAATGTCTGGCAATTTTACTTATAATGCTACACCGCGTTTTATGATTACAACAGGAATTGAACCAGATGGACAAACACAAATAGTGGAGGTAAGGATTGACTCTGGTCCATGGCAAAACAGCGTAGACAATCCTGAGCGGTTTTCTGTAAGCGGCTATCTTGGTAATGGGGTCAAGACAATTTACCAAGCTGAACCGCTTTCTGCAGGTAATCATACGGTTACCTTCCGTTGTCTTGACAGTGATATCGAATCAGCAAGTATAGAAGTTGTTCGTACTTTTACGATATTGGCATTACCTTTTGAAATCATCACTCCAAATGTGACGCATGTAAAGGCAGCACATATTCAGACGCTTCGAACTGCTGTAAATAGGGTGCGTAGCTATTACAATCTGTCCCCTATGACTTGGAAAGAGGAGATTATTGCAGGAAAGACCACTATTAAGAATTGGGCATTTCATATCGTTGAAATACGCAAGGCTATTGATGCGATTGTTGTAATGGTTAATGGTTTTGATTCTTCGCAGGCATTCGATATACCACCAGTCACATGGCTACCTATCGGTACAGGACGACCAAAAGCGGATGTGATGCAACAAATTCATGATCTAATTCAAATAATGTAAAGGTAACATTCAGCGCTCTTGTCATTTGCAGGGGCGCTTTTCTATATGGAAAAACACGAAATGGAGGTGTCTATTAATGAAAGAGATTTGGAATTGGATACAGCTGGCTATTGCCGCTGTCGGTGGATTTCTTGGATGGTTTCTCGGAGGTTATGATGGATTTCTTTATGCGTTGGTTGCCTTTGTTGTCATTGATTATGTAACGGGAGTGCTTTGTGCCATTGTGAATAAAAAGCTGTGCAGTGAAATTGGTGCTAAGGGAATTTTCAAAAAGGTGTTTATCTTTGCAATGGTAGGTATTGCTCATATTATCGATACACAAATTTTAGGTAGCATTGGAGACAATAGTGGAGCCTTACGCACAGCAGTAATCTTTTTCTACCTGAGTAATGAAGGAGTATCCATTTTAGAGAATGCTGGTCATATTGGACTACCCATCCCAGAGAAACTAAAATCAGTTCTACAGCAATTACATGGACGTGATCAAGAACCCCGTAAGCCAGGTGATGAAGTATGATTGACATAACGAGAGCAGTAACGGTGTTCATCGGCCGCAGAGGTGAACATCACTATCGAAATATTGAGTTTGATGTATCCAGCTTATTGGAAGAAAAATACCCCAGTGCCTCGTTAAATGCAATTTACAAAAGACCGGATGGTAATGCTTATCCAGTGATCACGAGCTATGCTGACGGAGTTCTTACATGGTCGCCCAGCGCAACGGATACATCGACTGTTGGTGTTGGTCGTCTAGAAATTAGGGTTACTTACGGAGATGTGGTTGGAAAAAGCATTCAGATATTAACCATCGTTGAGGATGCCCTTGAAGATGGAATTGCCGAGCCGCCCGAACCTCCTGCACAGGAATGGCTTAATCAGGTTCTTTCTGCATTAGCTGAACTAGATGTTAATGAAATAAATAGTCTACTAAATCTCATCTACAGCCTGTTAAATAATAACTACAATTTGCTAAATACCACACACGGTCTAATCGAGGATATACGAGACACACTATACACTCGGACTGGAATTATCCTTAACCATTTGCACCCGATAGAAAGTGCTACTGCACCGGACATGGTAAGCCGGAGAGCATCCATAACATTCACAGGCATAAATAGCGGTAACAACGTAGTACTTGGCACGGCAACCTATACATTTGTTACATCCTTGGGCAGTCCAACAGCAAACAATGTGCAGGTGCTAATCCAAGGTACCCTCCGCAATACAGTTAAGAAACTTGCCGAAGCCATAAGGGGTATTCAAGATGTAGAGAACATTGCATATGGGTCAGGAACATCACCAAACCCAGCAAGTACAGCCTATTGGACGAGCCGAGTTTTCTCCATTGGTGAAGTTACTATTCCTTCTGGTGAGAGTCTATTCTTATTGGAAAGAGCGGAAAATGCTACGACACCATTGACCATCACCTCTACCGCAACAGCTACTATCAACGCATTTACCAGAGCAAGCTATTTGAGATATGTCTTAAGCGGTAATACTACAGGTGGGAGCGGTATTAACAGTATTCGAGGACCTTTGCAAACATTATTGCCCATTGGTAGCGTGGTTATAGGCGGGCAGGGTAGATTGCTTTATCCAACAGCTTATGATTGTCATTTAGTTACCCTTTGCCGCCAATCGGATACGAGTGAAAAAGAACTAGACCTATATATTTCAAATGATGAAGTGAACTTTACCAGAATCTCACGTAGCACACCTATAGGTGCCGATAGTTCAAACGCTGGGATGCATATTCATATTCAAATGCGTCAAAGTCGGGTGCCTTCAGGTTATGGACTGTATATCAGTATGGGAAGTGATGGAACATCGGCGAGTGCTTTTTGTGATTTGAAGTTTACCTATCATCTATACCCTGTGGCTCTTGCATCTGACACAAACTCTTGATTAGTGAGGTGATCTTAATGAATCTGCATAAGTTAATACTTACAAATAATGCCTGTTTCAAAGCAGGAAAAACAATATTACCGAAGGGCATCATGGTTCACTCAACCGGAGCTAACAACCCGTGGCTCAAGCGATATATTGGACCGGATGATGGCTTGCTAGGAAAGAATCAATACAACAACCATTGGAATCAAGACAAACCTGGAGGCCGTCAAGTATGTGTCCATGCCTTTATTGGTAAATTAGCAGATGGCTCCATTGCAACCTATCAAACATTGCCTTGGAATCACCGAGGTTGGCATGCTGGAGGAGCTGCGAACAATACTCATATTGGATTTGAAATTTGCGAGGACGGTTTGACCGATGCCTCGTATTTTTCTGCTGTTTATAAGGAAGCTGTGGAGCTTTGTGTTTATCTTTGCAAACTCTACGGGTTTAGTGAAAAAAATATCATCTGTCACAGCGAAGGTTATAAACGAGGCATTGCCAGTAACCATGGGGATGTGATGCACTGGTTTCCTAAACATGGGAAGAGCATGGATACCTTTCGAGCGGATGTGAAGAAACTATTAAGTGCTGAAAATAAACCAGTAGACACGGTGAAAAAGAAATATTACCGTGTGCAGATTGGTGCTTATACTGACAGTGCAAATGCTGAGGCACAGCTTGCCAAAGCTAAAAAGGCAGGCTTTACCGATGCATTTATTAAGTATGATTAACAAATGGAGCGAGTTAAAAATCATCGAGATTCCTAAATAAAATATTAAACTATTAATTTATCTAGCCTGTGGGGGTTCTTTCCTTGCAGGCTCTTTTTTTATGCCTTGATTTAATTAAATTCTACAAATCCTCAACTTCGACCTGTTCCCACGGCTATTAGGTAGGAGGTGATTCCTAGTGAATCAGCACGAGGATAAAAAAGTTACGAAGATCTCGGATGAGGTTATAGACAAAAGCACCACCGCACTTAAGAGAGTATCACAGGAACAGTTACAACGTGAGTTTGATTATATCCAGGCAGAAAAATTGCTGAGAAAGATGCTCGAAAAAGGCTTAATAACTGAAGTAGAATTCAACAAGATAGATGCACTTAATCGACAAACATTCTCCCCCTTTTTAGCTGAGATAATGCCCTGAAAACGTTGATATATAAGGGTTTCAGAGGTAATATGTGACCTACCAAGAGGGAGGTGAGAGGATGAAAAAGATAACGAAAATAGAAGGGAATCTAGCCAACTCTTTTATTAAGCCAAAAACACGAGTGGTTGCCTACTGCCGAGTTTCAACAGATAGTAATGAACAGCTAGTCAGCTTGCAAGCACAAAAGGCCCATTATGAGACCTACATAAAGGCGAATCCAGAATGGGAATATGCAGGCTTATATTATGACGAGGGAATCAGTGGCACGAAAAAGGAAAACCGCTCTGACCTGCTTAGAATGTTATCAGACTGTGAAACTGGGAGAATTGACTTAATCATTACAAAGTCCATCAGCCGATTTGCGAGAAATACTACAGACTGCTTGGAGATGGTTCGAAAACTGATAGACCTTGGGGTTCATATCTATTTTGAGAAGGAAAATATTAATACGGGTTCAATGGAAAGTGAATTGATGCTCTCTATTTTAAGTGGGCTTGCAGAAAGTGAGTCAATTTCCATTTCAGAAAATACGAAGTGGGCCATTCAAAGACGATTTCAAAACGGAACCTTTAAAATTTCCTACCCGCCATATGGGTATCAAAACATGGATGGTCAAATGATAGTAATCCCTAAGCAGGCTGAAATTGTAAAGTATATTTTTGCAGAAGTATTATCGGGAAAAGGCACACAGAAAGTTGCAAATGATCTTAATCAAAAGGGTATCCCATCAAAAAGAGGTGGTCGTTGGACAGCTACTACGATTAGAGGGATTTTGACCAATGAAAAATATACTGGCGATGTACTTTTGCAAAAGACATATACTGACAGCCATTTTAACAGGCACACCAATTACGGTGAGAAAAATATGTATCTAATAGAAAACCATCATGAGGCAATTATCAGCCATGAAGATTTTGAAGCTGTGGATGTTGTTCTCAATCAGAGAGCAAAGGAAAAAGGCATCGAAAAGCGCAATGAAAAATATCAAAACCGCTATTCTTTTTCTAGCAAAATTATCTGCTCGGAATGCGGCAGTACCTTTAAAAGACGGATTCATTCATCTGGAAGAAGATATATTGCTTGGTGCTGCAGTAAGCATATAAGCAATATAACGGAATGTTCTATGCAGTTCATTCGAGATGAAGATATAAAGACTGCATTTGTTACGATGATGAATAAACTCATTTTCGGTCAGAAATTCATAATAAGACCACTTTTAAATGGGTTACGTAACCAAAACAATGCAGCAAGTTTTCGTAGAATCGAAGAGTTGGAAAATAAGATTGAAAACAACATGGAGCAAAGCCAGATGCTGACGGGCTTAATGGCCAAAGGATATTTGGAACCTGCTCTATTTAATAAAGAAAAGAATTCACTGGAAGCAGAAAGAGAAAATCTTCTTGCTGAAAAAGAGCAACTTACTTATTCAGTCAACGGCAATTTTGCAAAGGTAGATGAGGTTGACCGTCTGCTTAAGTTTGCGACTAAGTCCAAAATGCTTACAGCCTATGAGGATGAGCTGTTTGAAAATTACGTAGAAAAGATTATTGTTTTTTCACGAGAGGAAGTTGGATTTGAATTGAAATGTGGAATCACATTGAGGGAAAGGTTGGTGAATTAGATGGGGCACACACCCTATGGATATAGAATTGAAGATGGAAAGGCTGTTGTAGATGATATAGCAGCAGAACAAGTAAAAGAATTATTTTCAGGATACTTGGCAGGACTTTCTTTGAAGGGAGCTGCTAAAGGAGCTGGGATAGACTGCTACCATGCCACTGCAGGAAAGATGTTGCAGAATAAGCACTACCTTGGAGATGAATTCTACCCTCCAATTATTGATAAGGAAACCTTCGAAAAAGCTAAAGTAGAAAAACGAAAACGAGCAGAAAAACTCGGAAGGATATGGGAGCCTAAAGATGAACCGGAAAGGGATTACCCTGTAAAGTTCAAAGCAAAACCTCTGGCGCAAAAATATGACGATCCATACAAGCAGGCAGAATATGCCTACAGTTTGATAGAAAGCGAGGTGTAACAAGTGGCAGTTAGTAGGAATGTAACAGTGATTCCGGCAATTAAACGAGTCGGAAATAATAAAAATAGTGAAAGCAAACCCAAAATACGAGTGGCTGCCTACTGTCGTGTTTCAACGGATAGTGAGGAGCAGGCTTCAAGCTATGACATTCAGATTGAGCATTATACAAATTATATTAAGAAGAACAAGGAATGGGAATTGGCAGGTATTTTTGCGGATGACGGCATCACAGGTACAAATACAAAAAAGCGTGATGAATTCAACCGCATGATTGAAGAGTGTATGGCAGGCAATATTGACATGATCATCACAAAATCCATCAGCCGATTTGCGAGAAACACCTTGGATTGCCTTAAATATATCCGTCAGTTAAAGGACAAAAACATAGCGGTATTCTTCGAGAAAGAGAATATCAACACTATGGATTCTAAGGGTGAAGTATTGTTGACCATCATGGCATCCCTTGCCCAACAAGAAAGCCAATCCTTAAGCCAGAACGTTAAGCTGGGTATTCAGTATCGATATCAGCAAGGTGAAGTACAGGTCAACCACAAGCGTTTCCTTGGATATACCAAGGATGAAAATAAACAGCTAGTGATTGATCCAGAGGGCGCTGAGGTTGTTAAACGGATTTACAGGGAGTACCTTGAAGGAGCCAGCCTTTTACAGATAGCAAGAGGACTAGAAGCAGACGGTATTCTAACAGCGGCGGGAAAAGCCAAATGGAGACCAGAAACATTGAAAAAGATACTGCAGAACGAAAAATACATTGGTGATGCCCTTCTACAAAAAACATATACGGTTGATTTCCTTTCTAAAAAGCGAGTCAAGAATAACGGCATCGTTCCCCAATATTATGTAGAAAACAGCCATGAACCTATCATTCCACGTGAGCTTTTTATGCAAGTTCAAGAAGAGATGGTTCGAAGAGCAAATCTTCGCGGTGGGAAAGGCGGTAAAAAGCGAGTTTACAGTAGTAAGTATGCTTTATCGAGTATTGTTTACTGCGGACAGTGCGGTGATATTTACCGACGGGTACATTGGAATAACCGAGGCTACAAGTCTATTGTTTGGAGATGCGTCAGCCGTTTGGAGGAGAAGGACTCTGAATGCACTGCCCCTACGATAAATGAGGAAACATTGCAGACAGCAGTGGTTAAGGCTATTAACGAACTTTTGGCTAACAAAGAACCCTTCCTCCAGGCGCTACAGAAAAACATAGCTACTGTATTTAATGAAGAAAATGATAATGCCACTGATGACATTGATAGCAAATTGGAAGAATTACAACAACAGCTTCTTGTCCAAGCAAAGTCCAAGAATGACTATGAAGATGTGGCTGATGAAATCTACCACCTTCGAGAATTGAAGCAAAATGCACTTGTTGAAAATGCAGAGCGTGAAGGAAAAAGGCAACGAATCGCTGAAATGACTGATTTCTTTAATGAACAATCCTGTGAGTTAGAGGAATATGATGAGCAGTTAGTAAGGAGGCTTATAGAAAAAGTTACGGTATTTCATGATAAGTTCGCCGTTGAATTCAAATCAGGAGTCGAGATTGATGTAGAAGGGTAATCTTTAGAAAGAGAACAGAAGAATTATATTGGATTTTTAAAGATAATATGATATAATAAAACGACTTGGAGGTGGAAGAATGTATAACTTTTCTTGCTAATTATATGATGCATAATAAGATATTTAAAGAAACGGCTATAGAACCGTTTGTTTTGTTATGCAAATTGCAAGAAAGTTAAGTATTCTACACTCAATAATACATTACAGTAACCTTATGTTATGTATAACAAAAGGTAATAATAGTATTTGTTTTTGAGCCGTAAGAATTTACTTTCTTGCGGCTTTTAATATTTGTAAAAGAAAGGAAGATAAACGTGATAGACAATGATACTATGTCATTCATGACAAAATCCTTGCAGAGTTGGATAACATTATAGAGTAATTAATGCCGAAAACCGACTTTGCTTATAAAATTTTTATAATGTAAAGGAGGAAGAAATATATGTCCTTAATAAATGTTTCAAATCTAACTTTTTCATATGAAGGAAGTTATGACAATATTTTTGAAAATGTAAGTTTTCAGATAGATACAGATTGGAAACTCGGTTTTATTGGAAGAAACGGACGCGGTAAAACTACTTTCTTAAATTTACTGCTTGGCAAATATGCGTATTCCGGCAATATAAGTTCTACAGTTAAGTTTGAGTATTTTCCTTATGATGTGGAAGATAAGAGTCTATATACAATTGAAGTAATGAAGAGTATTTGTACGGAATGTATGGATTGGGAGATTTTTCGTGAAATATCATTGCTTGATGTTCAAGAAGATGCTTTATATCGTCCGTTTAATACATTGTCAAATGGTGAGCAAACAAAGGTCCTTCTTGCAGCTTTATTCCTTACAGCGAGTTGTTTCCTGCTTATTGATGAACCTACAAACCATCTTGACATCGATGCACGTAATGTAGTGCAAAACTATTTGAAACGCAAGAAGGGGTTTATTTTGGTATCTCATGATAGAAGCTTACTTGATCAATGTGTTGACCATATACTATCTATCAATAAAACGAATATCGAAATCCAAAAGGGAAATTTTACTTCTTGGTGGGAGAACAAAACGTTACAAGATAATTTTGAACTGGCAGAAAACAAGAAACTCCTTAAAGAAATAGGAAGGTTGTCTTATGCAGCAAAACGTAGTTCAAACTGGTCAAATAAAGTAGAAAAAAGTAAATATGGAACAACAAATTCTGGTTCAAAACTGGATAAGGGTTATGTTGGACATAAGGCTGCAAAAGCGATGAAACGTGCCAAAAATATTGAGTCAAGACATCAGGAAGCCGTTTTACAAAAATCAGAACTGCTCCACAACATTGAACAATATGATGACTTAAAAATTTCACCACTTGAATTTCACAAAGAGTGCTTAATAGAAGCGAATGATTTATCATTGTCTTATGGAGATAAAGAAGTATGCAGTAATCTTAATTTCAGAGTCAATATTGGTGATAGAGTTGCCATTATCGGAAAAAATGGGAGTGGTAAGTCTAGTATCCTAAAATTGATTAATGGAGATGATATTAAATTTACCGGAAATTTTATGCTAGCAAGTGGACTAAAAATTTCTTATATTTCGCAAGATACTTCATATTTAAAAGGTAATCTATCTGAATTTGCCTATAATAATAAGATCGATGAAACTCTATTTAAAACGATTCTTCGTAAACTGGATTTTAATAGAGAGCAGTTTGATAAGAACATGGTGGATTTTAGTGCTGGTCAGAAAAAGAAAGTACTAATTGCTAAAAGCCTTTGTGAAAGTGCACATTTGTATATATGGGATGAGCCATTGAACTATATTGATATTTTTTCACGTATCCAAATTGAAAAAATGATTTTGGAATATTGTCCTACACTATTGTTTGTGGAGCATGATGATGCTTTTTGCAATAATATTTGTACGAAAAATATTAATTTAGGTTTGTAGAGATTTTGAGTTGCCACAATAACTAAAAGATATTTACATGAAAGGGTGAAGAAATGTTAAAACAAAAAGAATTAATTGCAAACGTTAAGAATCTTACTGAGTCAGATGAACGAATTACAGCTTGTATGATGTATGGATCGTTTACCAAAGGAGAAGGTGACCAATACTCTGATATAGAGTTCTATATATTTTTGAAAGATAGTATAACCTCGAACTTTGATTCATCCAACTGGTTGTTTGACGTAGCTCCGTACTTGATGCTTTATAAAAATGAGTACGGAACAGAGGTAGTTATTTTTGATAATCTTATACGTGGGGAATTTCATTTCCTTTCTGAAAAAGATATGAACATAATCCCCTCGTTTAAAGATTCAGGTTATATTCCTGATACGAAGGCTATGCTTATTTACGATGAAACAGGGCAATTAGAAAATTATTTATCAGAGATAAGTGGTGCAAGACCAAATAGACTTACTGAAGAAAATGCTAATTTTTTGTTGTGTAATTTCTCTAATCTATGGTTGATGGGAATAAACGTTCTAAAAAGAGGAGAATATGCTCGTTCATTAGAACTCTTATCACAACTTCAAAAAAATACACTACAACTTATACGTATGGCAGAAAAAAATGCTGATAATTGGCTAAACATGAGTAAAAACCTTGAAAAAGAAATTAGCCTTGAAAATTATAAAAAATTTGCAAAGACCACTGCTCGATTAGATAAGGTAGAATTATTTGAAGCCTATAAAAATTCTTTGCTATTAGTTATGGATTTGCAAAGTCACCTTATTGAACAATACAACTTAAAAGTTACACATGACATTTTAGAAAGATTGTTGAATTACATTAGTGAATAGGAGAGTAACGTTATTTACAGTATTGGGTACTGAAAATTAACAGCATACCTCAGTTTTTCAAAAAACAGCGAAGCCTATGGATATGTTTCCGTCTACCGATAGTGTAAAAAACGCAGTAGATATGTTTCCGAGAACGGACATAATCAAATGACATTCATTCTATCCTCTCAAGCCATGTTGAGACGGTTGTATTGATGTCACGCATATCTGGCAATTCGTAAATTTCAAAAACACAATATCTTGTGTCTTGAGGCTTGAAATATATTATTATAGCCTACTTATCATTTTATCGTAAGAGAACACATAGATAGGCTAAACAAAGATGAGGAGGTGGACTGATGGATTCAAAAATCTGGTATATTCCGGCAAAAAGCGACCGCTTTGAAAAGCCTGTCTGTATTTATTGCAGGGTCAGTACAACCAAAAAAGAACAGTTGTATAGCCTTGTTGTGTAGATTTCCGCTTTAACAAGAGCAGTTGCAAACGTCAGTCAGTGGAGATTGACAGATGTGGATATTGGATCAGCCAAAGGCGACGTTCCACGTCGAGAATTTGAGCGATTGAGGAATGCGAAGCTCACAACATCTCTGTTGTTCTGATAAAAAGCATCAGCAGGTTTGGCAGAGATACCGTTGAAACAACTTTCTGCATTAAACAGATTAAAAGCTGCCAGAGTCAGGGTGATTTTTGAGCAGGAGAATGTGGATACCGATGAGGTTGACAGCAATCTTATGATTTCAGCGATGGAGCCTGTTGCGTAGGCAGAAAATGAAAGTCGCAGCGAAAATATCCGTATTGGACTTGCACATTTAGAGCAGCAAACGGTACATCAGAATTTTATAAGCGAAAGCTGTACGGATATGCCAAGGGCAAAGATGGTGAGCTTGTTATTGATGATGAACAGGCAAAGGCGGTTCGAGATATCTTCCGTTGGTATCTTGATGGTGCCAGTGTGCTTGACATTATCAAAAAGCTTTCGGATGAAGGTATTCCATCCCCTACCGGAAAGGAAAAGTGGAATAAGCGTGCTATTAAAAAGATGCTTGAAAATGAAAAATATATTGGTACTGTAACACTGTTGGATTCGGCTACACAAGAATATGAGTACCAGATGAAAGAGTGCATTCTATCGATTATTACCGAAAGTGATTTCAGGGCGGTACAGGAAGAAAAGAAGAAGCGAAGCAACATCATCACTGATGATCACGGCACGCATCGCAGCAGTAAAAAATATAGTTCGAAGAAGAGATAACAAAATTTGAATTTGAAGGAGGAAATACATCTTATGAATATCTTGGTGTTAAACGGTAGTCCACACCCTAATGGGAATACGGTAGCTATGATAAATGCGTTTGCAGAAGGTGCAAGGGAAAAAGGACACTCTGTTGAGGTTATCAATATTTACGGAAAGAAGATCACAGGATGTCTTGGATGTGAATACTGCCATAATAACGAATATGGTATATGTGTGCAAAAGGATGATATGCTGGAGATATACGAGGCTTTAGAGTCAACGGAGGTCATGATTCTTGCTTCCCCGATGTATTTCCACAATATCAGCGGGCCACTTCAGTCGGTGATAAGCCGAATTTACGCTATGGGCAAACTGAAACACCTTAAAAAGTGCGGTATGTTGCTAAGCAGCAGAATCGATGGGATATATGCAGGAATTACGGAAATCCACAGGACAACGGTAAGAATCATGGGCGTGGAAGATATTGGGATTATTACATCTGTTGGAGATGAAAACTCTGTTGCCGAGAGAAGAAAGGAAATCATTGAGGCAGGAATTGTATCAGGACAGGTGAATGAAGAAAAATCGAAGAAAAAGCTGGAAGAAATTCGTGAGTTCGGCAGGAATCTTTAACCTATTGAGCATACAGACAACTCCCAGTTTGCAGGACTGTTGGGCTTGCAAATAGCCTACTCTATCGAGACAACAGATTTTTGATACCCATTCTCGTAATTGAACCGTTTGATGAGAAAAACTGTAAGGCAATAGGAAAAGTACTTACAAAGGGAATTTGCTTGTAAACAAGACATTAACAGTTGGATGGAATTGCTAGAATTGGTTAAACATAATTTTCCGGGTTTAGAAAAGGAAGTTTATAAAAAAGGGCTTCAAGTAAGTATCATGGAAAAGGAAGCATTGGTAGCGAAAGAAAATGGACTAGTGATAGGGGCCTTAGCTTTTTCCAATGATAGTAAAGAACTAGTTTTTTTAGCGGTTGATCCAGAATATCGTAAAATGGGAATTACGCAGAATTTGATAAAAAAGATGGCATCTTTATTTCCAACAGGAACGCAGTTAAGTGTTATTACATATAGAGAAGATGACTTGCACGGGCGCGCTGCAAGAAAGCTGTATCAGAATTTCGGGTTTAAATGCGGTGAATTGCTTACAGTATTTGAATATCCATGTTAAAGATTGGTTTATACTGTTTGATAAACGTTTCAATCTACTAACCTGATATACTTATCAGAGCGAGTTTTTCTGATGGTTATCCTTCCGCCAAGGCTCTACCATGTTCAAACGACATCTTTTTTGATCGTTCAAGGCATGTGGAGGTTTGCGTTGAAATATGTCCAAGAGAATAAGAATTGATATAGTTCAATTTTTTGCTCATCCCATTTTCAATATCTGTTGGAGCGTAACCGACAATTGCCTTGGATATTTATTTTAAGCGTTATAAAGTTAGTTCATCGTATTGGAGTAATATAAATCGTAAATGGGGCATTTCTTTTCATAATATTTATTGCGGAAATTTTTATGAAAATTCTTGACCTTCCAGTAGCTGGACCTTTTAGAATGATATTATCATTATTTTAGGAGGATTTATTATGATACAAAATGTAATGGAAATAAGATGGAATGATCTGCAGGAAATGGATATGAATAAGACGGTTCTTTTTATAGGAATTGCTCCTATTGAGGAACATGGCAGACATTTACCACTAGGTGTTGATATTTATGAAACACAGTTTTGGATGGATAATACTATGAAGAAACTGGAAAACGAATTTAGTGAGTATACATTTATTACATTGCCTGTCATACCTTATGGTCATGCAGTAATGAATGGTTTTCGTGGTAATATTCACCTATCACAGAAATTGTTCTACGATTTGATTCTTGCTACACTTCGTAATGTGGTTGAATGGGGAGTTAAGAATATCATTGTGATTTCAGGACATGCTGATCCAAGGCATACAATTGCTATCGAGCAAGCCTGCGAAAGTATTAAAAAAGAGAGCGGTGTGATTGCTTTTGCCCCTATGGGAGCTATTTTTTCAGGTAAAGTTTTATTGAAAACAGAAGATGCTATATGTGTGGAGAAACAAATGAAACAATTTTCAGATGATTTTCATGCAGGATGGATTGAAACCTCAAATATGCTTGAAATCAGACCTGATCTTGTTCATGACAATTACAAGGATCAGCCAGATATTAAGATAAATGGAAGAGATATGATTATTCCACAAGTAGTCAGTGCTGCAACAAAAGATTATGGACATCTTGGATGTCCGAAAGAAGCTTCTAAAGAAATTGGGAGAATACTTAATGAATGGACGATACAGAGGATTATGCATTGTGTAGCAGCCTATCTCAGAAGAACAGATTATGATATATACGAGCATCATCAATTATACAATATTCCCTCATTAAGGGTTAAGGAGGAAAATTAAATGTATAGTATTGGCCAGTTTTCTGTAATGTTTCAATTAAATAAAAAAACCCTAAGATACTATGATGATATTGGATTATTTAAGCCGGCTTTTGTTGATAATAATAATCAATACAGATATTATAAAGAAGAACAGATTGCTGTGATGAAAGAAATTATTAGGCTTAAAGATATTGGAATTCCTTTGGATTTGATTAGTAAAATATTAAATAGTCAAGAGGACACGCAGATAACGGAGTGTTATGACATACGTTTACGTGAAATAGAGGAAGCGCAGAGTTTATTAGAAAAGCAAAAACAACTGATTCTCAATTATAAAAAACAGAGCGAATATATAACTGACAAACCCTCTTTTAATATTGAAAAGGGATACTTTATCGAAAAAGGTTTTGTTTACTATATGAGCATAAACTCCGGAATGGAAGATATACAAAAAAATATCGGACTATTTTATGAAAACGCAAAAGGAATTTACTTGAAAGGATCACATATTTTTAAAATGAATATTGATGAAAACTCTGATAGCATTTCGGAAATATTTGCTTATACCATTAACGAAGATAATGATAGAGTTCGAAATCAAGTAAGGGAATTATGTATTAAGGTCGAATGTGAAGAAATGAAGCTGAAAGCTGAAGGTTATCAAGCATTATTTGAATATGCAGAAAAAAATAGTTTATCAATTAAGAATATATACGAGAAATATAAAATGGAAAAAGGTAAAATGAGCCTAACAATATTAACAAGTATTGAATAATGAAAATTTACTTGAATTATTATTTTCAAAAAGGTACAATTGAAGGAATTAAGAAGTTGAACCGCGTTGTCTATGAGATGACAATTATCAAATTGTGTGGAAAATAAGGAGGATTGTAATGAGCATTGAATTTGGCATGCCCACTTTAATTGAACTGGCAGGTTTGGAGGAAAATGCTAAGCTTTGCAATGATACGGTTAAACAATCTTTAATAATTGCAAAGAGTTGGAAATTCCACTTTTAAACATGCATATGAATAAAGGGGTTTATTTTACGCTTTCAGATCAAAAAATATTTCTATTTGATAAATATCGAGATATATATTTAAAGAACATTCAATATTTCAAAGGTATGTGTGAAACTCTGATTGATGGGGACAACATCAATATAGCCATAGAAAATTCGGAAAAATATCTAAGAATCCTTGATTTTAGGCACTTTGAGAGGCTTTTTCAGTTTTCACAAAGTGACCGAAAAGGGAAGAAAAAAGCAATTTCTGATGGGATGAACGTGTCAGTGGTATTAGATATGGTGTCCGGGAACACATCTGAGTAAGGTTAATATTTTTACTATTTTTCATTATTCAACTAAATAAGAACATGTCGTGAGACCGTTTGTTTTCAAGCTAATTGAGAATGGATGGTCTCTTTTTGTTTTCAGAAATTTATTTTAGAAAGGACGTCGTTCCGGATATGGGTGCAAAAATGAAGGAGTATTCTTCTTCGCAAGAAGAGGTTCAGACAGAAGGCAATACGAATACACAGGTGGATGAAATCAAGAATTTAAGGCTAAATCAGCTAGTAAATTTCAAAGATCATCCGCCTTACCTACCTCATCTCTAAAATCCTAGACATGGTCGATGAAGGTAAAATAGCTTTCACAATAGCAGTAGAACTTTCTTATCTAAAGGAAGAAGAACAATATGAATTACATGCAGTTATGGATATAGAGCAGTGCACACCGTCATTGTCACAGGCAAATCGTTTGAAGCGAATGAGCCAGAAAGGAGAATTGGATACGGATGAAATGTACAATATCTTAGGAGAGGAAAAACCGAATCAGAGGGAACAGATTAAGAGCAGTGTTGCTCACAATATTAAAGTGGATAACAATGATCATTTTAGGAGCACTAAGACTGTGCCTAGAACTGGCAAAGGTTACGCTGCTTCTGTTTGGACTTGTTGCAAGAGTTTGACTTTGACGTTAGGTCAAGTGATATAATCATAGCAGAATGATAAGGAGGGAGGGTATGTGTCAACTAAAGTGTCTAAGTTAGGAGGGACGTAATGGAATATACTAAAATAACAGAAGTGACAGAAAAGTTTGGTGTTTCTTCAAGAACGCTCCGCTATTATGATCAGGTTGGACTACTGAAAAGTGAGCGTCCGCCTTTTGAAAAATATCGCTTTTATGACCGCGAAAACATCAATCGTATTCAACAGATTTTAGTACTGCGTAAAATGCAAATTCCAATAAGAGATATTTTGAGGATTTATGAAAACCAGAGCATAGAAATCTTGGTGCAAAGCTTTGTGAATCGTATGGAGGCAATTGACAACGAAATCGATACGCTTTCCCAGCTAAAATCATATTTGAATGATTTTTTGAAAGCCATGACGGAACATGGAATCACACAGATATCTGCACTTCCTCTGCTATATGAGAAAGTTGAAAAAGAACTTTTCTCTAATCCAAAGCAGGATTTGACCATGGAGAAGCTGAATAACCTGTCGGACAAACTGGCAAAGCCACTGGATATGGATATTGTTGAATTACCATCTATGTTCGTGATTACCTCCATACTAACTGGAAGCGGCAGGTCAGAGATTGAGAATTTTTGCGACTGGCTATCTTCCAATCAAATCCCTTTTGGCAAACCAGGAAGCCGTACACTTTTTGAATACCAAAGTGGAGAGGAAATTGTTCTCATGCAAAGACTTACGGAAACTTTTGGCAATAGGGAAGGAAAGAACAGTTTATTAGAAGAAGGCCCTTTTGAAGGCCGGGAATTTTTAGGCGGTTTGTTCGCAGTTTCTTCAGCATATACAGACGAGGATTTAGGGGCTTTGCAACAACGTATGATTCAAAGCTTTGATGATAATCCGGGTTATGAGATTGATTTTTTGCATTCTGGGATTCTTCGACATGAAACGTTAATTGAATCGGTATTTTCTGCGGAAAGCAATCGGGAACGAATAAATCTTTACATTCCTGTTCGGCAGCGCAAGCCGAGCTTTACCGATTATCCGGAATTTGAACTTATTGATAATATTTCATTTGAAGAAATTGAGAATGCAAATCCGATTTTACAGGAATATACAGTTGATTTTCGTAAGATAACACAGATATATTATCCTCATTTTCAGATTCTCGAAAACGGAGAAGCTGAATTTATTGCCTGGATTTCTCAAAGGAAGCTGGATATCAACGTGGCAGTCAGACTTCCGTTTCGGATCGATATTGAATTTTTGGCAGAGGAAAAGAGTGAAGAGTATCTTTGGGGAACCACCGAAGGAAGCTTGTGGTTTTCCCATGGAAACTGTACCTATACTATGAATGCCGAAAACTATGCAGATATTGCTTTGAAGCAGCATGCGATAGTCTTTCAGCAACCAGTGCTGGAGAATGAGTACTCATATCCAAAAATTGGCGACATTCCTCATAACTGCTATAACAGGATGACGTGGATAGTAGGTGAAAAGCATTTTCCTGTTGTATTAAATGGTCAAGTTCGCTTTTGTGGTGTCAATTTTCCATATATGAATATGAATCTGCATCTGCAGGAACCCCAGTCCATTATCATCGGGACCAATGGACAAGGGAAAAAGCTGTTTCGTTCCATTAAAGTTTCACAGTTAAAAACGACACCCAAAACAAACACTATAAAGGGAACCATGCAAATCAATGTGAAACAAAGTAACAACACTTTACCGAATTTACGACAGATTGTACATGGTGAATACGGACAGAACTACTGGTTCAATGGATGTGCGGCTTATGTTATGGAGTGTTTAGGCGAATCAGACTATGACTACTGGCTTTTTGCGGGGTTGACAGGCGAAAATTTCATACAGATTTTTTCGAAGGATCATTTTCGTGGAGACGGTGTTATGGATTACCGGATGAGTGAACCTAGTAATCATTCTGTGGTGGAAGAAATTTTTAGGAAGATTGGATATGCGTCCACATTTGTTCCCCTTGCACAAATTCTTAAAAACAAAGAATTGTATATTCAGACTCTCATATCTTACATCGACAGAGGAATTCCAGTCATTATGAATGATTATGGGAATAACCCGCATAACCACTTTGGATTTGGGGTTTTAGTAGGTTATGAGAATTATGGGAAAACCCTGCTGTACATGTGTGGAGATAAAAAAGAGCCAGTACAGATTGCAACTGCAGATTTGTTGACAGATGATTATCAGAATGAAACAGGTCACTGCCATGGATGGTTGTTTATCGGTGAAAAGCAGGAAAACAGGGCTTTAGCCGAAATTTACCGGGAGCGGATTTTATCCCTGCCCCAGATGTTTGATTTTGAAAACAATTATTATTGTTTTGGAGTAAAGGCCTTTCTGACATGGGCGGACCAAATTGATGGTGGCATTTTTGAGCGGGTAAAATCAAGTGAATTTAACAACTCGGATATGTACACTGTGTATGTTTGCTGTCTGGCTACCAACAGCGGGGGCTGTAAAGGTTTTTTGGAAAAGACATTGGAACTGAATCCGGAGATGTCATTTATCAAAGAGGTAATTGCATTGTATGCACAAACAGGACACTACTGGAATGATGATAATGGAACAGACTTAGAAGCACTTGGCGGTGGTTTTAATGTCACACTGGAGGCTTTGCAGGATGAAACAAAGCGCAAAAGAATTGCACATAAACTGAGGAAATTTGCTGCTTGCATGAGACAGGTTGGTGACTTGATTGAAGGTTTTATATTAGAGCAAAAAGACTGACTGATAATGACTGATTGTCATAGCCTGCTTGAAAACAAGCGATTAAAAAGCAGACAGCGCAATCATTTGTTTGTCGAGATGGGGACGAAGAAGCTCATGACAGACTGTATAAGGAAGTGTGTGATTATATAAATGCTTCAGAAGTATTTCTTCAAAACTAGAGTGTAGTGGGATAAAAAAAGGAGTCACATGTATTTTATACGGGACAAACCAATGATTGTCTCCGTATGACCGAATAAATTCATATGAATTCCAACTGTAAAGTCGATAGGTATTAACGGAGAACAACCAGATCCTATCCCCTTGCAGCAGGATAGGAACGAACAGCTTGAAATAGAGCTGTTTTTTAGTACCATAAAAGTGTAATTGTTAAACGCATCATTTGGAGCCAAGAAGCATACTTCTCAGGTATGAAAAATCAAAAGATTCTCTTTTGTGCGACTGTACTGACCGCTCGATTGACTCCGGCAAAAGCGTTACAATTAATAAAAAGGCGATAAATGAAATTCCGGCTCCGAGCTGGCTCATACTTTTGCTTCTTTCGTCCTCCGAGCTGGAATCTCCCATATACGCCAAGGACGCGACGGACGTAGCGGATGACAAAATACCAGATAAACTGCGTGATAAACAGCGTCCAAAAGGATGAAGCCAAACCAAACAGGAACAAGCTGATAGCATAGCCTATAATACCAATGCTGATGATAGGCTTCCGGCCGATTCGGTCGGACAGCGCCCCCTAAAAAGGAGCGCATACTGTTTGCGTCAGCGCATATACGGCAGTAAGCCAGCCAAGCTCGTGGCCACCCGCACCGAGGTTTTCCATGTAAAATGGCATAACCGGAAGTATTAGGCTATATCCTAACGCAATCACAAATGTCGCAAGCTTCAAAGCGAAAATAAGCTTTTTATTCATTGAGCGTCACCGTCCCCGCCGCCCCGTCCACCGTTATCATTTGTCCGCTCTGGATGGTTCGTGTGGCGGTGTGTGTCGCCATGACAGCGGGGATGCCATATTCGCGGGCGACAATGCTTGAATGGCTGAGAGGGCCGCCAATGTCCGTTACAATCGCACTTGCGGAGGCAAACAACGGTGTCCATGCGGGAGTTGTGGTAACGGCAACTAGCACACTTCCAGACTGGAATCTTTCAAAATCTGCTGGGCTGTTCAGTACACAGGCGGGAGCAGTCACAACGCCAGCACTGGTGCCAATGCCCATCAACACAATTTTCCCATCTTTCCGCTTCTGTGGTACGTGTGATATGGCTTTTTCATTTTTCTCCGGCAACTTGGAGGGTGGCACATAACCCCGGTATTTTTTAAGTTCTGCTTTTCGAGCAGGTATCGCCTTGCTCATATTAAATAGAGGCATATTTTTATCCAACTGCGCTATGAGTGCTTCCAAATCCGATTTTGTCAGCCAGTAAATATCATCCAGATGTGAAATAGCTCCGCCGCGTATGAAGCGCTCTGAAATTTCCTGAAACATACGGCGAATCAGCGGATGCCCCATTCCCATCAAATAAATAGCGTTTTCACGCATGGGGGCGGTTTCCTGCGCCCAATGGAGCAACTTCAAAAACAGTTTTTTACGCGAGCCACCTATCTGTTGTAAAATCTCTTCTTCTGCCTGTTTCCTGCGCTTTTCAAATGTGGCTTGGCGTAAAAAAGGACTTTCCCCTTTTCCTTCCACGAATGTTTTTATGGATTCAAGGGTTGGTGTAAGCGTTTCTTGGGGTGTGGAATACGCGAAATCAAATTCATAAGCGGTACGCCCAAACTCTATAAAATACTGATTGATTCGATTTTTCCATTCTATCCATACTTCCTGCGAAACTCCGGCAGGCAGAACTGAGGACATGAAATCTTCCGCTATCTTTGTTGCCAGATTGTTTTGAAGATAAAGGTTGAGGGTGTTATTTTGCTTTACCCATTCCGAGAGGCTCCACAGGTTCTTTTCCGATTGCAGAGCAATCGTATCAAATCCGAGCAGGAAAACGGAAGTATCTGTTATACCGGCGCGGCGGGCTGCTCCCTGAAATAATTTTGTAAATAATGTTTCGCTGATAGAGGCGGCGGGTAATGTAAGTTGAATCCTTGTGAAATAAATACACGCGGCATAAAATACGGTCTGAATACCATCCATTATTTGATGGGTGTTCAGCGTATGCAGGGGCTTTTCTTCCCATTGCTTAATCACATCCTCAAATTCTTTTCGCGCCGCTTCCCAGCGTGGGACGCTGTTCGTGAGCACCCGGCGCAAAGAGCGGAGCGAAAGAGATTTGACAGCAATCAAAAGTGGTTTTGATTTAACGGAAAGATAGACATATCCGTTAATAATCGTGTATGCCCCGTTTTCCGGCAGTAGCTTTTTCGCGCTTTTATCAAACATATCTACCCATAAAAGCGCTGACGCACGGTTGACGATTTCAAGGCCAAGCGTGGCGAACAAGGGTGTAACAGGATTTGGCAAGTGTTCCGCCAGACTGCCCTTTGTGTATATAACATCTTTTTCCGGCAACACCCATTCCGGCGGCAAGACAGTAATGGGGCGAGCCTGAACAATATACAATTTATCTTTTTCCAGCGCCCACTCTACATCCATAGGCATTTGATAATACTTCTCAATTTTCTTTCCAAGCTGTGTCAGCCGCATGATTTGATTGCGGGTAAGAGCATGTTTCTTCTTTAACCGTTCAGAAACTGGGATTTCTTCTGTTCCGTCTGAGGTGCGAACCGTCATGATCTCTTTGTTTGCAGCTTCATACGATACAATTCGTTCGGCGTTCTTATCCACAACGATTGTATCGGGGGTGACTAAGCTGGAAACCACCGATTCGCCAAGTCCCCACGCAGCGTTAATAATCATTTCGCTACGTCTGCCATTGATAGGATTTAGCGTAAACATAACGCCGGACGCATCGGAAAACGCAAGCTTCTGTACTACAACGGCAAGCGCGACAACCTCCTGCTTTATATCATTCTTCACGCGGTAAGCAATAGCGCGAGCTGTCCACAGGGAAGCCCAGCACCGCTTTACAGCGGCAAGGACTTCATTCTCACCCTGTATGTTAAGATAAGTTTCCTGCTGGCCCGCAAAAGAAGCGTCGGGCAAATCTTCGGCGGTCGCGGAGGAACGGACAGCCACTGCGATATTCCCTAATTCGGCATAAGCGGTTTTAATTGCTGTCGACACTTCCTGCGGCATTTCTCCATTATGGAAAAGTATCACAATCTGCTTAGATACATCTTCAAGCTGTCTAGTATTGTTGGAGTCAATACCGTCCAGCAGCTTATTAATGTGAGGCTGGATATGGTTCCTCTCAACAAAAATCTGGTATGAGGCAGTCGTAACATGAAAGCCGTCCGGCACAGGGATTCCCGCTGTCAAGAGTTTTGATAAAGACATACCTTTTCCGCCGACCATTTCAAGGGTTGCCTGTTTATGAGCCAAGGGTAGGATATAATAAATCATAATCATTCACCTCCATCATTCATAATTCCGTGTAGAAATATATTGATTGTTTCATCTAGCATTTTTTCCGGACTGGCTGACGGTCGGGACGTGTAGACGATTGCTATAACGGAGTTAATTAACAAACGTACCATAAGATCGGCATCCGTTTTGCGAAAGATGCCTGCGGTCACTCCATTTTCAATCACGGATTTTATAATATCCTGATATGCGTAACGCGCAGCTTTCAGCCGCTTTTGATATTCTTCTTCTAAGTAGTCAGATTCTGTATTTAACCACATCAGTACAGTTCTATACTGCTTTGGCACTCCAAGATGATTAAGCATAATTTTTCTAAGGCACTGTTCCGGAGAGGATTCATCAGCAATAATCCTATGAACCTTTTGAATGGTTTCTTCTATTTCTTTCTCAACTGCGTATACAACAATCTCGTCTTTTGTTTTGAAAAAATCATACAGACTGGACTTTCCCATGTTTGCTAAAACTGCGATTTCCCGCATTGATGTTTTTTGAAATCCATTTTCAGCTATGAGGCGTAAAGCAACTCCGACTATTTCTTTCCGACGTGCTGCTTGTTGTTCGGGTGTAAGCATAATTCCTTTTGGCATGTGACGATACCTCCCTGTAGCGACCGACGGTCGTTTCTTGTATTCTCATTATATAGCGACCGTTGGTCGCTTGTCAAGATTGATTTTTTCAGTCTCTAGGAATTTATGTATTTTTCCAATTGTGGATAACTTTTAATCAAAATTAAGATACACCACTAAATAAGAGAAAAGGTGGTTATTAAATGAAAAAACGATACAACGTGTTTACGAAGAAGTTAACAAGAAACAGTAATATATTTTGAAATTAGAGAATTAAGATAAGAAGGCAACAGAAGCAGTATAATAAAAGCATCTTGTTAATATTAAGAGTTAGGGCATTAAAAATGGTTACATCCGACGGAGGCATTTGGAGTGAGTTTAGCAATTATCCGTGTCTTTTAGGCAAATTTCCGTTAAGATGGCGAATTGTTTGAGGCGTAGCCGAGTTATGAGCCATTAGGAAATTTGCCTAAAAGATGTGGTGTAATTGCTTAATGAACGTAACCGGCCGACATAGGGTGTAACCATTTTTTATTGTACTCAATACACGACGGAAAAAGATTCATTTCGGCCCTGCCACTAACCGGCAAGCAGGGCAAGTGTATTGACACTTGCACATTTTTAAGAATTCACCTGCGGTTAACTGTTAAAAATTGCTTGTTGGGGAGTGCCTTCCCCAAACCCTGAGACTTCGGGCCAAGTTGGCTCGAAGTCGTCCGGTAGTTCCGTCATTCTTATGTTAGCTTACAATGAAAAAATGAAGCGAGCTGTTCAGTCCGTCAATCAAGTGTTTCGAATAATCCCTAGCGGTTTAGCAGAACTTGATTGTAACCATCCCACCAGAATCACAGTTACGCAGTTCTAGTTGTGCTGCGTGCGTTTTTGCTACTTGTGCTGCAAACCAAAGGCCAAGGCCATTGTGTCCATCGGCGGTACGCGCTGCATCACCACGCCATAGGCGTTCTGTTGCATGGTGTAACGCCGTCTTGCTAAAGCCAGTGCCTTCATCACACACAGTGACTTGCCAGCCGCCATCTACCATGTTGCCTTCCAAATATATGTTTCCACCCGCCGGTGTATGCTCGATGGCATTCTGCACCACATTACCGAGAGCGCGAAGTAAATGGTCTTTCTGAATCCTCGCAGTACCCTCCAGGCCGTTTTGGGTTTGCAGATAAACCCTCTTGGCTTCTGAAATGGCCATTGTACTCTGGCAAAGCTCGTCAAACATGACGGGCAGGCTGGTGTTTTCAAATGCCTCATCCGCACCTACGGAGGTTTCCAGCAGGCTGGCAACATACTGCTTCGCCCGGTCGTTGCTTGCCGCAATTGTTTCAACCATTTTGCGGCTGCTCTCAGGCAGTTCTTCATCCAGCAGGAGTTCGGCGTTGCCTCCCACCAGGGTGAGCGGGGTTTTCAAATCATGCGCGAGTGCTGCTATTTCTGCCTCGCGTTCTTGCTGTGCTGCCCACTGGGAGGACAGGGAGCTGTACAATGCCTCCCGCATATGATCCATAGCACCGAGTGCCTGGTCGTACTCCCGTATGCCCGCGTGGGGAATTGCGAAATCCAGCTCCTGTGCGCCTACCTTCTCGCTCACCTCGCTGAACAGCTTCAGTTTGGCGGCAAGACGCCGACGGAGCCACAGGGTGTTAAACAGCAGACAAAGCACCAATGCCACACCAAGTGTGGCAAGCCATAGGTATTCAAATGGAGGCAGCATGTCGCGTATAACAGGGCTTACAAACTCTGCTCTGAAATACCAGTGAAAGATTATGGTGCTTCCATCCGTGTAGGTGTATCGCGAAACATGTATGTTGTATGAGTTTTCATGTAAAAACCCGGCTAGAACTTCCAACTTCTTTCCCTCTACGTTGCTTTCCAACACTTCGCCGTTTCGGCCAAACAAAGCGTACTCGGACAGAAAATCGTCGCCAGGAGAAACAAAAGTTTTTGGCTCTCTTGCCAGCATTTGTTCCACCTGTTGGTTGGAGACGTATCCTTGGTAAATAATGCCCGTGTTTTGAAGCCGCTCAAAGCAGAAATACCATACCAGGCAACATAACAGCATACAGCCAAGCATAACTATGGCAAAGCGCAAAAGCACAAAGGAAAGGTTTACAGAACACTGTCTTTTCGCCATTTGTAGCCCACCCCCCAAACGGTTTCTATGGGGCTGAGGTCGTCGGCTTTCAGCTTGACGCGGATATTTTTGATGTGCTCCGCAATGGCCGACGAATCGCCCTCGGCGTCAAAGCCGAAAACCGATTCGTATAATTGTTCTTTGGTAAACACCTGTCCGGCGTGCAGAACCAGGTGCTCACAGATAGCGTATTCGCTCTTGGTAAAGGGCAGTGTGTGTTCGCCCGCGATGGCCACTTTTCCCTGCATATCAAAGCGCACACCGCCCCGGTTCAGGGTGCGGGTCGGCTGGCGCATCTCCCGCCGAAGATGGGCGTTAACCCGTGCGCGCAGCTCCGCAATACTGAATGGTTTTTTAATGTAATCATCGGCGCCCAGGCCAAAGCCCTGTACAAGGGCCGCATCTTCCGCCTTGGCGGTTAAGAACAGGATGGGGCAATCCACCTCGGAACGGATACGGCTGCAAAGGGAAAAGCCATCCTCTCCAGGCATCATCACATCGAGCAGCAGAAGATCATACAGCTGACATCGGGCGGGCTGCACGGCAGCGGCATCAGCTTCGGTGTCTACCTGGTGGCCATCCTTTTTCAAGGCCGCTTGCACCAGGTCCAGCATATCAAGGTCATCATCGACCACTAACAGTTTCGGCATAGTCTATCCTCCTTATTTTATTCTTGTATAACTTTACCTTCCCATCTACTAAACCATAGTAGTGACAAAACTAGAACAATCGAAGTAATAATAATCAGAGAAATAATTCCAGGAAAAACAGGTGCACTTAAAAAGTCAAAATAATTTTTCAAAAACCGAACACCCCATTCCCAAGGAATTATCGGCCAAATTTTATCACCAATCGCATTTTCAAAGTAACCTGCTAAAATTGTACCAGATATCCCTAACAAAACAGAAATACTTGAACCTAACCGAAAAGCAATCAGTACGTGTAATAAATATAAAAATAAGTTGCTAAACAAAAATATATAAAATATGACAAGATATGAACCAAAGTGTGTTATGCTGATATCCAGAAACAAATTGACTCCAACATAGAAACATACTTCATATATTATCATACTTATGGCTGAAAGAAACAGCAGAAAGAACAATTTCCCTAGGTATACGCTTCTTCGTGACTCTACTAAACCCAGAGCATTTTGAATACCGTGTATATTTCTATCTAAATTAATTAAAATTGGCACAACAATACTAACAAAAATAGGATAACACATTTGTAATATAACGAAAAACAACCTCACATCAGGAATAATATGATATCCAGCAAAAGCGTAATAAACTAAAAATAATGTTGTAACCACTATAGGCAGTAACAGATGCAATAAAATAATTGGAGTTCGTTTGATTTTGGTAAAGTTAGAAAAAAACTCCCTCATAATAGTCATTTGCGATACACCTGCTTTCCGTACCAGCGCGAAAACAATGCTGAAAGAACCAGCATAGCAATCAAGGATATCAATACCAGCAACGAACTTTCTCCTAAATTTAAAATGTATCTTGAATCTGCTTCGACCAATAATCCGTTTGGCAAAACTCCAAATAATGTAATCATAAACCTCGCGGGCCAGCTATATGGGAAGAACCAAAACAAAGGCGTCAAGGAAAAAAACAAACCGCCGAACGCACTGGCGAACAAATTTATTATCACAGAACCAACAAATCCAATTTTTTGATCCAAAAACAAACAGAAAGGGATCTGCCATAATAAAGAGAACCACAATAAGCAGTATCCTAAAATATAATATCCGGTATGACCAATTGCAACTGAAACACCTGACAATATGCATTCAGAGATAACAGTGATAAACGATAGCAATAATGATATTATCAAAAGATTAAACGCTATCAAAATTGTTTTAGAAATAAATGTCTTCTTCAAGTCGATGGGCAAACTATAAAGAGTTCGGTATTGGTGTTTTTGATCCTTATTATTCACTGAATGACATAAAAACATAACAGACAAAGACGCAATAGGCATACACCAATTGCAAACGAGAGAGCTTGAAAAACCACCTAAACCAATACCAATAAATATAAATACCATAGATATTAAAATTAAAGCTACTGGAATGAATATAATGAGTTTTCTAAATAGGGAGCGTTTAAATTTCAAGTTTTCTGCTTTTAAATATGTTCGTAACATCAGTATGCACGCTCCTTTCTGATGATATCCATAAACAATTGTTCTAAATTTTCACTTGCATCAATTTTATCTTGATACAGGAGCGATCCGTTGTATATGATCCCTATGTCATCGGCAACTTGTTGTACTTCGCTTAAAATATGACTTGATATAATTACAGAAATCCCAGACTCCGCAAATGTTCGAATTATTTTCCTTAATTCTTCAATACCAAAAGGGTCTAACCCGTTTATAGGTTCATCTAAGACTAATAATTTAGGGTTATTTAGTAGCGCTAATGCTATACCCAATCTCTGTTTCATTCCCAACGAAAAATCGGATGTCTTTTTATTTTCAGCACCCATTAAGTCCATTTTTTGTAAAACTTCATTACATTTTCTTGTTGAAATCCCCATAAGAGTCGCTCGCACTTTTAAATTTTCAAATGCCGTTAAATTCTCATACAGTGGAGGGGATTCGATTAATGAACCAATATTCAATAAATCTTTTCGAGTCCAAGGGTGATTGTTGAATAATATTTCACCTGAAGTCGGTCTGATAATTCCTGTAATCATCTTCAACAATGTTGATTTGCCAGCACCATTAGGACCTAATAAACCGTATACAGAATTTTTTCTTACAGACATAGATAAATCTTTTATTGCATATGTCTTTTTAAATTTTTTAAAAACACTATTTGTTTTTATTATGTACTCATGCATCATAACTTCCTCCTTTTGATTTGTTACTGCTATGGTAACAGCCATTTTTAAGGATTTTATAAGGAAGCGGGTGCTTACTCAAAAATTCACCCCGGACAGCAGCTCGGTTAGCGCCACAACAACGTTTTTTTATTTTTCGTTGTTGTGGCGGTCATCGCTTATTAAGTTAAATTCTAAACAAGCTGAAATTTTATCTATTTTTTTCTGCGTTCACGATACTTCTTTATGATTAGATTTCTAATGACTATGAGAACTATCGCTGCAATAACGATGATTATGGTTTCCATAATAGAATTCTCCTTAATGGTTGCTTTTTTATCAAGAAAAAAATGAACAGTAAATTAATATTTTTGTTCAAAACCTCTTGCATGTTACGTAGCGTAATGTATTAAAATTGAAGTAACATGAAAGGGAAGGTGAACTTATATGAAAGATAATGATAGCGACAAAAATGACACACAAAAATTTGTTATAAAGACAAAACAAGGAGACGTTGAAATTTCATGGTCCTGTAACCAGAGGCCAGGGTTTTGCCCTCATTGTCACAAGTGCATTCCTTTGAACTCCATTGTATTTAAAAAAGAAAATGGAAATAGTGTCGAAACCTATTCGGGTATGGATGCAGTTAAGACGAAAAAACATGGCAGATTAAAAGAAGATAGCATAGATAATAATAGGCAGATTGGGGAATGTCCATATTGTCATAAGGCAATTCCCGTACGCAAGATTATATTCAAAAAAACAGGTGAGGAAGGACGGTAGATTCTGTTTTTATTTAAAACAGGTCAAAGCACGCGAAAGTGAATGATATGGAAAATAAAAAGGATTTGTTAACAATTGGAGAATTAGCACACATGGCTGGTGTAACAATACGTACACTTCAGTATTATGACCAGAAGAATTTACTGAAGCCAGTTGTTACAGAGGGTGGAAGAAGAAAATATACGCGTGATGATGTCTTACGTCTTGAGCAGATTTTATTTCTTAAATCATTGGGCTTTTCTTTAGATGAAATTGATACAAAGATACTGAAATATAATAATAAGGCTGACTTAGTGGAAGTATTCAGACAACAGCGAAAAGTTCTTATCGGACAGATTGAACACTTAAATAATATGGTGGATATGCTTGATGCGGCTATTGTTGAGACAAAAAATAGTCAGGAAATCAATATGGATTGCATTATTGCGATTATTGAGTCGATGAAACGAGGCAATTCATATGGATTCTTAGTGAGATATTTTAATAATGAACAACTGAAAAGCTTTGCAACTCGATTGTTTGACGTGTCTTATGGTTTGAATGCAAAAGAAGTGTTTGATAAACTACAAGAACTTTATGAAAAAGGTGTTGATCCAGAGGGGAAAGAAGGACAGTATCTAGCAAAACTCTGGTGGGATATGGTCAACGAATTTACATATGGAGACGTTGACTTATTGAAAGCAATGATTAATGCAGGTAGAGATATACAAAATTGGCCGGATGAAGTGAAAGATATTAAAAAGCCTATTGGAAGTTTTCTTGCAAAGGCACTCAATTCTTATATTTACAATAACAGTTTAGAAAAGAGTATAAGAAACTTATGGATGTTGAGCAAATAGAATAGTTACAATTAATAGTCATTTTGCCGCCAAGCCCCCACCAGGTTCAAACGACATCTTTTTTGACCGTTCAAGGCATGTGGAGTTTGATGTGAAGATAGAGAAAAAATAAATTTTCTTGATTCAATCTTTATGTCAACCATTTTTGAAAATGTCCCGAAAAACGTTAAACATTAGCACCAGTTTTTGCTGGTGCTTTATTACATTGAAACCTAAATTTTAAGGCATGGAAAACAAACCTTAGAATCAAATTAATTTCTAAGATAGAAAAACAATAAGAATTTTAAGCTGTGATTTCATTTTTATGGTGAACTTGCTGATTACAATACTGCTCAAATGAAGCTTGTTTCCACGGATGACTCATTGGTGGTATGTAACGTTTCTTTGGCTCCTTTGGAGCCTCAACCAAGTCAAAGTTCTTTGATGAAGGAGCATGGTTCGGAAGAAGTTCAAGCGCATAAACTTTTTCATTCACACAAAAATACAGTTCATTATTAAATGCCTTAATTACTACACCAGAGGTGCCTTTATGATAGTACACAGGGTAACCGTTAGTATCCACAGGCAGGTAATACTGTTTGTTATATTTTATGCAGCATCCGTTATCTACTTTTCTGCTAGCAAGCACTGCAAGAGTTAAGTTAATTTTTCCAAATTGGATTGCTTTTCAAACACAGATTTGATATTATCAACAGGTAAAGCAAATTGAACATTGAATTTTTTTATGTAGGAGTTTAAAAATTCATTTGAACGTATAGTGGTTGCTGAAACCTTTATTCCTTCAAATTCTTCTAAGAGTTCTGAGAAATGTGTAAGATTTGAATCTTCATATTTAGTTCTATATAAATCGACAATGTCTTGTTTGACTGTGTCATCAAGTGCTATAGCTGGCTTTCTTCCTCTATTACCATGTATAAAAAAAGATTTTCCTTCCTCCTTATAGCCCTTTATTAATCTGTTAATAGTTCTAACAGTACAACTCAACTCTATTGCTGGTCTCTGCTTGTTACCATTCTTATCGACTAACTTCTTTATTACTCTAAACTTCATCTCTTCGTTCATTCTTAAAACTACCTTTCTAATTATGTCCACCCTATCTCCTACTAATGAGGTTTTATTATACTACATATTCTATATTTGGGACATAATCATTTTTGGTACAATAAGACAATGCCATATTTCAATCAAAAAATTAACGCGAAAAAAATATGCAGCATATTGACACTACCACTACTTAGTGTTACTATATAGCAGTAGTAAGTAATACTGAATATTGGTAATACTATATAGTGTAGAGGTGATTAAATTGGAGAATATCACAGAAATGTTAAAAGGAGTACTGGAAGGCTGTGTCCTTGAAATCATCAGCCACGAGGAAATCTATGGTTACGAGATCACACGGCGGCTGAATGCCCTCGGATTTTCGGATGTTGTGGATGGGACAGTTTATACCATTTTGGTGCGGCTTGAGAAAAACAGGCTGGTGGAAATTACGAAAAAGCCATCGGATATGGGACCGCCGCGAAAGTTTTTTACGCTCAACGACGAGGGGCGTGAGGAGCTGAGGAGGTTCTGGGAAAGATGGGAGTTCGTATCATCAAAAATTAATGAGTTAAAGGAGAGAAGACAATGAACTTTTGGGAAAAAGTTACGGGAAGCGACATGACTAAAGAATTGAAAACTTTTGAATCACGAGCTAAAAGGTTACCGACTGCTTATCAAGAGGCATGGGAAAAAATTAAAGCTAATCTTTGGCCGCACTCAGATTTCACCGGTCGCAACCTTATGCCAATTCTTGACGGTGTGCTTGGACTGCTGGAAGAAACAGCGGCAGATGGTCAGAATGTCAAAGAGGTTTTGGGTGAAGATATCAAGGGCTTCTGTTCAGCGCTGGCTGGTGAAGAAGGGGCAAAGTCTTTTCGCGACAAGTGGCGAAAGCAACTCAACAATAATATCGCTAAAAAATTAGGTAAATAGGAGGATAAAATGAGAATACAAGATATCATCGAAGGCAAAAAAGAGTGGCGAGCACACATGGCGCGTGTCAAAGCACTCCCGAAAGATTATCAGATTGTTTATAAAGAGATTCAAAAATATCTTTTTAAGGTCGGCCCTGTTGAGCTAACCGATGGGATAGGTTTGCTCTCTGGGATTATCGATCTTTTTGAAGAGGGCGCAGCCTTGGGAAAAGGCGTGCTCGAAGTGACAGGCAGTGACGTAGCAGCTTTCTGCGACGATTTAATCAAAGATTCAAAAACTTACGCTGACATTTATCAAGAATCTGTTGACCAAGAAGTTAACAAAGCAATGAAAAAGGTTACGGATAAAACAAAGTAAAAGGGATATATCGGGATAGAAAAAGCAATTGAAGCGAAAGTTCTGCGACTCCATTAAATGGGGAGTATATTGAAAAGCAGCTTAATGCTTGCATTAAAGGGATAGTGGTTAACAAAAACATCAAGTAAGGGGATGGTAGAGTGTGTGTAAATACGAGTGGATATTATGCCCGGTCTGTGGCAACAAAACACGGGTCAAGATAGGTGTTGATACGGTGCTTGAAAACTTCCCGTTATTTTGTCCCAAGTGTAAACAGGAAACGATAATCAATGTAAAACAACTCAATATATCAGTTATTAAAGAGCCAGACGCTAAGACGCAGAGCCGATAACATGTGAATGAAATCACAGTTGTCGGCTCTTTTTTTATGATAATTACTTAAGCTGCATTGAAAGGGTTAGCTGCAGATTTGAGCAAAGTTACTATATTGTAGAGGAGGAAAAGTAAATGAAAAATAATATCATACAAGTTAAAGGGGTAAAGAAATCTTACAAAGATGTAGAAGTACTCAAAGGAGTAGATTTTGAAGTAGAGAAGGGAGGTATCTTTGCATTACTAGGATCTAATGGAGCTGGAAAGACAACGATGATTAGAATCATGGCTACTTTACTTAAACCAGATGCCGGCAGTGTTGTGATAAATGGTTTTAATATTGAAAAAAATGCAGGGGACATTAGAGGTTCTATCAGTCTTACTGGTCAGTTTGCTGCTATTGATGAAATTTTGACGGGACGTGAAAATCTTCAAATGATAGCAAAACTTAGACATCTTAAAAATCCAAATCAAGTAGCAGATGAGTTAATTAATAGTTTTGGTATGTCAGCGGCTGCGAACCGCAGAGTGGGTACCTACTCGGGAGGTATGAAAAGAAGAATTGATATAGCAATGAGTCTTGTAGGAAATCCAAAGATTGTTTTTCTAGACGAACCAACGACAGGTCTTGATCCAGAAGCACGTTTAGAAGTGTGGAAGATTGTAAAAGAGTTATCAGCTTCAGGAACTACAGTATTGTTAACGACTCAATATTTAGAAGAAGCAGAACAACTTGCAGATAAAATCGCTATTCTTCATGGTGGAAAAATTATTGCTCTAGATACATTAGAAGGATTGAAAAAATTATTTCCGCCTGCAAAGGTTGAATATATTGAAAAACAACCTACATTAGAAGAAATATTCCTAACAATCATAGGTAAGAAGGGGGAGAAATAAATGGAATCAACAAATAAATATTTTTTCAAAGATATAAGTGTTATGTTTGGGCGTTCTATGCGTCATATTTTTAGAAGTATGGATACAATTATTACAGTTAGTATCACACCAATTGCGATTATGTTATTATTTGTTTATGTATTTGGTGGTGCAATAGAAACAGGTACAGAAAATTATATTGATTATCTATTACCAGGTATAATGCTAATGACTATTGGTAGTGGGATTGCATATGTAGCATATCGTTTATTTACAGATAAAGATCGTGGTATCTTTGAACGCTTTCACTCTATGCCTATAGCTCGTTCTACAGTATTATGGGGACATGTATTAACTTCATTAATATCAAATGGAATTTCTGTAGTAGTGATTATACTTGTGGCATTATTAATGGGTTTCCGTTCTTCAGCAGGAATCTTAGAATGGTTAGCGGTATTTGGAGTTCTTGGAATTTTTACACTTGCTTTGACTTGGATTGCTGTAATTGCGGGACTTGCTGCTAAAACACCAGATGGTGCAGGAGCATTCTCTTACCCAATAATCTTCTTACCATTTATCAGTTCTGCGTTTGTACCAACACATACTATGCCTTCAGCAGTACGTTTTTTTGCAGAAAATCAACCTGTAACTCCCATCGTAGAAGCTATTCGTAACTTATTAGCAAATCAGCCAGTGGGAAATGAGATATGGACTGCTTTGACTTGGTGTATAGTAATAATAGTTATTGCATATATATTTGCAATGAGGATTTATAAGAAATTGTAACCTATCCTTACACTAAATACAGTTACTTATCTATAGAGTAAATTTTGCAAAAAGGTTATTATATTTTATTAATTTATTAATAATGTTGACAATATTGGTATAACAAGTTAATATATATCTATAATATATATATCGAAACGATATATATCATAAATGTATATGGGGGTAAAAATGTTAGAGTATATTATTCTTGGTTTTTTAATGAGCGGTGAAATGAGTGGATATGATTTAAAGCAAAAAATGACTGAAAGTACATCAAACTTTTTTGATGCAGGTTATGGAAGCATATATCCTGCTTTGAAAAGAATGGAAGCTAAGTGTGTTATAAGTTCACGGGAAATTGTTGAGGGAGGAAAGTATAAAAAATTATATGCTATAACTGAGTTAGGAAAATCAGAGTTCCTCAATTGGCTTGAACTGCCAGTGGAATTTTCAAGGACAAAGCCGGATCACCTTATAAAGGTATTTTTCTTCAAGTTTTTGCCGAAAGAAAAGGCAATAGAAAAGTTGAAAGCCTTTATTAATGAAGTAGAGCCTGTATATAAAAAATTTAATGAAGCTGAGAGCAAGGTAAAGGGAAAGTATGATATTTTTGAATTTTCTACATTGATTTTTGGAGTTGGCTATTACAATTACGTAATAGATTGGAGCAATAATTTGTTAAAGGAATTGAAAGGAGAAATTTTATGAAGATAATAACTATTTTAGGAAGTCCGAAAAGAAACGGCAAAACTGCGAAAGCTCTTGACATGCTCGAAGGAAATCTTATTTCACAGGGACACGAGGTAGAAAGGGTACAACTTAGTGACCATGTTATTAAAGGATGTATCGGATGTTATGCTTGCATGGCAAATAACGATGGACCTGGATGTATTTTAAAAGATGATGCGGTATTGATATTTAAACAAATGATATCGGCAGATGCTGTTGTATATGCCTCTCCTATTTACTGTTATGACTTTACCTCACAGTTCAAAACTTTTATTGACAGGCATTACTGTCTTACAATACATTTTGGTTCTTCCCACCACACATCATCAATTGAGGGAAAGAAGGTTGCACTTTTAATTACATGCATGGGCAGTAAAGAAGGAAATGCAGATCTTGCAGAGGAAATTTTCGATAGATCAATGAGAAATGTGCTAAAATGCAATTTAGTTGGAAAATATACTATTCCATTAAGTGAAGCACCTGATTTTAGTGATAGAGCCAAGGAAGTTGCTGATAAGTTGACAAAGGATATGACACGAAAGTAACTTATGTAAAAAGTATTGGTTCTGATACGTGAAAATTTATTTGTCTTAAATTGGGGAAGAAGATAAATAGTTGGATTATAATAAATTTTGTTTTGTAATTTATAAGAGAGGAAGTGTGAATTAACTTGAAGAAAATAAATATGATGGACAAGAGCATCAATAGTAAAGTTGTGTCGAAACGTATTATGCAGTTGATATTTATTTTAATAGGAGTTTTGGCTATATACACAGCTTATCTAGGATTTGCTTATGGTGCAGTCAACTGGTATTATGGATTTTCACCTGAACAAGGGTATTCAGAAGGACTTCTTATGCTAGACAGCAACGTGCGTTTTTACAGTGGATTATGGTTGGGTGTCGGAATTATAATGTTGTGGATGATTCCTCGGGTTGATAAGGATAAGAACATGCTTCGTGTTATTACAATCTTCTTTTTTCTTGGTGGAATTGGTCGCTTGATATCCATAAGCGATGGAACAAATACCGTCATGTAAATAGACCTTCAATTTGATATGCTTTAATAAAGTAATCAGAATGGAGGTTTTAATATGGTATCAGCTAAAGAAAATATGCTGATTTGGAAGCAGCGAATTGATGAAAGAAATAAAAGCGGTATGACAGTCAAAGAATGGTGTGAAATGAACGGACTTAGCAAACATAAGTATAACTATTGGAATCACAAAATAATAACTAAAAAAAAGCCTATTGAAGAAATAGCATTTACTGAAGTTACACCAATCCTTTCAGAGAGAGATAATCTAATATCAAACTCAAATAAATCTGATGATTTTCAGATAATTTATAAAGATATTCAAGTCACAGTTCCAAGCAACTTTAATCAAAATTCGTTAGCAGGACTAATGAAGGTTCTGCAGGAATTATGATGCATCATATAGCCGATGGGGCAGAGCACATCTATCTTGCACTCGGTGCCACCGATTTCCGCAAGCAACAAAACGGACTTCTCTTAGAGCCCTTCGCTGGGACAAAAACGGCGTTATATTAGTTACAAAATTTCTTTCTGATGATATGAAATTTCAGTGGCCGAAAAATGAAGGAGAAGTTCGTGATATAACAAGACGCCAAATGGAATGGCTTCTAGATGGTTTGCAGATTGATCAGAAAAAAGCACATCGGGAAAGCATTGACACTGCAGGAAAAGGTGAAAATGTTAGAGCATAACGTTGAACTTCTTACTCAAGCAGTTTTGCATGCATCAAAACAACGTTTTGGGGCATCAAGTGAAAAAACTCCTAGAATAGAAGGACAATGCTCTCTTTTGGGTGAAATAACTGATGAAATTCCAGATGAAACTAAAGTTATAAATATTAAAGAACATAAGAGACCTAACGGTGGAAGTTTATCCTTTAATTTTACCCCTTGATATGTGTTTGTGGGAACATATCAAGGGGAAACTATGGTGTAGGGTACAGGTGTGGGACGGGACTTATACTTAAGTTTATTTAAGTATAAAATCAGAGTAGAGCTTCGGAAGTATATAGTTGCCATCTTCGTATTGGGCGCTATAATAACCTACATGTGTATATCCTTTCAAGCATCGTATTTCTATTTTGTCCATATTATAATTGAAATGGAACATTGTTCTATATAGAAGCTGATTTTGCTCAAGTCTATTTGTTATATCATTATCAGAAAATAATATCAAAATCTTAGGCTGTGCATCCTTATGTGGGTAGTCCTTATCTATGTAATAAATTGGAGCGGCCTCATCAATCCGAACAAGACGAGTATCTAGCCCTCTCTCGGCTAAAACATTAAAATGAGTTGTGGGTTCACCGGCATCAAAAATATAACCTGATACATCTTCAACTGAGATCCCTCTTTTTGACAAGTAACTTTTATCAAAAAAAAGCATCATGGTAAGATATCCTCCAGCTGATATTCCACCAATATAATACTCGCTAAATAAATTCTGCTTTTCATTATATTCCATGACAAACTTAACTGCATCAGCGCTGTCCTCAATAAAGTTAGGAAATTTTGCTGCTGGATACATACGATAATCAGCAGTTGCGATAGCAATACCATAATTTGATGCAAGTGTTTTTAGTATAATTTCGTCTTGTCTTTCCCCTGAATCTAAGCCTCCACCATGAAAATATATTAAAACAGGACACTTATGCTCTGTTTTAGGGATATAAAAATCTAGTAAACATTCCTTGTATATAGAGTATGATACATCTTTTATTACATCTACAAGATACATTTTGAATTCTCCTTTCTATCATGTTCTGTACTATTAACATGAATGAGATGTGTCGTTTACCTGACTAGCAATAGCTTCGACTATGCGTTCCCAGGTTCCTTTAGGCATATCATGTCTCATTCCTTCAATCAAAAGTAATTTAGCATTAGGTATTGTGCGTGCTGTATCTTTTCCTGCTTCAATACGAAACAATGTATCTGCAGTTCCATGAATTACTAGTGTTGGAATTGTTAATAATAAAAGGGGGTGTCTCCTATCACCATTAGCAACCAACGCTGCATTTTGGAGTACAGCTCCTTGTGGATAATAAGAACGATCATAGCTTTCTTCACAATACCGCCTTGCACGTTCGTCTTCAAAAGGAAATCCTTTACTCCAAATATTTTTCCACATACGGAAAGTACAATCAATATACGCATCATGTCCATTTGGAGGTGTTGCTGTAACAATCGCCAATGTTTCTGGTGATATTTGCTTCCATTTGTCTTTATGAAGATGATACTATAAAACGTCTGTGTTTTCAATCATATGTATATACATTCTTGAAATAGATGTTTACAAATATACTTATATAAAACACAATATAAGTATATTCGTAAAGGTGAATGACGAAGATGACAATAAGCCAATTGAAATTGGTAGATATGTTCCCTTGGACGGGGGACAAGGATACATCTGTAGAAATCAATGCAAGCCATTGTCTGCTTCGATTTCTATCTCTTACAAACACAATTTTTGCTTTTACTTCATTGCCATCTTTGTCTGAACCGATTCTTACAATTGTAGAAGAAAGTATTTTAGCTTTGATCCATTAGTCCACTTATCTATAACCTGATTTTCTGAACAAAGTCTATTTTTTTCATTGAAGTGTAAAGACAAGCATAAAAATGTATTGAAATACTTTAATGCAGGAAAATCCTTTTCCTTTTGAAAAATTGCATTGTTTAAGTATATAGCCAATTTTATTGTCTTTGAAAAATCTGGTTATTGCAAAATTTAATTGTTTATTGTTATTATCATTTGGTATAATAGTGTTCATAAGAAACATTCCTTTCTTTGGTGTGATGTTTTTCACAATTCTATTATACCAAAAGGAATGTTTTTTGTTTTATTGCTTTAATTTAAAGGCTTTAGCCTTTAAATTTATCTGCGAAAGTTGAGTACTTAATTATTTAAATGTGAATTTGTTCCTTTAAAAATTATTGGCTTGCAATAGGCATTAATAAATCTAGTTACCTAAGCATCTACTTTGTCAAAAGGACTCAGCTATATTGGAATTTTATCTAGAGGAGAAGCGTAGTATTAAAGAGATTGCTCATCATGTTCAAAACGTTAACGATGAATGCGTACTGTTGACAGTACGTTTTTATTATGCTATATTAGTTAACAAAAATTAATTAAATTTAGTTAACTAATATAGCTGTACACATGGAGGATTTTATGGAAAATAATTTTTCTACTCTTGTAAATTTATTATGGGAGGAATGCATACGGAATCTCAATTCTACACTAACAGAGGAGGAAGTAAATAAATTTTCTAATAATGACTACTATTATTTACTGGTGATTCATTCATTACAGAAACCTAATTTCTCACAGATTGCAGAAAAATTAGCATTAACAAAGCCGGCTGTTTCTGCAATCATTAGAAAGCTAATTAGTATGAATCTAGTTGAAAAACTGCAATCGACAGAAGATAAAAGAATCTATTATGTTGAACTAACAGAAAAGGGCAAAAGTATATTAAGTGGTGATATGGCAGTTTATAAATGGGTTACAGATACCATAAAAAGTATTGTTAAAGATGAGAATGAGCTTATTGTAGTTGAGCGTATCATATCAAAATTGGTAGAAAGTTTAAAGGAACGAAAGAAGGGAAAAGAATGATTTTTTATTTTAGCGGAACAGGAAATTCAAAGCATATTGCAGAGAAGATATCAAATTCCACAGGTGAAAGACTTATATATATGTCTGAAAATACTATAGTAAAAAATGAGATATATGAAGTGGATAAAGATGAGAAAATAGGATTTGTTTTTCCAACATATTGGTACAGTGTTCCAACAATAGTTGAGAAGTTTATTGACAAGCTGATTTTATCTGGATATCAGCAACAGTATGTTTATGGGATTGCAACATATGGAATTGCTGCTGGTCATGTTATGAACAGGCTAATCAAAATCCTAAAGAATAAGAATCTTCAAATAAACGGCATATTCGGAGTGAAGATGGTAGATAATTATGTAATTGGATATGATATTATGAATTTAGAGAAGCAGAAAAGAATTTTAAATAGTGCAGAGGAAGAAATAGATAAAATTATTTCTATGATTAAACAGCACAAAAATATTGAATACATAAAAAAAGGAAGGATAGCATTTATTACACCGGTAACAGCATATGCCTATAGAAAAGTTAATCATACTAAGAAGTTCTATGCAACAGAAGTTTGTAACGGATGCAGGAAATGCGAGAGCGGATGTCCCTGTAATGTTATTCATATGGAAAATGGAAAACCTAAGTGGACAGGAAACTGTGCATTTTGCCTTAAATGCATTCATGGGGCAAACAATCAGCAATTCAGTATGGTAAATTTACTGAAAAAAGAAATAGGTATCAATATATAAATCGTTAGTAGTAATGGTGTTGATCCATTTGTATTTTGCATTTATTTAGTTCTGGAGTTACAGCTTTTTACTATCAGATATGAAAGAATATCTGTACATGATTTAGAAAGAATATTGTTAAAGGATGGTATGGGGGAAAATGAATAAAAAAATAGCAATTATTACTGGAGCAACAGGTGGTATTGGAAAAGAATTTACAAGATTGCTTATGGAAGAGACTGTAGATGCAATATGTGCTGTAGCAAAGAATCAAGGAAATATCTATGAGTAAACAGATTATATCGGAACGGACGAATCTTTTTGAACCAAATGTATATATTAGCATGTATGTGGAGATAGCTGGAAGTCCATCACTAAAACTGCTTAAAGAAGCCATACAAAAAGCATTTCAATGTAATGAACTCACAATGTCAAAGGTAATAATAGATGAAGAGGGACGAGCATATTATCAGAAATTAAAGCAAACTGGATGCAAGGTCATAATTGCAGAAAGTGAATGGAAAAATATTATAAAGGAAAATGAAAAACAGCCATTTGCAATCAAACAGGGCGAATTGATGCGAGTGTTTATAAAAGAAAATGGTGGTATCCTCTTTATGGCACATCATTTAGTAGGGGATGGAAAATCGATTATTGTGTTTTTACAGGACGTGCTAACTGCATTGGCAGGAAATGAAATTCATTATAAGCCAGCCGATATTCTTACAAGGGAATCTTTACGAAGGAAGACTAAACTAAACTTCTTTGAACGGAGATATTTATCACATCTAAACAAGATATGGAAAAAAGAAGAGCAGTGTTATTTTTGGGATTCTTATGATGCTATTCATCAGAAGTATTGGGATGGACATTCTTCTAATATTTTGACTCATACATTTAGTGTGAAAGAAACAGAACATATAAAAGAGATGGCGAGAGCAGCTAAAGTAACGGTAAATAGCTATCTGATTAGTTTAATCCTTTCTGTCAGAAAAGGATTAAGCGTAGTAGGAATTCCGGTTGATATCCGGGAAAATGATGATTCAATGTCAAATCAGGTATCTGGAATTGCAATAAACTATAGATATTTAAAGCATAAAAAGATACAAGAGAATGCAAGGGCAATCCATAAAAAGATTAATAAAATGCTGAGTTATCCAAAAAAGAGATACTTTGTATTGCTTTTTTTGGCAGAACTTTGTCCAACACTAATAGATGCGGTATTGCTTGTAACGCATGGACTGATACAGAATAAAACCGTTGAAAAAGCGGCATATGTTTTTGGCTATAAAGGAAGTAAGAAAAGAGATTTGGGTGTTACTAATCTTGGCGTTATTAAAAATCACACTGACTATGATAAATATAAAATTAATAATATCATTTTTGTACCACCATCAGTATCCTATTCTCAACATATTATAGGGATATCTACAATAAATGAAAGAATCACCATTACATATCACGGCATGGGGGAGGAGGAAAACAGCTGGTTTGAAGAGCTGGTTTGTATACTGAGTAAAAGAACTTAAAAATGTTTTTTCTACTATCCATTTGCTTATTAGTTTAAGGGTAGAGTGTATGTCTTAGGCGTTTTCAGCCGACAGAGATAACACTCACCATATTAATTGCTGTTATTATTCTACAGCTTTTTCTTCTTTATAAAAAGGATTGCTCGATCCCATATGATATCAAAAACGTAGGGGCCAACCATAGCTGTTTTATCCAAATAAACTCTAAAGACTATACGAGCGTCTTGATTGTTATCAACGCCATATGCTTTTCCTAGAGGATTTCCTGTACTGTAAGGGATGACAACGACTTTTTCTGATAAAGTTTCACTTGAGACAAAAATGTAAATTATGATATTATCAAGAAAGATATATATAATGCGATAAAGTTCTTATATTGTGACTTCTAAAATATCACTGCTAAATTGATAAACAACTTCAGCTAAATTTTAAACCGACTGAAAGACTGGTGAAGCTTCAGTATTTCAGCCAGTTTAAAATTAAACTTACGTACTGTTTATCACAGGTTCGACCCTAGGATCTTTTAGAAGGTAGAATATATTAGAACTTTCGCAATTTATATAATAATATAAAATATGTTAAGCAAGAAGGTTTTATATTGAGAAAATCAAAAATATTACGAAGAAAGCGTGTAAATGGAATATTATCATCAATTTATGACTATTCACTTACGATTGTTGAGGCACCTATTGGATTTGGAAAAACTACAGCTGTTATGGATTTTATTCATTCAGAAAGTAGTCCGTGTTTATTTATTGCATTTTATAGAAATTGTGATACATATGAAGAGTTTTGGTGTCAATTTTTAAAGGAAATAAATAAGCTGGATAAGTCTATCGGTATTAAATTGGAAAAGCTTGGCTTTCCAACAAATGTGTCACAATTAGAAAAAACACTTTTGGCGCTAGATGATATTGATTTTGATAGAAAGACTATTTTAGTGATTGATGATTATCATTTGTGCGAAAATCGTAATGTCAATGATTTTATTATGCGAATTGCTGCTGAACAATTGGACAACCTTCATATTGTAATTGTTACTAGAAGTACGATTAATATTGATTTTGTGGAAATGCTTTCAAAAGGGATATGCAATGTTATATCACAACAGCAGTTAAAATTTAATAATGATGAAATACATGATTATTGTAAAATGGTAAACAGTGATATTTTGGAAAATGATATTGAGAAGATTAAAAAATATACGGATGGATGGATATCTTTTATGTATATCGTGCTGCGTGGATTAGATCAAGGCATACCGGTTGGAATAGATAAAAGCATTGATGAATTGATTGAAAGCACTTTGTTTCAGGTATATGATGAGGAGATTCAAACATTTTTGCTTAAGCTTTCAATATTAGATACTTTTTCGGAAAAATTAGCATTATATATAACTGAAAATTTAAAAACTCATGAAATTCTTAAAAAACTTCTTAGAGAAAACGCTTTTGTGTTTTATGATGAAATAAATAAAACGTATAAAATACATAATGTACTTCTTGATTTTCTAAGAATGAGACAGAATTTTAAAAGCAGCGAAATTCAAAGATTAAATAGACGTTTGGGTAACTGGTACATGGATAGAAGAGAATTGCTCACTGCTTATTCATATTACTATAAATCTGAGGATTATAATATTATTCTTACACATTTAAATAATCCAAATAACATCGACAATAATCTTATTGATTTTGATGGGGTTGTTTCAATATTTGAAAACCTGTCTGAGGAAGAGTTATGCAAGTATCCGATAGCGTACCTTCAGTATATTTTTATGCGAATTTTAAGAGGCAGTAATGAGATTGTTTTGAATTGCATAGAGAAATTAGAAAAATTTCAATACGCATATGAGCATATGGAGAGTATTGATTTAAAATATAAAAAGCATATTATTGCTGAAATATTAATTATTAAAAAGTTCACTTGCTTTAACCATTTGGACAAAATTTCTGAAACTAGTGAGCAGGCTCTAAAGCTGCTGAATGGCGAGCAGTCATATATTATGAAGAGAGAAAATGAATTTACCTTTGGTTCACCACAGCTAATTTATATTTATTTCAGAGAACAGGGAACTTTTAATAAAATATTGCAGCTTGCTAAGCTGAAATTTCCTAATCACGCAAAGCTTTCAAATGGTTGTGGGACAGGTGCTGAGTATTTAGCACAGGCTGAATATTCGCTTGAAACAGGTGATTGGGAAATGGCAGAGTTATACAGTACGAAAGCAATCTATAAAGCTAGTACGAAATCTCAATACAGTATAATTATTTGTGCAAGGTTTAATCTGATGAGGCTGTATGTACTGCAGAATAAAATAGATCAGGCATTAGCTATGCTGAAACAGCTTGGAGAAAAAGTTATGCTGCTGAATAATTTTTTAATAAACACTACTTTCGAATTATGCAAAGGTTATTTGTATGCTAACCTTTGTCAGCCAGAAAAAGCACCATATTGGTTGCAGACAGGAAATGTGGATGCAGCTGACTTATTTTATCAGGGAGTAGCATTTAATTATATCGTTTATGGAAAAACCATAATGGCAGCTAAAAATTATATAAAGCTTGAGATTGAGAGTGAAAGCTTTGTTGAGTATTTTTCAATTTATAACAATCAATTAGGATTTATTCATAATGCTATTTTTGATTCTGTAGCTAAATTTAACCTTTATGGTATGGAGATAGGAAAACCAGTTCTTGAAAGAATTTTAAAGCAAGGACAAGCTGATGATATTATAATGCCATTTGTTGAAGATTATATGTATATAGAAAAAATGATAATAGATGTAGTTGCACAGGAAAATCCGAATAATAAATATATCAAGCGTATTATTAAATACGGAAGGCAATATGTCAAGAGTATTAGCAGTATAAATAGTCATAGGGCAAAACTATCTCCAAGGGAAATAGAGGTTCTTTCACTTGTAGCAGAAGGACTGAATAGAGGTGAGATTGCATCACGACTTGTTTTGTCACAAAGCACAGTGAAGAAGCATTTACAGAATATATATAGCAAACTAGATGCAAATGGGAAAATAGAAGCTATAAGAATAGCACGAAAGTATGATTTATTAAAATAAGATACTCCATATGGAGTATGTACACAAAAAAGACTGCTTGTTATAATGATTTGTAAAAGATTTATTCTTGGCAAATATGTAATAAAAAGGTGGTCACCTATGAGAAATATTAAAAAACGTTTTAATATAGTAGTTGTTGTGTTTTTTACAATATTTACAGTGCTAAATGGAATTTCACCTAAGGCTGCTGTTAATAATAAAGCAGCAAAACGGGATATTCATATTGCAATCAGCTGCGTCTTAACGGCAGAACAAGAAGTAAAAACATCTGATTTTAATACAAGTACTGCTCTTAAGCAGTATAATAATGCTGTGAAATCAGTAAAAAAGATAAAGAAATATGGGAAAAAGTATCATGCTGTTTATAAAAGTTTGAATAAAAGACTGAACAATGTGAAATTAAGAATAGAAGAAAAAATACAGAAAGATAAGGAGAACAGTGGACCAGTAGCAGTTTTGGAGACAACTAATATTTCGAAAAGCGGTTCGGTAGTTTCAAAGGTTGATTTCAAGAAGGATTTGTACATAAAAGCAGATGATGTTACTTTGAATAATGTAGAAGTGGAAGGTACTATATTTATTGATCCTGGCAAAAACGGAACAGTAGTTTTAAATAATGTATCTGCAGGAGATATAAAAATTTTATCAGGTGGAGAAAATGGAATCCATTTGAACGGAACATCAGCAGGAACGCTTGAAATATGTACGGATCAGGAAGCAACAGAGGGAAGTGCTACTTTAAGAATCACTGCTGATGTGAATACATCGATTGGACATACTACAGTAACCTCCAATGCTATCATTGATTCAACAGGACGTATTGGAACGATTGAAGTGAATGAGGGGGCAAATAGAGTACCTCCAGTTGTAACTTTAATAGGTACATTCACAGATACAGTTATCGTTAATACAAGTGCAACTATAGCGACTGACAATGGAGATAATGCTCAGACTACTCAGGTGGCATGTTTAAAAATCGCAGCAAATCAAAATGACGTTGTTAATGTATCTGGTAAAATAGATGAGATACAGATAACAGGTTTTTCTGATTTGACAATTGGAGATGGAGCCGTGATTGGAGCAATAAGTGCTTCAGTTCCAATTACAGTAAAAGTTGCTCAGACTGCAGTGATTTCTCAGATTGTAGATGGATTAACAGATGGATTTTATTATGATTCAACGATTGATTTTATAATTCCATCTGCACCAAGTGACAACAACTATAATCCGCCACCTGCATCTCAAGCAGTTTCAGCGGTTGCATTAAATAAAGCCTCTGATAATTTAATTGTAGGAGATACAGATACTCTGACAGCAACTGTAAGTCCGGCTGCTGCAACAAATAAGAATGTATCATGGAGTTCAAGTGATACGAGTATTGTCAATGTAGATGCTGCTGGAAAAATAACTGCTGTGGGAGCAGGAACAGCAAAAATAACCTGTACAACAGCAGATGGCGGTAAGACAGCCTGCTGCAGTATAACGGTAAATGATCCTGTTCCAGTAACTTCAGTATCTCTAGATAAAACTTTTGATGCACTTGTGTGTACAGCAAATTTTAAGGAAACAGATACTCTTAAAGCAACAATTAGCCCCAGCAATGCAACAGATCAAAAAGTATTGTGGAGTTCAAGTAATCCAAATATAATCAGTGTTGATAACAATGGTAAAGTGACAGCTGTAAGTGGAGGAAATGCGAAAATAACCTGTACAACAGAAGATGGTGTTAAAACGGCATCCTGTATAGTTACTGCAACAAAATCTGGAGGAGTTATAAACGTATCTAAGGGTACTACATATAATCTCGAAGAAAATCTTGATATGGGAAATCTGATACGTCAAAAATTGATATGGGAAGTAGTTTCATATCCAAATTTTGTGAGCGTAACTCAGGATGGTAAAATAACAGCAGGAAACGTAGAGGGAGCTACACAAATAAATTGTTATTATGAGGATGATACAAGAAGTCCTAAAACTCCAATTTTCATTTATTTAATACAAGTAACAGACTAAGCATTAATATAGATTTTGTAATATAGTAACGGCCAATCTAACGAATGGCCGTTAATTTTTTAGTCTCTAGGAATTTATGCTTTTTGCCAATTATTGATAGCTTTTGGATAATGTTAAGATATACTTTCTTTGTCTTAATCAGTTAAGATTTATTCGTAAAGAAATATCATTTCTGCTATACTGGGGGTAACAGGAACAGGAGGGAGTCATATGCCAGATCAGAAGTGTCAGGAAGAGTACCTACGAAGAATTCATAAAGTGCAGGATTACATAGAGTATCATTTAGGGCAGTCCCTGTCTATCGAGGAACTTTCCAATGCCGCGGGGTTTTCTAAATATCATTTCAGCCGTATTTTTCAGGGAATGTTACATGAGCCATTAGCCCATTATGTGAATCGGATTCGAATGGAGAGGGCACTGTTTCTGCTGGCACATCGAGCAGACAAAAATATGACGGACATTGCCTATGAACTTGGGCTTTCAGATTCAGCTGTATTTTCCCGGGCCTTTAAGAATTACTATGGTGTCAGTCCAAGAGAATATCGGAAGGAATATAGCAAGAATTGCAAAGATTCTTTTTTATTGTCTGAGTACAATAAGAACACAGCAAAGAAAGAATGGGCAGGCAATCCGTTTCCTGTTACCGCGCAGATTACCATTGTAAAACTAGAGGAGAAACAGGTTGCTTATGTGAGACATACAGGTACCTATGAGACCTTAGCAAAAGAGTACGGGGGTCTGATGCAGACGCTATTTGCTTATGCAAAGAAGCAGCATCTTCTTGTAGAGGGTCAGAACTGGCCGCTTGCCATATATCATGACAATCCGGAATTCGGAGAGGAGAGCCAGTTCCGTACAAGCCTCTGTCTGACGGTGCCGGAGGATATCCCAGTTCAGGAAGACGGAATCCTTGGAAGGATGAAGTTAGAAGGCGGTTTGTATGCAGTGGGACATTTTCGTATTCAGCAGGAACAGTATAGCGATATTTGGAATTATATGTATCAGAAGTGGCTTACGGACAGTGGTTATGTTCCGAGAAACTCCTACCCATTTGAAGTGTATCGCAACAATCCACATGCCAATGAGAGTCATATCCATGAGGTGGATATCTACGTTCCTATTGAGCCCATTCATTTCTAACATGCTGCAAATCGATTCAGAGGTGAGCATATGGAAGAAATCAAGATTAAAGGAGCACGAATCCACAATCTGAAAAATATCAATCTAACAATTCCCAAACATCAACTGGTGGTCATTACTGGTATTAGTGGCTCCGGTAAATCCAGTCTTGCATTTGATATTCTGTTTGAAGAAGGTAAGAACCAGTATCTACGGTCTATTGGCATTCTGGCAGGGCTTGATAATGAGGACCGATTCGATATGATGGAAGGCATTGGCCCAACGGTGGCGGTGCGTCAAAATACTATAAGGCAGAGCAACCCACGTTCTACAGTTGGTACAAAGACTGGAATTCTAAATCAGCTAGCTCTCATTTTTACCAGTGATGGAAAAACCTTAGATGAGCATAGAACACATCTCTCCCCAAGTTACTTTCTTTATACAACGGCTGAAGGCACCTGTATTAGCTGTCAGGGTAGAGGTTCTTATTATGATATCAATCTAGAACAGCTAATTCCAGATAACACAACAACTCTTTTAGAAGTCTATGAGGGTCTTAAGGTAACCACTGGTTTCTTACGGATTCTAAAGAAGAAATACTGTATGTATTTTGATATCCCATTCTGGCAGCTTCCAGAAGATATTCAAGACGAAGTGGTTTATGGAACATACCAAAATGGGAAACAAAGCTACTGTCTGGAGCGGATACTAAGAAATGCTTATGAAAAAGGTGAGGATGTTGAGGAAGTCTATGTGAAGACCATCTGTCCAGACTGTCATGGTGAAAGGGTCAGTGATGATGCAAGAGAAGTCTTTTTTTATGGAAAACGGATTGGTGAACTGGGACAGATGACACTTACAGGTCTCCTTGATTATCTGGATGGAATACCTGAGGAAGAACTTTCTCAGTTTAGTAAGAATGTATTGAAAAATGTGAGGCAGAAATTAAAGCAGCTGATCCAGTTTCGCTTGGGACATCTGACTCTTTACCGTGAGATGTCATCCTTAAGTGGTGGCGAGGTACAGCGCATCTTTCTCCATCTCCATCTAGAGTCAAGACTGGATTCCTTGATTTATATCTTTGATGAACCCATGGCAGGATTGCATCCGTTTGAGAAGCAAAGCATGATTGAAGCGGTAAAGAAATTAAGAGACCTTGGCAATACAGTGATCGTGGTGGAGCATGATAAGGAGATGATTAGTCAGGCTGATCATATAATAGAGATTGGTCCGAAAGCAGGTGTAGAAGGTGGAACAGTGGTCTATCAGGGTGATTATGCGGGTTATGTGAAAGCAGATACGCTGCTTAGTCAATATCTTTCAGGTAAATGTACTATGCCAGAACGTGAGGGCAGAACAGATACATTTCATAAGGAAGATTGTCTAATACTGAAACATGCCAATACCAATTATTTAAAGGACGTTACAGTAGCATTTCCACTTCATGTTATGGTTGGGATTGCAGGATTATCAGGGAGTGGCAAGAGTTCTTTGATAGAGGACACTTTATTGAAACGTCTTGTAAGTAACCAGAAATATGGACATGCAACTGGTATTTCTGGTGTAGAAAGGATATGCAGCTTCACCAAGATATCACAGGAACCCATTGGAAAAAGTGCCACTTCTACACCTGCCTCTTATATAGGAATCTGGGATAAAATCCGTGAGCTTTTTTCAAAACAACCAGAAGCAAAAATAAGAAACATGGATGCTGGATATTTTTCGTTTCATTCAAAAGGAGCATGTCCGGACTGCGGAGGCAGTGGCTATGAAAGAATCTTTCTGACCTCAGATTTTTCTGTCGATAAGCTCTGTCCAACGTGTCATGGCAAGCGGTTTCAGGAAGAAAGTCTTTTGGTAGCATATAACGGAAAAACAATTACTGATGTGTTAGAGATGAGTATTGCCCAAGCTGTTTTCTTTTTTGCAGATCAAATCAGCATTGTAAAACCGCTGCGTATCTTAGAGCAGATGGGCATGGGGTATTTAACACTTGGTCAGCCAACTTCTTCATTAAGTGGCGGTGAGGCACAGAGAGTCAAGCTTGCCAAAGAACTGGGGAAGCAGCGAGGTGGCAATATGCTTTATGTGCTGGATGAACCAACAACCGGACTTAGCCTGTATGATACGGCATTATTATTAAAGCTATTAGATCAGCTGGTTGCTGGTGGTAATTCGGTGATTGTTATTGAACACAATGTAGAGGTTTTAAAAAGCTGTGATTATATCATTGAACTTGGCCCGGAAGGTGGGGACAAGGGCGGTGAGATTATTGCCAAAGGAACACTAGGACAGCTGAGAGATAATCCGAATTCCAAGACAGGGAGGTATCTTATATGATGTTAAAAACAAAGATGGAAAAGATAATAAATAGCAGCTATAGCAATATTGGGGCAATATTAGTACTGAAAAATGGTAAAACACTATATGAAAACTATTTTAACGAATGTACTGTTACTAGCACTTTCCATGTTTTTTCAGTTACAAAAAGTATTATTTCTATATTGCTTGGTATTGCCATTGATAAAGGATATGTCAAAAGTATCAACCAGAAAGTATTAGATTTTTTCCCTGATTATGCAGTTAAAAGAGGAGAAAAAACGATACAGAAAGTTACACTTAAGGATATGCTAACAATGACAGCTCCGTATAAATATAAGTCAGAACCCTACACAGAATATTTTGCAAGCGATAACTGGGTAAATAGTGCGCTTGATTTACTAGGAGGCAATGGAAAAATAGGAGAATTTAGATACACTCCTGTTATAGGACCAGATATTTTGTCTGGTATTCTTGTAAAAACAACTGGACAATCCGTGCTTGATTTTGCAACAGAATATTTATTCTCACTATTGGGCATTAATGTTGAAGGTAATGTGGTTTTTCATAATAAGGAAGAACAGCTTACCTGGTATAAAGAGAAAAATGTCAGAGGCTGGGTTGCTGACAGGGCTGGAGTAAATACAGCAGGCTGGGGGCTTAATCTGACTCCTGCGGCTATGGCAAAGATAGGTCAATTATACTTAGATGAAGGAGTATGGAAGGGTGAACAAATTATTTCGTCTGATTGGATAAATGAGAGTACAAAGGAACACAGCAGATGTAACCAGTGGAAGCTGTCGTATGGCTATCTGTGGTGGATTATTGATGAGAAAGAACATGCTTATGCAGCTATGGGAGATGGCGGGAATGTGATCTATGTCAATACAAAGAAAAAAATAGTAGTTGCTATTGCTTCTTTTTTTATGCCGCATGCTAAGGATAGATTAAAGCTTATTAAAGAGTATATTGAACCAATGTTTGAGAATTGTGTATAGTGAATCCGAATTTTATCCGAGAGATTATGAGAATACTAATTAATCCTAATAAAATTTACCGGTATGAGCATCCCTGAATTTTGTTGCGGAAGTATTATAGTATTTTCTGAATAGACGACTGAAATAATTTACACTATCAAAGCCGCATTTAATTGCGATTTCGGTAATGTTTAAGTTTGTTTGCTCTAGAAAATAAGCAGCTTTTTCAAGTCTTACCCCATTTATGTAATCTGTTGTGGTTTTTCCGGTTAGTTGTTTAAATGTTCTGCAAAAATGGTAAGTACTTATATTAACACTGTCAGCCAGTTGCCTTAAGCTGATTTTTTCGGCGTAATTCTTTTCAATTATCTGAAAAACTTCTTCAAATCGTTTTAAATTTCGGGTTCTCTCAGCAAGCTCATTTTCAGTCAAAATTTTACTAACATACCCGCGCAGTAACAACACAATTAATTGATAGCTTGCTGCTTTTATGGCAAGCTCGTAGCCAGTCTCTTTTGTAGAATATTCCTGAAGAATCCTTGTGATACAATCCAATATTTGTACATCGCTTTCAATCATATTTCGAAAGGCAATTCGGTTCAGAGCTAATGGTGCAAGATATTTTGTCTGCAGCAAATCAACCTGATTACTGAAAAGAAAGGAGGGGGCAATACGTATCATATAAAATGCAAGGTCGTCGGAAAGACTTTCCACATAGTGTAATTCGTTGCTATTTGCTAAAGCAATGTTGCCTGGAGACACTTGAAAACGGTTTTTGCCGCATTCAAGAATTGCCCTGCCTTCAATAAAATAATAGATCTGAAGGTGCTCGTGCCAGTGCATTTTAAAGTTTTGGCCATGTTTAATATCATTTTTTAAAAAAATATCGATGCTTAAATCTTCGTCCGGCATCTTCCTGCTAAAATAAGTACTTTTATCTTCCATTCATTCACCTCATATCAATATTGTGCAAAAAATGAGCAACTCAGTTCTTGCTGTTGTATGTTTATAAGGCTATTATAGGATAAGCGATTATAATTGTAAATAGCAAAATAATACTAACTAAAATGGAAAGAGAGGTACTTAATATGCAGGAACAAGTTTTAGGTAATAACAATAAAAAAGGGATTACGTTGTTTGTTGTTGTGGCGATGTCTTTTATGGCTACACTTGACTCTAGTATTGTAAATGTTGCATTGCCTGTGATGTCTAGTAAAATGAATGTTCCGCTATCATCAATTGAATGGGTAGTTGCAGGCTATTCTATTATTATATGTTCCACTCTTCTTTTCTTTGGAAGGCTTGGAGATATCATGGGAAAATCAAGAGTATTCCAAATTGGAACTGTTTTATTTACTATAGCATCCTTGTTGTGTGGGCTGTGTCATTCCTTCATACCGCTTATTGTTTGCCGTTTTGTGCAAGGAATTGGAGCTTCCGCCTATATGGCAAACAATCAAGGTATTATCACAGAATTATATTCAAAAGAAGGACGTGGAAAAGCACTTGGTATTTTAGTTGCGGCAGTTGCCCTTGGAACCATGATTGGACCTCCAACCGGTGGATTTATTGTATCAGCTCTTAACTGGAATTTCATTTTTTGGATCAATATGCCAATTGGTATTTTTGTCTTTTTATTAGGACTAAAATATTTACCAAGGAGTACAAAAAATAACGAACAAATGGACAAAGCGGGTGCTGTCCTCCTGTTTGGTGGAACATTGCTATTGTTTACGGCTCTGATTGAAGCACAAAGAACAGGATTTACAAATTTGTACATCTTGGCGGCAATCTTTTTGTCTATAATTCTAATTGTATTATTTATCAGGTTGGAGAAGAAACATAAACAGCCGCTTCTTGCATTAAAAATATTTAGAAACGTTCAATTTTCACTAAATCTTATCTGTGCATTTACTTTATTTGTTTGTATTGCTGCATCTATTATTCTAATACCATTTTATCTTCAGGATACACTGAAACTGACACCAGCGCAGGCTGGACTGTTTATGATGCTGTCTCCGCTGATTTTGGCAGTGCTTTCCCCAGTATGTGGAGCTATCTCAGATAAGATTGGAGCAGAAGTGATGACTATGACAGGACTTTTGCTTATGGGAACAGGTTTTTTCCTTATGTCACGGCTTAGCGAGTATTCCTCAATTGTACTTTGCGCTGTTTTTGTTTCTGTTATAGCCGTCGGACAAGCACTATTTCAGCCAGCCAATAACTCGTTGATTATGTCCACTTGCCCTAGAGATAAATTTGGAATAGTTGGCAGTGTAAATTCACTTGTTAGAAATCTAGGGCAGATTGTAGGAATAACAACATCAACAACATTATTGTATTATTTTATGAGCAAAAAGTTAAATTACCGCGTTTTTGACTATGTAAAAGGAAGAAATGACGTATTCGTCTACGGAATGAAAAATGTTTACCTCATACTGGTGGCTATTTGCTGTCTTGGGGCTGTATTTACGGCATTTAGGCTTTTTAAGGTAAGAAGGCAAAACAGAATAATCGGTGAAACAAATGATTAAAGCTTTCTATTACAGCTTAAGCCTTTATTGGTGATACTTATATCTTACTTTCATCCTTTAGCCTTATATAATTTGAGGGAGTAAGTCCAGTAATCTTTTTGAAAAGCTTGCTAAAGTAATAGGGATCATCAATTCCTACTAAGTATCCAACTTCAGAAATTTTTAAAGGAGTAGCGTCTAAAAGGTCCTTTGCACGATTTATTCTTATAGTATTTAAATAATTTAATATGGTATAACCGGTCATTTGTTGAAAAACTCTATTTAAGTAGTCATAGTTTGACTCAAAGTTTTGTTCAATATCTGCGCTGGTTATTTTATTCTGATAATTGGAGTTTAGATAATGCTGAATATTACGACATTTTACAAAAGCTTTTGAAAATTGTGGTTGAGAGTTTTCTATATTAGCGGAGATATAATCTCTACTTATTTTTATAAACATTTCTAAAAGCTTTAAAGAAGCCATTCTTTTATAACCTTCATACTTATGATAATAATCACTATCTGCACTTACCAGTAAAGACATTAATTCATTTTCATCTCTATAGTGATACTGTTTTGGTAAATAAAATTCAGGCCCTGTGTCAGACACCTCACTAAGGTACTCACTATGAAGGGAAGCTTTCCTTTTATCAATAAGCTTTTTGGATATTTCTTCATAAGAATTGTTGTTTAAACACTTAATTTTTGGGTGTTTAAAGTGTATATAATAATAAAAACAGGGAGCCTCTTTGTATCCGTAATGTTCAATATTTGGCTCCAAAAGCAAAATATCGCCTTTAGTTAAGTGATATTCTATAGTTCCTTCTTTAATATATAGCTCTCCGCTTTTAACAATATATAAAATATATTCATTGATAGTTCTGTTAAAATGTTTCCAAGGTTTTATGTAATCTATATGTCCTATTAGCCTTACTGATGGAACAATACTTGTATCTATTGATAGTAAGTTCATGTAAAACCTCCAATGTTATTAAAGCTGTGTCACTTCAATATTAATCATATATTTTTAAAACCTAGGCTCTGAGCTTAGAAAAAGTTTATAAATGATTTTATACTTGAGTGGTACATCTTTAAAAGTCGCTATTGTACAAAAAAAGTATAAATTATACATTTAATAATATTATAGTACAGATTAAAATAATGTTAAAGATAGACAATAAATTAAAATAAAACTGTTTAGATAAATTTAATAGAGAGGTTAGTTTGAAAGATATGCAGTACTATAGGAATAGATAATAATCCTATGCTAACTATGCAAACGGTTTCGCAATGCGTTAACGTTTACATAAACATGGAAGAAAGAAAATAAATTCTTGTGTGGCCAATTAAAGAGGGATTGAGAAATAAAGCTATATCTATATAAGTTGTGAAAGTTCTAATACATTCTGACTTCTAAAAGATCTTAGGGTCGAACCGATTCAGCAGTGATATTTTAGAAGCCATAATGTAAGAACTTTATTGCAACTTATATAGCATTAATTTAGTGAAATCCTTTTTTGATATAGCTTTCAAATCTTGAAGCTTAAAAGCTTCAAGGTTTGAAAGCGATTAATAATAACAAACTATAGGGGGATAGGAAATGAAAAGTAAAAAAGTAATTGCATTAATTTTAACAGAGCTTATGACTTTTTCCTTGTTAGCAGGCTGTGGAGGCAAAGCTGCAGATACTAGTAGACAAGGCTCTGCAGGAGCTACTAAAGATTTAACCAAGCTAAAAGGTGAAATTGAAATGTGGAGCACCTTTACAGATGCAGAAAATAAGGTGTTGAAAGAAAAAATACTTCCCGCATTTAACAAAGTCTATCCAGATATCAAAGTAAAGATTACACCGATGCCTAGCGGGGATGACTATAAGAAACAGATTCTTCAAGGAGCTATGAGCGGGACTACTCCTGATCTTGCTAGAACTGATATTGTGGATGTTGCTCAATATGCATCACAAGATTATTTAGAGCCAGTAGATAATATGCCTGACTTTGATGATTTAAAGAAAGAAGTCTATGAAGGACCAATGAGTACTAATTATTACAATGGTCATTATTATGGTATACCGATTGATACAAATACGAAGATAGCTATATACAATAAAGCCATACTGAATAAAGGAGGTTTTAAAGAAGCCCCTAAGACTATGGATGAATTTGAACAATATGCAGCTAAGGCTAAAGAGGACAATGTAGCTGGTATAGGTATAGCTGGTACAGAGTCTTGGGCTATATCACCTTATTTTTTATCTTTGGGTGGCAAGTTTACAGATGATAAGAACACAAAGGCTTCTGGATACTTAAACAGTGATTCTAGTATTAAAGCTCTTGAAAAGATAGTTGAATGGAAAAATAATGGCTATACGGCTAAGAGCATACTTGGAGGAGAAGGTACTTGGGAAGGCTTTAATGCAGGGCACTATGGAATGATTGATGAGGGCCCATGGTGGTATCCGGCAAACAAAAATCAAAAAAAAGTTAAGGATAATGTAATTTTTGCTCAAATTCCGAAGGGTGATGGAGGAAGTGTTTCAGTAGTAGGAGGAGAAGATACTGTAATATTTAAGAATTCCAAGAGCAAAGAACAGGCATATGCTTTTGCAAAATTTTTAGCTTCTGATGATGCTCAAACTATTTTTACAACAGACCTTGGTATGATGCCCGTTAATACAAAAACTGCAAAGAAATCAGTGGTTACTAATAATGCAATATTGAAAATATATATGGATCAGCTTAATTCAACATGGGCTAGAACTCCAAATCCAAAGTGGGCAGACATATCAAATGTAATTAAAGAGGACTTTGAACTAGCAATAAGAAACAAGAAGAGTGCTAAGGATGCCTTGGATGATGCTGCGAAGAAAGTAGATTCCTTACTATCAAGTAAGTAAACTATAAAATTTTAGATTGAGGATTAAAGAGTAAATTTAATCCTCAATCATAAAAAGGGGGAGTGAAGTACTTGAAAAATATCGCAGTAACTGTTTCACCTCATAGAGGTAAAAAATATAAACTTAATAAAAAAAGAAGAGAAGCATTAGAAGGATGGGCATTTGTAGGAGTTGGTTTTTTACTCTTCTTGATTTTTATAGCATATCCATTGATAAAGAATATTATGATGGCTTTTATGAATTATAGTGTTAATCCTGACAAGCCAAGCACTTTTATAGGATTGGCAAACTTTAAGAAAGCATTCTTCCCTGGAGGAGCAATAAACGAAAGCCAGAAATTTTATTTATCACTTAGGAATACATTGCTGGCAGTAATTGTAACTGTCCCTTTTCAGTGGTTTTTAGGAATGATTATAGCAATTATCATCGAATCACTTTCAAAAGGTAAGGTGCTGTATAGATTTTTATTATATATTCCGGTTATTTCAGATTGGATAGTAGTTGCAATATTATTTAAGTATATTTTTCAAGATACTCGAGGGGCTTTAGTAAACTCTATACTTTTAAGCTTACACTTCATAAGTCAGCCGGTGTCTTGGCTTCAAAATGAGTGGACAGGAAATATAGTAATCTGGGCACTTTGTATATGGAAGGGCATTGGCTGGGTAATGATTATGTACACCGCAGCTATTCAAGACCTTCCTAAAGATATATATGAAGCTGCGGATGTAGATGGAGCTAGTAAAAGACAGCAAATGTGGAAGATTACTTTGCCGCTTCTTGCATCTAGAACTTATTTTATAATAATTAACCTTATAATAGGGGCATTTAATATAATGCTTCAGGTAATGCTCGTTACAGGAGGCGGACCAATGGGAAAAACCGATGTACTTCTAGATTATATGTACAATAAGGCTTTCTCAAGCTTTGATTTTGGATATGCAGCAGCACTAAGTTTAATAATGTCAGTAATTTTAATAATTATTTCTACTGTACAAAGAAAAATAACTAAAGACGTAGAAATTCAGTTTTAAAGGAGGCGGAGAACATGGTTAGAAGTAGAGTCAAACAAGTGTTTTTGCATTTGATACTTATAGTAATGGTTATATTTGCAATATTGCCATTTCTAAATATGATAAGCACCTCATTAACACCAAGTACTTATGTTATGCCTTCAAAGCCGCAAATAATTCCTAAGCAGTTTTACTTAGGTAACTATATTAATGTCTGGAAAGGTGAAAGTTTTTCAAGATACTTTTTAAACAGTGTATTTGTAACCGTAGCAAATACTGTATTAACTATATTTATATCATCATTGTCTGGTTATGGTTTTGCAAGGCTTAATTTTCCAGGCAAGAAGATAATTTTTAATATTTATATATTCTCGCTTATGATGCCGGCTATTCTTGCTTTAGTATCACAATTTACTATCTTGCAAGGACTGCACTTAGTTGATACTTATATTGGTTTGCTGCTTCTATATGTTAGCGGCGGAATAGCAGGAAATACCTTCTTTCTAAAAGGCTTCTTTGAGACAATCCCTAGAGAGCTAGAAGAGTCTGTGATAATGGATGGCGGTAACAAGTGGACTATATATAGAAATATAATATTGCCGCTTTCAAAGCCGGCTATAGCCACTATGGCTATAGGATCATTTTCGGGAACCTGGATGGAAGTGTTTACAGCACTTACAGTTATTAAAACTCAGTCAAAGAGAACCCTTCCTATTGCGATAAAGCTTCTTCAAAACGGAAAAGCAACTCAGTGGGGAATTATATTTGCTGCTGCCATATTGGTTTTAATACCTGTAATAGTTATTTTTATCATATTTAATAAGCAGTTTATAAAGTCAGGTGGAAGTGAAGGAGCTGTAAAAGGTTAATTCGATAGTGTTGCAAATAATGAAATTATAGGGGGTATTAGCATTGATTATTAAAGATATATATCCAGCAAAAGCTCAATTTAAAAACGGAGAAAAAATAGAGATAATTGTAGAATTAGAAGGTGAAGTTGAACCTGATATGCTTAGATGTAATGTATATAAGCTTCATGAGCAAATTCGTACGATAGATATATTCTTATCGAATAAAGATAAAAAAGTTATATTTGAATTTGACGTAAATAATCCTGAAAACTCGCTTTCAGGCTATGGTGTTGAAGTTGAACTTCATCATGTGGATAAAGTGCTACAGACGATGAGTACGGCTTTTGATATTTTACCTTCTTGGAAGTATGCACCTAGGTATGGGTTTTTGGCTGATTTCTATGAAGATGATCTGTATGATAAGGATGACTTGAAAGAAATGAATAAATTTCATTTAAATGTAGTCCAATATTATGATTGGATGTATAGACATCATGATTTAATACCCAAATCAGACATATTCATAGACCCTCTGCAAAGAGAGTTAAGCTTTTCAACAGTAAAAGATAAGATTAATTTAGCTCATAAATATGGTATGGAGGCTATTGCTTATGGCGCAGTTTATGCTTCAGCATCTGAGTACTATAATAAGAACAAAGATTTAGGCATTTACAAGAATAACGGAGATATATTTGGCTTTGGTGATTTTCTTTACATTATGGATATATCTAGAGAAAATAAGTGGCATGACCATATAATTAGTGAGTTTTACAAGGTTATAAAGCTTGGGTTTGATGGAATTCATATGGACCAGTATGGATATCCCAAAGAAGCTATTAGCAGTATAGAGGGGAAAAGAGCCATAAGAAATCTTAGAGAGGATTTCCCCAATTTAATTAATGATACCAAAAGCTATATAGAAGAAAAAGGAGAAAAAGTTAGCTTAATCTTCAATGCGGTAAATAACTGGCCAGTTGAAACTGTGGCGAGATCTGAGGAAGATGCAGTTTATATAGAGGTATGGCCGCCCAATGATACTTACCAGGATTTGTATAATCTCATTACAAATGCAAAAAAGTATGCTTCAGAGAAGCAGGTTATCCTAGCCGCATATATGAGACCCTTCCTGGAAGAATTAAATATACCTTTAGAGCAGGCTGAAAATGCTACTTTGTTAACTTTAGCAACTATCTTTGCCAGTGGCGGATTTCAGCTGCTTTTAGGTGAAAATAGAGGAGTGCTCGATGATTCTTATTATCCAAAGTATAGAACTATAGAAAATGAAGAATTTATTAAAAAACTTAGGAACTACTATGATTTTATTGTCAAATATGAAGAACTTCTTTTTGATTTTGACATACTAGATACTAGTATGGTTAATACAGGTGGAATAAATGGAGAATACATGATCAAAGCGGTACAAGCTTCACCTAAAATAGAGGCAGATAAAATTTGGTCTTTAATAAAGGAAAAGCCAGGATTTAAGATTATTAACCTGGTAAACTTTAAAGGTATTAAAAACATGAACTGGAATGAACCAAAGGAAGAGCTTCCATCAAAGATAGAGGGCATAGAGATTTCAGTGATCACCTGTAATGATGTAAAGGGTGTGTATCTAGCTTCTCCAGATTTAGAGGAAAGAAAAACTGTAGAATTAAATTTTAGTTATGTTGAAGGTGATCAAGGAAACGAGCTCAGATTTACAGTACCCGAACTTAATGTATGGGATCTAGTATATATAGCTTACTAGCTGTATTGATAATAATCAGTTTTAAGTCTGAAAATCAAAAAAGACCTGAAGTTATTAATAGATAACATTTTGCTAAAACCACATGAATTCAGAGTATATCTATTATGTTAAAGGGTATATGGAGATATATAACATTGAATAAATTGGTTTTAGCAGGTTATATAGATGTTCACTTCTAATTTGGATTGTAAAAAACTTTGAAGTAACTAATTTTTATTTTGGATTAAAATACAGAGGTGATCGGTCTATTGAAAATTAGAAAATTAGGAAGGAGGGGATGGCAAAAATAGCGCTGATTATTGTAATGTAAACTTTCTTGAGAAGAGAGGCACAGTAGTATTACTAGCCTTACATAAGTGCTAGAACTCAAATATTTATGAGGAGGAGCGAAAAATGTTAAAAATTAGAAAATCTAAATTTTTAACTATACTTTTTTCCTTAATATTAGTCCTGAGTATTTATCACGGGAATAATATAGAAAAAGTATATGCAGCAAGTTCTTATGTAAACAAGGTTTATATGGATAAGTCTAGATATAATCCTGGTGATAAGGTTACAATCTATGCAGACTTAAGTAATACGAGTGGAACAAACTTTACAGGTACTTTGTATATGGAAATTGCTCATAATGAAATTTCTGTATATACTACTAGTCAAAGCATTACTCTGAATAATGGGCAAAGCGTCACTAAAAGCTTTCAATGGACTGCACCTAGTACAGACTATCAAGGCTATATTGTAAAGGTTTACACTGAAAGCGGAGATTATAAGACAGGTGCTGTAGATGTATCAAGTAACTGGACTAAATTTCCGAGATATGGCTATATACCTGATTTTGATAGTAATATAACTCAAAGTAACACAACAAAACAGATAAATACTTTATCTCAAGACTATAATATTAATGCTTTTCAATTTTATGACTGGATGTGGAGGCATGAAGTACCTATCAAGAAGAGTGATGGAGTAAATCCTGATTCCAGCTGGACAGATTTATTTAGCAGGAATATATCTTATAGCACAATTCAAAACTATATAAAGGCAGTTCACAATAACAATGGAAAAGCAATGGCTTACATGATGTCTTATGCTGCAAGAGAGGGTTATACAGACTATGGGGTAAATCCTTCCTGGGGGCTGTTTCAGGATACCAGCCACCAAAGCCAGCTTAATGTAAACTTTAATAATGGTAAATATTTGTGGCTTTTTGCGCCTTCAAATACAAGCTGGCAAAACTATATAGGGAATATCTATAAGGATGTTGTTAATACTGCAGGTTTTGATGGTATACAAATGGATCAGATGGGACAAAGAGATGGAATATATGATTATAACGGAAAGAGCTATGATTTAGGTACATCTTTTTCAAGTTTAATTAATTCTGTAAAACGTCAGCTAAACAGTAACAACTCATTAAAGAGCTATTTAGATTTTAATATAGTTGATGGTACAACTAATGGATGGGCTTTAGATGATGTAAGTAAAAATGCTGATACAGACTTTAACTTTAGTGAAATATGGTGGAAATCAAATAACTATAATGACATAAGAAATTATGTTGAACAGCTGAGAAGCAATAGTAATAAAAAAGCTGCGGTTTTAGCAGCATATATGAATTACAATGAAAATTTAGGCCCTAAGTATGAAGCTGAAAACGCTTCCTTTAATGGAGTAGATATTGCTGTTAACCATTCTGGTTATAGTGGAAGCGGCTTCCTGCAAAATTTTGCACAGCAGGGTGATTATGTTCAATTCACTGTAAATGTAAACGAAACCATGAATTATCCCTTAGTATTCCAATATGGAGACAATTTAGACAATGCTACAAGAACCATATATATTGACGGCAATAAGGTAGGACAAGTTCAGTTTCACCCACAGGGCACCTGGGATAAGTTTGTATATGATGCAAATCTAAATGTAAATTTAACAAAAGGAAATCATACTATAAAAATTTCCTATGATAGTGGAGATACAGGTGCAATTAATTTGGATTCTCTTACCTTAGGAGAATTTGATGAACATTCTGTAAGACTGGCTGATGCTGCATTTGAAGCAAGCGGGGCAACCCACATAGAATTAGGTGCCGGCAAGGATGATACTGTCATGCTGCCTCATGAGTATTATCCAAATACAAGTAAGGCTATGACAGGAACTCTAAAAGCTGCTATGAAGCAGAATTATAAGTTCATAACTGCTTATGAGAATCTGCTGTTTGACCAAAACATAAACTATGGGGATCAAGGCAATCAATATATTAACATCAACGGTGAAAAAATATCCGGTGACGGTACTGAAGGTTCCATATGGCATATGACTAGAATGACAAAAGATTATGACATATTGCATCTTATTAATCTATCAAATGAAACAGACAGTAAATGGAGGAATAGTACTAGCTCACCAATAGTTAAAAACAATCTGAGTGTTAAATACTATTTTCCAACAGATACGGCTATCTCTAATGTATATTTAGCTTCACCTGACTTTAACGAAGGTACAAGCACTGCACTAAAATATACCACAGGTACGGATAATATAGGAAAATATGTTTCCTTCACAGTTCCAACATTAGATTACTGGGATATGATCTATATAAAGAGAGCAGTAAATACACCAAATAACGATCAATATGAAGCTGAAAACGCTATAAAGACTAGCGTAACTACAAATACAGATCATACAGGATATACTGGAACTGGTTTTATTGATGGCTTTGCAGAGAAGGGAGATGAAATAACCACGGAAATAAATGCCGATGCAGCAGGTGACCATTCTTTAATTTTTAGATATGGAAACAGTACTGGAACAGAAGCAACAAGGCATGTATATGTGGATGGAAGCTATGTGGGAATACTTCATATGCCTAATTTATCGAATTGGGATACCTGGAGCAAGGCTAGTTTAAATGTAAATTTAGCAGCAGGGGTTCATACTATATGTATATATTATGCTTCAACAGATAATGGCGGAGTGAATCTGGACAATTTAACTGTAAAGTAATACTAGAATAATTAAATAGTGAGCTAGTTTATATTTACTAAAATAAATAAATTTTGATTGGAGGATTATATTATGAGAAAATTTATAAGTAAGAAGGCCGTTAGTGCATTTGCTTTTATTTTTACATTCAGTTTGTTTTTTAATTCTGACTTAAAGATTTCGGCTCAGACCTATCCTCAGACTACCTATGAAGCAGAAAGTGCTTCGCTTCATAATGTAAGTACGAATACAAATCATCCAGGATACTCAGGCAGTGGTTTTATTGATGGTTTTACGGATGTTGGAGATTATGCTGACTTCTCTATTTCGGTTGATAAAACTCAAGATTATACTTTGAGACTTAAATACAGTAATCACACAGATAGTACAAATGTAAGAGAAATCTATGTAGATGGAAAATTTATAAGTAATGCATATTGCAGCGATACAGGAAGCTGGGATAGTTGGAAGACAACTGATGTAGGAACTAATCTAGCTTCAGGAACTCATACTGTAAGAGTTGCTTTAAATAATAGCAAGGATGGGGCTATTAATCTGGATAATCTTGTTGTTACCCCAAAAAACGTATCTGTCAGAAGTCTTTACATGTCAAATTGGAAGGATATGATGGCTATATGGAAGGCTAGCAATCTTAGTGATAACGATGCCACAAGCACAAAAGGTCCAAGACTTTCTGAGCTTAGATATTCGGGAAATTGGAATGTAAATCAGATACAAGATTATACAGGATTTTTCAGAGATGAAACTAACAATAAAAAATATGATCAAACTCATAATTTTGATTCTGAAGCTTATTACGATGAAAATGGTGTTTTGCATAATAATTTCTTAAAATATAACGGATCTGACCTACATAACATGGAAATTTCAAAAGATTACGCTGCAGTACCAAATCAAAATTTTGTAGTAGCAAGATATACCTTAAAGAATACTGGTACTTCAAGTATTACCTATAGTATATTGGATATGCTTCATCCAAACAATACCTCTTCAAATAATGTGTCTGCAAACTATGATTCTTCAAGAAACGCATTGATAGTAAACATGAGTTCATCTGGACAACCTTATTTGGCATTAGGTGCATTTACTGCTCCAACTTACTATCAAGCTGCGAATGATGAAGATTCAAGTACTTCAAGTCAAACTTGTTCTCCTTGGTATACCTTTGATGGAAGCGGATCTCTAAAGAATAATTCAAGTGCTTCAGCAAAGGATATTTCTGTAGCTTTTGATCAGAAGGTTACAGTAGAAGCTGGAAGCAGCAAAAATGTGTACTTTTATGTAGCTTTAGGTACAAGCTTGAGCAATATACAAAGTATTTGTGATACAGCAAAAGCACAATCGGGAGATAGTTGGTTTGATAATACCTCTTCAAGCTATTCAAGCTGGTTTGACGGCAAGAATATACCAAACTTTAATGATGCAGATTTAACTTCGGTTTACAAGAGAAATCTTGTTATGATTAAGAATACAATAAGACCAGGAAGCACTACAGACGATGGAGCAATGCCAGCAACTACTAACTCACTTAACTATAGTTATAAGATATGGTCAAGAGACTCAGCAGTAACAGCACTTTCTCTAGATGCAGCTGGATTTACTGCAGAAGGTGAACGTTATTGGAAGTGGCTGGCTGCAAGACAAAATGTAGATGGAAGTTTCCATACCTGTTTCTGGTTATGGGACAATACTAATGCTAAATTTGTTGAGCCAGAAAACGATGCAATAGGGTTCTTCCTAATAGGGGCATACAAACACTATAAGGCAACTGGAAACAAAACTTTCTTAGATGGTATATACAAGGAAATTAAGAATTCGGCAAATTATATCATGAATAATATTGATCAAACTACAGGCTTCGGACCTGCAGATAAGAGTATTTGGGAAGAGGGAGATAATGATGAATATTATGCATATACTCAAGCTTCATATGCAATGGGACTTAAATCAGCTGCACTAATTGCCTCAATAGAAGGTAACAGTACTTTAGCTGACAGCTACAATGGTGCCGGAAGTACTATTATGACTGCAATTAATAGAGACGATACAGCTTCACCAAAGGGACTTTGGAATGCAGCTAATGGATATTATGATAGATGTGTGAATAAAGACGGCACAGTTAATACTTTAGAAGATACCTCAACAAATATATTATTTGCTTTAGGAGATATAGATGTCAACTCTTCAAGAGCAGCTTCTCATATAAATAAGATAGAAAAAGATCTTAATGTAGATACCTATGGTTTGCCAAGATACCCTAATGATACCTTCTATTATACTTCTCAATGGAGTCCTTCAGGAAATGAAGCTTTGGAAGCATCACCTTCTTGGCCGCAAATGGTAATGTGGGATTCTATATACCAAACTTATAAAGGAAATGGTTCAAAGGCTTACGATATGCTTGAATGGTTCAAGCACAGAACAGCCACCGGCTTCATGGTAACAGGTGAAGCTGTAAGTAATGTAACAGAAGCACCACTAGTAAGTACAGCAGCAGAACCGGTTACGGCAGCATCTTTTATCCTTGCAAGTCTTGCATATTCGAACAATTATGATATGAGAGTGTATTCCTCAGAGTATAATGCAGGCTGTTCCAAAGGAGTAAAAGTTACTAATGGAGCTAATGCTGACTGGAACCAGTACAAGTATATTCCATATTATGTGGATCCATCAAATGATGGAGTAGCAGATGATGCACAAACTGATATAAGAAAAGTATATGTATCAAATGATGATACTAATATTTATATAAGAATAAACAATGCTGCTGGAACTTTACCAACAACATCTAGTGATTCATTCCAAGTTTCTGCTTATGTAGAGGATTTTGCAAAAACTGCAGCAACAACAACAGCTACTCAATATGGAACTGATCTTGGAAGAAACATGGCATATATGTTTACAAGAAAAAATGCCGATACTGGTTATAGCAAGTATTCAGTAGATAACGGAAGCTGGAAGTTAAACAAGAATATAACTTCGGTCATAGCACCGCAATGGGATACAGCTTCCGGCGGAATAGAAATTGTTATTCCAAGATCAGAGATAGGTTCTCCTAAAGATGATTCCTGGGGACATATAACCATAGATTTAAGTAAATATATAAACGGCAGCTGGAAGGATCAAGATATGGTTAGATTAAATTACAGGATAACAGGAAACAGCGAATCCTGGCTCTATGGAGATTTTGAATAAAAGCTGTAAGGGTAAGTATAAATATCTGTATTAGGAAAACATTTGAGGCTATGTTAGTCGTTTTGGCAAACATAGTCTTTTTTAGTCTCTAGGAAATGTTCATGAAAGCGTGCTTTCACCAAGTACAATTAAAAAGTAATCTTCTTTTTCGTAGGAAATTATGATTTTTTCCAATCGTGGATAAATTTGAACTGAGATTTTGCAATAATTGTTTATGCATAAAGTAAAAACTTCGTGTACTTTAAGACACCAAATAGGTAATTTATCGTATTATATGTAGATTCAGGTAAAACAAACCATATTATACTAATACTTAAGATATGTGAACATAGATGACTGTAAAACTACTGATTCACATACAATAGAAGGGTGGAAATGAGATGAATATACTTGAGAAAATTAAAAACAATGCACTTACTCATCCTCGCTTTGAGGCAATGCGGTCCGATAAGGAGAGTATAAATTACCATGATTTAGATAAGTATTCTGATTATCTTGCAGCATATATTGAGGATACTTGCGGTAATAACAAATCGCCTATAGTAGTTTACGGACATAAATCAGTTTATATGCTTATTTGCATGCTGGCGTGTGTAAAGTCTGGACGTGCTTATTGCCCTGTAGACACTTCTGTACCGGATTCTCGAACACAATCAATATTGAATCAAATGGAGTCGCCTTTGGCATTAGCTACAGAAAAGTTAAATTGTCATTTTCAGAGGATAGTTGAACTTAATGAAATTAAAGAGGTTATTGAATCTCAAACAAAAGCAATTTCCTCTGATAAATGGGTGAATGGGGAGGATGTTTTTTACATTATTTTTACTTCTGGAAGTACTGGAATGCCAAAAGGTGTGCAGATTACTGCAAACTGTTTAAATAATTATTTAGATTGGTCTATAAATCTTGGAACAAAAAAAGAGGATAAAATTGGAAAGCGTTTTTTGAATCAGGCACCATTTTCTTTTGATTTATCTGTTATGGATCTATATACATGTTTAGCTTGCCGTGGAACACTTTGGTCTTTATCTAAAGGCGTACAAAGCGATTATAAATTACTAATGCAGTCACTACAAGAATCAAATGCGGCTGTATGGGTTTCTACGCCTTCATTTGCTGAAATTTGCCTTTTGGAGAAGAGCTTTGGTGAACAATTGATGCCTCATTTAGAAACTTTTCTTTTTTGTGGAGAAACCTTAACAAATAGTACCGTTTCTAAGCTTCAAAAGAGATTTCCAAATGCAAAGATTATTAACACTTATGGTCCAACAGAAACTACGGTTGCAGTTACTGAGGTTCACGTCACTACTCAATTAAATGATACTAAGAGTCCTCTTCCTGTTGGACATGCTAAGCCTGGAACATTTATAGAAATCAGAAGGGAAAATGGAGAGCCTGCAGAGGAGGGTGAAAGAGGAGAAATTATTATTCTGGGTAATACAGTCAGTATTGGATATTATAACAATCCTGAAAATACTAAGAATAAATTTTTTATAAAAGAAATAGCTAATAAAAAAGTTAGAGGATATCGTACAGGTGATGAAGGATACCTAGAAGGGGATATGCTTTACTATTGTGGAAGAATAGATTTACAGATAAAATTGCATGGTTATCGTATTGAGGTAGAGGATATTGAAAATAACATTTTGAAATTAAATTCAATTACAAGAGCAGCAGTTGTACCTAATACACGAAATGGTAAAATAAGTAGTTTGACTGCCTATGTTGTTTACAAAGAAAAGGTCGAGGATGCTTTTGCAACTTCTTTGAGTTTGAAGGAACAGCTTAAGGAAATCATTCCTGAATATATGATTCCTAAGAAATTTGTATTTCTAGATCAATTGCCTATGAATGGAAATGGAAAGATTGATCGAAAGCTTCTCGGAGGAATAGCACAATGACATTTTTTGGAGGCCATTTATTTTATCTATGTTTAGTGCTGCTACTGATTCCGGCAGTTATATTAGGGATACTACAAAAATCATTAAGACTTTATACCTTGGCCATATCCATATTATTTATCTATTTGATTTTTGGGAAAGACCATAGGCAGCTAGCTTATTTATTTACTTTTTATGTATTGCAGTTAATTCTTGTAAAGCTGTATTTGATTTTACGTAAAAGATATGGGCGTAAGGAAAATATATACTACTGTACAGTTTTTTTAAGTGTTGTGCCGCTTATTTTTGATAAAATTAATCCGTTGATTCATACGAACATTTTTCAATTTTTAGGTGTCTCATACCTGACCTTTAAAAGCGTACAAATGATTATAGAGATTTATGACGGAATCATTACCGAGGTTCCGATTGTAGAATTTTCAGCCTTTTTATTACACTTTCCCAGCTTGAGTTCTGGCCCAATTGATCGAAGCAGAAGGTTTCACGAGGATTGGGTAAAGATATATAGCCGTGAAGAATATTTAAATTTATTTGCAAATGGCGTTTTCAAGATATTATTAGGGCTAATATACAAATTTATTATAGCAGCTGGTTTCTACAAGCTTATGGGAATATGTGCTGACTTCAAGGCATGGTACTATGTCGTTGGATATACTTATGCCTATGGATTAGATTTATTTTTTGACTTTGCAGGGTACAGTCTAATGGCTGTAGGCACGAGCTATATTTTAGGGGTTAGAACTCCAGATAACTTTAACAAACCATTTTTGTCCCTAGATATGAGAGAATTTTGGGATCGTTGGCACATTAGTTTGTCTTACTGGTTCCGTGATTTCATTTTTTCACGTTTCATCATAAAGTGTGTAAAGAAAAAATGGTTTAAAAATCGTCTGCATAGAGCTTCTATCGGCTTTATAATAAATATGCTGGTTATGGGTATGTGGCATGGATTAAATGCCTCATATATACTCTATGGATTATATCATGGATGTTTACTGGCATTAACAGAGAGCTATCAGAAAAAATCAAAATTTTACAAAGAAAATAAAGACAAAAAATCCTATAAATTTTTATCTTGGTTTATAACAATGCAGCTTGTCATGTTTGGATTCTTAATTTTTTCTGGAAAGTTTATAAAATTATTACATTTGGCAAAAATAGTACATTAGGGAGGAAATTAAAATGAAAGAAAGATTATTAGATATGTTAGCAGAAATATGTGAGGATGATATCGTAAAGGAAAATATGAATATTGATTTACTTGAAACAGATTTGCTTGATTCTCTTGGATTTGCTGAATTGCTAGCTCTTATTGAAGATGAATTTGGTATTGTGTTATCACCATCAGAATTTCAGAGAGAAGATTTGAACACACCTGCTAAAATTTTAGAAATCTTAGAGACAAGAGGATGATATTGTGAGAAAGGTAACTGCGTTAATAATTGCGTTGGTATTGTTTTTGGGCACGGCTTTTGGACTTCATGTATATGATAAAAAAGCTTTAGCGTTTAATAACAATGCTTTCAGTACTTGGAGCAGCCAAACAAAATTTGCTTCTCCAGATGGGATAAGCGAAAATATTAATCCTGGCACTTTAGTTGTTTTTGGTTCTTCTGAATTTCAGCACGGGATTAAGACTATCTATCATCCTAGGTCAATGTTTAAGGGTTTTTACTTTAATCCGATGTTAATAGGTGCTGCACATTATCAAAGTTTAAGTCATGCCATTACACTTGCAGCTATAAGTAACAGCATTAAAAATAAAAAGGTTGTACTGTTTGTTTCACCAACATGGTTTAGAAAACATGGTGTAAAGAATAAGGCTTTTGCTCTAAGGTTTTCAGATAGCAGCTATATACAAATGTTAAAAAACAGAAACATTTCAAAGAAAACAAAAGAGTATATCAGAAATAGAGTAGATACTTTGCTTAAGGTAGATAAGTCAACTTTAAATCGTGTTAAGGTATATAACCGTGTACTTTTAGATGGAACAGGTTCAACTCTAGATGACATTAAATATGAGCTTTATAAAAAGTATCTGGCAGAAAGAACTCATCAACGTGTTGTTCTGCGAGCAGCGGTGGCTGAACTGAAACATAACCAGAACAAGAATCTCAAAGATAGAAAAATTAATTGGAGAAAGTATATAAAGAGGGTAAATGTTAGCAGTAAAAAGTATAGTAAGACTCCGTTTTATATGACGCCTAAAGGCTATGCCAAGTTGCAGGCTAAGCTAAAACGCATAAAAAGGCCGCTTCCGAAAGCTGGATTTGGAAATCGCAAATCGCTTGAATACAAGGATTTACGCTGCTTTTTGAACATGTGTCATCAGCTAAAACTGAAGGTAATGATAGTTTCTCTGCCGGTTAATGGATATTGGTATGATTACAGAGGATTTCCTGCTTACAAAAGAGGAAAATATTACCGGAGATTAAGAGCAGTTGCCTCTCAATATGGCGCTGAGATGACAGATTTTTCAAGCAAGGAATATAACAAGTATTTTTTTGAGGATGCACTGCATTTAAGTGGAAAGGGATGGGTGATGGCAGATGAAGCTCTTTACAAGTTTTATAAGGAAAGCTAAATCTAATTCAACATGCAGATTTATTGGCTGGGTGATTGTTTTCTATTTATTGATGATAATTTTATACCTTTATTTTATGGATGCTAATTTGTCTACAGCACCAAAATATATATATTCAGAGTTTTGATTTCAAATAAAAAATAAGTATACTATTCTGTGACTCAAAGAAGCCTTACACCCATCTAAATGAGGGCGTAAGGCTTTTTCAGTTTCTAGGAATTTATGCTTTTTTCCAATTGGGGATAACTCTTCATTAAAATCATGTTATACCCCTAAAGATTAAGAATCAAGGCCTAAAAAAGATTACATCCGAAGTCGGCATTTGGAGTGAATTTAGCAATTACACATGTCTTTTAGGCAAATTTGCGTTAAGATGGCGAATTGTTTGAGGCGCAGCGGAGTTATGAGCCATTAGGAAATTTGTCTAAAAGATGTGGTGTAATTGCTTGATGAACGTAACTAGCCTACGTAGGATGTAATCTTTTTTATAATAGTTATTACCAAACTTTAATGTAGTTTTTGCCTTTTTTCAAAAGGCCAATTGGTCCTAAAGGACTCCTTCCAGTTCTATGTTCATCAAGAAAATCAGTATTTAGGAATACCTCACTACCATCTGGGTTTTCAAACTCAGCATCAACTATGCGTACTCTAGGTAAAGTAGCTGTAGATTGAATTTCTCCTAGGATATTTTCGAAGCTTTCTGGCAGTTCACAGGAAAGATAAACTTCTTCTCCTCCATCAATAATGCGGAAATTTGGATTAAAACTTTCATCAACTAAATTATTATTTTCTCTTTCAAATGGTTCTGCTCCATTGAAGTACGCGTTGTTATTAATGTAAACAGGTTGTTCTACTAATACAAATTCTTCAAGATCGCCATGTTTTTTATTTGCTTTTTCGATGTATTCTTCTAATGACGTAGTATAGTTTTTATAATGAGAAGTTCCAACACCTTTTACCCCATCTCTTCCAATGAAGATATTATTATAGAAACGATCATCTCCACCATAAACAAATGAAAAACCTGCGATTTTAGTACTGTGTGGAAGGTGATATTGTGTAGAACGGTCTAATCCTTTCCACTGATCCATCTTACCGCAGATTAGGTTATTGATATATGCTCCGCCTTGTGACGCATTATCTAGACTGTGTTCAGAAGCCAAGATATTATGGTCAATAATATATGGTCCGTGGCTTATTTCTACAAATAAATCACGATTATTGTTATAGAATAGGTTCTTACTGATTCTTGTTCCTTGTGTCTGCCAATCAGACCATAATCCTAAAGAGCAATCATGAATACGGTTATGATGTATCTGCACATCAATGGCTGCGTGGAGCTTGATTCCTGCTATTTCATAACCATAAAATTCACGCTTTAGAGCAATGTTATAAATATGATTGTGATGAATTTCACTAAAAATACATCCTAAATGACCAACAATTCCATTCTGGCCACAATCATAGATGGTATTATTTCGGATAATATGGGAGCCGATCTTTTCCTTGCTCCAGCCATTGCGCTCAGCAGAAAAGACAGATTCTAGCTGGTATTGGTATCCAGGTTTATCTTTACGGATAGAGCGATAGTTGTTTCCTGTGGAACCTTCTTTACCAATACTAATTGCACTGCATTTTGAATCATGAATAACATTATTTTCAATAATCCAGCCTTTACTCCAATTTGCACCCATAAGTCCTGGCTGGTCTGCTGTCGGAGGTGCCCATGGTGTTGCAGCATGGGCCATTTCAAAGCCCCTTACAGTAATATAATCAATACCTGTCTCTTTAGGATAGAAACAGGATCTACGTACATTGATTTCAACATATTCTTTGTTTGGGTCAGAGCCTTGGAAATTTGCATAAATAGTTGTATTATCAGCATCTACTTTTGCAAACCAAACATATTTAGTCTGTTCTTGATTGTGGATAGGAACAATTTTTTGTGTCCAATTATCCAATACTTCCGTTCTGGTGTTTGGATTAATTAGTTGTTCAAAACTGCTGACCTCATAAAACGACATGCCATTTAGATAAACATCTCCTAAATGCTTGGTAGCATCATTTATGACAAGCCAATCTCCAAACACTTCTTTTTCATATGGATTATAATCGCCGAAAAATGTATTCGGCAATATGACTTTCCAGACATTTCCCTCTACATGCTGCCAGTCTTGAATGTGCTCCGATCCTTTAATAACTACTTTTTCTCCTTCTGCAGCTTGGTAAATAATCCTTCTCTTATCACTTAATCCTTTAAACCTTGGATTTACCCATTCACGGTATACTCCTTCATGGACTATAATCGTATCTCCAGCTACAGCAATAGAAGCAGCTTTATTGATTGTTAAAAATGGATATTGCTGAGTTCCTTGACCTTGATCGGAACCGATTTTTGCTACATGATATTCCATCGTTTTAATCCTCCCTTGAATTCGTTTTCTTTTATTATAAGAAATAATGACTGTTAGTTCTATTCAAAATGTAGTATACTTTAAGACAATATTTGTGTTTTTATATTAGGAGAAGATATTATGGTGTTTTTTGAAAAACATGGAGTTGATGAAAAAGAATTTTTTAGGTTTTTTCCATTGAAGAACTATCATTTTCCACTTCATTTTCATCGAGCATATGAACTTATATTTGTCAATGATGGACAGATATCTGTATCAATTGATCAAAAAGAATATTTGATGCAGAAAAATGAATTTGCATTTATCTTTAATAATCAACTGCATGAATTTAGAACCATTGATTATTCTGAGATTACAATCATCCTTTTTTCACCAGAATTGATTGGCGATTTTTTCATGAAGTTTAAAGGCTTTATTCCAAGTGACAATGTACTGCATTTTGAAGAGAAACTTGATCTCAAAAAACTTAAATCTATCTACAGTCAGAAAAGCTTTATATATGGTATTTGTGATAATCTTATAAATCATACATCCTTTGCTCCGATAAAGCAATCATCCCAAACAAAGGCACTCTATAAAATCCTGCTTTATGTAGAGAAACATTACTCTGTAGATTGCACATTAAAAACCGTTGCAAAACATTTACAGTACGATTATCCTTATCTATCAAGGCTGTTTGTTCAACTGATGAACATGAGCTTTACTGATTATTTAAACAATTATAGGATTTCACAGGCATGTTATTTACTGAAAAATACAAATCAGTCTATTGATGAAATTGCAGACAATTGCGGGTATAACAACTTAAGAACCTTCCATCGTAATTTCAGGAAAATAACAGGACACTCGCCTAAAGAATATCGAATATTAGATTGAGTGTATGAATTTTTTTGCTTATAATGGAGTTATAAAAGTAAATAGGCAAATGCAATGTCACAATGAAAAGGTTTTCTTGATTGGTGTGTAAAATAAACCGAAGCTGTCAATCAGCGTTTGAGGAGAAGAGAGGATAAGTATATTGAAATTAAATTATGACAAAGAAGAAATTCTAAGAGTAATTGACAATATTGTTAAAAAAACAATGACAATGGATTTAACATGGGATTGGCCTTGTGGTGTGGCTTATTATGGTGTAACTAGAGCCTATAAAGCAACAGGAAATAAACAGTATTTAGATATGCTTAAAAAGTGGACAGAAGAGTATATTGAGCTGGGTCTGCCGGACTGGACTATTAATACTTGTGCCATGGGACATATGCTTATAACTCTATACGAAGAAACAAGTGAACAAAATTATTGGGATATTATTATGAGTAAGGTGGATTATATCAGAAACAGAGCTGCTAGATTTGGTGATAAGGTTTTGGAGCATTTAGATTTTCCAGAGCAGGCATGGGCAGATACATTGTTTATGGCGGCCTTTTTCTTGCTTCGTGTAGGAGTTAAATTAAAGGATGAAGAGATGATTAATGATGCGCTAAATCAATATTACTGCCACATTAAGTATTTACAGAACTCTAGTACCAGCTTGTGGTATCACGGCTATGATAATGTTAAAGGCAGCATTAAAGTTAGTTCAAACAGATAATGGTTTATGGAGAACAGTACTAGATTATGAGTATTCCTATGAAGAAGTATCTGCATCTTGTGGAATTGCAGCTGCTATGATTAATAACGATAATCCCCTTCATACCAGATATGTGCAAAAGGCATTAGAAGGTATATTGAAAAACATAAGCAAAGATGGACGTGTTCTGAATGTATCAGGAGGTACAGCTGTAATGAAAGACAGAGATGGATACTGTACTATTACAAAAGAGTGGATACAAGGCTGGGGGCAAGGCTTGACATTAGCTTTTCTATCCGATGTGATTGAATTAGAATAGATTGCAAGCGTATTTATTTTGTGTTAGGATATGATAATTGAATTAACAAGTGAAATAGTATGCACAAATTTATCAATAATACTTTGATTACACAATGGAAGATTGAGAAGAATTTTTAAACTTAGAAAAATAAAAAAGATATGATGTTTTTACAAGAAGGAGAAAGTTCTACTCTTATTTTACAAAAAAATGATTGATAAAGTTGTGGTTGCAAAATAAGAACATGCAAGTAGCTTTAAATTATTAAATAGCTATTGAACGCTATGAATATTTCCTTGCTCCATTTTCCTTTAAATTGGTTACACATCGTAGTTAGCAGGTTTTAAGTGCAGCTATAATAGCAAGGAGTGGTTAGTATTGAGTTATGATAATATTATTGATATTTAGTATCTTGACTAATAAGTAAAAGTGGAATAAAATTACACTTAGGAAACTAAAAAAACAAAAATAGTTTCCTAAGTATTTTGCGCAGGGGGTATAGTTATGGAAAAAAATTGTATAAGAAAGAGTGCAATTCCAGCAGTAGTAATACTTAGTCTCGCTCTTGCTTTTCGTCAAATGTCTATGACAATCGTTATGCCATTTATTTCTACATATTGCAGATCATTAATAGGATATACTTCTTTATATGCAGGTTTAGCTGTGGGAATTTTTGGACTTATGCAGGCAGTTTTTCAAATTCCTTTTGGAATGTTCAGCGATAGATATGGCAATAAGCTCATAATGCTAATTGGACTCACTCAAGTGGTAGTAGGACTTATTTTGGCATATTTTGCAAAGAATATTAGTTTGTTGATTTTCGCGCGAGCATTGCAGGGAAGCGGTGCTATTATAGGTGTAGGATATTCCTGGGCAGCTAGTATAGCTGGAGAAAAGGAAAGAATTCGTGCCATGAGTATTTTGGGTGCTTTTGTTTCGGCTGCTGCTGCTTTAGCGTTTGCATTAGGACCATTATTAAGAGAAATCATACCTGTTAATTGGATGTTTTTATTTTGTGCAGCATTACTTTTTTTAAATGAAATATACATTTTGTTTTTTATAAAAGATAACAAAAACAAAAATGAGATTAGGCAGAATGTACCTGAAAGTAAGCATATTCGAACTATATTTCACAACAAAAGCTTTATTGTGATGAATTTGTCTGCTTTTATAAATAATTACATGATGGTATCTGTATTTTACGCAGTACCAATTTACTTGACCAAGGTTACAGGTGAAACAGGAATGTGGAAGGTTTTTATTCCGGCAATTGTGGTTGCTATATTTATAATGAAACTGGCTGTTCGATTGAGACAAAAGGGCTTTAATAAACAGATACTAATGGCAGCTTTTCTAATCTCTGCCTTAAGCCTTATTTTATATTTCAATAAGACATCGTATTCCTTTCTATTAATAGGTACTACTTTGTTTATGTGTGGCTATATTATCATAGCAACTTTTGTGGCGACAAATGTAAATGAGGCTGTAGAAGACAGCTATCGTGGTACTGCTAATGGTATTTTTAATTCTTTTCAATACATAGGAAATTTTGCGGGAGCTGTTTTGACGGGTGCGCTATGGGGAATTTCAGAGAAGTTGACCTGGTTTGTTACAATAGGAATAGGAATTGCAGGCTTTTTGATTATTGTATCAGATACTAAGTATCAAGAGCCTGTTAAAGAGGAGGAGAATGTGCAATGAAACAGAAAATATTGGATGTAGCTGCTAAGTTAATTCTTCAGTATGGCTTAAAAAAATTCACTGTAGATGAAATAGCTTCAGAATTAAGGATAAGTAAAAAAACAATATATCAATATTTTAATAGTAAAGACGATATCATTCGTGAATATTTCGAGGTATCTATTGCAACCGATAAAGACAGTATGACATCTGTTGTTGCTGGAAATAAGGATTTTTCGTATAAAATTCATGCGATTGTATATTCTAGTCATCGATATCGACTGCCAGTCTCTTTATTAATGGAAGCAAAGCAATTCTATCCTGAAGTATGGTCAAAGATAGAAGAACTTAAGCAATTTAAGCTGAATGCTACAAAAAAATTATTAGAGCAGGGAGTTAAAGAAGGCATCATTAAGTCCGAAATGCATTTTGGAGTACTTTCTAAAATGATTGAAAAAATAAGTGATATGTTTACCGATTATGATTTCTTGCTTGAAAATAAATTAAACACACGAGAGGCAATAGATGAAGCGCTAAAAATCATATTCAATGGGATATTAAAAATTTAACTATATATTTTATTTTAATAGCATTATTTTGGCCTTATTAAAAGTATATTCGAAGTTATTTAAAATAAGGCTATGATTTACTCCCTCAGACTATGGTCTGGGGAATTTTTATATTTATAAAACAATTTATATCCTAGCATTTCTTAAATTCAGGATACGCTGTTTAAGACTAAAAAATGAGTGGTAAAGGCATTTCCCATTGGTTTAAGCTGATGTAAGCACTATGTATAAAAATGTAAAAAATACTTATATTTATTTTTATAAGATATTAAAATGATTTATTGACAATGTAAAAATAAGGTAGTAATATAAAGATATGGTATTTGAAATGGGTTTCAGAAACCCGTTTCAAATACCATATACAAGGGAAAGTTTAAATATATTCTGTTTTAAAATGTCCTTGGCTCGAACCTATTTATTAGCATCAGTATAGAATTTTAGCTCATTTAATGTACATATTAGAGCAACGAATTATTATTTAATTTGGAGGTATAACAATGGAAAAAAGCAACGTCACAGTATACGATATTGCTAAGGAAGCTAATGTTTCTCCGGCTACGGTATCCAGAATTCTTACAGGAAATGCTGCTGTAAGCGATGAAAAAAGATTAAGAGTAAAGGCTTTAATAGACAAGTATGATTTCAAACCTAATGCTTTAGCTAGAAGTCTTTCAAAAAAGGAATCCAAAACGCTGGGATTTATATTACCAGATATTACAAATCCTTTTTTCTCTACTGTATTCTTAGAAGCAGAAAAGTGTGCATTAGAAGCTGGTTATACTATGATGCTATGCGATTCAATGAATAACAATGATAATGAGTCAATTCATCTTAAGACATTATCGGAAAAGCAAGTTGATGTAATAATTATTATGGGAGGGAGAGTCAATGACGTAAGGACTAGAACTGAATATGCTGAAGAGATGAACAAAATCTTAAAAAGTACACCTATACTAATTGTTAATGGAAAGATGACAGGAGTTAAATGTCACAAAATTGCTACTGATGAGGAACATGGGATGATACAGCTAGTAGAATACCTTGTTTCAATTGGACATAGCAAAATAGGTCTGATTGGAGGCAGAGAAAATGTAACCTCCTCATATATAAAATATAGAGCTCTAGAAGAAGCTTTTAGAAAGAATAACTTACAGTTAAATAAAGAATGGATGATATATGGAGATTATTCTATTGAAAGTGGAATTGAATCTATGAAAAAGCTTTTAAAGAAAAGGGAGAAACCAACAGCTTTAATTGCTATAAATGATTTTGTTGCAATCGGAGCTATAAGGGCTGCGAATGAGGCTGGACTTGATATTCCTAAAGATATGTCTATAACTGGTTTTGATGATAGTTACATTTCTGAGATTGCTCATCCAAAGCTCACTACGGTAAATCAAAATTATAAGGAATTAGGTAAAGAAATAATAAATACCGTCTTAGACATAACTAGTAAGAAAGGTGGCGATACAACAAAAGTTATCGATACAAAACTTGTAGTTAGAGATTCATGTTTATCTATATAGGCAGTGGATTTATTTAAATATATTTTTAGAATATAGAAAACGAGTACAATCAGGAGGTATAAAATGAAAAAATTAGAAAGCGATATAGCTTTTAATGACTTACAAATTAAACCGGCTAAAGTTTCAACATTTAAACAGATTAAAAAGAGTAAGACACTTATTCTAATGTGTGTTCCAGCAATAATATTTTTCTTTATATTTTCCTATATTCCAATGCCAGGGTTATACTTAGCTTTTATTAAATACAATTATGCACAGGGTATTTTTAAGAGTGCCTTTTGTGGTCTAGATAATTTCAGATTCCTGTTTATGTCAGGGGAGATATGGAAATTAACCAGAAATACAGTGTTGTACAACCTAGCATTTATAATATTAGGGAACCTTATTCAAATTTTTGTTGCAATCCTTTTAAATGAAATTAGGTCTAAATGGTTTAAGAAGATCAGTCAGACAATAATGTTCCTTCCCTATTTTATATCAGCAGTAATTGTAGGACTCTTTGCCTATAACTTTTTAAATTACGATAGTGGTGTTTTAAACCACATTCTGAAAACGTTTCATCAGGTACCTATAAAAGCATATCAGACTCCGTGGATCTGGCCAATTATAATCATTGCAGTTTTCTTATGGCAGGGTACAGGCTATGGCTCCATAGTTTACTTTGCGGCCATTATGGGAATAGATTCAGAGATAATGGAGGCTGCAGAAATAGATGGTGCTAACGCTTTTCAGCGTATAAGACATATTTTATTACCTTGCCTAAAACCTACATTTGTAATCTTGATGTTGTTCTCACTAGGAGGAATATTGAAAGGAAATTTCGGCTTATTCTACAATTTAGTAGGTTCAAGCAATACTGTGTTATTCGATAGGACAGATATTATAGAAACTTTTGTATTCAGATCGTTAATGAATAACTTTAATTTTTCATTAGGAAGTGCAGTAAGCCTGTATCAATCAGTTTTTGGTTTCATTATTGTAATGACAGCAAACTGGATTGTGAAAAAGATAGAGCCTGACTACTCAATATTTTAGGAGGTAATAAAATGGAATTTAAAAAGACTAATTCGAGAATTGTAGATAAATCATCAAGAATTATACAGATTTTCAGTTATATATTTATCACTATATTTTCTTTATTATGTCTAGTACCCTTTATACTTATGGTGTCCTCTTCCTTCAGCAGTGAAAAAGCTATCACAGAATATGGCTATACCTTATGGCCAAAACAATTCAGTATCTTTGCATATAAATTAATTTTTGAAAATCCTAAGCTGATTATTGGCGATTATGTTGTTACAATTTGCATCACTGTTATTGGTACGGCTATTGGATTAACCATTATAGCTATGACAGGATATGCATTACAGCGTCCGGATTTCCCTTATAGAAATAAGATATCCTTTTATATATTCTTTACTACGTTGTTTTCTGGAGGTTTGGTTCCTTTTTATTTATTGATCTCAAAATATATGCACTTACAAAACAATTACTTAGCTATATTGCTGCCAGGATTAATGTCCCCATGGCTTATTATACTTATGAAAAATTTCTTAAAATCTATACCGCATTCTATTACTGAATCGGCAAAGATTGATGGAGCGGGAGATTTTACTATATTTTTAAGAATAATTCTTCCTATGGCTACGCCAGCTCTTGCTACTATAGGACTATTTTTAGCACTCGGGTATTGGAACGAATGGTATAATTCAATGCTGTTTCTTTCTGCAAATGTAACCTATAGACCTCTTCAATTATTTTTGTATAATGTTGTAACTCAAGCTGATTTTATAAGAAACTCAGCTGCTAGCTCTAATGTGCCGGCACAAGATATACCTAATGAAACAATGAAAATGGCTACTGCAGTTGTTGCTGTAGGTCCTGTGATACTATTCTATCCTTTTGTTCAAAAGTATTTTATAGCAGGAATAACTATAGGAGCTGTAAAGGGCTGATTTTAGATATTAGAGGTAAAAACTTGTATATCATTGAAACGTTTTATTGATATCTATGGCAATCAGTAAAGTCATAAAACGCTTCATTATATAAATCTACTACAAAAATCAGGGGGGATTCAAATGTTGAGAAGAAAAAAAATTCTAACTGTAGTTTTGACTGTGATTATGACAGCAAGTCTTTCTGCTTGTAAAGCTGCAACTAATGGAGGAAGTGATTCTAAGGGTAAAATTGACACGTCAAAATTCGTTACCGTTAACTATGTTATGCTTGGAAACAAGCCAACAAATGGACAAAATGAAAAGGTAGAGAAGAAATGGAATGCATATTTAAAGAAAAAATTAAACGCTAATTTAAAAATCGATTGGGTTGAGTGGGCTGATTGGTCTACAAAATACAATTTACTTTTGGCATCAGGTCAATCTCTAGATTTGATTATAACCGCTTCAGACTGGTTAGATATGTGGCCAAATGCTCAAAAAGGTGCATTTATGAACTTAGATGATCTTTTGCCTAAATATGCACCTAAGACTTATGCTTCAATTCCTAAGGAGGATTGGGAGCAGTGCAAATATAATGGTAAAATAATAGCTATTCCAGAGGATCAGTACACTCAATGGACAAATCACGGATTTATGTACCGCGGAGATTGGGCTAAGGAATTTGGAATTACAACGCCGATAAAAGATTGGACTACCTTTGGAAAATACCTTCAAGGAATAAAAGATCACAAAAAAGGAGTAATTCCATGGGATATAGCAGGCGGCGGATATTCTCAGTTTGGAGGATGGGTAAATTCTAAGACTATGGAAATTCCTATAGATGGTATTCCAGCTACATGTAATTTGCAAGCATTGTTAAATGCAAAGTCAGCAGATGACCCTTATACTGTTGTAAATCCTTTCAATGAAGAAACCCTAATCGATTATGCTAAGACTATGAAGCAATGGGGAGATGCAGGATACTGGCGTCAAGATGTATTGAATTATAAAGGAGACAGCCTTACACAAGCTAAAGCAGGAAAGAACGGTACCATTCAGCATCATACACAGACTTATTTAGGTGATTGGTACCAAATGAAGCAAAATCAGCCTAGTTCGGATTTAAAGTTTTTCCCATTCTCTGCTGAAAGTAACAATCTGGTCAGCATAAGTATTACTCATGGTGCTACTAGCGTGGGGGCTAGTTCAAAGAATCCTGAAAGAGCCTTAATGATTTATGATCTTATTAGAAACGATAAAAAAATGTATGATTATGTGAACTATGGTTTAGAGGGAGTTCAATACGTTCTTAAAGATGGTAAGAGAGCTTTACCTGATGGTTATAACGATGCTAAAGACAGCTATAGTTCTGGCTTCTGGGGAGGACGTAATGATAAATTAGAAATTCAAAGTGCAACCACATATCCAGATTACAAAAAGTTATATGCTGAATATGACAAAATAAAGAAACCTTACCCATATGGAAGATTCGTATTCGATAAAACTAATGTAGATTCAGAACTTTCAGCATGCTCTGATGTTATTAGTAAATATCTGCCAGCAATAAGCTTTGGTAAAGCTGGAGATCCTGTTAAAGCAGTTTCTGATTTCCGTGCTAAATTAAAAGGAGCAGGTATTGATAAGATTGTGGCAGAAGCACAGAAACAGTTAAATGCTTACAAAAAGCTTGTTGAAGGTAAATAAGCTAAAAAGTTACAGTTTAATAGAAGGTGTAGAGTGCTACTCGGCACCTTTTATTAAACTTTCAGATTATGAAGAATGATTTTTAGAAGAAAATATTTTAATAGGAGTACATTATGGAAAAGAATTTAGTTAGTATGAATAAAAATGGTATATATATTCGTGGAAAATCAGAGATAATAATGTGCAGCTCTTTATTTTATTTCAGAATTCCAAAAGGAATGTGGAGAGATAGATTAAGAAAAGTTAAAACAGCTGGCTATAATTGCATAGATGTATATTTCCCATGGAATTACCATGAAACCTCAGAAGGAAAGTGGGAATTTTCTGAAGAAAAAGATGTAGCAGAATATCTTAAAATGGCGGCTGAAGAAAAACTTTTGATAATAGCAAGGCCTGGACCTTATATATGTTCCGAATGGGACTGCGGGGGACTGCCAGGTTACTTATTGTCTAAAAAAAGTATTAAGCTTAGAGATAATAATGAGGTTTACTTAAAATATGTAGATGAGTGGTTTCGCAGAATAATTCCAATTCTTTCAGAATATCAGCTAGGAAAAAAAGGAACTATTATAGCTGTTCAGGTGGAAAATGAATTAGATTTTTATAATTGTGAAGATGTACAGGGATATATTGAAAAATTGAGGGATATGGCTAAAAATTATGGAATAACAGTTCCTATAACCGTATGTGCCGGACAGGGAGAGGTAGCTAACGCAGGCGGTACGGTAGAAGGTGTAATACCAACATTGAATTTTTATCCAGATATTCATGATGGAAGCTTCGAAGGTAAGGTAAAAAATTATTATGAAAGTCTCAAGGAGCTTCAATTTCCACTGCTAGTTACAGAAACTCATAGATGTCATTCTTTGTTAAAGAGAGAGCTATGCAGTGGTGCAAAATTTTTAGGACCATATAATCAAGTAGGTGGGTTTGATTTTGGGTACACTACGTCTGTAAACAATTGGGGACAGCCTTTAGGCTATATGACTCATCACTATGGTTTTGGTTCCATGATAGGCCCATATGGAGAACTTACTGAAGAGTTTTTTGAAGCTAGGCTAATGAACGACTTCATTAGTTCTTTCGGAGAGGTTTTAGCAGAAGCAGAAGCGGTTTCAAATCATAACTTTAAGATATCTTCTGACGTTGCCTTAGGTAACTTTGGTGCTTCTGTATTAAGACTTAAAAATGATGGATTTGTAGTTGGGATTGCTAATGTAGATACGAAAGATGGAAGTGCAGTAATAACTTATGATGATAAGCAAGTAATACCGCAAAAAACCATTTTTAATATTAATGAAGGCGAGTGCAGATTAATTTCTGTAAATGTTCCGCTTAGTATATGGGGGCTTCAAGGGACAATCGTTTACAGCACTGCTGAATTTTCCAGGGTAATGAAATTTGGTACCACTACTGTTATGATATTAAACGCTGAAGAGGAAGGCGAAATTGCCTTTAAACTTAGCAGTTCTTATATAAAGTGTGAAGGGGCAGTACTGGAGAAAAATGGAGAAGAAAAAGTAATAATCTTTAATGCAAAAGAAAGAGGAAAATGTAATGTTGACTTTCCGAATGGAAGTAAATTAATAATACGTTTTTTACCTAGGACGGAAGCGGCTTGTATTATAGAAGTAAAAGAGAACGGAGACGTAATTGTCGGTAAAAAAGATTTTTTGAAGGAATGTGAAAGTTTTAAGATTTCACCAGTAAATTTAAAGAAAAAAAATATAGAGAATTTTAATAGGAAATTTGATGCAGATAAGATTTTACTAGATGGTAAAGCGGATTTTATGGAGAGTAATGGATTATACAGAGGGTATGGCTTTTATAATTCAAAAGCCCTTCTTTATGGAACGCAGAAGGTTTTAGGATATGTTCTTCACAATGCAGCAGACATTCTATCTTTATATGTAAATGATAAATTTCTTGGCACAAAACTATCTGGCGGGACCTGTGTTTTTATAAAGGAAGATGAAGAGGTGCAGGATAAAGAACTTAATATAATAGTGCGCAGTGAAATATGGGGACATTCAAACTTTTCTGATTCGAGACTTCCAGCTATGAGTATTCATAGTTTAAAGGGATTATCAGGAATTACTGTTGTAACTAATATAAAAAACATAAGTACTGGCTGGCGATACTATAAAGGAATTCACTGCAGTTATTGTATAAATGAGGATAAGGCTGAAGATAAGTTAAGACCGATACTGGCATTTGCAGGTTTTAATAATCCAGAACAACCTCAAGCAGGTTATTATAAAAAGACTATAAAAGCTAGTCCGGAAACTAACTCTTGTGTTCTATTTATGGATAATTTAAATTCTATTGCCAAGGTTTATGTTGATGGAAAATTTGTAAAGGAATTAAACAAATATGATTTTTCCGTAGTTCTGGATGATTATTTGGATTGTACAGCTTATCATGATGTTGTGATATATTATGAAGCAAGGTTTATTGAGGAATCTAAAGATATCAATATTAGAATTTTTGAAGGAGTAAAACCATTAAGCTGGATTCTTTCAGGTGCGGAGGAAAGAAAGCTTTGGGAAAATGCAGTATCTGTGATTAAAGGTGCCAATACTATTCAGCTTCCACTAATTTTAAAGCCAGGAGAGGCAGCATGGCTTGGGGCAGAGAAGAATATATTACAGAAAAATTATAGCTATGAATTTAGATGTAAAGGTCAAAATGGAAAGGCAACTGTGTTTTTAAATGGAAAAATGATAGGAAGACTATGGCTGAACAATGATAAAGAAGTCATGCCGATATTAAAAGGAGGAAACCCAGATTCTCTATATTTACCACAATGCTGGTTAAAAGAGAGTAATGATATTTATGTTATGGTAGAGGCACTAGCGGCAGGCAGAGAAGCAGTAATAAGTGAAATTGAATTTAAGTCGATGAAAACAGAGTGGATTTTGGAGTAGGACTACAAACGAGTTAATTCTATTTCAATGTCTAGTGTAGATGGTAAGATTCGAGAAAAGAAAGATAGTGGCAGTAGGCGACATGAAGTAATTTCTTAACGAACGGGATTAGTCGCTGGATGCCACTATCTTTTTTTAGTATCTAATGTTTCTATCATAAGCTTTGTAACATAATTATCCTGTTCTTTTTCAGCGATATCTGAAATTAGGTATTCTTCAAAAGAATAGTCTCCTAATACTATGTTATTTTCATTAGCATAATTTAACATTTTAGTATACATGTGAGATATGTCATCGTAGTTTCCTTTAAAGTATGCACATAGATAGATGCCAGGCTTACGGATTACAGTTTTGCCTTCAAGAAAGGAATCTGATTTTATATATAAGTATGAAAAGCCTGTGAAATTTTTTTTTCGCAGGCTATTTACAGAAATAATGCTGCCTACTGATTCTTGAATGGTAATTCCTAGATTATTACAGAACCTAGTGTATTCCTGCATAAAATTAGCAAAATTTTTATTGGATGAATCTTCTATATTATCTGATCGCAGAATAATCTCTGCTGGAAGTGATTTTAAGTATATATTATTGCTGCTATTCATTGCTTCCGTGGTTAGGAGTTTCATCGTATCAATAGTTTTTTGTATATCTTGAAACCGCTTTATTTCTTCGGCTACCTGTGTACTTTTCTCTTCCAATAGCTTTAAGAATATGGAAGAATTTCGATGCTCAAGGTATATTTTTATATCCTTTAAAGACATTCCAAGGCTTTTTAGATTTAATATTACACAAAATGTAAAATATTGATCATATGAATAATAACGGTAACCATTTTTATTTATTATTGCAGGCTTGAAAAGCCCAATGTTATCATAGTGAAACAAAACATGTTTTTCAACATTGCACATTTTAGCGAATTCTCCGGTAGTAAAGAACTTCTCATGCATTTTATTATCTCCTCTTGACTATAAGGTAACATTATAGTTTATGATAGTACGTATTGACAATAAAATCAAGTGTTAGTTATAAAAGAAAATACTTACAAGAGAGAGGTTGAATATGAGGTTAATTTTGCAGCATTTACAAAAGTATAAGCTATATGTGTTTTTAAATATCTTAGGTGTGTTTGGATTTGCAACGGCGGAACTTGGAATTCCTACAATTGTCGCTAAGATGATTGATAGAGGCATTGTGTTGAATGATAGAAACTATATTTATAAGTTAGGCATTCTTATTTTGACAGTGGCCATTATCGGCGGTATTGGAAATATCTTATTAGCATACTGTAGTGCAAAGGTTAGTACATCAATTACAAGAGATATAAGAAACGACATTTTCAAAAAAGCTCAGGAATTTACTCATACTGAGTATAATAAATTTGGTGTATCCAGCATGATAACAAGAACTACTAATGATGCTTTTATTTTAATGCAATTTATAAATGTAATATTTAGAACAGCACTATTAACACCTGTAATGATTTTAATCAGCATGTTTATGGTAATAAGAACAAGTCTGACTTTATCGATGGTAATCGGAGGATGCATTCCGATTATTTGCTTTGGAGTATATGTGATTGCTAGAACCAGTGATCCAATCAGTACTAAGCAGCAGAAGGGGATGGACAGGCTAAATCAAATTTTAAGAGAAAATTTAACTGGGGTTAGAGTAATCCGTGCATTTCGAAAAGATCGATATGAGATGAGCAGATTTTCTAAAGCAAATGAAGGATATGCACATAATGCAAAAAAGTTATTTAAGCTTATGTCTGTCACACAGCCAGCATTTTTTATGCTATTAAATATTGCAGTTATATTCGTATTTATCTTGTCTAGCAAAATGATAGATGGAGGAACGTTGCAGGTTGGAAAATTAGTTGCATTCCAAGAATATATGTTTCATGCAATGTTTTCTATCATGTTGTTTTCCATAGTATTTGTCATGTATCCACGTGCAGAAATCAGTGCAAGACGTATTGAGGAACTTTTAGATGAAGAACCAAGTATTAAAAATTCAGAAAATGCAGTGACTCATGGCGATGAAAGCGGAACCCTGGAATTTAATCATGTAACATTCAAGTATCCTGAAGGCCAAGTTCCTGTTCTATATGACATAAGTTTTAGGACTCAAAAAGGTGAAGTGGTTGCTTTTATTGGAAGTACGGGCAGTGGTAAAAGTACATTGATTAACTTAATTCCTAGATTGTATGATGTCACTAAAGGCAGCGTAAAAATAGATGGAATAGATGTTAGAAAGTATGAATTAGCAGCCTTGCGTAGAAAAATTGGATTCATTCCACAGAAAGCTACGCTGTTTTCAGGAAGCATAAATGAAAATGTACGATATGGAAAACATGATGCTATACAATCTGAAATAGAAGATAGTACTAAAATTGCTCAGGCTTATGATTTCATAACGGGTAAGAGCAATCAATTTGAGGAAAGGCTAGAAGAGGGAGGAAGAAACTTGTCTGGGGGTCAGAAGCAGAGGCTAAGTATTGCAAGGGCCCTCATAAGAAAACCTGATATATATATTTTTGATGATTCATTTTCTGCATTAGATTTTAAAACAGATGCCAAATTAAGAAAGAGTCTAAAAAGTGAGATTGGCGATGCGATTACGTTGATTGTAGCCCAGAGAGTATCCTCAATTATGGACGCTACTAAAATTATTGTATTGAATGAAGGGAAAATAGTTGGCATTGGAACTCATGATGAGCTCTTAAAAAACTGTGAAATTTACTATGAGATAGCAGCTAGTCAGATGTCAAAGGAGGAACTAGAACGATGAAAAGGAAAGATAATGGTATTAAGCGTTTAATTCCATATTTAAATAAATATAAAATCAGAATTATCTTTGCAGTACTTTTAATTATTGTATCTGCCTGCTTGGTAGCATTAAGCCCAACTTTGGAAGGTATGGTTACTACACAATTATTCTCTGATATCTCAGCAAGACGTCGAGTTAATTTTACAAAAATCTATCAAATCATACTGACTTTAGTTTGTGTATATTCAATAGGAGCCTTAAGTAATTGTGCTTATCAATTCTTACTGACCGATGCTATACAAGGTGCTATGGTAGATTTAAGAAATGAAGTTGAGAGAAAAATTACAAGACTTCCGATTGCATATTTTGATAAAAATTCTCTTGGAGATACTTTAAGTCGTGCGTCAAATGACGTGGATACTATTTCAAATGCGCTGCAGCAAAGCTTTGCTCAGATTTTAAATGCTGTTTTAGGATTGAGCCTTGCAGTGTTTATGATGTTTAAGATTCAGAGCTTGATGGCTATATCTTCTTTGGTAATCATAGGAGCTTCAATCATCATAGCTAAAGTTATTACAAGGAAATCACAGCCTCTGTTTCAAAAGCAGCAGGATGCATTAGGAAACTTAAACGGTATTGTGCAAGAGAAATTTACTGGATTTAATGAAATTAAATTGTTTGGAAAACAGGAAGATGCAATAAATGAATTTAATAAAGCCAATAAAGAATTATGCGAAAGTGGTTTTAGAGCTCAATTTATAAGCGGTTTAATGAATCCTCTAGTTGCTTTTGTGACGTATATTGGAATTGGAAGTGTGGCCATTATGGGTGCATTTTACGCAATAGCAGGTACAATTACTGTAGGACAGTTACAAGCTTTTATACGTTATATCTGGCAGGTAAATCAGCCTATGTCCCAAATTACACAGCTGGCTGGGGCAATCCAATCGTCAGTAGCGGCAATACATAGAGTATTTGAATTTTTAAATGAAGAAGAAGAGTCAGAAGAACCTGAATTGATGGAAAAACATAAGATGATTAACGGAAATGTATCTTTTGAAAATGTGAAATTCTCTTACACAAAGGACAAAAGCTTAATCCATGATTTAAATTTTCAAGTAAAAAGTGGACAAATGGTTGCAATAGTAGGACCAACTGGTGTAGGAAAAACTACATTAATTAATTTATTGATGAGATTTTATGATGTTACTGATGGTTGTATAAAAATAGATGGTGTAGATATTCGCCATATGAAACGCGATGATCTCAGAGCAAAATTTGGGATGGTTCTTCAGGATACTTGGCTTTTTAATGGAACTATTAAGGAAAACATTGCCTATGGAAAAGAAGATGCTAGTGAAGAAGAAATAATTCGTGCAGCTAAGGTGGCAAATGTTCATCACTTTATTACTACACTTCCTAATGGTTATAACATGATACTTAATGAAGAGGCAAGCAATATTTCTCAGGGAGAAAAACAGCTTTTAACGATAGCAAGATCTGTTCTCTGCGATCCGCCTATTCTTATTTTAGATGAAGCTACCAGTTCGGTTGATACCAGGTTGGAACAGAAACTCCAAGATGCTATGAAAAACATTATGAAAGGCAGAACGTCTTTTGTAATTGCACATAGATTGTCAACAATTAAAAACGCAGATTTAATTCTGGTAATGGAAAGTGGAAATATTGTGGAGAAAGGAACTCACGAAGAATTATTAGCGAAAAAAGGATATTATGAACAGCTATATAATGCACAATTCGCTGATTTAGATACGGGATTATAAATATTTTGGTTAAACTGCTATTAATTTAATACTGCAGCCAAGGCATAAATAAGATTGTGGAGCATGTAAAGTTTGCTAAATAAAACTTTGCATGCTGCCATAATATTAATGCTTACTATAGAGTTTGATTAATATTAATTTCCTAAAAATTTATAACTTCCAAATCATCTGGAACAAAAACATTCCCATCAAATACCTTTTCAGCTTCTGCAGTATATGATATTTTTCTTGAATTTAAATTTTTGTCTTCAGTGTGATACAACACTAGATTTTTGATTTTCAAAGATGCGGCTAGTTTACCAGCATCTAATACGGTGCTGTGGTGCTTTTCATAAGGTTTAAAGATGTCCCTTTGACTGTAGAGGCAAAATGCTTCGCACAGCATCCAATCACTGTTTACAATGTATTTTTTACATCTTTCATTATAAGGCTCATCTCCAAGACAAGCTAATTTTTGTCCATTAGGTAAAATTGCAGCAAAGCCAAACTGCTTTGCTTTGGTAGAATAGATATCAAAAAAATCCACGTTCATATTATTTATCTCTATATTAGTTCCATCTAATACCTCATGTATTATTATACGATCTCCTATAAAGCGTAAAAGCTTACCAGCTAAAGTCATTTCACAAAATGTAGAAAGCATCTTTGAGAGTTCGTTATGACAGTAAATATTGAAGTTGCCGTCGTAGGATTCTTGTGACATTAGTGATGCTATTTTTCTTATTACCCAAATAGCACCTAGTATGTGGTCAGTATGCCCATGTGTAATAAACATATTATGAATGTTTGTAAATGCAATCCCAGCTTTATCGAGCTGAAGCATAATTCCATTTCCGCCGCCGGCATCAATTAAGAAGTAGTCGTCATTGTTTTTTATTGTAAAACAAGTATTATAACATTTCGTAGCCATGGCATAGCCTGTACCAAGCATGATCAATTGTGTGTCCATTATCATTACCTCGTTAGTATATCAATTTTTGTTTATTATATCATATATTACTGATTATTACGATGGCATACTCATCAGTTTCTATTTGTTGACACAATATACAATGTTATGTATAATATACAAAATTGTATATAACAATATAAAAGAGAATAGTATTTAGGTAATTAGTTATTTGGCATCAGATCAAAATAGTTCTTATAAGAGGAGGGTATGGAAATGGACCAATTTAATTCAAAGGGTAGTTATTTAAGCAAAATAGAAAGGAAAGAAGTACCGATTTTAGAGTTTGACAATACTGTACCTGCAGTAATCGAACCAAGTAAGGAAACAGCAAGAATAGAGATACCAGAGCATGCTGTCGTGTGCTTCTTTAGTGAAGTTATTGATAAGCTGAAAAATGATGGAAAGGTAAAACTGATAATAAACCTTAAAACAGAAATGGGTGCTCATCCTCTGTATGAGGTTGAGTATTTAGATAAAAAGATGGTTGTTTTCCATCCAGGAGTAGGGGCGCCGCTGGCTGCTGCATTGTTAGAAGAAGTTATTGCATTAGGCTGCAATAAGTTTATTGCATGCGGGTCAGCTGGTGTACTAAATAAGGAAATGGCTGTAGGACATATTATTGTACCTGATTCTGCAATAAGAGATGAGGGAACCTCATATCATTATATTAAACCGGGAAGAGAAGTAGAAGCTAGCACAGAAGGTGTCCAAGCCATTAAAAGGGTATTAGAAAAACATAAATGTAATTATATTATTGGAAAGACATGGACTACAGATGCAATATATAGGGAAACACCTGAAAAAGTTAAGCTGAGAAAGGAAGAAGGCTGCTTATCGGTTGAAATGGAGGCTTCAGCATTTTTTGCTGTTTCTGAATTCAGAAAAGTTATTTTTGCACAGCTGCTATATGGTGGTGATGATGTAAGCTGCGAAGAGTGGAATTCGAGAAGAGATGTCAGCCGAAAGGAGATAAGGGAAAAGCTGTTTTGGTATGCTGCTGAAGCATGTTTAGGATTATAGTTAAGTAATATTTTTTACTCTTTACGGATTTATACTTTTTGCCAATTGAGGATAACTTTTAATTAATATCAAGATACACCACTAAATAGGAGAAAAGGTGGTTAATAAATGAAAAAACGGTACAGCATGTTTACGAAGAAGTTAAAAAGAGATGGTAATATATTTTGAAGTTAGTGAATTAAGATAAGAAGGTAATGGAATTAATAAAATAAAAGTATTATGTAAAAATTAAGAGTTAGGGCATTAAAAATGGTTACATCCGACGAAGGCATTTGGAGCGAGTTTAGCAATTATCCGTGTCTTTTAGGCAAATTTCCGTTAAGATGGCGAATTGTTTGAGGCGCAGCCGAGTTATGAGTCATTAGGGAATTTGACTAAAAGATGCGGTGAAATTGCTTAATGAGCGGAACTAGCCGACATAGGGTGTAACCATTTTTTACTTATCAAATGTGATTATAAATTCTTTTCTAAACTGTTTTGGAGATATGTTCTTATAACTTTTAAAAAGTTTAATAAAATAACTGGTGGTGTTGAAGCCAACGGCATTTGCGATTTCTGTGATATTCATAGTAGTGGAAATCAGAAGCTTTTCAGCTTCAGTAATGCGGATATAATTAACATATTCATTAAAATTCATATGCATTTGTTCATTAAAGGTTCTGGAAAAATAGCTTGAGCTCATATTACATAGGGCAGCCATGTCGGTTGCTTTTAAGTCCTCATTGAAATGTTCTAGTACATAGTCGAATGAAGGCTGCAGGCATTTGAAAGATGACATATTTGTAAGCAGTGAATGCATAAAATCTACATTAGCTTGATGAAAGTAGCGCAAGATCCAAAGAAAAATTCTGCCAATATGATTTTGGATAGCTAGTTCGTAGCCATAGGCTTCCATTTGAAATTCTTTAAGAATTTCATAGAGAAGATTTGGTATAAAGGTTGATTCAATTGTCGCTTTTTTGATTACTTTTTGATGCTCAGAATTCTCCAATATAAATGGAAATACATATTTTAATTGTAAGTGGTTATAAAACATACTGTTGTAAATAACTTCAGGCTCGAATCGAAGTACGATGTATTGACCACCTTTTTGACAGCAGCTGTTAATCTGATGAACTTCTTTTGAATTTATTAAAACTAAGTCACCATCTGTGAATTTATAACATTTGCCGTTTAAGATTACCTCATAAGTTCCTGAAATACCATAAAGTATTTCAATATAGTTATGGTAGTGGGCAGGAAAAACATTACCTTCCTTAACCACATTTTCAATATGACATAAGTAGTTATATGTGATTCCGTTTATAATTTCTCGTTTTTGCTCAGGATAATTCATATTCAGCACCCTTTATGACAAAATATTTATATTTTTTAATAGAAAAATTATATAATACTATCCTTCTAAACTTTATAATAATGTTATCACAATAGTTGGAGGGAAGTAAAGTGAGCGAACATAAGATTGGTATCCCGTTAAAGGGGTTTTCAGAAATTTCTAGGAAAGTAGCAGCTGAGGGAGCTGTGTTATTAAAAAATGAAGGACAAAATCTTCCTATTAAGGAAGGAGAAAGCGTTGCAGTCTTTGGAAGAACGCAAATTGATTATTATAGAAGCGGAACCGGTTCAGGCGGCAGCGTAAATGTTGAATATACAACTAATCTTTTGAATGGTCTTCGGAATAAGAAAAAGATAACTATCAACGAGGAGCTGGCAGCTGAGTATGAAGAATGGATAAAGCATAATCCATTTGATAATGGCGGCGGCGGTTGGGCAGCTGAACCGTGGCATCAGAAGGAAATGCCTTTAGCAGATGAAGTAGTATTGGCGGCAAGAAGTAAATCGAGTAAGGCAATAATTGTAATTGGACGTACAGCTGGAGAGGATAAAGATAATGCTGATGCACCAGGAAGCTATCAATTGACTGAAGATGAAAAAGAAATGCTTAGAATAGTAAGCAAATATTTTGAAAATATAATTGTTGTACTCAATGTATCTAATATAATCGATATGAAATGGGTCAATGATAAAAGATATTTAAATCATATAAAAAGTGTTATTTATGCATGGCAGGGAGGTATGGAAGGCGGTAATGCCATTGCTGATGTATTAGTAGGTGATGTTACACCTAGCGGTAAATTAACTGATTCTATTGCCTATTCCATAAGTGATTATCCGTCGACGAAAAATTATGGTGATGAGCTTAAAAATTATTATCAGGAAGATATTTATGTGGGTTATCGTTACTTTGAGACGTTCTGTTCAGAAAGAGTTCAATATGAATTTGGATATGGAATATCCTATACGCAGTTTCAAATAAAACCTAAAGAAGCAAAAGTTGTTATGAGAGAAGGAGAAGAGCAATTTGAAATAGAAGTGTCGGTTAAGAATGTTGGAGATAGTTTTTCAGGAAAAGAGGTCGTTCAGGTTTATTATGAACCGCCTCAAGGAAAACTAGGTCAGCCAGCAAAAATATTAGCTGCATTTGATAAGACAAGGTTATTAGAGCCTGGAGAAACTCAATTACTTAAAATTAGTTTCCCTGTTGACAATATGGCGTCTTATGATGATGCTGGTGTAACGGGCAAGATTTCCTGCTACGTATTAGAAAGCGGGGAGTATAAGCTTTATGTAGGAAATAGTGTTAAGAATCTTGTTAATATAGATGTTGAAGGTAGGAAGTGCTATTTTATAGAAACACTTCGAGTAGTAGAACAGCTTGAGGAAGCATTGACACCAACTGAAAGTTTCACGAGAATAAAACCAGGTACTAGAAAAGTGAATGGAGCATATGAAATAACTTATGTAGAGGTCCCTAAGCAGAAGATTTCGCTGGCACAGCGAATTGAACAGAAGCTTCCAGTAACAATTTTGCAAACTGGCAATAAAGGATATAAGTTAAGAGATGTGTATGACGGTAAAGTGACCATGGAAGAGTTTATTGCTCAGCTTTCAGATGAAGATTTGGCAGCTATTGTAAGAGGAGAAGGAATGAGCAGTCCATTGGTGACACCTGGAACAGCTTCAGCTTTTGGAGGGGTTACCGATAGTTTATTTGAGTTTGGAATTCCTATAGCATGTACATCAGATGGTCCTTCAGGAATTCGTATGGACAGTGGACTTAAGGCAACCCAGCTTCCAATAGGAACCTTACTGGCGGCTACTTGGGATGCAAAGTTAGTAGAAGAACTTTACGAAATGGAAGGCAGAGAATTACTTAGTAATAATATAGATGCTTTGCTCGGACCGGGTTTAAATATAAGACGAAGCCCATTGAATGGTCGTAACTTTGAGTATTTTTCTGAAGACCCTCTTATAACAGGCGCCTTTGCAGCGGCAGTAACTCGTGGAATCAAAAAAGGCGGCTCTAATGCTACTTTGAAGCACTTTGCCTGCAATAATCAGGAAAAATCACGTTCTTTTGTGGATGCAGTTGTTTCTGAGCGTGCTCTTAGAGAAATTTATTTAAAAGGGTTTGAAATATCAGTTAAGCAGGGTAAGGCTAAGTCAATTATGACATCTTACAATCCTGTAAATGGCCATTGGGCAGCTTCTAATTATGATTTAACTACTACTATTCTTCGTAAAGAATGGGGTTTTAACGGAATAGTTATGACAGATTGGTGGGCGAAGATGAATGATGTAGTAACAGGAGGAGAAGCGAGTACTAAGAATACTGATTCAATGGTTCGTGCACAAAATGATTTATACATGGTAGTAAACAACTATGGAGCTGAAATAAATTCGGGTGATGATAATACGATAGCTTCGCTGAAAAAAGGGCATTTGAAACGTGGTGAATTGCAGCGATGCGCTATAAATATATGTAATTTTATCATGCAGGCACCTGTATTTTTCAGAAAACAGGAACATTCCGAGGTTATAAATAAGTTTGAAGCTAATAAATCTCTTTTGGCTGAAAATGCACTTAGTTTGTCCGAAAATCCAAGAGTAGTTCCTGTTCCTTCAGCTGTTACTTATATAAAAGCAGCAACAGCTGGGATATATCGTATTATAGTTAACATTATGTCGCCAGAGAGTAATTTAGCTCAGACAGCTTGTAATGTTACATTAAATGATAAATTGATGACGACGATACAAACCAGTGGTACTGATGGAAGATGGATAAAACAGCAGCTTATGAAAGTTGAACTTGAAGAGGGTATTTATAAATTAAAGCTTGACTTTATAAAACCAGGGATGCAGATTGGATGGATAGAATTTAACCAGCTTAAATAGGTTAGCAGCGAAAACAACACATGATCATGATCAATATAGAAGAACTATTAATTAATTCTTGGAACTTCTGATTCTAGTAATGTAAAACTAGAGTCAGAAGTTTTTTTGTTATAGATTAATCCAAATTGTTGAATAATAGATATAATAAATCTCTACTGCGTAACAAAAGTTACATAATTGCAGAATAGAAAATGCTAATATAGTTATATGAAAAAGATTATCATTTAATAAAATTATAGACGCATATTGCATTTAGAAAAAATAGTTTTCAGAAGGGAAAGAAAGATATGAAAAAAGATATTAACTACATTACTATAGATGGGCGAGGAGAACACGAATCTTTTCGAGATTGTGTTACTAAGACGATAAGAGAATTAAAGCCACACGAAGGCATTCATATAATAAAAGATTTTGAACCTTTCCCATTATATAGGATGATGGAAGAAAAAGGCTTTGACAAATATGTAGAAAAAGTAAGTGATGAAGAATTTCATGTTTATTTTTCTCCTAAAGCTAAACTTGAGAAGATTCAGATGGGAGAATATATGGACTTTGATAAAGAGAAGATACAAAAGATTATGGATATCAAGCTTGATTTTCTTAGAGGCAATATCTCTTTAGAAGAGGCGAAAAAGAGGATGCACAGCTCAGTTCAAACTGTGACAGCTCAAGAATTTGCAATATGTGAGCAATACCTTCAGAAGTATGGAATTTCAGATGATGAACTGGCAAGAAAAATGAATGATATTCTAGAAATTTTCGATGGAATACTAGTAAGCAATAAGTTAAACCTGCCTGAAGGTCATCCGATTAAAACTTATTTAGATGAAGTTGCTGCTATAAGAAGAGTTTTGAGTGACATGAAAAAACAATTAAATATGAAATTTATTGAGAATCAGTGGGCTGAACTTTATGATAGGTTAAGCGAGATTGATATACATTTTTCTAGAAAACAAAATCAGCTGTTTCCAGATTTGGAAAAGAAAGGGTTCGATAAGCCATCAAAAGTAATGTGGACACTAGATAATAATATAAAAGATATAATCAGAAAAGCAAAAGAATATTTAAAAGAAGGTAAAGATGAAGAATTCTTGAAGCTTCAACAGGAAGTTATTGAGATGGTAGAAGATATGATGGTAAAAGAAGAGGAAGTTCTTTTTCCAACATCGATGGATCTTCTTTCTGATGAAGATTTTGTACAGATGAGAAGAGGTGACGACGAAATAGGATACTGTTTAATCCAGACACCTTCGCTCTATGGTATCAACGCTGGAACGCAAAATTCTATTAGTTCTTCAAATGATGAATTGTTAAAAGATTTATCAAAGGTGCTTCAAAAACATGGAGTATTAGGAGCAACCGACAGTAATAATAAGGAGCTGGAAGTAAGTCAAGGCAGACTTACACTTGAACAGATAAATCTTATTTTTAAACACCTCCAAGTAGACTTATCCTATGTTGATGAAAATGAGATAGTAAAATTTTATAGTGATACTAAACATAGAGTGTTTCCAAGAAGCCCTGGCGTTATCGGAAGAAAAGTCCAGAATTGTCATCCTAGGGAAAGTGTAGATACCGTTGAAAAAATCATTAAGGCTTTTAGAGATGGAGAACAAGATGAAGCTGAATTCTGGTTAGAAATAGAAGGCAAATTTATTTATATCATTTATAATGCTGTCAGAGATGATGATGGAAATTTTAGAGGAGTATTGGAAATGATGCAAGACGTAACTAGAATAAGAAGTTTAACTGGCAGCCGGCGACTTTTAACTTGGAATAATACAAAGAAACAGGATAAAAGTGAAAAGCAGAATGAATTATTAACTGAAAATGAATACGGCATAACAAAGGCGACTGTTATTGGAGATTTGATTAGCCAATATCCTTTCATAAAAGAATTTTTATTTAATTTGTCACCTAAATTCAGCAAATTAAAAAATCCAATTCTTTTTAAAACTATGTCTAAAGTAGCTACGCTTGAAATGATAAGTGAAAGAGGAGGATTCAAAGTTAAGGAGCTGATTGATAAAATTGTGGAAGAGATTAGAATAAAACAGCATCAAGACAAGAGTATTTAGCATAATGAACACATAACTTCGGCATGTCATTAGCTGAATAAAATTGCTATTTGCTATTTTTAAGTTTTAAGAATATAATAATATAGTAGAATGAATTTTTTATTTTAAAGTTTGGGAAAATCATGAAAATATACTAATATCATATAGTTATGAATATAGCTTTTAGATATACTATTTAGTAT
>NZ_MZGV01000002.1 GCF_002029235.1 Clostridium oryzae
GTTTGGTCGAAAATTCAATTATAACATGAAATTGGGGGTCATTGTTTTTTTTATACAAAAAAACTCTGTAACCCTTGATATATAAAGAAATTTTTAAAAGAGTAGTGTAAAAAACTTTACACTAACATACGATGCAAGGAGAATAGAAAATGAAGGCACTCGCAATAAATTGTAGTCCAAGAAAAAACTGGAATACTGCACAATTACTTAAATCTGCACTGGAGGGAGCAAAATCTGTTAAAGCAGAAGTGGAATATATTGATTTGTATGATTTGAATTTTACTGGGTGTAGAAGTTGTATGCTTTGCAAAAGAAATGGTGCGGAAAGATGTCATTGCTATTGGAAAGATGAACTTTCGCCTGTCATTGATAAGGTATTTTCAGCAAATGTTCTTTTGATTGGTACCCCAATATATTTAGGAAGACCTACAAGTCAGTATTTTGCATTTATGGAAAGGCTGCATTTTTCATCACTGTCCTATGACGATTATAGCAATTATTTTCATGGGAAAGTAAACGTTGGAATGTTTTTGACAATGAATGCAACGGAAGAATTTTATGATAAACTGTACAAGGAGCTCAGGAACAACAATATTCTTAAGCTCTCTGTTTTTGAGTTCCTTCGCCATTAATACTTTCCTCACTGCATTAATTTGTCATGCTGTCAAGGGTGGCGGCTTCTTCCTCCTACCTATTTTTCCTTGCTTTTTTTCTTCTTTTTTGCTTTTCAATCTTACTTTGCTTTTCAAAATTTTTATGCTGCATTTGTTTCTCGAAAACCTACTCGATCTATACTATCATCCACAACTACATTATTACAAGAAAGTGTGGCATTCAAGGATACTTTTTTTCATTTCCTGCATGTCCGATGTTATTGAAAGCAGAATTACTTATGCAAAAGAACTTTTAGTTGAATCAGATTTGCCTATCAAAGAAATATCAAGTCTGTGCGGCTATCAAACCGAAGTCCATTTTATGAGGCTTTTAAAAAAATTAACTACTTTAACTCCCACTGAATACCGTAAATTGAACAGAAAAGCAGGAGAATAAAGCTAGAAATAAGATAATAATACAACCCCCTGTTGGCTGCTTTTAAATATAACACATCATTCAGATTTGATATCTTTAAGACTTTTTTCTTCCATAACAGATCCTCATTAAAGCTGCAGATTGCCCTCTATTCCCTCAAATTCAATCCTTCTTTTTCTTCCATCAAGCAAAGTAACCTCTACTGGTCCGTAGCCGCCGCATTTTTCCTTATCTGTATATTGAACAGCTGCAATTGGGAAAATTTCATCCTCTGAAAAATCTTCGTGGCTTTCTTTGGTTATTACTTGAGAAATCATGATATAGGGTTCATATCCATACTGTTTTCTTCTAGTTAGTTTTCCATAAACTATAATTGATTTCTCTGAATCAGGATTTGTTCCCTTACTATGCAAAAGATTTATCTCATCCCATCCATCATACAGAGTCATTGCAAGCTGTTTCTCTCTTCCAGTAAAATCATGACCTTTCAGGATTATTGCTTTTGCATTTCCTTTTGTAAGCTTGATTACATCAGTGCCGTTATCTGGAAAGCCATAAGCACCTAGCGTCAAGGATATTGGTCTGCGATATAATCGAAGCTTATCTACCCTAATTATTCCATGAGACACCGGAAAATCCGCAAGATTGACTGCCTGCATCCATGTAGCTTCTTTGCTCAGCTCATAGTTAAAAAACTGTCTTCGGTAAAGTATTTCATCTTTCTTTCCATGCCAAAAGGTTACATTACATTTTTCATAATTTCCGGTGGTCAGATCCTGAAGTACATACTGCTGCGCCTCCACATCCTTTGAGGGCGCTGACTCCCAAGGATATTTACTGTTGTAGCTCAATTTAGAATAATTCCACATGCCATGGTCATCCTTACAATTCTTCACTACTTTTCCTGTCCTTAGAATTGTCTCACCATTAGCTCCATGATTAGTAAAACAAAGAGCTGGTCCATCAAGTACAGTTTCTTTTACCTGATTACCTTCAAGTTTTTCCCACGTACCATTATTCTCCTTAGCTGTCCAAAATGGATGGTCTGCTGGCAAATGCAGGCATAAAAAGGCTTTGCCCAGCCAGAAAGGAGATTCGGCACAGGAATAGCCCTGAACTAATGGAGTAAATTGTCCATAAAACCCCATAGTAGGAACTCCCTTAAAAAGGAAGTCCTCTCTGGTTAAAAATTGGAGCAAAGAGCCAGAAGCAATACGTCTTGCCAGCCCCGGATCTGCTGTGGAATTCTTAAGCATCATGTTAGCATCAAAAGAACTAGTAGCAGCATTCCTGTAAACATTACTCCTTCCCCACATATTCGTGAAGCCATCTCTATCAAAATAATCTCCATAGGTCTCCATCAATTTATTGGAATTTTCTTCGAACTTTTGAGCAAGGTAAGGTTCCTTTTCATAACCATACCATAAATTCCAAATAGGAGTATAAACATTAAAAGCCCAGCAGGAATAATAGTCAAAGGAATGACCATCACGATACCAGCCATCTCCTGCATAATAATTGAGAATTGTCTGCGCATGATCCTTCATAATCTCTTCATCAATGGGATAGCCCTCTTTATATAAAAAGGCCATATCCAGCATATTGAAGAGTCTCCAATTTTGCGGAACCGTATTAGCATGAGCAAAACTAGTCAAAAATCTGGCTATAACATCCTTTTCCTCTTTGGTATAAGTGTCCCAAATTTCGCTTTTACAGCTCCACAAGCATACTACTAAGGCACAGGTTTCTACAGTCTGCTGGAAAGCTCTGTAAAGATCTTTATTGCCTGTTAATTCCTGAAGCTCCTCATAACTTCCAACTGAATTACTATCGCCCTTAGTACAAGCACGCAGCACCTGTTCTTTATAATAATCCCTAAGCTTATAATTACAAATAGTGGCATCTGGTTTGCTATGGATTAATGGAGCCGCTATAAAAAACGATCTAGCAAGGCCTTCAAATATCTCTGCTTTTACCTCTAATTCTCTTTGTGCTCCCGTTGCATTTTTATGAGGATAAGTAACTTCAGTTTCTTTTCTTGGCATAATAACTGGATCATGAATTGATTTTATATTATTAAAAACACCTGTTAAAAGATATTCACAGGCTTCAAGCCAGCTTTCTCTAGTTAATCCTGTGTATGGACTCAATTTAAAATCTAATGTTTTAGGCTTAAATATCATTTTTCTATTCTCCTTTTTACCATATAAATAATTCTTCACCTGTCAATTTCCATATTGCTTCTATGAAAAAATAATCTCCATAAATAATTGAAAATTCATGTTCTTTATCATGGAATGCAGCTGTGCATTTTTCAAGAATATTATCAATGTCATCCTCCCAATTACATCTTTCTCTTTCAAGCGCTTGTAGTAAACCAATAGCTGCCTTGTGATAAACCTTCTTTTCCTCTTCAGAAACCAGTTTTTCAATCTCTAACAAACCACATGCAGCAATTGCAGCTGCTGTAGAATCCTCTAATCCGCAATCCTCAGGCTGACAAAAATCTACTGGAATGAAGCCGCTTTCTGGAATATGTGCTATGAAGTAATCAGCCACCTTCTTAGCTGTATCTAAATACTCTTTTTTCTTAGTATGTATATAACTTAGAACAAAGCCATATACCGCCCATGCCTCACCTCTTGTCCAGCAAGACCCTTCTCCATATCCTTGTCCCCCATATGTCTTTACAAATTCTCCAGTTGCAGGATTAAATTCAACAATATGATTCACCGAGCCATCTTCCCTAACAAAGTATTTAACTGCAGTATCTGCATGCATAGCAGCAATCTGTAGAAAACGTGGATCATTTATCTCCTTAGATGCCCAATATAAAAGAGGCAGATTCATCATACAATCAATGATAGCCCAGCCTGCTACGCTGCCATCTCCCTTATCATTCCAGGCACGGATAAAAGCTCCAGCAGGATTAAAGCGTCCAGCCAGATTATTGGCCGCTAAAAGTCCTCTATTGCGAGACTCTTTATTGCCTGTTAATTGATAATTTGCGACAGCAGTTGGCAGCCACTTAAATCCATTATCATGATCCAGTCCCTGCAGCTCCATTAAATTCTTGTCCAGCTTCTTCTCATTTTCTTCTGCAATTTGACGAAACATTTCATTTTTCGTACCGTTATACAGCTGCCACATCATGCCTCCCCAAAAACCATTAGTCCACCAGCATATATTACTTTCAGACATATCATCGAAACAGCCGTCCTTCGTGGTATAAGGAATTTTATTTCTGTTTCGCTCTGCTACAAGCTCAAGCTTTCTCTTAATCTTTTCTGAAACATTTTCTGACCATTTTAATTCATCCATTTTATCTTTCCTCCAACATTCCTCATTTATAATTCTTCATTAAGCCTCTATTCAATGCACTTTCTTGTTACTAATACGTCCAACTCATTTAGTTTACAATATAATTATCTTAATGTAGAAAACCTTTACTTAAAATAACCTAAAGCTGTCTATTTAGTTTTTCTTTGCAACCATCTTTTCTCTATACTCCCTTGGAGACAGCCCTGTGTATTTTTTAAACTGCCTTGAAAAATGAATTTCATTTTTATAACCACAGATTTCTGCAATGGTACTGATTGAAATCACTGATTGTAAAAGATAAAACTTAGCTTGTTCAACTCTGGCATTAATGACATCATTCATGCAGCTAACATGAAAGGTGTTTTTATACAGATGCTGAAAATATGATAGACTGATATTAAGCTCTCTGCACACCATGTCAACATTCCAATTTCGCTGCGGCTCATTATATATTTTTGATCGTAAGTTTAGCAATTTTAAATACATTGGATGCGATTTCACTGTATCTTTCTCATTTTGTATTTGTTCAGACAGGCGATAAAGTAAAATACGCATATAATGATCTAGTATTTGCTCCTGATAACTGCCCTTTGAATATAATTCATTAATCACTAAGCTTATCAACATTGAAATAGATGGTATATCATAAAGAAGTACAGGCTTATTCAACGGTATTTTCAGCTTATGAAAACAGTGAGCTTCTCCTACAAAATCAAAATGCACCCAGTCATTTACATATTCTCCTCGTTTATTGCAATAGTTACTAGGAACATTTCTATCAAACAAAACAAAAGTTCCCGGCGGTGTTTCGTATTCCTTTCCATCAATAATAAAGTATGTTTCCGACTTAGTTAATAGTAAAAGATAATCCTTGCTGCCATCCACATGACGCACCATAAAGTTTTGCGGATGATGGTTGTTATATCCGCCAATATTTACCTTAATCATTCTTTTGTTACCTGCTTTCCTTTTAGAAACTTACATTTTTATAGGATGCTTTACAAAAACACTAATCCTGTTTTATTTTAACAAATACAGTTTAAATCCTCAATGATATAAGCTGTTATAACTTATCCTATTCTGCTTTTTACTAAATTCTAGCTCTCTTGAATGAGATAAATTCCTAGAGAGTAAAAAATGGTTACACCCTATGTCGGCCGGTTACGTTCATTAAGCAATTACACCGCATCTTTTAGTCAAATTTCCTAATGGCTCATAACTCGGCTACGCCTCAAACAATTCGCCATCTTAACGGAAATTTGCCTAAAAGACACGGATAATTGCTAAACTCGCTACAAATGCCTCCGTCGGGTGTAACCATTTTTAATGCCCTAACTCTTAATATTCACAAAATACTCTTATTATACTGCTTCTGTTGCCTTCTTATCTTAATTTATTAACTTCAAAATATATTACTGTCTCTTTTTAACTTCTTCGTAAACATACTGTACCGTTTTTCCATTCAACAACCACCTTTTCTCCTATTTAGTGGCGTATCTTGATATTAATTAAAAGTTATCCACAATTGGTAAAACACATAATTTCCTTAAGACTAAAAAAATCCAGTAGATAAGCACTTTTTTGCTTTCTACTGGATTTAATTTATCAATTATTCACTTAAAAACCTTCAAGCCTTATTAAAGTTCTCGTTAATCTAATATTGATCATGCAGCGGTAGATAATCGGCTGCCTGTTTAAATAAAACAGTGTTAAGTTCTTTAAATTTACTAAAAGCATAATCAGCATTCTTCTGTCCTTCTGCATTAAGATATTGAGCTAGCTGTTCTGGATTGCTATCTCCAATTTGATAATAGTTAGGTGTAGCCGTTATTCCTGCATAAAAGGGTACATATGTACTGGTTTCAGGAGATGCCATTGCTATCCATTGTATTCCTGAAATTTGATTCGGCATATTGGGTCTTAGTTGGTTTATATGTGATTCCTGTGTAGTTTGGTTACTTATTGGCCAATACCCATACTTCAGGAAATCTTCTCCAGTAGTATCATATTTAGTTCAGGTAATTAGTTACAATATCACCTAACCTCTGAACACCTTCTCTTGCAGAATTTATATATGGCAGCACTACAGTTAACATACTATCTTCTTTAATTCCATCGCTAACAAAAGGATCAACGCTAAGTACATTTTTATTTGAATATGTGCTTTCTGTAGAGCTCATCGCTACCCCTTTTTCATTAATACCATCCTCTTCGAATTGTCCATTAGCAGAGTTCTCATCCCATTGCGGTGTACAGGTATACTTATATTGGTGCTTCGGAAGCTCACAAGTAAAATTATTCACCTTTGATATATATTTTGCACCATCAACATTGTCTTTCGCTAATCTCACAACAAAATGCTTGGGTAATGTTGGATTATCATCCTCATTTCTTGCTATTATTGTAGATCCACCTTTTGTAGCTCCTTTACCAACTATAACAGTAGTGCAGGCAAAAGAGTTTAAGGCCGGCGACGCTATACCTAGTGCTAGTAATGATACTATAATCTTACTCAAGAATCTTTTTTTTATTATACAAATTCCCCCTATAAATTCTTCTTTTAAAATTGAATATTCTATTTTCAAATTCCTATCATCATCCCTGATAGATATGAAAGCAACCATATCAACCATACAACAACACTAAATTTTGAAAAATTCTTTCTAGCTTTGTCGTTCTTAATTGCGAGTACAACTACTGCATATATTACTGTTACGGCCATTAATAAAATTCCAACTATACCTATTATTCCATGAAGATTTAGCTCAAAACCTTTATCACTTAATTTACTCATAAGAATAGTACCTGTAACATCAAATACAAGTCCTGCACAAAGAAATAGTAAATGCTTTATTTCCAATTGCCCATGTCGTTTTTCAGACCATATTCCAACAGTATAAAAAACAAGTGCCAAGGTTACAAATATAACAGCAAACACTAACATAAAATTCCTCCTTCTAATTGCCTTTACTTCATGCCTTCTATCCAAGAATAGCATTGAACTACACTGCATATTTTGCGAATTTCTTTATTATTTTAACTTCGTCAAATTCACTTTAATGTACAAGTTTTAACACAGTCTGTACTGCCTTGTCCTTATTAAGGTCTTTGTTTACCTTTGCTGAAACCTTAATATCCGGCTTTGTTTTGTACTCAAAATTACACGTGCCATCTGAGGTTAAACCCATATCCATTGGAAATCTAAATACATAGCCACTATTTTTTAAAGCACATAGTGCAGGATCTACGCCAATACCATCTCCACCTGTTCTCTCTCCTACTAATGTTGCAAATCCTGTACTCTTAGCAAAAACTGCAAAAGATTCTGAAGAAGAAAATACGCCTGAATCAACCAATAAATATATTTTGCCTCTAAAGCCAACAGAGTCTTTAGGTGAAAAACTTTTGTTTATAGATAAATAATACTTAAAATCTTTTTTCACCTCTGCTGGCAGCTTATTCAACTTCTTTGTATCAATGTTTTGCGTTGATTGAAGCGAGTTATCATCATTACCCAATATGCCTCGCATAAATTTATCTTCAAACGCTCCGCCTCTAAATGCTACATATTCAGTATCACTAATAGGCTTATTTATAAGCATTCTAAGCATAGTAATCCAATCCTCATCAGTACCTCCGCCATTTCCACGTATATCTATTATTAGTCCCTTATATTTTTTTATTGAGCTTAGATATGCATGTATTTGCTTAGAAAAAGCTTCTATGTCATAATAATCAAATTGGTGAATTGCCAAATATCCGACCTTTTTACTTTTGAATAACTTAGTTTCCATATTATCGCTTGACGCAGCATTTCTTAAATTTTCACGCTTACCATTTTCCTCTGAATCTGCTGTATATCCGTAACGCTCCTCGGATTTTTGGTTTTCTAGTTCATCCACCCAAACTTTGTATCCTGGATTTTTCTTAGCTGCTTGCCCATACATATTTATATATGATTTATACCCACTGCCATTTAATATATCTGAATGTCCATTATTTAAATCTCCTAATATGCCACTTAGAATATTATAATAGCTTTCATCATCCTTAGTTTTTTTTATCAATGAAATATACTCATCTTTGTTAGCCAGCCAGTCTATTCCATCTACTCTTTTCTCCACTTCAAAATAAGGATAATTATCCTTAAGCACATTGTACATGTATTCAAAATCTTCTACTTTTTGTTCTTCTGTTAATTGCTCATTGTTCAAAGCCTTTTTAGCATAAGTAGTTTTTCCCACAGAAATCTCCGCTAAAGATACTGTAAATGTAATTGCAGCCAGAAGGGCTGCTAATCTTTTCCTCAAAATACCATCCCCTTTTTATATCATTTAAAGTACGTGACTTAACGACAATATAATATACATATAATGTAATGTCAATATTAATATGGATATACTTAAATAATATGTAAATTTTTAAACACTTAAATGCATATATTATACTTTGATTGAGATGGCAAACCTATGTAATTAGAATGTAGCTTTCTAGTTTAAAATTGTATTTTTGGAAAAACTAATGACAAGGTTGTACCTTTATCACAGCCTAAATGATGAGATTGAACACGAACTCTAATATTCAAATCATCAGCCATTTTCTTAACCAGATACAATCCCATTCCCGTAGAGCGGCTCAAATAACTCCCTGTGTCACCTGTAAAACCTTTATCAAAAATAAATGGCAAATCAGATGGTTGTATGCCTACTCCATTGTCATTGATTAACAAAATAATTTGCTGCGTATCTGTATCTTCTTTCACCTCAAAACGAAGTAATGGAGCGGTTTCTTTAACTGAATATTTCACACTATTGCTGATAATCTGGCCCAAAATAAACATAAGCCCTTTTTGGTCAGATACAACAGAATAATCTTCTTTTGTGAACAAGAGGGGATAAAAATTTCACCCCTGGGAAATTGAGAGGGGACTGGAAGTCAGCTCCTCTATCGTCTTGATGGTTGTACTAACCTTCAAAACACCCTGAATTCACGGCAGAAAATATACTTCATCGTCAATTTCACTCTGATAAGTTGAATGAAAAATGGGTAACCGATGTCACTGAATTCAAGTATAATACTACAGTGAATAACATCAAAAAGCTGTATCTAAGTGCTATTTTAGATCTTTGTGACAGACGATCAGTTGCCTATATAATTAGCGACCATAACAACAATCAACTTGTTTTCGATACCTTTGATGCTGCTTTAAAGTCCAACCCAGATGCACATCCCATTTTTCATAGTGATCTAGGATTTCAGTACACATCAGCGCTCTTTCATCAGAAACTTGTAGATGCTGGAATGACTCAAAGTATGTCTCGAGTGCCACATTGCGTAGATAATAGACCAATGGAATGATTCTGAGTAATTCTTAAAAGGGAAATGTATTATAGAAAAAAATTTACAAGCAAAGATGATTTAGTGAAGGCAATAAACAGTTATATGAACTACTATACAAATAGGCGTCCACAGAGATGCCTTGGAATTCTCACACCAGAAGAATTCCATGAGAAACTGTTAAACGCTGCATAAAAGAAATGTTGCTCAAACAAGCAACATTTCTGAAAACTTTTATTTTTTAATTGTCTACTTGACGGGACGCACACCAATTTTTGGGTGCGACAGCCTCCTTATTTTTTAATTACTTAACTTTAACCTTTTTGTTATGTTTCCTAACAGCTCTTACTATGAAATAAGCTATTGTAACATAGATTGCTATATTTATAATAGTAACAATTAAATTTGGTAAATCAAAAATAATATGCATTTATCCACCTCTTTAATATATTATTTTTATAATCTTATTATATTATAACTCACTTATGCACTCAATAAATTCTACTCATATAATATCCTTATTTTCCATAAGTAAACGTGTGCTGTAATGTCATAGAATCAGTAACAGTTTTAAACAGACCCAATTTACATATAAAGTAAGTACTTAGATCTCCGTTGACAGTAACACTGCACTTTTTCATATTGTTAGAGAAGTTATGGGCACTTCCAGTCTGCTTCCAACTCACCCAAGCAGTCAGTCCATATACACCTGACGTTACTTTTTGAAAACTATCATATTTTTTAGCAGTGTTATCATATATGAAGTAATAATTCATCTTTATGTAATACGGACAACCAGCAATCCACCACTTAGCAGATGAGAAACTTTGTCTAATTGAATTTTGTGTAACATTAGTAGATGAAGGGCTTACTTCAGATTCAGTAACATCTCCATCTGTAGATTCAATAACATTTCCCTCTGCTTCTACAGTACGCAATTCACTAGTTATACTATTACTTTCGGATATATTTGTTTCAAAATCGTCTAAAGTTGTACAAGATTTCGGTGTGATTCCAGATGGAACATCTGATTCTGATATTGGTTCTAATCCATAATTACTCTCTAAATATTGAATTTGTTCTTGTGTAATTTCAGTGTTTGCTGCTTGTTGACTAGCAAAAGCTGGAGTTCCTGTGCCAATACCCATTAAAAGTGTACAAGTTAGAGCAATTAGTTTTTTGTTTCTAACTTTTATCATACTATCTCCTCCAATATTTTAAATTAGCCATTGCAATGCTTAATTTATGATTATTATTTTTTACAAGCTTGTTTATTACATTATACTTCTTTCGTGGTAAAATGTAAAAATATTTTTTTACACATATATAATTCATATAATTACTTATTTTTACTTTTTCTTATTTTATTTGTTATTACCTATGTAAAGCTCTATATTACATATTTATTATTTAAATTTTTTATCGCTCACTTAGTAAATTGTTTATTTTACTTTTTTAAAAAATATGAGAATTGTTCAAATTTAGTACTTATTTTTTTATTAATTTTTATACTATTTGACTATATATGCAGTCTTTCGCAATACACCCTTCCCTCCATGGTCATCACTCACCTGATTGGTACTATGGTGTAATCCGACTACTCACTATCATTTGGATACCTTTGTTTTATCAGACATTGTTCTCCATGCTCCGTTTAGAGAATAGTGAGTTCTCACAAGTTGACATACTATATTTGTGTGTACACTAGAGAATTGGGAAGTGACTGAAAGTCAGCTCCTTGTTAATGACTTTATGCGTTGTTCTGGTTTCAGTTTTCATCCTTTTTCATAGATGATCGCTGTACTTTGGGAAAAACTAATGACAAGGTTGTACCTTTATCACAGCCTAAATGATGAGATTGAACACTAACTCTAATATTCAAATCATCTGCCATTTTCTTAACCAGATACAATCCCATTCCCGTAGAGCGGCTCAAATAACTCCCTGTGTCACCTGTAAAACCTTTATCAAAAATAAATGGCAAATCAGATGGTGGTATGCCTACTCCATTGTCATTGATTAACAAAATAATTTGCTGCGTATCTGTATCTTCTTTCACCTCAAAACGAAGTAATGGAGCGGTTTCTTTAACTGAATATTTCACACTATTGCTGATAATCTGGCCCAAAATAAACATAAGCCCTTTTTGGTCAGATACAACAGAATAATCTTCATTTGAATATTCAATCTGAAAACCTGCTTCATCTAAAAGAGTAAAGTTATCTATAACAGATTCTTTGCAGATGTTGTTAATTGACAGCAGCTCCCAGTAATAATCTTTATGTACAGCGCCAAGACGGGAAAAATAAAGAATTTGCTCCACGTCTTGTTTGATGTGGTCACAAGCATATAGCATTCTTGTATGAACAAGAGGGGATATTTCATCTTTTCTGTTATCCAACACCAATGTCGTTAGCGATAATGGCTTTTTGATTTCATGTACCCAGTTTTCGATATAATACTCGTAATCTGTAACCTGTATATTCCGAGACTCTATTTCTGCCTGCTTTTCTCTTAAATACTGTCCAAGTTCATGAACGTATGGACGTAAATATGGAGATACAACTTCCCTTAACAAATGCTCATTTGTTTCATCTGGTTCTAACAAAAAACATTGAAATGCAATGTTCTCCTGTTTGTGTTTTCTAATGGTAAGTGTAAGGGGAATTATAAACGCGGATATAATAACAAAAAACATGAGTCCTGCAAGCTTCAGAAAATCCCCCCGATATGCTACCCATGCAAAAAACAGAAACAAAATATCAACACAGGCCAATGAAATTAGCCAAATCTTGTAGGAAGAAATATAGGCGAAAACAGTTTGTATTTTTTTCACAGGTTCACCCACTCTCTCAACCGGTATCCTTGTCCACGCACCGTTTCAACACGATCATCAATACCAAAGTTTCGCAAAGTTTTTCGCAATCGAGTTAAATTCACTTGTAGCGTATTTTCACCTATAAATTCATTCGTATTCCAAATGGCATCACACAATTCAGATTTCGTGACAACATTAGGGCTATTTATCAACAAGGTAAGGAATAATTTTCCCTCATTCTATGGTAAAATATACGAAGTTTTATCAATATATATTGTAAAAGTATTGGGATCAATCCTAAAATTTCCACCATCCAATAAACCTTGATGTTCATGTTTTGAGGTTCTACGCAGCAGATTTTTGATACGAGCTAACAAGCGTTCCATGTTACACGGTTTTGTTAAATAATCATCTGCACCTAAGCCCAATGCGTGTAATTCGTCCTGCAATTTATCTCTTGCGGTTAACATCAATATGTTACTCATGCCTTTAGCCTTTATGGACTTACAGATTTCAAAACCTGATTGATAAGGTAAATTTATATCCAGTAATATTAAATTAGGTGCAAGTTCCAGTAATTGAAAAACTGGATTTTCAAAATTTGATATTGATAATGCTTCGTATCCAGATTTATTCAAAAGGTTAATCAATTCTTCTCTCATGTATATATCATCTTCAACCACAATAATCCGTTCCAATAGAACCAACTCCTTTCTTTATCTCGATAGCAGTATGTGCACTATTTAGGAATTTGTTTTCCATTTTAGTTTTCCTATTTCACAATTCGCTGTTCGTGCAACTGCAAATGCATAAACTACCAATACAAGAATAACACTATCTGCCATTATAAACATAAGTGGATAGGACTGTGCAATTGCTGCCTGGGAAGAATGGAGGTGTTTTTGCACAGCAAACAATCCTACCAAACTGCTTATGCACGCCAGTAAAAGCGGAAGCAGAAAGTACCACAACACTTGTTTGTTAATAGATTTTTTCATTTGCTCATGATTTGCCCCTAACATTGATAAGGTTAAATATCTTTCTTTCGTTGCCTGCATTTGTGTTAAAAATTGTAAAGAAAGCAGTGCACAGGAGATGATTAAAAACATAAATCCCATGTATAAAGATGTATAACTTCCCTCAATCACATAAAACAAATGACGCCCAAAATTGTTCAGGTAGCTTTCATAAACAAAACCAGCTGGCTTCAATAAATGGTTTGCGCCCATATTCGGGTTTTTTTATCTTTCCAGTTTCCATACGGTTCAAATGTGCAACATAAGGTTTCATTTTTCCAGAAGAAAGATATTGTTTCACCATCATATCATCACCCATCACAGTAAAATCATAAACAGAAGAACCTCTGCCCAAATTTTCTCTGTATGATAGGATGCTTGAAGAACCATCTGCAATCAACATAATTGTAAACATCATTAAAAGAGAGGCAACACTGATTGAAACATACTTACTTACAATATTCTCCTGTAATTGGCGCGACGTAAAAGTATAAAGTCCCTTTGTTGCTTTATTTTTCGCAGAACTGGCAAACAGACTTAATAATCTGGACAGTCCACGAATAAAAAGAAGTGTTCCTGCAATACCAAATAACACCGCAACCAAAAGCATTGCTCCTCCTGCTGCAAAAAAATATTCCCAAGCAATCCAATATGTAGCAGCTAGTAATATAACCCCAAGAAGCAAGGTAAAAAAGCTGCCACTGGCTGTTCCTGCACTTTGTTTTTTCACCATCTCTCCATAAAGCAGCTGATAAACGTGCATCTGCGTTATGAATAGATAAAGGCAGTAATATATTTTCTTTCCCGGTTAAGTTATCCAGCAGTGCAAAATCCTGAAACAGGTAACCAATTTTACTACCACGATACATGGCCAATTCATTACCACCAAAAGCACTGATATTTGTTCCAGAAAGTAAAATCTGACCGGATGTCGGCTTGATAATGGTAGCAATACAATTTAGTAATGTTGTCTTTCCTGAACCACTGGCTCCCATAATGCCTAAAAATTCTCCAGAAAGAACATCAAAAGTGATACCGTTTAGCGCCTTTGTAGGAATATCACCTCTTGCATAAGCCTTATGTAAATCCCTGACTTCTAGTAATTTCTCTGTATAATTCATAAATAGATACCTCTCATTTCAATTTCCTAATTCCTAATTTATAAGTTGATTTTACATTATAGTGACACAATATTCTACTTACATTCGTTGTAAGGTTTGTTCAAAGTATGCTTTATATTTATCATCACTATGACATGTGTACTCATATCCTGAAAAAAAGGAAATGTTGTGGCACTACGGAGACTGATCCGTTCATTAAACACTTGCAGCACAAATTTTATTCAAATTTCCTAATTTGGGCAAACCCGGTCGGCTACGCCTCGAACACTGTCTAGATCTTAACAGAATTTTGCATTAGCTTAGCTAACAATTGCTAAATTCCATTATAATAAAAAACTGAGTTCAGCACTATTTGCCTCCAAACTCAGTTTAAAAAGTACAGGTATCAATTTTTTATCTCACTTAATAATAGATAATATATTACATTCGCTTATCAAAATATCTTAATGCAAACAATTCTACCGCATTGTGCAAGCCGATGAATAATACGACATAAATTAAAACGCGATTCAAAGTAAGGGTTATTTGAATATCAGAAAATAGCAATACCGCGTCTCCGACAGCTAAAAACACTATCAAAATATAGTTTAAATAATTCGCTGCATTATTAGCTTTGTTCTGAATGAATTGCCAACGTTCGTCTTTTTTATAATCAATCTCCTTTTTAGCTTTCCATAGATAAAGAAAAAGAGTAATACCAGTACCAACAATAAGAAAAAATAAAATAGTAGTTTGTTCATTCATTATTTTCACCCTCCTTGTGTTCAAAAACTTCGTTGATTGAAACATTAAAAACTTCTGCAATTTTGAAAGCTAATTCTAATGAGGGAGTATATTTGTACTTCTCAATTGATATAACCGCTTGTCGGGAAATACCTACCTTTTCAGCTAAATCAGCTTGCGTCCAATCACGCTCTGCTCTCAAAACCTTTATTCGATTCTGTATCAAAGTATTGCCTCCTTAACAAAATGTAATCAATTGTTTACATTGTAATCTACTGATTACATTTTGTCAATAACTGATTTTTGTTTTGGGTAAAAACGCCATAAAATAAAGAGGCAAAGCATAGTTGCATAGCTCTACCCCCTTATATTTAGTTTCGGCATTCGCTTATAGCCTGGTACCTTATTTGTCTACACTTAACTTATCATGTCACCATGATAAATCCAAGATTAACTAATGACTGGTTGCTAACCTTTATCATACAGGATTCCCACATGTTATATAGTAATAAAGAAAGCTCCGCTTTCTTTAATTCATGATTGTATAATTAACTATTATCTATGAAATGATCGGAACCCATACCTCAATTTTGTTGTTCCCTTTTTCATCAGTTTTCTCTCCATATCGAATAAAATCCACACGAGCTTTATCATTAAGCTGACAATTAGATTGGGGGAACCATTCTTTATAAATGTAGTCCATTACTGGCTGCATAGAATCCTTTGCTTTTCCATGATAAATAAATACAACATATTTCCCAGCGGCTAGTGTCAATACACTCATGTCTGATGCTATTTCCTCTGGTTTACTCACTTCAACAGCAGCATAATACTCAAAAGTCGGGTATTTCTCTTTAAGTATAGACTCATTAGAATAGTCATTGATTCCAACAACATAATCTAAATCTACTCTGTTTTTAATTCGGCTTTTTTCCTTGTGCAATTTGTGCCAAAGTCGTGGAATAACAAAAAAGCCTTTCTTTGTATTTGCTTTAAATCCCACCAGAGTAATTTCTTCTTTTTCAATCATTTCTATATCCATAATTCGGTCTCCTTTTAAATTAGTAAGGATTCCACTCACTTCAAATTTCAACTGTATCGGATGAAACTGGTGTTTTAATCGAAATTTTTGAGGCGTTAATTTATACATGTTCTTGAATGCTAATGAAAAGGCTTGTTGAGATTCATAACCTGCATCTAAAGCTATTTGTATAATTTGGTTTTCAGTAAAGATCAAGCTTTTTGCAGCTTCTGTTAATTGTCTTCTCTTGATATAGTGATGTAGCGGAAATCCAACTATTCCACTGAACATCCTGTGCAAATGATATTGTGAATACCCTGTTGCAACAGCAAGTCTATCCAAATTTATTTCTTCTGTAATATGCTCTTCAATATATTCAATTAAAAACCGAATCACTTGTGTATTATTATCCACGAGTTTCACCTTCTTCATTTACAGAATACCAGTTCAAAAAACTTCTTTTTTCATATTTCTTGCTGTGTTATCTATATTTTTGCTCTTTTTTCTGAGGCAAAAAACATCATTAAAAATTGCACCCCTGTGGAATTTAGAGGTGAATTTAGTCAAGTTCATGCAAAGCAAAGTTGATTATAAGCGACGCTAAATGTTTCCTTTCCCAATGCTGTGGATCAGAAAGCGCAAGTCTTGTGGTTCCTTCCGTAAACATTAACAGACCCAGCATTAAACGAGATAGGGCTACTCTTGCTCTTGCATAAGGCGTAAACTCGATTTTTTCTTCAGCAGCAGAATTATATCCATCTATTAAACCCTTATTATCTTCTAGGTGTCCAAGAAAATCGATGGCAAAAAAATCAGCATAATAGTCACCAAAAAAACATCTTTCGGTATCTATAAGTCCAGCAAAATTTCCAGCTTTATCGATAAAAACATTATTGTCAAACAGATCATAATGGATAAGTCTAGGTACCTTTACCTCCTCAAGAGCACCTTCCCATTTTCTAATAAAACGAAGTATTTGAGAAAGTTCTGGCAGCATATTACCTTGCTTTTCAGCATCTTCTATAAGATTGAATATCATATCATAGTATGCATCTTTCCAAGTATCATGAAGCCCTACTTGAGTATAACCAAATTTCTCATTTTTGATGTTATGCATTTGTGCTAAAGCCTCTCCAAACTGATATTGCCAGTGATACAGCTGCTCTTCAGTGAGCTCTACGTCACATAGTAGTTTTCCTGGGAGCACGCTCATGATAAACCAATGATTACCGATTATCTCGTGACCACTGTGTAATATTTCTGGTATCTTTATATCAGTGTGCTTTCTAAGCTGTTCATAGGCCCAAAGCTCAACCTCCATAATACCTTTTTCGTAGGTAAGCATGTTTGTGCCCTCACTTGGTCCAATCTTTAGTATATATCTTGCAGTTTCGGTATGTATCATATAAGCAACATTAAATTCTCCACCAGTTAGCTCCTCTACATTTATTAAATCCTTGATACCAGCCACTTCAATCATCTGTAACAAATTTTCTTCACTTATATTTGCCTTAGTTCTTGAATGCATAAAAACTCTCCTTTTTATATTTAACTTGTGATAGTTTATTTCCCAATATAGCCGCAGCCTCTATTCATATCATCCAAATGCTCGCTAACATAAGAAGCATGAAAAGCTTTTGAAATCTCTGATAGTTCTTTTTCACCATCAATATATGGCTGATACATATCATAACCATAACTAGCACCGCAGTCATCACATCCAATATCGCTATATCCAAGTGACTCTTTTACAATCTGCTCTCTTTGTTCTTTTGTAGTATTCTTTATTAAAAATTTATCCATAATCTAATCCTTTCACTCATAAAAAATGGTTGCACCCTATGTCGGCTAGTTCCGCTCATTAAGCAATTTTACCGCATCTTTTAGTCAAATTTCCTAATGGCTCATAACTCGGCTACACCTCAAACAATTCGCCATCTTAACGGAAATTTGCCTAAAAGACACGGATAATTGCTAAACTCACTCCAAATGCCTCCGTCGGATGTAACCATTTTTAATGCCCTAACTCTTAATATTAACAAATTACTTTTATTTTATTAATTCTATTACCTTTCTATCTTAATTCACTAACTTCAAAATATATTACTGTCTTTTTTTAACTTCTTCGTAAACACGCTGTACCGTTTTTTTATTTAGCAACCACCTTTTCTCCTATTTAGTGGTGTATCTTGATATTAATTAAAAGTTATCCACACTTCCCCAAAAACATAATTTCCTAAAAAGAAAAAATAATAGCTCAATTAGCTTCCAATCTCTATAATGTACCTGTCCCTTTCAATGCTATCAGAATTTTCTGTTTACAGCAAGCTCCATAAAACTACAAAAGCTTTAAATATAATTAGTTTTTGGAAACAGTCCATAAATGGCATTTATAACTGCAAGTATTAAAATAGCATAAGTGGACATTCTAGCTGCATATGGTACTAAAAGTGCACACCTGTGGAATTGGGAGGTGACTGAAAGTCAGTTTCTTGCTATAAACTTAACTTCATTTATTTTGTATTCCTTCTTCTCTATATCCGTTAGCTTTGTTTGAACCTCCATAATTTTTTCTTCAGGATATACTTGCGAACCTTTTATTCTAAAAATAAGGACCTTAAATCTCCAATTATCCTTTATCGGTGCAACCTTGTTTGTTTCGCTCCATTCTAATTTCTCTTCTTTTTATAATCTGATCCATTCCACTGAAAGATATGTATATCATTTTCATGTGTTAAACTTCCCCAAGTTATTATTTCAGGTATTCTATCATTATTTACATCCGCAACAACAACATTTAATCTCATAAATGAAGCATATGGAGCTAAGTAGTGATAACTTTTGTTACTTGGTTTTAGTCTATAGCTTTTACCATGCTTTTGAACAATATCTACTAAATAGCCTTGTCCCTTTTCATCTGCTAATATTTTAATTTTATCATTAATCCCCTTTCCTGTAGTATCTTTTTCCATCACTTCTATTAACTTTAGGTTTAATGAAGAGTCGAATCCATAAACTTGTTTAGGCTTAATTAACATAACTAATTGGATTAAAATGCTGATTAGAAGTATTGCTGCAAAATACCTACTCTTTTTCATAGCTTCTTTAGTTGTCCTTTCAATTTTATTTATAGCTTTAGTATATGAAAAAAGCTATTATTTATCTAAACCTCTTTTAAAGAAACAAATTTTTGCTTTCAATGCCTATTTAAATAATGAATTTTTTACACCTGCTTTTCGATGTAGTTTCACTATACATAGTCCTTCATTTTCAAACAAGAAACGCTCTATATCATAAATGCTATAAAAGTGCACCCCTGGGAATTTAGAGGTGCAGTTCCTTTTATTCGCACCCACATATCACTTCTAACTTGTCACAATATTATAAACACAATAAATCAGGAACAAACTCAGGATTACATTTATAAAACGATAATGCGCCTGATAAACTTTTTTCATCCTTAATCCAAGAAATGCCCATGTCAATGTTGCACTTGGTTCCTCCTTCAGGTCAGTTATTAGCTTATCAATATCTTCATTGAGCACAATTGCTCTTCCAGACAGAGACTCCGGATAACAGGGCATATTAAGATTAATGCTGGCAAACACAGCATCATATCTTCACATCCTGTCTTTATTTATGATCGCATTTCTGGCATTGGGTCATGACATTTTCCACATCTTCTTTATAAAATACACCTGACCACTTGCAGATACTCTGTAAAATTGAGACTACAGATTTACCTTTCTCAGTAAGAGAATATTCTACCTTGGGTGGTATTTCATCATATGACTTTCTATCCACAATTCCATCTGCGATCATTTCTTTTAATGTAGATGCTAAAACAGCATCCGTAATATTACTCATTTCCTTGCGCACCTCACTATATCGAAGTGTTTTCTTAGCTGCAAGCACACAGACAATCCTAGATTTCCACTTGCCTCCAAATATTTCCAATCCATATTCTAATGGACACCTAATGTCTGGTTTTATTTTCTTTTGGTACATCATATCAACTCCTTTTTTCTCTTCATTATATCTTGTGTCCTTTACTTTTCATAGTAACTATCAAATTTATTAGTTGCTTTTATTTGCTTTAATTGAAAAGAGGGAGCGTTTCTATGACATAAGGATACACATTTCCCACAGCCAATACATTTTTTTGAATCTATATATACCAGCTTTTTCATCGCTTTGTCTCCAAAAAATGGATGTGAAAATTATCATCTCCACATCCATCCATATTCTTTAAAGTACTTTTTTATTATCAGCACCAGGAGTTGTAATGATTACTTTATCAGGAGTTATTACCAAGGCTCCTTTAGCAGTTGCAGCTCCATTAAACATTTTTTCCACCATTGCTTTAAAAGTATCAACAATTGCTCCTTCTGTTATATATTCAGCAGTTCCCTTAATCTGATATCCTTCCAAATTTTCTGCATCATAGACAGAAATTGCAATCTTTCCACCATTCGCTCTAATATTATCAAGTGTTGTTTCTAAGAAAACATCACCTACAAGTAACTTTCCGTCTTCCGTTACATCCTTGAATGCAACTGGTATCACATTGGGTTGATTATTGGCACAAGTTGCCAAATCCCACATTCCATTCTTTAATAAGTTTTTTACATTTTCATTTAGCACAATATCTTACCTCCATCAATTTTGTTGTTTTCCTTTGATGCTCTCATTATATCCAATCTACTTATCAGATAGAAGATATTAGTAAGTTTATTAGTAGCTAATAAATTTCATAGTGTAGCTATATAAGTTGCAATAAAGTTCTTACATCGTGGCTTCTAAAATATCACTGCTGAATCGGTTCGACCCTAGGATCTTTTAGAAGTCAGAATGTATTAGAACTTTCACAACTTATATATCTTCATCTACTCTTAGTATATTCTTGAACAAGTTCATTTCTGTTCCGTATGTTACCTCTAGTTCGTCCATTGTCTCTACTGGTTCATAAACTGTGTTATACGGCGGATTACTCCAACCATGTCACCATGATAAACCCAAGACTAACTAATGACTGGTTGCTAACGGTACTGCCAGCTCCCTGAATGTAGCGTACAAAAATTAGCTTTTGTCTTAACAGACTTATACTACCTTTTTAAGATTTTATAGAAAGCCTCTTAAATGAAGTCATATATAAAACCATTCCTACTAGAATAAATACAAATCTGCTCACTATAAAATTTAAAGACAACCTAAAGACAGGTTCCCCAATACTATCCACAGGTAGAACTGTAGGCATATAAGTCACATACCCCTTGGCAAAAATATCAATAAAAGGTGCTTTGTTAAAACTTATAAGTGACAAAATCAAAACAATTGGAATCCAAGCATAAAGCAAAGTTTGACCTTTACTGCCTAAAAACATACTAGTTCCAAAAACAAACACGAAAGTTGGAAGTAATATTATTAACATCGGTAATAAAAAATTTTGAAAACTTCTAAAATTAAAGGTTGTCTTATAGAATGCTAAGCTTATTAAAATGCAGCATAGTGCAATGATTAAGTAAGAAATAAATAAGGCAAAACATTTTGTAGCCAAATACTTTTTCTGCGGTAAAGACGTACATGAAGTAATTTCTCTTACTCTTTGCTCGTTTCTAGAAAAAAGTCCTGTACAAGAAAGCATAAAAATTAGTAACATAATCGTATTTATATCACACAAAAACTTGCAATAACTCCACTTAGAAAAAGGCGCTGTACCAGAAACACCTTGTATTATTTGTGTATATAGATCAAGCACTGAAAAGAAAAGTGCAATTATGAAAGTTATTACAAACATCCTTGAAAAAATTAATCTCTTCAGTTCATATTTAAGAATTTTCATATTCATTAATGCTTACCTCCCTGTACCCTTAGTAATATTTGAAAACTCAGAAAAAGACAGTTTATTATCCTTTTTATCATAATATTTTTTATAAATAACTCTCATAGCATCAAAATACTTGTCTTCACCAATGTGCTTGTATACATTATAAACTTCAAGTGGTCCTAAAGCATATTGTTTATAAGCTCTTAAAAATAATGAGACGTAATACTTTGGAAGCATTGATAATCTGCTCATATATTCAGGATTTCTTCGATAAAAGTTTCGATTTAATTCTTCTACTCCTGCTTTCCACTTTTTCGCCAATAACTTCTCTGCATAAGCTTCTCCAAATTTATTTTTCAAGAATAAATAAGTGCTCATTTCTGCGAAATCATCATCTGACCATTCATCATGATTTTTATCTATTTTGTTATGACTGTTTGCGTTAGATACATCTATTCCACCGCCCCACCATTGATGAGCAATTTCATGAGTAAGCAAAGCAAAAGTGTCAGAAGAAGAAGCTTGCGGTGAATCTGCGTTAGATTTTTTCGTTAAACAATCTTCAGAAACGCATGAAATATTACCTTTTTTGAATCCACCTTGACCAAATACTCCTGAGGTTATAACTACTTTAAGATTATCTTTTCCTAGCGGCCCAAATTTTTTCGAAAAGAATGAGAATATATCTAGCGTGTCATTTCCTCTAGATTCAAATTCTTTTCTCGCAGCCAATGGATAGAAAAACTCCACATTTGTCCCCATTACATTTCTTTCAAATATTCCATATCGTCCAGCTGTCAAAGATAATTCGCTTAGTTCATCACAAGAAAAGCTCCAGGTAGCAAAACCACCGTGCTCAGAAATTTTACGATTTTTCTCTCCCTGAGTTATGACTGTAAACTTTGAATCCATTTTTATTGTACCTTCAATACTCCTATCCTTTTGCTTAACACAAACAACAGGCGCAATGGCTTTAGCACCACTTAGACTTACATAATTTTTGTTAATTCCTTGGGAAAAATCTTTATTTATACTTATGACTTTCGGTACACCTGAATACCTTATACTTAATTTAGCTTTAGTGTTTCTTGGAATGCTTATTTCAAAAACATTTCCAAGTTTTGCACTATTCAAAACCTTAGGAGAGACTTGTGTACAACTTATACGTATTTTGCCTAACTTGATCTCATTAACATGGTAGCCATATGCTAAATCAAAATATACCTTTTGAGGCTTATCCGTAACATTTTGCAATTCTTGAAAACAAATCCCATTAGCTTTTTGTTTATCTTTTTCTATCTTAAGCTTTACAAATATATTTGAAGCTCCTATAACCTTTGTGTTTACAGGTGTTTCTTTTTTACCGCTAATCAATATTGACGAAAAATCCATAAGCGAAAGATTTTTAAAAATTGGTTCATTTTTAAAAACAATAAATATTGCTAAAGTAGAAATCAAGAAGCAAAATGGTAACAGCTTATATTTTCTACAATTTTTAAAAAGAGATTTAAATAGCCCTTTTTCATAGCACCTATTGCTAAGCATCCCAAATAAAAATATAGACATAGCTACCGATAACCCAAACAACCTATTCCAAAGCATTCCTAAAATTATATGTCCACTTCCAAAGTTTTCAGACAGTCCACTAGCACCTGTCTGAACCCACATATATTGATAATCTATTATTCCTGTTAAAAAGCTAAATAGCACCGCTAAGAACATAATAATGCAGGTTATATTAACATTCCTAAATAAAAGATAAAATCCTGCGGTCATAAGAATCGCTAAAACAATTGCGCCAAAAATTATTAATGGATAACTGATTAGTAAATAGCCAAAATTAGCTAGACTACCAACCTTAAATATGTAGTAAGGAATCATAATTATCATTGAGCATAGTGTTGAAATAAAGCCAGCACACATTAACCCTATAATTTTAGTTAAATTTATCTTTATGGAACTTGATATTGGTTCAATAATATAATTGACTCTAAATCTAAGTATTTTGTCAAACTCAAAAACTGTTAATGCAATAAACGCAAGAGTTGAAAATACTGCACCTACCTTTGCTGGAAAAAGTATGGTTTGAGATAAAAGAGTAGCACTATTCATTCCTAATACCATGGTGCTAATATCTTGACTAATGTAGGGTGATAATATCGCCCCAAGTAAAGGAAAAACTGCTGCCAACAAGATTATTATTTGAGTAAATCTAGACTTTAAAATCCTCTTTGTTTCATAGGCAAAGAATGTATTTTTCATTTAATACACACCCCCATTGTGTATAACATAGGTGTACGCATCTTCAAGTGTAGGCTCTATCAGTGGAATAGAGCTTTCTATTTCTTTGCCGATAACACGACAAGAGATGCCATTACCAGTAAACAATTTAGATGTGATTTTGTACTTACCTCCAATTCTTTTTTCTAAAGCTTCATTATTTTTTTCCTCAATAAAACCAACACGTCCGTGTACAGCTTTTATTAAATCCGGCGAAGTTCCGTCAAATAAAATTGTACCCTTATTAATGATTATAATTCTATTGCAAATGGCTTGTATATCATCGATGATGTGAGTGGAAAGTAATACTATTTTGTCATTTGCAGTCTGTGAAAATACATTTCTGAATTTAATTCTTTCTTCTGGGTCAAGTCCAACTGTAGGTTCATCTAAAATGATAAGCTCAGGATTTCCAAGTAATACTTGTGCTATACCAACACGCTGCCTCTGACCGCCTGAAAGAGTTTTAATTTTGAAATTTCTTTTTTCTTGTAAATTAGTCTGTTCAATAGCTTGTCTGATAATATCTTTTACGTTATTTTTAATTTCTTTTAATGCGCACATGTAATCCAAAAACTCATAAACTGTTAATTCGTCATATAAACCAAAGCTTTGTGGCAAATAACCCAATTGCTTTCTGAGTTCTTTTTCGTGTTTTTGGATTGGTTTACCATTAACAATTATTTCGCCGGCTGTCGGTATTATCTTCGATACCAATAGTTTCATAAAGGTACTTTTTCCAGCACCGTTGGGGCCCAAAAGTCCTATAAAATTTGGGCTGTTCATTTCCAAATTCATGTTGCTTAACGCCCTTTTTCCTGTTTTATATGTCATACTCACGTTCTTGATACTAATTTTCATAAATGTTGTTACACTCCTTTTTTATCGTTTCTTTCTCGTGGCTTAACTATATAATAGGACTTTGAGCTTACAGCTCTGTGACATTTAGGTGAGAGATTCGTCACTTTGGGAAAAATACAAAAAGACTATTACAGCAGCTTAGTATTAACTAATTTGCTATAATAGTCTTTTTCTTATTTGCTTTTTTCGCACATTCTGCTGGAGAATTGGTAGGTGACTGAAAGTCAGTTCCTTGCTACTATATACCCTTGCTAAAACCATTGCGGGTTTTCTGCAATAAAGGTTAAGCATTGATCCAGATCAGCTTCTTTCAGGTTATACCATTGACCCGTGTGCCTCAACCAATCTGCTGAACACTTTTCCCCATCCTTGTCAAATAAAGTTACCCTAGCAAATGGATATTCTATATATTTTCCATCAATCAAAGGTTCAGTTGCCTGAATATCTAAATCCTTTGGAATAAATTGTTCAACGAGGTGGTATAAATATACTCGTCCTGCACATATCTTAATTCTATTGATTTCCTTTTTCAGCCTTACTGACGTAGAAATTAATTTATTGATTCTAATCAGGAGTTTTTCTTTATCATTTTGTGCAAGTTTAGCTGGTTTAATGTCATATATCCATTTCTCCCCATTATGCTGGAACTCTAAAAGATGGTACGCCTAATAGATTTGGGCTTATTGGACTGCGAATTTACGTTCCGAGCCTTGGCTATGATAAAACGGGTGGTGTAGGACTTCCTGAAATTTCTTATTGCTCATCAAGAAAAGATTTCAGTAAAACAAACATTGCTGGAGCTTTTGAAAAACCAGCCCTACTAGAAAATCCACTAGCCCCAACAAGTCTTTTTAGCAAAGAAACTTCGTTCCAGTGTTTTAGTGATACAGCTAGACAAAACTGCGATTTAATCTGGAGTCGTCTAGGTGTCATTGCAACAAGAATTTTACAACCTGATCTAAATACAGTCTATATACTTTCAGATCAAATAAAAAGAGATCAATGTAAGCTGTTATTTATTCGCTGGAAAGCTCCTACATTTCCTGACACATATCATAATATCGGAATCTTAGGAAATGAGGACATGCGATACTGGAGTATGTCTTTTGTAACGCGAGTAGGCTTGTTGGGGCTCTACACCCTTAGTGACTTTCAAGCCGCTATTGATAAAAAGGGTTATGTAAATCTTGTTGTAAGTTTTGGAGCATCACGTCCACCTTATGTTACGCCTGAAAATGGGTTTACTTGGATTGATGCCAGCAATCTGCCTTTAGTTCCTCTCACCCTTTTATACAGAAACAATCAGGTGTCCCAGGGATTCCCTTATACAGCAAAGAATATACCAGAGGGTCAAATTGTTCCACCAGAAGTTATGAAAGAGTACTATCCTTGTGGTAAATACGTGAACCCTATCTATTTTGATTCATCTTGTTACGATTGCAACTATTAACATGACAAGACCAAGTGCAAAGACTATATAGGTTTTCTAACTCAACTATTATAAAAATTGCACCTCTAAGGAATTTGGAGGTGCATACTTAGAGCTAATGAGTGAATCCAATATATCATTCAATCATTAGCTCTATCTTCATTTCTTTAATCCGCTAATTTAACATAACAATCCTTTTCACAAAAGCTTATTCCATAACTTATGATATTTTTATATCCTTCGCTACGAAGTTCCATATCATAACCCTTTTCCTTAATCTGCTTTAGAGCATCATCCGCTCTTTTTTCTAGGTCATCTATGTTTTTAGCAATTTTAAATTCAATGACTATAGCTACACCTCTTTTTGATACAGACTTTATAAATAAATCACTTCTGCCTTTTCCACCCTCTCGGTTTGATTTTATAATGTAATCATGCATATTTGCTAGTGCTCCCACTACAAAACCATGATAGAAATTTTCATAGGCATCGTTAAAACTTATTGTTTCCATTAAAAGTCTCCCAAGTTCAATTTCAAAGGTTTTATAATCTGCATTTATTATGGCAGTGTAAAGCTTGCTTAAATCCCTTGCCTTCACTTTATCTTGAAACCATCTTAATACTTTAGTTCTAAAAATATATTTTACTTCTTCATTTGGAATTTCCAAGGTCACATATTTTTGATTAGTTTCACTAATTCTTTCAGATACCTTTTTAAAATATCCCGTAAAAAACATGAAGTTCCATAGATTATCCATGGTATCATAAATCTCATCATAGGTTATATCTTCATGAACTGGTTTCTCTACAGTTTTTCCTTCAATTAAAAGTTCTATCTCTTTTTTTGTAGCTGTATCAGCTTTATCAATTAGGCTTCTAACTATGCTATTTGAACTTGTATTTGCCCAATACGAGGAAGGAAATGTATCTTTGTCCACTGTTAAATCTTTTACAAATCTTATCGCACTCCAAGGATTGTAAACTTCAGCATCCCCAAAAATATATCCATTATACCAATCCTTAATTAATTGTTCTTTTTCACTTAATCCATAGTCCAAGAGCATCTTGCTTACTTCAGCTTGAGTAAAGCCAAAATATTCATCATACAATTTGTTTAATATGGAGATGATTTCTAAATTATTAAGTCCAGTAAAAATGCTCTCTTTGGAAATTCTAAGGCATCCTGTTATAACTGAAAATTCTAATGAAGAATTAGTTTTTAATGCCGATTCAAAAAGCGATCTTATAAAAGCAATCATCTCATCATAAAAACCTTCAAAAAAAGCATTTTCAAGAGGCACATCATATTCATCAATAAGAATTATTACTTTTTTTTCGTGATATTTTTCTAAACATTGAGATAGGAATTTTAATGATGTTACATATAGTTTTACATCATCGTCCCCTCTTGAAATCTTCATATACTTTTCTTTTTCATCACTTAATTTATCACTATTTAAAATATAAGCATGTCTTCTAAACTCATCAGTTATTTCATCTTTTATACACTTTAATGCTAATTCAAAGTTTGGCTGCTTTGCAGATTTTAAGCTTAAGTTTATAACTGGGTACTGTCCCATATGTGAAGTATACTTTTCTCCACATTTTCTTATATTTAAACCTTCAAAAAGGTAAGAATTGTCTTTTTCACCTTTTTCAAAGAAGTATTGGATCATACTCATATTTAAAGTTTTGCCAAACCTTCTCGGTCTTGTAAATAAGTTTACGTCAGCTTTTTTATCTAGTAAATCCTTTATTAACAAGGTTTTATCTATTAAATAATATCCTCTAGTTATTAACTTTTCAAAATTGTCTATTCCTATTGGCAGTGGTTTAAACTCCATTTCATCACTTCCATCTAATTTTCTTTTCATTATATAGAGATATCCAACTTCAACTATTAACTTATACACGCCGAGAATGATCGTTGAAGCTTTCGATAATTCGGCATGTATAAGTCAAGTTTACATATAGAAACCCTATATATATTATAACCCAACTTACACTTTTCTAAAATAGCAGGTTACGGCATTTTGAGGAATATCATGTTTTTCATAGTTACGCATGAAACTGCTTTGCAGGTCTTCTGATAATTCTCTTATCCGCTCTGAATGTACTTGTCTTTCCTTATATGTAAATATATCTCAGTTACTTATAAATCCCAATAACTCCAAAACTATATATCTTGTCATATGCAGGAATACTTGACATAAAGTGAATAAAAATTGGTGTGTTATCAAGATCAGGTTTCCTGTCAAACAAGAATCTATCAGCTTGTCGTAAGGCTTGAAGTGCTGTAGGCATTTCGTTATAAAAAATAGTATTTCTAATATAAGCATTTCCTATTATATCTTTACCATCCACAATTACATATCCAATCAAAGCAAGTCCTTTTTCATTTTGCTTCCAAGTAATTCTTACCTCGTCACGCATTCTTGTAATTTGATCTTCAGCATTAGCAAGTAAAAACTAATCACTACGTTCCAGTTTTTACAATGGGGTCAGGTACACAACACAAAAAATGTAAATTAAGAAAGATACTCAAAAATAAAGGTTCTCTTAATGCTTTAATATCTTAATTATGTTTACAATAAAATCATTGGGTAATATTCATTTAAATCCAATTAGTGCAAGCATAACCTTTTTATGGACCTGACCCCATAGAAAAAACTGGAAACAGTTTCTTCTTGCTAATTAATTTCTCAAGAACTGCTTCTCTGGCATAACAAAATAAATCTGATTTGCTGGCTATCTGGCTTCTTGTTTCATCAATTAAAATTCTCTTATGCCTTTGTCGTAAGGATATCATTTTTTCCTTATTATCGGTTCAATTTATCTTTGTAATTCTTTCATCGCTTAAAAGTATCATAGTTCTTCTCCAATCTGAAATTTTATACCTTTTCTGCAAATACCTTCACTAATTCTGGATAAAAGTCATCTATTGTTTTATAAATATCTCTGTGTTTTTCATAATATTGAAATTTATCAAGTAGAGCAGGTAAATACATATATCGTATTTTCATATCATACTCTAAATGTTTAGCAGCGTACTCTTTTTCGCCTAATTTCCTAGCAAGATAAATAGCTATTGCTCGTACAACATGTTCATTTACACATTCGGCCCAATCACCATATCCTGACTGAAAATCAGGCTGTTTATATAGCTTTAGCCATTCATATGCTTTTTGATACTTATTTACTAACTCGCTAAACTTTTCTGTTAGAGGATTAATTAATGGATGTACAAATTCATGGATCGTAACATTAGTGGATAACGCTCCTCTGCAAAATTCATTTTCTTCCTCATTATCACAGATTTTAAATAGAGTCATTATATTAAACATATCAAATTTATAATTATTCTTAAAACTTATGCCAAAACTGCCATGGGATAAATTTATAATAATATAATGATATGAGTTTTGTTTTTTTCCATATGCTATTCATTAATTCAATTTGAGGCTTGACCTCTACAATAATATCCTCCACTTGTCTATCCTTTCTAATATATTTGGGTTATAAAATTTTCATAAAATAACTTTCCATACAGCAGATCATTACATTCAGTGATTCCACGCATTCTCCACTCCCACGGATCAGTTTCTCTGTTGCCGGTATATGCAATTATATTATCAGAAAAATATGTACTTAGTGAAAATATACCTTCGTCATTGCTTCCTCCAATTGAAAACCCAGCTTGTCTCAAAGAATCACAGAAAGAATCAAAAAAATCGATTTTTTGCATTTGCATTTTTGCAACCTCCTTTTTTATTGAATTACAAATTAAAAACGCCGTAAAATTCACCATAGAATATCAAGGCGCTTATAATTAATATTCGGTTTTATGCTTATTTCCTCACACTCTTCGTATCGGAAAAAAGATATATCCTTGTCTATCTTCTGGACAGTTATAATCATGAGCAGCACCAACAAGCTTAAGGTTGTTTTCTTTTAGATATTCTATGACTTTCATAAATGTATCTTGATTTTCATTCTTTACATAAATATATTCATATGATGCATCTGTTTATTTCCATATAAAATCTCCTATTAAATTAATCTAAGCTTTAGCGCTCACATTTATCTGTAATTATGTGTCAATATTAGGATAATCATAACATATATCTCATACATTCTCATATATAAAAAGGATAAGTTATTGATTAAATTTTTCTTTTATTTTGCTAGTCAATCGCTTTTTAACTTCCATTTTCCTTCCAGGGGTCTGACCCCGCCTATATATTAATTTTCTTGATTAATTTGTCTACTCTCTTTTTTTGTGAATCTGATAAATTATTTCTTCTTTTTAATAGTACAGATAAAAATTCGTTAGAATTTTCTTGATTAATACAAATAAAAGCTCTCTCTGCATGTTGACCAACTTCCTTGGGTCTGCAAGTTTCTAAATGTTGAATTATTTTTGTTAGCATAATTTTTTCGTATTTTTTATCCGCTTTTGCTAATTCTGCAAACACACTAATACTATTATCTCTAGTTATTACACTTCCATTTTCATATGCATCAATAATAATTTCTATATTTTCAAACACTTCTTTTGGCTTTAGAACTGTAATCTTTGATATTGCTGTCATAGCTCCCCAAACAAGTCTGTTATTTCTTGATTTTAAGAGTTGGATAAAATCTAAAACGTAATTTGCAATTAATTCTGGCTTTCTTTCACCTATTTCATAAAGAACCTTTATACAATCATTCGCCACTTGCTCTTTTTTATTTTTCAATCCATCAACAATTTCTTCTATTCCCTTAAGATCCTTCGAATTACTTAATTCAATTGCCAAAGCAATATTAGGTTCTTCGTCATTTCTTCCGAGATTAAACGCTATTTTTTCAATCATATTGTTCTCCTTAACACAATAAACTCTTGCTCTTCTCGCTTTTATAATGTCTAACAATATTTTACATCCTTATTTTAGCTTTTCCAAGGGTCTAGCTCCGCAAGTTATTTCCTTTTAAACAATGCTGTCCACATAAAACCTAAACCTTGTAAAGTACCTTCTATTCCATCTTTATATTTTCTTATCTCTACAACTTCAAAGTCTTTACTAAATAATTGCTCAAGTTTTTCCCTGGTAAAGGCAACACCTACACGTCGTTTCTCATAATATTCCCAATCTGTAACTTCATCTGCACATTTTTCTCCCCAAGCAAAACATATTAGACCATAGTAAGAACCTCGCTTTAATGATCTCCTTAATAGTTCCACATATGAAATTCTTCTGTGCGGTGGCAAGTGATGAAAGCAACCACTATCATATATAAAGTCATATGTATTGCTATCTAATTCAAAAATTGATTTACACATAAAATTAATATTACAATTATTGTTTTCAGCAAATACCTTAGCGTTAGCAATTGCTAATTCTGATAAATCTACTGCTATTATCTCACAACCTTGTTTAGCCATATATACCGCATTCCTACCCTCACCACATCCAAGTTCAAGAACTGTCTTTGGAGCAATTGCTCCACTTTTAAAATATTCTTTTAGATTTTCATCTGGTAAGTCAGGATGTACTATAAATGGAGCCTTAGCCCATCTCTTTGAGTAAAAATTATTCCATTGTGTTGCTTGGTCAGCAAGTTTAGAATCTAGCATATTAAATACATCCTCAACATTTAAAATATCTTGATTAGTCACAATACTTTCCTCCTAAAAATTATTTCTCTTAGATAATTATACCAAAATGGATAATATTGCTTTTTAAGGCACTTTTAGTTATATGGGTATCCTTCGATGTAAACGATGTATTCTGTGTATATTGTTATAATAGAGTTGTTAGATAGTTGTTGTAATACACCTATACTCGCGGAAGTCAAAACACACGTAATAGCCTATTAGGTTGTAATATTTCAAAGTAATTTGTAAGCAAAAAAGGTTGTTAACTTTTTATTAACAACCCTAATATGTATTATTAATTTCAGGACTTATTTTTCATTTTCTTTGATTAACATGCCAAACATCAACCTCTTCTTTCTTAGGTATTTCAAACAAAGAATTCAGTTTCTCAATCAAACCATCGTCTACAAAATAGTCTGTTGTATTACCTGCTAAAACCGCTTCATTACGAGAATTGATATTTTGATACCATTTATCTATTGATATATCAATGTAATGCCATTCATAAAATATATTTTGCTTTTTATAATACTCGGATACCTGTTCTCGTTCCTCTCTGCTCCAGAAACCCCAATCAAGTATTACATTACTTCCTGCCAGAACGATTTCTGATGCTTTTTTATGCAAATATCTTTGAATATCTTTTGCTACTTCATCATGCTTTTCTCCAAGTTCATGATGAAAAATTTCGTATTCAATTTCATCACAGGATAAAATTACTGCATTATAGTCATTAACAAGTTTTTTACTATAATGAGTTTTTCCACTACAAATTTTTCCACAAATTAAAATAACTTTTGCCATTTATAACACTCCTAATTGTGTCGCAATTATGTCATAGTTTCCTGACTATTTATAATTATGTCTTTCAAATTTTCATATAGTACATTCTCATAATAATCTTTGTAACATTACGTATAATCATCTCTTTTTGTACTACTTTTTTTAAATGTAGGATAACCACCTGCGTGCACAGTGAGATTCTTGCTCCTAGAATATTTACTTTTTGAATAATCATTTTATATTGTTTTAATATACCTTCTCGTATTGATGGATAATCGAAAAATAAACTAATCTTTAAATCAATAATATTATACTATCACGTTTTTACCTTGGAATGAAAATCTGATACTTTCATTTCAATATCAAACATTTTATCCATCCATTGTGGCTCACACTTGTCACGTGGCTGGCACGTGACAACATGACACAATTTTTTCTTGACATAATTAAAATATAAAAAGTATAATACATATAGACCAGTCATTATAATTTGAAATGCAGAGGTGTCAAGTTTATGAATACAAAAACTGATTCAAGAGAAAAAATACTTACTACAGCTGTAAAACTTTTTCAAATCAAAGGCTTCAATGCTGTTGGATTAAATGAAATTTTAAAAGAAAGTAATGCACCAAAAGGATCTCTATACTATTACTTTCCAAATGGGAAAGAGGAATTAGCCTTAGAAGCAATAAAACTAGCAAGTGAATTCATAGAAAAAAAAGTAAAAACCTCTTTAGACAAGTATTCAGATCCTATTAGAGCTTTTCAATATAATATAGAAAATATAATTGAATGTTTAAATAAAGAATATAAACTTGATGGAATTTCTATAAGCCTTTTGGCTTTAGAAACTCATTTACACAATGAACTTTTAAGAGAAGCTTGCAAAGATGCCTTCTCAGCTTTACAAAATATATACGCGGATAAGTTAATACAAAACGGTTTTCCGAAAGAAACAGCTGAAGGGCTTGGCATGACTATTCAATTAATGATAGAAGGAGCTATTACGTTATCTGTTACAAAAAAAGATACCTCACCTCTTCAGGAAGTAAGCAAACAATTAAGCATCCTGTTAAAATCCTATATCTAAATATGGGATTTTAACAGGATGCTTACCTTTAAACTTTAATGAATTTGTCTTTCAGTTTATATATAGAACGCATTAAATTTTTCGTTTTATATAGAGACTGGTCTAAATATTTTCAAGGAGTGATATTCTATGGAAGTGAAAAAAATTTATTTTCAAGGAGAAAAACAGCATAACACTAAAGCTATGATGGCAGTATTATTATTTGCTGGCTTTCTTTCACTATTTAACGAAACCATACTAAATGTAGCATTACCAAGGTTAATGTCAGAAATGCAGGTTACAGCTGCTACAGTACAATGGCTTGCCACTGGATATATGCTTATTGTAGGTATCCTTGTGCCAGTTACCGCCTTTCTCATTCATACTTTTACCACCAAACAGCTATTTTTAAGTGCAATGATATTATTTTTATTAGGGTCTATCTTAGCTGTATTATCACGCTCTTTTCAATTTCTCTTAGCTTCAAGAATGATTCAAGCCACAGGGACAGGCATGCTGGTGCCTATTATGATGAATACTGTTTTATCAATAAACCCTCCTGAGAAACGAGGATCTGCTATGGGATTATGTGTTTGTGCTATCCTTTTTGGACCTGCATTAGGACCTATAGTCTCCGGTATACTTCTACAATTTTTCAACTGGCAGTCATTATTCCTTATATTAATTCCATTATCAATAATTTGCATAATTACTGGTACTCTGTTTTTAGAAAATGTTTCTTTAATCACAAAGCCCCAGATAGACTATTTATCCATCTTACTATCAACTATTGGTTTTGGCGGAATTATATACGGAATAAGTATAGTAGGAGACCTAGGAAGAAATGTTATCAATATTGTTCTATTTTTTGTTATTGGAATAGTTGCCTTAGTTATATTTAGTAAACGCCAGCTATCTTTAAAACAGCCTATACTAGAAATACGAGCCTTCAAGCATCCCTTATTCTCAATAGGTGTAATACTTATAATATTAATGCAAATGATACAATTTTCAATGAATATTATTTTACCTATGCTGTTACAGGAAGGCTTAAAAACCTCTTCTCTAGTTTCTGCTTTAGCTTTGTTCCAAGCAGCTCTTCTAAATGGACTTATGACTCCAATAACGGGAAAGATATATGATAAAATAGGTGGTAAGGTGCTAATTCCGTCTGGATTATTATTGATGTGTATTTTTATAGCTCTATTGTCACATATTGGTGTTTCTACTTCTATAGTAACCATAACAATTTTGTATTGCTTTGTTTGCCTAGGAATTGCTATGTCTATGTCTACAACACAGACAAATGCACTTAATCAGCTATCTATGAAAAACCAAGCAGATGGCGTTGCCATAACTAACACCTCCATGCAGATTGGTGCTGCCATTGGTTCTCCTTTGTTTATGGGACTTATGTCTGCAGGACAAAATTCTTATTTAAAGAATGCAGGCGATGCTTTAAACACAAGAATTCAGACACAAGCAATCTATAATGGTTTTAGTCATGCTTTATTTGCTGCCACTATTATTATAGCCCTTGGCTTTATGTTATCCTTGTGTTTAAGTTATGATATAAAAAGAAAAAAATCATAACATTTTCTATGTCACTTGTCACGTGGCTGGCACCATATTAATGACGTAGGGTGCCTCGCTCATTTTCGAGAATAAAATTTCATGCGTTATTTAGAAATCACTGGATACAGACTTATTTAATAGTGGTTACTTATGTGCAACCGGAATCCATATTTCAGCACTATATCCTGTTTGCGAATTGCCAAAATACATTTCCATATCAAAATCACAATCCGCATGCTCATAGCTTGCCACAGGAAACCACTCGGAATAGATTCTCTTCCAAACTTCATGCAGTTTTTCATCGTCACATTCACTTTTCCATTCAGTTTGAAATATTGCCCATGTTTGTTTTGGTATTGTTAAAGTCGTGTACTCAGGAGAAACAACTTGATTCCGCTTTATGCATCCAAGCATATAAGACATATCTCCATTGGAATTATGGGCGTATGTTACGCCGGCATCAAGCAGTTCTCCAGGTTTCTTTCCAGCTGCTTCAAGAAGAGCTTCACCTCGTCCGTCCTGCCCGCATGCTGACCAAAATTCCGGGATATCCTTGTAACATTTGCCATTCACAACAGTTGTTTTTAGTTCAAGTCCAAATACCTCAAATGGTTCTTTCACTTCAATACGATAATTCATCTCAGATACTCCTTTGATTGAAATTGAGAAAGTCATTTTGGGAAAGGCTTTGAGCGAAACACCAATGTCGCGCGCTGACATCGGCATTATGCCATGCAGATTTTTAAAGGCACGACTAAATGCTTCAGACGACTCATACCCGTATTTAACTGCTACATCTATCACTTTTATTTTGCTCGTTTGCAACTCAAATGCTGCTACTGTCAACCGCCTGCGTCTAATATACTCAGATAACGGTACACCAGTAATGAATGAAAACATCCTTTGAAAATGATATGTTGAGCAGCAAGCAATCTGTGCCAGTTTATCATACGAGATTTTATCTGCCAGATTCAATTCAATATAATCCACAGCATCATTCATCCTATCAAGCCATTCCATCAACGTCCCTCCTCTCAAGATTTATGTTATCATACTAAAGTGCTTGCCACCTTGCATTTGATGCACGAAAATATCATATACACATTGTTATAGTACTTGCTTTCTTATAATTTCACTTGAAAATTCTATAGCTTCACCTGTAAAAAATTGCACCCCTGGGGAATTTGGAGGTGACTGTAAGTCAGCTCCTTGCTATCTTCTATTCTTGTCCAAGGAATACAACCATCAAATAATTTTGGTTTGTCACGCATTGGAACAATAAAATCTTTCATTACAGCAGATAATTTACGCTGTTCCCAAGCAAATGTGGAAAAGTGAAAATCTCACCTTCCCACTACTAAATATCTAAAATTTTACACCTAAAATCTTCAACTGCTCATTAATTTCTGCTTCAAGTTCCGCTATTTCCTTATTGTCTTGTTCTAACTGCTTATTTACTTCTTCCAAGTCAATAGGTTCTTCTTCTTCAAAAGTGTCAACATAACGTGGAATATTCAAGTTAAAATCATTTCCCTTGATTTCTTCGATTGACGCAACGTGAGCATATTTATCAACATCTTTACGTTCTTTAAAGGTATTGATAATTTTATCTATATTTTCATCATTTAAGTTATTTTGATTTTTTCCTTTTTCAAAATCATTACTTGCATCAATAAATAATATGTCTTTAGTTTTACGATTCTTCTTAAATACTAAAATGATTGTTGGAATACTTGTTCCATAGAATAAGTTAGCTGGTAAACCAATCACCGCATCAAGATAATTTTTTTCAATTAGAGTTTGACGAATTTTACCTTCTGCTGCTCCACGAAATAGCACGCCGTGAGGCAACACAATAGCCATTGTACCAGTATTGTTTAAATGGTATATGCTGTGCAAGATAAAAGCATAATCAGCTTTTGAAGCTGGTGCTAATTTTCCATAATCGCTAAAGCGTGGATCTTTTAATTTTGTTTCATCATTATCCCATTTTGCAGAATACGGTGGATTTGCCACCACTGCATCAAAACTACGTGGGTGGTCAATGCCCTTTCCGTCTGGTCCATCTGGCCAATCGCTTTCCAGAGTATCTGCATTGTTTAGTGTCATATTGTTATAAGGTACATCGTGCATCATCAAGTTCATACGAGCCAAGTTATAAGTTGTTGTATTAAGCTCTTGACCAAAATACTTCATAGGAGTACCCTTAGGCAATTCTTGCCCAACTGTAAGTAATAAGGAACCTGATCCCATTGTGGGGTCATAGACGTTGAAAAATTCATCTGATTTTTCCACACCATTAGCCACTACTTTTGCTAAAATCTTACTTACTTGATGAGGTGTATAAAATTCGCCACCTTTTTTACCAGCACTTGCAGCAAATTGACCGATTAAGTATTCATAGATTTCGCCTAGAATATCTTTTCCATCCTCTCCCTTGTACTCAATTCCATCAACTAACTTAACTATATTGTTAAGTGATTTTGCACGCTCATTTGTAGAACTTCCAAGACGTGAATCTCCCAAGTTAATGTCGTTGAATATACCACGGAAATCTTTCACCGCTTCTTTATTTAATTCCGCATTTTTATTAAAATTATCAAAAATAGTCTGGTAGTCACTAGGAATAACCTGTGCATCATTAATTTTATTAATCAAAGACTCCCATGTATCCTTTGGCGCAATTGCATACCCTAAACTTAATGAAATATCTTGTAAATAGTCCTCTAAATCTGCACCTACCGCTTGTTTTAGGTAAGCATCATTGATAGATTCTCCCTCCTCAATATCAATAACATTATTCCCCACTAAGTACTTCTCCTGATGTTCAGAAAGGTACCTGTAAAACATAAATGCCAATATATAATTTTTATACTCTGATGCATCCATTGTGCCACGGAGTTCATTTGCCATTGCCCAAAGTTTACTTGTAATTGATTGTAAATTATTACTCATTATTTTTATTTCCTTTCTCTTTTGAAATTACTTATACAAACATCTGTTGTAGTAATGCTTTCTTTTGTTCTTGCAAGTGATTTAACTTACGCTGATGAAGGGTGATAAGGTGGTCGAGTTCATTGAAAAATGTGCCAATTTCTTGTTGCTCCTTAAAACTTGGTAAATCAATATTTAAATTCCCAACTTGTTCCAAAGACAAATTAGGTTGTGCTCCTATAGTAGGATTTTTCTTTATAAAATCTGATACTGCCTTACCTTTTAGATATGTTTTTACATACTCTAAGCAACCCGTTTTTAATCTAATTATTGCTAAAGCCTGGTTGGTATTTGCTGGTAAGATTCCCTTGTTTACAGAAGTTACACGTCCTAATGTTCCAGCAATAGAAAATAGGATATCATTTTCTTGTAACTGCGAACGTTTCAAGTATCCATTATGTTCTTCCTCAGATATTTTTGATGATATGTTAATTTCACCCGAAGAGGAATCAATATTTTCTATCTTTACAAAATTGATATTTCCATTTCCAGATTTATCAATTGGAGTGGTTCCTTTCGTAATTAGGCATGTCATCTCCCCCATCTTCCGCTGTTCCCAAGGATCAGTAAATCCCGGAAAACGAATCTCCGGAAAATCTTCGCCATCTTTTGGAAACATTTTTTGTAACAAACCTTTCTTCTTATCTTGCAAGTGTTTTAACTTACGCTGATGAAGGGTGATAAGGTGGTCTAAATGCTCGAATAATAAACCAATTTGTTTCTGTTCAGGTAATGACGGAACTGTTGTAATCATATTTTTGAACTTGCTCAGTGATAGCACATGTTGTCCTGTTCCTTCTGCTGCCATAGCTAACTGACTATTCATACCAAAATTAATTCGGCGTAAAAAGAAATTTGAATCTGTGTCTTTTACGCAAAAAACTGGATAGTAATAGCTGATAATCCCCCTGTGTATAATGTCATTCCGATTAAATACAAATAAATTAGTGTCACTTCTGCTCCTATATGTGAAGTATCCTTTAGGCAAAATAAAATACCCAACATTGTCATTTGTAGTGACCTGCCTGTCTGCAAAATAATCTTCCTGAAATACAATTCCTTTTTGCTGAGATGATGTCAACACTGGATACTGATTTTGAATTTCTGTTTTTTCAATGTAATCCTCTATTAGTTCACAAACCTTACGCTGTTCCCAAGGATCAGTAAATCCTGGAAACCTTAACTTAGGTACATTCGCTTTATTTTTATCCATTTTATCTCCTATCTTAACTGTCAATTCATATTCGGCAGTTCAACAATTAATTTTATTATTCTTAAGGATAGGGAAACACTACGGAAACTTAATTTATACATGTTTGAAAATCGCGGCATCAGGCGATTATCAGGCATGTATAAATTAATAGTTGAAGTTGTTTCCCTATATCTTATTAAATACTTTAATTATAAAGCGTCATTATATATAAACTAGTTTTCTACCAATTCATCAGCTAATTCATAAATGGCATCACGCAAACCATTACGATACTTAATTCTAGACAAAGCTTGTATCTCTTCGCTATGTGCTAACGTCTTATAATCCACGCTTGCTTTTGCAATTATATCTCGAATTTGACCACTATCATCCAAATCTTGCAGCCCATAACGATGACGACTAAATAATTCACGCATCTGAGCACTTGTAATAATATCTGTAATTCCCCACTTCACTCGAAAATCTAAAAACCTTCTATCAAGGCTGACATTGTTAGCCGCTTGAATAATTTGCTCGCTATTTCTCAATTTTACTGGATATTTAAGATTAGTACCTTCCGGCGGATAATGTCCTTTGATAATAGCCATGGCAGCATTCATGATCTTAGCAGCATAATTTCTATCTTCTAAGCCGTTGGCAAATTGATCAATTTTCTCTTTTGTAGCTTGTGCTTCTTGTTTCTTGCCCTCATGGACCTCATTTAATAATTGTTCCACCAATTCTGTTAAATAATCATAATCTATTTCTACATCCTTCACATGAGTCATCCTTAACTCAATTTGATAAAAAGGAATTTTCTTTTCTTTTGATATATGTTGTTTAAGCTCATTTGTTAAAACTGTAGTAAGCATGGTTTCTTGTTCACTAGTCATCCCTAACTTTTCAACTAACTCATCAGGATTTTCGTAATTGAAACCTACTGCATTTCCATCAACTTCCTCAGGTGAATATTGTTTTAATTTAGCCATACCAACATTATAATCACGCAGCAAATCAAGCATATATTCTTTTTGCTTCTCAGAAGGCGGTAATTGCTGAAACTCATTAGTTAGACTGCTTAATTTCTCAACAACCTCTTTCACTTCATTAAATACATCCTCAAAAGGTTTAGCTATAATACCATCCTTTTGGTTAGATTCACGTTGCTCATCTTCTCGTAAAATTGCAGAATCTTTATTAGCATAAATTGCGAGAGCTTTATTCATCAGCATCTCACTTTGAGCAGGCCAACGGTAATTTACAATACGCCCCCAAGGCTTTTCCTGCATATCCGCAATACGATTTGTTCTTGAATAGGCTTGAATAAGTCCAGCTCCTTTAAGTGTTCTATCTACATAAAGGGTATTAAGTTCTGGTGCATCAAATCCAGTCAAAAGTTGATCTACAACAATCACAATATCTAAGAACTTCTTGTCAGTTGCAGTTTTATTCAAACGGCTGGTAACATCTTGCGTATATCCTGCTACATCATCCATACCAAAGCTTGTACCAAATTCTTTGTTATAGGCTTTAATAGCATCATGTAATCCTTGATTAGTTTCAAGCATACTATCATTATTGGATGAGTTTTGGCTAAATGTAACTGCTACCTTTAACGTTTGTCCACCATTCTTCTCATTTTCAGCATTTACCCGTTGAAATTCATTAAAATACATCATTGCCATTGGAGTACTAGCTTTTCCCCCACCAACATGAGTGGTAAAGAGTGCATTATACTTGCCTTCGTTTGAACGATTTCGCCAGTTCTTGAAAATATCTTCAACTACCAGCTTAATATGATCCGGATTTTCATCATAAAAACTTGGTTCAACCGCATCATCCATATCTTCTTGACTTAAATTATAAATCTTCTCTTGAATCTGTTCTTCAGTCCACTTTGGATAACGTTCTCGATAAAAATGCGGTAGATATTTTAATTTCATTTGTTGTTCATCAATGGTTGTTTCAAAATCAACTTTAAAACCTAAAACATTTCTATCTGCAATTGCTTCACGAATAGTATAGGCGTGTAACAATGGTCCAAAAATATCTTCTGTTCGTAAACCACTAGTAGTTTCATCAAACATCGGTGTTCCTGTATAGCCAACCCAAGCTGATTTCTTAAAAGCCTTTTGTATCTTTTCAAAACTTTCACCACCGGTTGAACGGTGTGCCTCATCCACTATAAATACTATATTTTTATCAGGTGCTGTAAAAGATTTACGTTTGATTAAGGTATCCAGCTTTTGTACAGAAGTAACAATGATATTATTATCTTTACTCTTTAACTTGCGACTTAAATCGCTGGTATTATAAGTATTTTGAACACTACCAACCATATCTTCACTAGCATCTGGGTCATAGGCTCTATAATTTTCATTTGTTTGCTTTGTTAACGCAATTCTATCAACTACGAAAACAACTTTATCAACTTTCGGCATGCGGCTTGCAAGCCATGCTGTTTTGAAACTAGTTATAGTTTTACCAGAACCAGTGGTATGCCAAATATAACCTACTTTATTTGTACCAAGTTCAAAATCAACTTTTTTTAAATTTTCAATGACATTCTGAGTAGCATATACTTGATATGGACGCATTACCTTTAACATTTGTTTGTTTTTTGTACCATCTAATATCATATAATTAGTAGCCATCTGATGCGCCATTGGAATACTTAACATTGAATCCGCAAACTCTTTCCAATTACGAACTATCGTATTATCACTTTTACGTTGCCAGTTAAACGCAAAATCCTTATTGAACTTATCTGAAGTAGTATTCGCCATGTACTTGACATTATTAGGGGTGATAGCCACTAAAATTTGCAAAGTAGAAAAAATGTCACGATACTGGTTTTCGTCAATATATTGATGCATTTGATTTAGTGCTTCATTAACATCATGTGTATCACGTTTTTCTTCAATTTGAATGATAGGTAAACCATTAATAAGAAGTGTGGTATCAAAACGACGAGTTTGTTTCCCAGTGATAACCGCAGGCCGTTCAATTTGATTAACTACTTGGTACACCGTATCTCCAGCACCAATTTGCTTTTGATCAAAAACCGTTAAAAATACATGACGACCATCATCTAAATCAATTTCTATTTGCGATACACCATTAAGTCCATATAAAAATTGTCCAGCTTCATAGGGTGTTTGAATATCAGATATAATCTTTTTAACTTGATTAAATTCCACAGTACTTAGCGGATGATCAAGTGTATTTTGATTGTGCCTCTCAAGAATCTCTTTGAAGTTATCCCAAAGCTTTTCTGTAGTTTTAATTTTGGGTTCATACTTCCATAGCTTCGTTTTTACAACATAATCAGCAGATTTGTCATTAACCATAAAGTCGCTGATTCCTTGTAGGTGTTCAGGTTTAGTTATAGTTCCACTGGTAATATATTGTATCAACTCAGTTTCAAATTGATTTTCATTCATTTTCACTTACCTCCTCTAACTTGGATAATCTGATTTTTGTTTCATTTTCTGCCACTCTATATCTAAGGGCTTGCAACCTTAACTGATTAAAATAGACTTGTCCTATAATTTTTTGCTTAGCTATGGAAGGTATTTTGGGTATTTCAAGCTCTTTAAGTTGCTTGACAGTATATTTTAAAACTTGCGAACCTTGCATTCCCAACATAAACTGTTTCTTGATTGTTTTGTTTTCATTAATGAGATAAACCAAAAACTTGGAATCAATGTTATGATTAGGTATTAACTTAACGTAATTTTGCGTATAGAGATATCCCTGGTGCTCTTTTCTTACCTTAGTTGCAATACCCGTAATTAGACTAAACACTACATCGCCATCGCATAAGGTATTTACTTTATCCTTGGTTCTAACTTGTTTATTGTCTAGATTGTTCGAAATAATACCAACCAAATCATCTGTTAGATCTGTCTGACTATAATATGTAAAAAGCGGTGTTTTCTCATCAAATGCTTCTGTAATTCTAGACTGAGGCGATCCACTTACTAATTCAACCAATTCGCTCAACTTGTCCATAAATATTGTACCTTTCTAAAATTTTTTTTATTTACCATGATGTAATCATATCATAAAAGGAATTTTATTTCAACGATTAAAAATGTAATTTTAAAAAATTACATTTTTAATCGTTTATCATTAATCATTTCCGCTAAAAACAAACACCCCTGGTGCATTTTTACTATTGAACATTAATTTTAATGAAATAATTTAACCTAACTAACATATTATTTTCAGCAAAAAAAACACGCAGTGCTTTTGCTCTGCGTGTAAAATCATTAAATATTATCTTAGTTCTATATGAATTTCTTTTCCTAGACCTTTTGCAAGATTACTTAAAAAATCTAAAGAAGGATTGTAATTTCCACTTTCAAGCCTGCAAATATTTGATTTTTGAGTTCCCATTCTAGAAGCTAATTCTTCTTGTGTTAAATTTAATTTTCTTCTTGATTTTATCACCTCAGAAATCAACTCATATCGAGGCTTTAGCTTATCATATTCTTCTTTAAATTCGCTATCCCGCATAAGCTCTTCTTTAATAACAGAGAAATCAACACTCGCTTTACTCATCTTCACACCTCTGTTCAAAATCTTTTTTATATCTTTTTGCTTTTTCAAGTTCGAGTTTTGGCGTTTTATCTGTCTTTTTAAGAAATCCATTCAGCAATACAAAAGTATCTCTATGATAAGTAAAGTAAAATATTCTTGATGCACCTGATCCTAATTTTATTCTTAATTCATATATTCCCTTGTATCGTTCCGTTTTAATCGGTTTCACATAAGGTTCTTTTAAATAAATGCCATGCTCTTGTAAAAGTTCTATTTCACTATATAGCAACAGAGATTTCTCGGCAAGCTTCCAATCTCTGTAAGGCACCTGACCCCTTTCAAAAATTGGAAACCTAGTTTTCAATTTTTGTTGCTTATAAAGGGCAAAATGGACAGGTTTTCATTTTTTAAAGAAATAGTCACCTAGTATTTATTATTACAAACAATAATCCATTCTAATATATGCTTATCATCATATTTTCCTGACGCTATTCCTAATCCAAGATCTATAATATCTTCATCAGTAGATTCTAGTTCAATTCCATTTACATCTAGAAATACCATCATTGCTAAAATTCCTATTCTTTTGTTACCATCTAAAAGGGATGATTCTTTATAATGCTAAATCCTAATCTTGCAGCCTTAGCCTGTATAGATGGATATAATTCTTCTCCTCCAAATGATTGAAATGGGGAACTTAAAGCTGATTCTAGCAATCCTTCATCTCTAATTCCATCTAATCCGCCAGTCCTTCTAATTGCTATAGAATGCAGATGTATCATTTGTTCTTTGCTTAGATGTCTCATTTAGCTAACTCCTCAAATGCTTTTAGATGCTTATCTAAAATTTTACTTGCTGCATCTTCTACTGTAGCACTATCTGCTACATCATCTTGCTGAAACTTACTATAATCAATCAAAACATATCTTGGCACATTATTTTTGAGTATAACCGTTGCTCCATTTTCATCTACCATTCTTGCAACTTTAGAAAAATTCTGATTAGCTTCAGAGATGGATACTAAGTTATTAATATTTATTTGCATCGAAACACCTCCCTCATATAATTATATTATACGCAATTTTAGGATAAATTAAACCTAAAATTCTATGAATTTAATGTTTTAGCTCATTTATACGGATTCTTCTGTACAGGACAATCAACTGAAACCTTATAGGCAGATTCCTCCTTAGCAACAGAGATTTCTCGACAAGCTTCCAATCTCTGTAGGGTACCTGTCACCTTTCAAAAATCGGAGATTCAGTTTTCAATTTTTGTTGCTAATGTGACTAACTCAATTTAACAGACACTGTCTGTTGAATTTCATATTCTTGGTAAAATCCTCTCATAAACTGCAGGTTTGAAATAGAAAATCCTCATTAACAAATTCATAAAATTAAGAATTTCTACATAGTTTTTCTTTGTAGCTTCACTACCGTCTCCACATGGCTTGAGAGGACAGAATGAATGTCATTTGAGTATGTTCGTTCTCGGAAACATATCCACTGCGTTTTTAGCACTATCGGTAGACGGGAACATATCCATTCATGATAAAAAATAACGTGTCTAATTGCATAATCATGATTGAGTAGAGTTGTCAAAAGAATAAACATAACGTATTTCAGTAAGTTTTTTTCCTGTAATTTCAATAATGCATTCATCGTCTTCATTGCATCGCCACTTATTCTTCCGGCTGAATCAATACTACCCCCTGCTCTGAGATGACAATAATGATATCACCTGAAGCTGGTATCCCCTTGTTGGAAGTATATCTTTCAAAAAATTTGACAAAACTTATCATCTAGTACAATTTCCATGCCTAAAACCACAATATTAATATCCCTCGACTACTATAACTTCACCTTCTTCATCAGTTGGGGGTTGAAAATGATCATAATAAGTGGAAGCTGTTTGCTCCGTCAATATGATATCATTTTGATGATTTCCGTTTCTTTTTCGAATACGTTCCATAACAACTTCCTTAGGTGTCTTTATATAATAGATTTTGGGTTCTATGTCGTATTTCTTTAATAATGAAATATATTCATTTCTCATTTCTCTAGACCAAAATGAATAATCGAGAACAATATCAATGTTTTGCATGATAAGTGAAATTAGTTTTTCATCAAGATAGGTTTTAATATCTTCTAAAACCTCCTGAGGTAAAGGATGTTCATTCAAACCTCGTTTGAATGATTCTTCATCATAAGATAGTATTGTCATCCCGGTACTTTCAAATTTTTTTGCTAGTGTTGATTTACCTGCTCCCGCAGGGCCGCACATTAAAATAACTTTACTTTTCGACAAATTATCTACTGTATTTTTCATTGATATAACCTCCTATAACAAACCAAGAAAACATGACACTCTCCTTAAGCATTATTACTATTCGCTCTTTTCATGATTTCCTGTACTATTGATGTTTTAGCATTCGCATAGTGCTGGACATGCCTCCATTTATTCTTTGCCAAGCTTCGTTTGACTTGTGCATATTTGTCCCGATCAGTATCATTAGTCCGCAACCAATCACGGAAGCGTAACATTCTATCAATCTCTGATGTGCCCAAACTGAACACATGCAGATTAATATCGGTATCCGGTCCTTTAAACAAACGATGCTCAAACCAGTCAGGTTCTCGAATCTGTAGCACATATCCGGCCGCTTCCAACACTGGAACGTAGGATGACTCATCAGCAGAATCCTTAACAACCAACCGTATTCTTTTGCAACTCATCATCCGTTGTAGGCATGGAGGTATTATTAGATATCATCTTATCGCACTCCTTTGCTGCTTATTATCTAGGGTTAAACTTAACTACTATTTTTTCTTTGCGATATAAAATACATAACTGTAATAATCTACTACTAATCTAAAATAAAGCGATTATAAGCTATCCTTTTTCCTGTGTTTGTTTTAAAGTTTTCATCTATACACTTTTTTATCTTTTCCTGTTCTTTTTCTTTATCCATAACCGTTAAATTTTCAAGCAAATCAGCTTCCCATTGTATTTGAAAATCAAGTCCATCAATTTTAGATGGAGTATGATGGTTGCCTATTATAAAGCATATTCTATCAATATTTTTGTTATAGCCTACCTTTTTTAATATTTCTTTCGCTACTTCTGGTCCTTCCTTTTCTTGATAGACACCATCAATAGAACCGTATTTTTTTTGTGCTTCAACCGCACCAATATCATGTAGTATAGCAATAATACTGATGAATTCTTTTTCTTCCTCTCCGATATTTTCTCCTTTCATTATATCTTCTGCATTTTTCAAAACTTTGAGAGTATGCTCTATGCCAAAAGGAATTTCTTTGAATACTTCTTTCATCTCTATAATAATTTTTTCTTTAAACATAAATTACCTCCATTTATACCTTATAGGTGTTTTAGTTCTATCTATCCACTTTTTTGTTGGCCGATACAATCAGCATCATGGGACGGCGCATTTCATCCTGCATCCCCGGAATATCCATCATGTTTTCCGGCGGCTGCGGCTCCACAATCTGATTTATTATAAAACCATTTGAAAGCAGTGTATTTAGATATGTGGTCAGTGTTCTATGATATTTTGTAACCTTTTCTCCCAAAAACACAGCTGTCCGTTTGCCCTCATAATAATAATTATCCACCGGAAAATGCAGTATTTCTCCTTTTTCGTTATAATGCCAGTCTTGTGTTCCATAGGCAGTAAAAACAGGATGTTCAACCGTAAAAACTAGCTTACCACCAGACTTCAGTATTCTATATATCTTTTTTACTAAAATCTCATAATCTGCTACATAGTGAAACGCAAGTGAACTTAATATTACATCAAAACTCTCCTCTGGGAATTCCACATCTTCTATAGCACAGCATTTATATTCAACCTGTGGAAAATGCGTTTTTTCTTTGGCTACCTCGAGCATTTTATGAGAAATATCAACACCTACAACAGAAGAAGCACCGTGTTCCATCGCATAAATACAGTGCCATCCATAGCCGCATCCTAAATCAAGCACACGCTTATCTTTAAAATCCGGCAGCAGCTTTCTCAATGTTTCCCATTCTCCTGCACCGGCTAGTCCCTGCTGCGAGCGACTCATTTGACTGTATTTTTGAAAAAATATATTATCATCATATTTGTTTTCTTTCATCTGAATTCCCCTCGTTTAAAAAGTTATTTATCTCCGTTGCAATTTTTTTCACTTCTTTATAAAGCTTCTCGGTCATATCGTAGCATTCAAAAAGTGAAAGACCGAGTACTTCAAAAATATGATTAACCCTTTCGGCATATTTTTCAGGTTTATATTCAAAAGTTTCAAGCAGTTTTATAGCTTTCTTTTCGTTAATGCAATAAGCATTATTACATGCAAATAGTACTTGATTTAAGCATGAAATAATACGAAAAACATGGCCTGCAATATAATATTTATCCTCTGCTCCCGCATTTGCTTTTACAAACATTAAAGAGAACTCTGCTTCAAATATAAAAAAGTTTATCAAGTTCTTCTTTAGAGCACCAGGGTAAATTTCTGCCTGATTTTTTAATTCGCATAAGCTTTCATTCTTAGCATATTGTATCTTGCTGATCGCCAATTCTCCACGATACATAGCACTTATATAACCATGGGGATGCCCAGTCTGATAATTGGCAGTAACAATTCCTTGCTCCGTATCTTTGATTATTTGTTCCACCCGTTTTATATCACGTAAAATCAAGTCAACATGATACCCGTTTATAACTAACCATCCGCCGCCATTAATCCAATCACCCCACGCTCCGGGAGGTACAACAAGGTCGTTTCTATTCTCATCATCCAATTCTGTAGCAATTTGATTAATCGCTGTCAGGTCAAATGATTCTGAATTGTAATAGATTCCGATATCTATATCAGAATCCTCTGTATGGGTGCCTCTTGCACGTGAGCCCCCTAATACAATGCCTCCTATGCAAGGCAAAGAAGATAATTTCTCTGTTACTATTTGAATTACATTATCTACCATACGAACACACCCCTTTTATCGATTAAAGACAAAATACTTGTCTCCTCTCTTTTTCTTTCCGTAGTTCTTCGGGAAGTAATCCTTCCCGAGCTGCCAAACATACTGGTCGATTTGCTTCAGGCTAAATTTATCCAAGCCATAGAAGGCACGGAAATCAATCAGTATACCTTTGAATTTAACATAGTCTTTCAAATCACCATCTTGGAAATCTGAGAAGCTATCACGATTTCTAAAATAGCGAAGTACCTCATCGACGTAGCTGTCATAAATCGGATAATCGAGTGGATTGTGATGGCTACAATACTTTGTGGCAAAGGAGTAAAAATTCTTCTCTGTATCACCGATAGGTACATACTGGATATCTCCAACAAGAGTAACATCACCAGCCTTAAGCCTCGCATCAATATCCAAAGCGCATATGTGCTTAGCTACTGGATAGATTGAGAAAATATTCGTACTATAAAAATCATTAAGCGTTGATGCCTTCAAAAGAACATCGATTATGTCTGTATTCTTCGGGCATAGCTCAAAGAACAGTTTATTAAGTGCATCCTCCTGCAGGTGGTAGTTCTCAAGGCCATCCCACTTAGCAAGATAAAACTCCACCTGCTCAATTGATGGATCAGGAACATCAACATCCATTCTCTTCTTACGAGTATATGTACGATTAGCAGTATTTTCATGCTTGGGCGTTGATCGCTCGGCAGCTCCATCAGAAGCTAAGAGTAAACGGAACCTTCTTAGATGAGACAAGTAACTATTAACAAGTGATTTAACATTGCCGGTCGAATTCTCAGAAAGAGCCTTTATTAAGGAATTCTTCGCCTCATTCTCGAAATCAGTAGCAGTCACTGTATTCCAGAACAGGTCTTTGCTCCCTTTCCTCCAAAGGTAGAAGGTGTCTGTGTAAGCAGTATTGATTGTTAACTTTGAAATGTTCTGGCTATATAAGAATTCTCTGTATAAAGAACGCAGTTCATCATATGATAAATCTTTCATTTTGTTTATATTCAAAGTCAAACCCCCTTTACTTTACTCTTTGCTCCTTTTAATTACAAAAACTCGATTTATATTTCATCAGTGTATCTTCTACCTCGTGCCAAATTGTTACCGTTTCACCGTCATCCTCAAATACTTTACCGTGACTTTTAGGTCCATCCAACTTCATCTGTGAGTAATTATTCTTAAAAGTGGGCACATACAGTTCTGGGTTGTTTTCGTCACTGCATAAACGCTCCATCAAATTTATGGTAGCACGACCTGTGGCAGCCACTGCCTTAAAATAAGCACGAATGATTTTGTGGTTATATTGATTCGGCTTTATAGCCCATACTGGGATTCGTTGATTTGCTTTTCCGTAAAAATCCTTGTTTGTATCTTCATTCTGTTTTGCTACAGTTTTTGGGTTATAGGCTTGTGATGCCTTTTCAAAAGTTTTTGCAATATACCAACGCATACAACTTTCCACTGCAGCATCTTTTGTTTCATTTGTTAAATTCAATGCGATGCAGAATTTTTCATACACATCTGCATCTACTGTAAAGGTCACGCTCTTACTCAAAGTTTACACCTCCGCTATTACTCTATAGAAAATTATACCACTAATTTATATTTTGTAAATACTAATATACTAATTTGTATTGACTCATAGAAGTAATATGAAAAACACCCTGCATTTCCGGCAAGTTGTTAGATTCAAATAACATTTTTCTTTTCATTTCAATTTTTAACGTCTATACTAATTCCAGCCTTAAATTCCACCTCAACCCTGTTAGCGTGGATCGTTACCTTTTCAATAAGCCACCTTACTAACTGCTCATCATATTCCTCCAACTCGCAGGATTGTTCATTTAAGAAATCCGTCATCTCAGCGATGCGTTGCCTTTTCCCTTCTCGCTCTGCACTTTCAACCAGTGCATTTTGCTTTAACTCCCGAAGTCGATAAATTTTATCAGCTACATCTTCATAGTCGTTCTTGGATTTTGCTTGTATAAGAAGCTGCTGCTGTAATTCTTCCAATTTGCTATCGATGTCATCAGTGGCATTATCATTTCCTTCATTAAGTATGGCGGCTATGTTTTTCTGTAACGTTGAGAGGAAGGGTTCTTTGTTAGCCAAAAGTTCGTTAATAGCCTTGACCACTGCTGTCTGCAATGTTTCCTCGTTTAAGGTAGGAGCATTACATTCAGAGCCCTTTTCCTCCAAACGGCTGACGCATCTCCAAACAATAGACTTGTAACCTCGGTTATTCCAGTGTACCCGTCGGTAAATATCGCCGCACTGTCCGCAGTAAACAATACTCGATAAAGCATACTTGCTACTATAGACTCGCTTTTTACCGCCCTTGCCGCCACGAAGATTCGCTCTTCGAACCATCTCTTCTTGAACCTGCATAAAAAGCTCACGTGGAATGATAGGCTCATGGCTGTTTTCTACATAATACTGGGGAACGATTCCGTTATTCTTGACTCGCTTTTTAGAAAGGAAATCAACCGTATATGTTTTTTGTAGAAGGGCATCACCGATGTACTTTTCATTCTGCAGTATCTTTTTCAGTGTTTCTGGTCTCCATTTGGATTTGCCTGCCGCTGTTAGAATACCGTCTGCTTCTAGTCCTCTTGCTATCTGTAAAAGGCTGGCACCCTCAAGGTACTCCCTGTAAATCCGTTTAACAACCTCAGCACCCTCTGGGTCAATCACCAATTGCTTATTTTCATCTTTGGTGTATCCAAGGAAACGCTTGTGGTTGACCTGAACTTCACCTTGCTGATAGCGATACTGAATACCCAGCTTAACGTTTTGGCTTAAGGACTGGCTTTCCTGTTGGGCAAGGGATGCCATAATGGTCAGCAGGACTTCACCCTTAGAATCCATGGTGTTTATATTCTCTTTTTCAAAGAACACAGCGATGTTTTTATCCTTTAACTGACGGATGTATTTAAGGCAGTCCAACGTGTTTCTGGCAAATCGGCTTATGGATTTTGTGATGATCATGTCAATATTGCCTGCCATGCACTCTTCAATCATGCGGTTGAATTCATCACGCTTTTTGGTATTTGTACCTGTGATACCGTCATCCGCAAAAATCCCTGCCAATTCCCATTCCTTGTTCTTCTTAATATAATTTGTATAATGCTCAATCTGAATGTCATAGCTCGAAGCCTGCTCCTCACTATCCGTTGAAACACGGCAGTAAGCAGCCACTCGAATTTTGGGTTTGCTTTCACTATTTTTATTATTTCCGACTCGTTTAATTGCTGGAATCACTGTTACATTCCTACTTACCGCCACTGGTTACACCTCACTTTCTATCAAACTGTAAGCATATTCTGCCTGCTTGTATGGGTCTTCATATTTTTGCACCAGAGGCTTTGCTTTGAACTTTACAGGATAATCCGTTTTTGGTTCATCTTTAGGCTCCCATATCCTTCCTAGCTTTTCTGCTCGTTTTCGTCTTTCTACTCTGGCTTTTTCAAAGGTCTCCTCATCAATAATTGGAGGGTAGAATTCATCGCCAAGGTAGTGCTTATTCTGCAACATCTTACTTACTGTGGCATGGTAGCAGTCTATCCCAGCTTTTTTAGCAGCACCCTTCAAAGAAAGTCCTGCCAAGTATCCTGAAAATAATTCTTTTACCCGCTCCGATGCTATTTCATCCACAACAGCCTTACCGTTTTCAATTCTATATCCATAGGGTATGTGACCCATCTAATTCACCAACCTTTCCTTCAATGTGATTCCGCATTTTAATTCAAATCCAACTATCTCTCGTGAATAAACAATAATCTTCTCTGCGTAATTTTCAAACAGCTCATCCTCATAGGTTTTGAGCATTTTGGACTTAGTGGTAAACTTAAGCAGACGGTCAACCTCGTCTACTTTTGCAAAATTGCCATTGATGGAACGAGTAAGTTGATCCTTTTCAGCAAGAAGTCTTTCTCTTTCTGCTTCCAGTGAAATCTTTTCTTTATTAAACAGAGCAGGTTCCAGATATCCTTTGGCCAGTAAACCTGTCAGCATCTGGCTCTGCTCCATGTTGTTTTCAATCTTAGTTTCCAACTCTTCAATTCTGAGAAAACTCGCTGCACTATTCTGGTTACGTAACCCATCCAAAAGTGGTCTTAATATGAACTTCTGACCGAAAATGAGTTTATTCATCATCGTAACAAATGCCGTCTTTATATCATCATCTCGAATGAACTGCATAGAACATTCCGTTATCTGGCTTATATGCTTGCTACAGCACCAAGCAATGTATTTTCTTGTTCCAGACGAATGAATCCGTCTTTTAAAGGTACTGCCACATTCCGAGCAGATAATTTTGCTGGAGAAAGAATATCGGTTTTGATATTTGCTATTGCGCTTTTCGATGCCTTTTTCCTTTGCTCTCTGAGTGAGAATGGCATCCACAGCTTCAAAATCTTCATGGCTGATAATTGCCTCATGGTGGTTTTCTACTAGATACATATTTTTCTCACCATAATTGGTGTGCCTGTTAAAATGGCGGTCAGTATAGGTCTTTTGCAAAATAACATCGCCAGTATATTTTTCATTGGTCAGAATCCCTCGAATGGTAGTAGCCGTCCAACGACCACCTCTTTTTGATGGAATACCCTTTTGATTAAGATCATCTGCAATTTTCTGTGTACCTTTTCCCGATAATACCTCTGCAAAAATATACTTCACAACTTCAGCCTGCTTAGGGTTTATCACCATTTGACCATCAATGTTGTCATAACCATATGGTGGATATGAAATCTTAAAAGTTCCGTTCTGAAATCGTCTTTGAATTGCCCACTTAGTATTTTCCGAAATGGAAATTGACTCACTTTCTGCAAGCCCGCTTAATATAGAAAGCATCAACTCACTTTCCATTGACCCCGTATTGATGTTTTCCTTCTCAAAATAGATATGAACCCCAAGGTCAATCAGTTTGCGAACCATCTCCAAGCAGTCTGTAGTATTTCTCGCAAATCGGCTGATGGACTTTGTAATAATTAAGTCAATCTTCCCAGTTTCACAGTCTGATAACATTTTAAGAAGACCAGAGCGATTTTCCTTTTTCGTACCGCTGATTCCCTCGTCATAATATAAGCCTGCATATTCCCATTCTGGATTTGCCTTTATGTAGGACTCATAATGAGCCTTTTGTGCTTGCAAGCTGACTAGCTGTTCATTACTATCTGTTGAAACTCGGCAGTAGGCAACCACTCGTGTTTTTGGCTTAAGAAAAGAGTTGGCTAGATTTCCTTCTATTTTTGTTATCTTTTTCATCCTCTCACCTCCTTCTTGGTAGGTCACATATTACCTCTGAAACCCTTATATATCAACGATTTCAGGGCATTATCTGTGCTAACATCGGTGAGAAAGTTTCGCGGTTTAAAAGCATAATTTTGTTAAACTCTACCTTTGTAATAAAGCCCTTTTCAAGCATCTGATGCAGCAGTTTTTCCGCCCTATAATAATCAAACTCTCTTTGAAGCTCCTCAGTGCTTAAATATGTCTTTTTAAGGATGGCTTGTGAATCTTGTTTATCAGTAATTTTAGTTATCTGCATATAGGCAACCTCCATTTCTGCAGGGAGATCCCTGCACCTATATGCAAAAAATCCCGGTGATTCGAACCCCTTAAGGGCAAAAAAATAACCCGAAGAGCTGTTACACTCCTCGGGTCATTAAAATTTGCTGTTCATTAATCATACTTAATATAGGCTTCAGTAAAGCCAGCTTTTTTCGCTTTGGCAAGCTGGGCCTCAGCATTGGCTTTGACGGAATAAGCACCGATTTGAACGCGGTAGTATTTCTTTTTCTCTGATTCTGCAGGTTTAGCTCCTTCACTTAGAAGTTTTTTCACATCTGCACGAAATGTGTCCATGCTCTTCCCATGCTTCGGAAACCAGTTTTTCGGATCCCCATGATTACTTGCGATCCCTCTTTGGTAGCCTTCATAATGGCCAATGATATCTTTTTCAGTTAAGTTGTAGAGTTTGCAAAGGTACACACAAAGCTCTACCGCTTCCTTATAAACCGCATTAAAATACGTGGCATCGGTCAATCCGTCCTCGCATATTTCAAAGCCAATATGTGTATCATTTGCACTTCCTCCAGCATGCCACCCTCGATGGTCCCATGGCAGAGTTTGATAAGTGGCAATTGAACCATTCTTAAGCTTTCCAATGAAAGCATGGACGCAAACCTGTCTTCCGTCAGGTCTATCCTGATTCCAGTGATTATTGTACTGATTTACACCTAATAGACCATCATCCGGTCCAACGTATCTACGAAGATAAGGATTGTTGGCACCGGTGCTATGAACCATGATACCTTTCGGTGTAATCTTTTTTCCTGCCTTATAACATGCATTTTCAGTCAGAATAAGTTTTCTTAGATTCATTGTTCCTTACCTCCTTTATTATGCAACTGAACAAGAATATCTTTTAATTTTTCTGGTATTGGTAGTCCTAGCCGGCCAGCATTTTCTAGCATAGATACTCCTTCATTGGAGCAATAGAAAAAGATAATGGCAGTCCGGAGCACACTTCCATCTCCGATCAGGTTCGTATCAATCAAATGTCCAATTCCAACTAGAATAAAAATGAGCACTTTTTTAAAGATGCCCTTAAACCCTATTTCACTTGATAGCTTCTTTTCAACAATGGCACACATGACACCGGTGATATAATCAGCCACCATTAATGCCACTAATGCATATAAAAATCCATCAAAACCTCCTAAAAACCATCCCAAGAGTCCGCCAAGTACAGTAAATGCAGTTTGTATCCAACTCCAAATTTCCTTCATTATTTTTACCTCCTTCATGATTGGTGCATATATAAAAAGAGTGTCTGCATTATCGCAAACACTCTTGGTTCAGTGTGTTAATTTATATTTGTTTAGGTAAGGCTTCCCATAACCTCATATCCTCCTGTCCCAGAGACCATATCGCAATCCCCCTAAGCTTCCATCGATACGCTGCCTCATTTGCCCAATAGACTAGGCTATCCACGTCTTGGTAGTAAAGAATCGAGAAACCATCAGCATCCCCGAGAAATAGGCGCGAAATCCATACATTAATGTCCTTAGGCACAATCTTTACTGAATAGTCATTTCCACAGATCAATGATAAAAGCCCCGAGTGAAAGAAATCATAATCCATGGAAATATCCTGACTTCTTGTTGAAGCTTCCTCCACATCACTGTTAACTGTAAAAACCTGAAACTCACTATCCCATGTAACACCAGTTCTTTCTAGTCTCCCATACTCCGTTCTTGTTCCATCTGGGAAGATTACATCAAATCTTTCATAAGGTTCATAAGTCCAGGCATCTCCTAATCTTATTAATTCACATAGAATACGTCCATCAGATTGAACTCCGGCATAACCACCTGAATAACCATCAAGCGACGCTGTGAATCGCAAAACACTACTTGCTCCAGAATAAACCCTTACAGAATTACTACGTATCCTCATTTCAATGGTGTACATTCTTGGATTTGAGCGAAGATCTGATGATGGAGTTTTAGAAATTTCGGTTGCATAGCTTCCGATTAGAGTAGAACCATTATATAGTTCAATACGCTGTGAATTAATGTTTAAACAGCAAAAGATATCTCCACAAAAAATGCCTGCTCGGTCACTTCCATCTGAAGGAAAAGCTAATCTCGCTCTTAGATGGACATCTGAGAAACCATTATAATTCCACGCTAACCTCCCATGCCCATCAAGCTGTGAATAAGGGAGAGCAGCTGAATCATTCTTGTTCTGCCACACCTCCCACTCTCCGCTTAGTGTTGTCCAATAGCTGGATGGAAGCGGATTTTCATCTCTAAAGTCTTCATACCAAATTAGTGCTGAATCAGGCTTTCTACGAAGCACTTCAGTTGTCAATTTAAATCCTCGATCGGGCTGAACCATTAAACCGTTCACATCTTTAAACTTGCGAGGGGATAGCATGAAGTCAGCCTCTCCAGCAGTAGGTTCTTCAGTAAAGCTTGAACATACCCGAAATCCATAGAACTGCACACCTGGTACTGAGGCACTAACGCTGACAGTATGGGTACCAGCTGAAAGAAATACACCAGAAACCAAAGAAAGCCAACAAGTTGTTCGCCAGTATGGCCACCACAGCCTATTCTCGCTAAATACCTTACTTGTCCCGTCAAGTGAAACATGAATACTATTCTTATCCCAGAAGGGAAATGAGATGCGAATGGCTACATCATAAATACCAGCAGATGCAATTTCAAATTCGTATTCGGCTTCACCTTCTTCACCAAGTGTTATCATTTGAGAAGAAACCGATACATTACCAGTATAGCTATCAGGAGTTCCGCCACTACGATCTACATATATCGTGCCAAATTCAGTTTTTTGCTGCTTGCTATAGGCAGTCAAATACCTGCGTCGGTTATAAGTTTCAACCAGTAAAGGATAGGTTCTTGAAACTGCATCCCAGCCTTCCATGTAGTCATACACATGTGGCAAGGCCCAAGGCACCTTATCATAATCATCCCAATACGCTATGATAGGAATCATGGGCTGTGGTGGTCCATCATCTGTAAAGTTATATCCCCCTGTCATCCAAAGCTGTGCGGCATAATATGTGTTTGAAATCCCACGATAAGTGATACCCAGATTTTCTGGTGTATCGTGGATTCTCCAGTTCCAACCATATGCAGGCAGTCCTAAAAATATTTTTTCAGGAGTCATAACCCGGACTGCATAATCATAAATGCCTTCCAACCAATCCCTGGGAGATACCGGGCCCGGTGCAGAGCCTGCCCATGCCATGCCATAACTCATAATCGCTACTGTATCACCATAGGGATTCAAGTCTTCATAAACACACCAGTTTTCGCCACCAACCGATCCTTGTACTCCAGTCATGCCTGGTAGACAAATATTTACGAGTTTCGAAGAATCATAGGCTTTGACAGTGTTATATATGTCTCGAAATAGAGCATTAGCAGCATCCTTGTTTTCATAGCCACCTCCACGTTCCAAGTCTATATCCACTCCAGCACACCAAGGATACTTATTCATGATGCGAATAATCTCAGTAAGAAATTTATCCTTTGCACCATTGGTATTATTTCTAAGGGCTGTAAAAATAGAAGCCGTACCATGATTCATGATTGTAAGCAGCCATTTGATATGAGGCCAGCGGTTAATGTAAGTAAGCATACTGGATATGCTTGTTCCTGTTTCTGTTATGGTCCCGGTGATATCCACTTCAAAAGTGAAAATACCCACCGTATCAATTCGATCACCATAGTCTCGTAGTGCCTGATACATGCGGGCATTTCCCATGAAGCTCCAAACCATGCACCGCTTACCTTTTAGGTAATCAATCAAGGGCGCTCACTTCCTTCCTGCATTTCTTGAAATTCGAACAATAGCCGAGCTGATTTTCTGTCCTCTAGCTTCACCACATGTTTGCTATCACCCGATGCTGTATATTGAAAAAATCCTTCCTTATCAGTTGGGTTTCCATTCTTTAAACACTGTCTGGTTGATGCTAGTAGTGAAAAGGTATCGTCTGGGCTAGCAGCCTCTTTAAATTTTACCCTATGCGCCCCTGCCCCTTGAGACAATTGGATACTGCCTGCTTCCATATTCTGTATAGGATAGATATGACAGTCAAGACCAGCGGAAGTTGAACCCAGATTGAAGAGGATAACCGTCTCTCCGCTACGAACCACTCCGTTATAAAAACGAGCAGGAACAATAACACCGCCCTCTCGGTATTTTTGAAGCATCGTTTCTGTATTAATTGTATAACCAGTTAGACGATCACCTTCCTGAGCCTGAATATCAGTGAAATAAACAGTACCTGTGCAATCTTCAAGAAGTAGTTTCACTGTTACGCTTACTACTCGTTTATCCTCTTTACAATGAATCGTCTCAGCAAACCTGGTAAATGTAACTGACATCTGCACCACCTACCCATCCAACGTCCACTTAATTTCTGACACATGACCAATCCAGCCCGTAGCAATGGAGCCACCTTGCAAAAGCATATCTGTAAAGAACACCTCACCAGAACAATCAGTAATGAAAAGACGGATGGTAAGCGACTTTATCTTTCCAATACCTCTCGGTGTAATAGCATGTGCTGTCTGTGAAAAATAAGCCATAGCACTGCCTCCTTCCTAAAAGAGATCAATAAACCTGGTTTCTGTCGACCCATCCTCATATTCAATGACAACTTCAATCCCAACTTGCCCGTTTGGCCCTTTCTGAAGATTTTCCGATGCAATCTGCGCTGAGAAAGTGTAACTCTTCCTACTGGCAGGATAAACGGTCTGGGATAGACTTTTCGTCATCCCTAAAACGCCCTCAGCTTTAAAAGAAGCTGTTCCTGATACACCATTATTAGGGTCAACTGTAAAACCTGAACTTAACCAATAGGTTAGACCATCATCAGCTCGTGAATTTCGTAGATGATTAAAAGGCACCAAGTCTTTTAATTCCTGACGGTCAAGAACATCAGTGGAAGATAAAATATCGGCTGCTTTATCCCATCCAGCAGAGGAATCTCCTAGTTCTCTTAAAGTTGTTGATAGCTCCAGTACTGTTTTCCACGGCTCTTGTAGATTGTATTGTCTGCGAACCACACGAGTTTTGACAGATAAATTCAAATCTTTATCATCTACGGTTACTATATCACCAAGCTTCCATGCTTCATGCTCATAGCCTGTCAACACCGATAAATCCATAGCTGAAAGAACATACGAGACTCGTGGCTTTGCATACTGAGCCAGGCGCATATTGGCAAACTCAAGCAACTGATAGGGATTACTAAACGAGGAAGCATCCAGCGTTCCTACTCTAACTTCTGATGAATAGCTATAATCCTCGACATACTCCTTATTACCATTGATGGAGGCAAACGTCATGCCACCTTTACCATAAGCATAAAGCCTGGTAATTAGACTTCTTGTATCCACCACGCGCTGTATGCTTTTCATGTTTTTTCTATAGCAGAATAAGGCCCCACTATCCGTACCGCTAAATGTCAAAAGGTGTACCAGCCGATTGGCACTATCGAAAATCAAGTCACCGCCATGAATATTCTGTATGGCTCGAAGGATAGATAAAGCATTCTTCTCTGTTGATTGCCATGTTCGTTTTGTACTGACAGTGACATTTCCTAATGACCAGCCAGTACCAAGTAAGGCATAGCGCATTGGAACTTCCGGTGTCTCTGCGACAAACTCCATGGGCTCTTTCTCAGCGCTAAAGGAAAGATCATAAAAGGCAGCTTCCGCATACACCTGAGTTACAACTCTACCATCTGAACTTTTCTCATCTGTTATGGTTCGAATACGATAAACATCATTGACAATCTGTACCTGCTTTTCATTGTCTAAAGCCTCTCGCTTGGAATCATGAAATGGCAGTTTAAACTCCAAAATATCGGCGCCATTCACCTCACTTGTCACTATGATATCAAAGGCATTCTCTAGCACTGCTTCCCAAGCACCGTTAGTATCCAACACAACTGGTCTGGCAAATCCAAGTCTCTCATAAGGTGGTTTTGGTATATCATGAAGCTGTATTTCGAGAAGCTTAGGAGTTTTGCTAGTATCTTGAGTGGATAGTGTAATTCGATAACGGATATATTCTCTGTTAGGCGACTGCAGTTCCCCGCTTGCTCCAACGGCCTGCCATTCAGTCCAGCTAGACAGATCGTCTGATGTAGAAGTTTCCACTAGGCTTATGGCTGTTATACCTGCGGTGTATTCACTTGTAACTGATACCCTGCCCGTTCCTGCAAGACTACAGGCAGCTGCTATCGTAAAAAGCTGACCACTTTGTGCATAGACTCCGCTTGTTGCTTTCAACATGACAGAGCCAGGGTCCGCAAGGGCATCTACATCAGCAGCACTGTCACCACCGTTTGCCAAAATTGAAGATTTGAAATAGGAAATAAGATCCTCCATGGTAAGTAAAGAATCTTTTTCATAAAACCAGTCATCAAATCCTCCAGCGTAATAATAGGTATTTGCATGCATCCCCATCACAATATCCGCAATACAAGATTGATTTAAGTCTCCAGTGAATGTTCGAACTGGAGATTGCCAAACAGCGCCATCACTTCGGTCACAAAGTAAGTTCTGCACCCTTTTGTTGTTTACCTCGATAATAGAAGCGATAAAGTACCACCCGTTATTCTTTAGGGTAATAGTAGGCGTTTCGGTCTGATCATATATCAAGGAGCCTGAGGCATTATACAGCATTAATCGCAACCTTCCCTGAAATAAAGAAACATAAAAAATTGGCTGACCAGGTCCTTGTCTAGTATTAAAAATCGGGATATACGTCTGCCCTACAGAATAAGTAGTTGGATTTATCCATCCGCCAACAACAATCTTTTCACCTAAATCACTAAAAAAGCTACCGTCATTGGTAGTCACTAAATGAGTCTTTTCACTTGTTGGATTAATGATATTCTGCCTGAAAAATCTTCCTAATCTACCGGATAACAAGTTGGCGGATGTACCTGACCATCCGGATACAAAGAAGTTTCTGTTATGGCCGGAATCATCTGTAAGCATGTTGTTGCTATCTGGTGAAGCTTCATTAAATCGCCATAGAGCAACTGTCTTCTCGCTTACAGGAAACTCACCCGTAAAATCTGTCTGTGATGTTAAGATTGATTTAATTGCCACCAGATCACCTCCATCTGCTTTTGGCCAGAATCTTCAGCTCCGAAAATGTTGCTCCCACCGCTGATACTGTTATTTCATTTTCACCTTTGTGAAGTATAGGGAAGTTTAGCTCATCCAGGACTGGAAGCCCATTTCGAAGTGTATTTCCGTTGGCATCGGTTATTTTTGCTGTCACTAATCCGCTATCAATTACAAGCGCTTCATCTGCCGTCAAAGCTCCAACCACTCGAAGCTCCTCTCCATTCGTGGTAATGGAAATATATGTGGATGTAGATCCACTTATTGTGCCCTTAAGTTGATATATCGGTTCTGAATCTGCATTCCCGGTTATTCTTTGGATCTCATGAGTTCCAACACTTGAAATCGTGAATTGTTCATCTGTCAACGCATAGGCGTGAGGATCAGGACAGATAAACTTCAACTCAAAGGCACCTGCAGTTCTAAGTAATCTCTCGCAGTCCACTTGTTCAGTGAGGCGAGCATAAAAGTATCGATTCGGAATATCCTCTAATACAAGCTGTTTAAGACCGTTCATAGGGTTGAGCCACTCTGCAAGATCATCTAACACGCCTACTAAATCCTCAAAGCTCTTTTGAGGATATATGCTGCAGCTAATCGTAATGATCCGCTCTGAGATATCACAACCAAAATCAGCAACCCCTGCCTTTCCCGAAACAACCTCATACGTGTTTCTTAAAGCGGGCGATGCTTGCCAACTTGTGAGCCTTGCTTTTATTTTCATATTCTTTGAGTTAATACCGTTATAAATAAAGCCCATACATCGCCCTCCTTTACGCAGTTATAAATCTTCCCTGAGCTCGAGATCCTGTCTGCATCAAATTGTATAACTCCTGTGAAATCTTTCTAATATCGTCTTCACTTCGAACAATCATCTGTTGTATCGTAATTAATGACCCTCCAAATGTTCCATATCCGCTACTAATACCGGCTCCATTCATATTCAGATTAGGGTTAATGTCAAAATCAGTAGGGATAGCGTTTTTCATATCCTGGCTAACACTATTCATGGCTTTTTCAAAACCGACACCAATACCCTCTCCCATGTTTTCGCCAATTCCAGCAAACAATGTAGATGGCGATCGAATTCCAAAGAAATTTTTTATTTTATCTACAACACCACCAAAAAAGCCTGAGATTTTATCCCAAAGCCAGGCTCCGGCATCTGAAATACCCTGCCACAAACCTTTGATTAAATTGGTCCCAACCTGGGCAATTTGCCAAATAGATCCTGTAAAACCTTTAACCAGTGCTGTAATAATTTGTGGCACTGCTTTAACAACCTCTACTATAATTGTTGGAAGGTTCTTAATCAGCGAAACCAACAGCATGATTCCTGCTTGAATGATCTGTGGTATGCTGCCAATAATAGCATTCACAAGAGAGGATACAATCTTTGGTATAGCAGTAATAACTGTTGTAATAATTAGTGGTAGATTTTGAATCAGTGCCACTAGCAGTTGAACCCCAGCATCAATGAGCTGTGGGATTGAGCCCAAAATCGCTGTGATTAACCCGTCAACAATCTGAGGAATTGCTTCTACAATGGCGGTAATGATTTCTGGCAAAGCACCAATTAAAGATGTCAGAAGTTGAATACCAGCCTCGATTATTTGAGGTATTGCGCCTATAACAAAATCTACTATTCCAGTAATAATGGCTGGCAAAGCCGCAATCAGCACTGGAAGGGCATCTAAAATACCTTGAGTTAATCCAAGTACAAGTTGCAGAGCTGCTTCTAAAACCATAGGAAGGTTATACAAAAGCCCTTGTACGATTTGTACCACCGCTGAAACTGCAGCAGGAATTAACTGTGGCAGAGCTTCTGCAATTCCACTTATTATGGTTCCAATCATTTGAATACCTGCTGTAATTAGCGCTGGAAGTGTTTCAATGATTCCATTGACTAATGTCATCAGTAGCATGACTGCAGCTTCTGTTATTTGTGGTAATGCAGAGGTAAGCCCTTGAACCAGAGAAATAATAATCTGCGAAGCAATATCTACTACAACTGGCAACTGCTCAGATATAAACTGAACTGCTTCCTCTAAGATTTCTCCAAAAGCATCAATTAAGCCTTGAACACCGTCTTTTTGAAATGCTCCAGACAATTCATCGACCCAACCATTAACCATGGGAAGAACGGTACCGGAAAGCATAGTTGTTAAGCCTTCAGCAAGTTGGCCCTTCAATGAAGCAACACCATCTTCGAGAGTTGCCATCTGCCCAGAAAAGGTTTTTGACTGAGCTTCCATTGACCCATAGAAACGGCCACCTTCCGATGTAGCTGATGCAAACGCTTCTGCGACCATATCTGCAGATATTGCCCCTTTGGACATTTCATCCTTAAGTTCACCAATGGATTTTCCTGTCTTACGCGAGATTTCCTCTAGTGGGTTAAATCCTGCATTAATCATTTGCATCAAGTCCTGTCCGGTTAACTTACCAGTAGAGGACATTTGTGCAAATGCCAGTGTCAGGCTTTTGAACTTCTCGGCATCTCCCTGAGATATATCACCCAGCTGCTTCATGCGTTTTTGAGCTTCTTCTGCAGACATACCAAAGCTCATAAGGGTTTGAGCTGATTGGGCAAGATCCTGCATTCCAAATGGTGTAGCTGCTGCTTCTTTTTTCAGATCATTAACCAGCTTTTGAGCTTTAGCCTCATCACCAAGCATGGTGGTAAAGGAAGCTGTGTAGTTTTCCATTTGAGCGTTGTACTCAACGCCATCTTTCATAGCGCCTATAAAGGCTTTTCCAATTCCCGCAATGGCTGAGCCTAAAGCTTTTACCCCACCAATTATGGCTTCTGATAACAAATTTGCTTTAAGTACATCTCCAAAAACAGAGGTTTTCTTGCTAGCATCATCCATTTCATCGCCAACATCATCAACATTATCTGCAAGTTCGTTGGCTGCATCAGCGGCATCTTCCATGTTATCAGCACTGTCATCTGTGGCGTCGGCATGGTCTCGTAGCACTTTATGGTTATTTTCAAGTTCACGCTCCATGCCATTAAGTTCAGCCAAAGATTTATTTAGTTGAATCTGCCAGTTTTGAGTTCTACGATCGTTTTCTCCAAAAGAAGTAGAGGCGTTATCTAGGGCAGCTCGTAGTGTCTCTATTTTTTCTTTTTGTGCATCAATGGATTTTTCTAATACTTCATTTCGCGCAGTTAAGGCTTGGATGGATTTATCGTTTTTATCAAACTGGGAACTGACTAGAGCCATCTCACTACCTAATACTTTAAATGCTTGGTTAATGTCACGAAGTGCATTTTTGAATTCCTTTTCGCCTTCCACTCCGATTTTTAAACCAAAATTATCTGCCAAGATTATCGCCTCCTTTCTTTGAAAGATCAAATACCATAAGGAATAATGTCATCGATGTAAATCTTCCGTTTTGGTTTGGACATTCCAAGAAACTGCTTATGGCACTCCCATAAATCCATAAGCAAGCCAATAGGTGTAAGCCATGTTTCCTCTTCGGTACGATTTAAATGAACAGTCCCGTAATATAAAAGCCGGGTAAAGAGTTCATTCTCGTTTACCCGGTTTGCACGTTTTTTGAGCCATCTTCAGATTCTACATTTCTCTTGGTTCCCTTAAACATTGCTTCTGTCAAAGCGTTTTTATAAGTAGCTAGTTCCAAAGGAGAGGTTAGAAGTTCAACTTCTTCTTGAGTAAGCAGCAGCTTTTTGTTATCTGGATTTCGAAGGTTGTGAATGAGTAGGCCCTGATTGGCCATTAAAGTTATCAACCAGACTATTTCATCCAGTGCCATTTCGAAGTTCTCAGACTTCATTAATTTTTCACCCAAATTTTCAAGGCCACCATATCTCCCAGCAATTTCTTTTGTGGCTTTAGTGGTAAGAATAAGCTCATACTCCTGCCCGCCAATATTGATCTTTGCACTTCTTTCGTTATCCATTTCAATCCCCCTTATTCTCCACTTCCGCCAGAAGCAGCAAATGTAGGCTCATACACTTCGCTATACCAACCATTAATAATTGCCTGGGTTACGCCCTCATCACCCTCGTTTACTTCTGCTTTCCATGGATGCTTACCCTGACCATCCAGCTTATTTCTACGAAGTACTGTTCCTTCAATGGTCGGAGTTGAGAAAGTAATACTATCACCTTTGGTCGCCAAGTTTGTTGCAGGAATTCCAAACTTCACACGATACAGCCAAAAGTATCGGTATTTACCGTTTGCTTTTTGTGCTCTAAAGCCAATTGCAACAGGAGCCCCTCCATCCTCACTGGTTGAAATGAGTACATGGTTGTCATCAATGGTTGCTCCTGTTAAATCTCCTGCAGCTGCTACCCCTATATCATCAATACCGAGAGTTAGGGTACCACTTTTAAATTCTTTGACAATTTCAGCGGCACCATCATCGGCATAAAGAGTGGCCTCAGCAAGCTCAACGGAAAGTTCTGCACTGATTGCTTTTGCCAGCGGCATCGGTGTATCATAGGTTTCATCACCGTTGTCATCTTCGGTGATTTTTGCATAATAAAGTCTATCAAGACCGATTGTAGCCATGTTTTATTCCTCCTTTTCCAATTGAAATTCATATGGTTTAGCCACATCTATGGCATAATGATGATAATCGGTATCATCCTCATGTCCGATGTATCGACGATCCGTTATCGTAAAATCCGCACCTAGAAGAGTGCGGACAATTGCATTTTTTATAGCTGTATAACTACCTTTAACAAATAAGGAAAGTCTGGCTTCCTGTACTTCATATCCCGGTGTGTTATCCGCATGAACCTCAAACAAATCAATAAGAGGTGTAATCACAAGATAAGTATCAGGAGGAACACCAGAAAATCTTCCTGTTTCTACTGGGATACCGCACAAATCTGCTATGAGATTAAGCTCATTTAATATACTCATAAGTTTTCGACCTCCTGCTCAAACCTCTTCTTCATAGCGTCAATACATGCTTTTCTTGAAGCCCTTCTTGCAGGCTTTAAAAATGGTTTTGGTGGCTGACCTGATTTTCCATATTCGATAATATTGGCAATCTTAGCGTTACTTTCGCCATTTCTTCGTGGCTCCTTAAAACCTATCTTCACGTTGAAATTGCCATTTCGGTCCACTTTAGCAGGAGAGAGACCCAACGAACTAATAAGCTCACCTGTAGACCGACTTTTTTCTTTTGTTCCGCTACCAACTACAGCTTGCAAATTAGATCTAACCTTTTCCAAAACGATTTCTCCGCCTGACTCAAGTACCTTTGGGATGATTTCATCCGTCTTATCGCCAAGCTTTGAAAGCTTTAAAAGAAAATCCTCAGGCATTTTTACTTGTACCTTAGCCACTTGACCCCACCACCTTTTTTGCCAAGGCTTCAATATACATGCCCCGACCTTTTACATCTTCAACATTTGTAATCTCATAGCGGCCATCACTACACACAATCACCGTATTGGTAGACACCTCAACATCAGGTATCTTACGAAAGCAAAACAGAGCAGTCGCTTCAGAAAATACTGCTCGATTGGCCCATTTTTCATTACCATGACGTTCTTCTTTATAAGCACGAACAGAAGCAAGGATGGTGTCCTTAGATTTACCGAAGCCTTCACTGTCTTTCGTTCTTTCAACAGAAATGAGATCGATAAAGGTATTCATTTTTCCAAAACTCATACTCTACACCTTCCAATCCCGGTCAAGCCTGAGCAGTAAATTTACAGTGTTCCAAACCTGCTGGCCTGCCTGCACGTTATCAGCAAAAAAGCCGCCAGTGCTACCATCCCTACTTTCATAGAAGTGAGATGACAGCATAATGACGGCCTGCTCGGTAGTTGGCGGCATTGTGTTCTCATTATAATGACCTTCCGGTACATGCTGGTAACTCTCGGCATATGCGATAGCGGTGGTGATGTACATTTGAAGAAGTTCATCATCGCGATCGTGCTCAAGAATTAGATTTGCTTTAACTTTTTCTAAAAGTGTCATCACCATCACTATCCTTTCTAAGGTGTATCTCCATTCATGATTCCTGCAGTTTTCAGCTTACTGAGCAAGGCATTAAAGTCCGTCACTAGAGCTTCTACAGTTTCCGCAGTGCTTGCCGGTTGATTTTCAAGAACAGGGAGCCCAGTTACTTTGGCTCCCTCTTCAATGACAAGCTCTCCACCAATAACGGTTTTTTCTCCACCTTGTTCGGTGTAGTTCTTTGCGTTATAGCTCATAATTTGCACCTCCCATTAAGCCTTCTGCTGAAGAACTTTGATGGCTTCAGGTAGAATGAGCTTTCCATCTACACGCTGGCTTGCAAGGAAACCAACCTGCCCAGTAGTTGCAAAAAGCTCGTTTAAACGTTTGAAAGAACGCCCCTGTCTGTCAGCAATCCAATAGTATCCGAAATCACCGAAGGCAATCGTCTTTGCTCCGGCTTCAATAATAGGAGCATAAGCAGAAGTGTAAACCGGACGATTCAGCAACGTATCTGGAGTACCTGCTGTTAAAGAAGGCTGCCACAGATATTGACCTTGACCGTCTTTCAGTTTACGGATTGCTTTTACTGTTGCATCATTCATCAAGAATACTGCGTTCTTTCTGTAAGGAGCCTTTAGGGAATAAACAAGATCGATAATCTCATCTGCCGTAATGGCAGTTGCAGACCCGGCTGTCACTCCAAGCTGTGCACCACCAGTAGCGTTGAAAATTCCTGTAGGTTTCCCATCTGCATCTCCAACTAAAAAAGCTTCTTCTTCCTTAGCACCGATTCTACGGGCAAATTCAGTGGAGATATAATTCTCCAGATCAAATACACTGTCATTGAGAAGTTCATCAGAAACTTTAATCATTGTACCCAGCTTATAGGCACCGATAGATGTCTGGCCAAATACAGAATCGCTCTCATCAAACTCCTCACCTTCATCAAGCCAAGCCGCTGTACCCTTAGTCACAACAACAGGGATTTTGCGGTCACCGCTTGAAGTCTGAATAATTTTTGCCAGTTTACGGAATACATTCTCTTCCTCAAGGGTTTGAACTAAAGTACGCTCAAATTCATCAGGAACAAGATATCCTCCCTCTGAATCAGTGCCTACAGACAAAGCATTTAGCACATCATGACGAGGAGTTTTGCTACGCATTACGTTCCAGAATGCCTTTCTGTACTCATCACTGGCTTTTCCGGTCTTTGTATCCATCCCCGGAATAGCTGGTTTTTCGGTAAGAGGTGTGTTTACAGGCTTATTAAGCTCTGCTTCAAGAGCTTCTTGGCGCTCCAGTCTTGCAATTTCCTTACCCAGATTAATAATGTCTGCTTCCATTTTGTCGTAGGTTGCGGCATCCTCTGCGGACACAAGTCCATCACTACCACGCTTTGAATCAAGAAATGCCTTTGCTGCTTCCCATGCTTTTGCGCGCTTTTCACGCAGTTCAAGAATTTTACTCATTTTCATTTCCTCCTAATATTTCAATAAATTAAGCCGCTCATAAAGCGACTCGGCTGACTGTTTTACAACTGGTTTTTGAAGCTTATTCATTAGTGAATTAGTCACTGCTCTTCTGCTGAAGACAAAGCTATCTTGTAGTGCACTCTCTCCTGGTTTGAACATAATGTCATCTGCAAAGCCAAGCTCGACTGCCTTATTGGCATTTAGCCAAGTTTCAGCATCCATCAGTTGAGATAACCTTGTTCTAGACAAATCGGTTTTAAGTTCATAAGCGTTGATGATACTTTCCTTAACTTCATCCAGCATCTGCATTGCCTTTTGCATCTCCTCGCTATCGCCAATGGCTATGGTGAAAGGATTATGGATCATCATCAGTGATGTTGGAGACATTAAAACTTCCGTACCTGCCATGGCAATGACTGAGGCGGCTGATGCTGCAATGCCATCAATCTTTATGGTGACATTGCCTTTATAATCCATCAGCATGTTGTAAATCTGTGATGCCGCGATACAATCACCACCAGGTGAATTAATCCAAACTACTATGTCACCCTCGCCACTCATTAGCTCTGCTTTAAAAGCAGCAGGGGTAATATCATCATCAAACCAACTCTCCTCAGCAATTGCACCGTTTAGATAGAGGGTCCGTGTCTGTATATCTTCATCACGCACCCAATTCCAAAATTTCTTCATTCATTTTTTCCCTCCAATCCTTCTCTATTTGCGAATATGCCCGCATCCGCAAGCTTGGTCATATTGCCATTGATCAGATATAAGTCCCCGCCAAGCTCAGGTGGGATTCGGTCAAGGTTTTCTAGCTCTCGGATATCATTGGCACTCATCCAACCATTTTGTCTCGCGGTTGCATAACCGTTCATCCGAGAGACATAATCACCTCGAAGCAGTCCATCCACATTAAACTTGGCAAAATAGAGCTTCTTTTCATCTGGTCTTAAAAGTGCTCGGCTGATGGCCTGCTCCCAACGTATCACCCAAGGGTCCAAAGTGTATTTCACAAACTCCAGTGACTGTTGCTCAATATTAGAAAAGCTCGATTTTTCCAAGTCCCCAACCATATGTGGAGGTACGCGGAAAATCCGAGCGATTTCATTAATCTGAAACTTTCTTGTCTCTAAAAACTGAGCTTGTTCTGGTGAGATACCAATAGGCTGATACTTCATCCCTTCCTCAAGCACTGCCACACGATGGGAGTTGCTGCTTCCTTGATAGGCCGCATTCCAGCTATCTCGCACTTTTTGTGGGTCTTTAATCGTTCCAGGATGCTCAAGTACACCTCCCGGAGCTGCTCCATTTGCAAAAAACTTAGCTCCATATTCCTCACAGGCTATGGCCATACCAATGGCATTCTTGGCCATTGCAATCGGAGAATACCCTACTAGTCCATCAAATCCTAAGCCAGGAATATGAAGCACATCGCTTGGCCTTAGTGTGACCGTCATTCCATTCATCGTAGGTGCTTCATCGGAATATCTGGTATAGGTATAATAAAGAGCACCACTGGAATCGCGGTCCACCGACATTCGATTTGGCATTAACGGATACAGTGCTATGACTTCACCTTTTCCATTTCGAATAATCTGTGCATAGGCATTGCCCCATAATAAAAGATGAGTCATCAACGTCTCCCGAAAAACGAAGGAACTCATCTCTGGGTTAGGTTCATCATGTAATACAAAATACAGCGGATGAGAAAGAGCCTTTTCCTTACCGCCGCTTGCATTGTATTTATATAGGTGGAGGGGTAACCCTGCCACAGCCTCTGCAAGTATTCTTACGCATGAATAGACCGCTGTCATTTGCATTGCTGTATGTTCGTTTACAGGCTTACCGCTGGTTGTTCCACCAAAAAAGAAGCTATAATTGCTTCCTGTGGTTCGATCCTTCGGTTTATCACGCGCCTTAAATAGCTTTGAAAAGAGGCCCATATACATCACTCTCCTTAAAATTGGGCATGAAAAAAGCACCTCGCGTTTGAGATGCCTTTCCTAAAATCATTATTATAACTTTAGATATTCTTCTGCATCTGATCCATTGTTTCCGAGATGCTTAACACCTTTAATGGTTCCATTTGCAACATTGTCATATAACCATCTTCCAAGTAGTGTTGGAGGAGTATCTATTAAATCTCTTAGAAAGAACTTCTGTCCAGAAGGTAAAGAATCTATTTTCTTTACCATTCTTTTATAAAGATCTGCGTAAGTACTTTTTCCCCGCAATGCTCTAACTTTACATAACTCAGCGATATTGGGATAACCTTCAGATGCTGCCTCAGCAATTAATTGTTCTTTTTCAGTATCACTTATCGTAAATTGTACCCTGTAACTCATTTTCAACCTCCTTTTACTGACTTGTGTTCAGACTTCTGTTCATAAATCTATAATATCGGAGATTGTTTTGTTTTACAAGTAAAAACGTTATAATAATAAATTTGCAGATTAAAGAATCAATAAACCTCTTCCATCATAAACAGAGTTACCTGTTCCACCTTTGCGGATCGCTCGGTCAAGAGCCATAATGGTAGCGACAGCTCCATCTATTCTCTCAGTTGACTTTTCTTTATCTGGTTTAATATTACCGGCAGGATCTGTTCGGATAAAGATGTTATCCATCATCCATCGGAGCACCGGATGACCACCATGCGCCAGTTTCTCTTCCAAGGTAAGCTTCATAAGCTCCTTCGTTGGCGGACTCATATCTTTAAAACCTTGACCGAAAGGAACTACTGTAAACCCAAGGTTCTCTAAGTTTTGTGTCATCTGCACAGCTCCCCACCGGTCAAAGGCAATTTCTCGAATGTTGTACTTTAAGCCCAGCTCTTCGATAAAGTTTTCGATGTATCCATAATGCACCACGTTTCCTTCAGTGGTGTGTAAGAACCCCTGCTTCTCCCAAACATCATAAGGAACATGATCACGCTTTACCCTTTGGTCCAGATTATCTTCCGGTATCCAGAAGTAGGGAAGAACGATGTATTTATCTCCTTCATACTCAGGCGGGAAGATAAGTACGAACGCTGTAATATCTGTAGTAGATGATAAGTCCAAACCACCGAAGCATTCTCTTCCTACAAGGTTTTCTGGATTTACAGCAAATGAACATTTATCCCACTTCTCCATAGGCATCCAGCGCACCGACTGTTTTACCCATTGATTCAAACGAAGCTGCCTGAATAGGTTCTCTTCGGCTGGGTTTTGCTTTGCGCTTTCACAAGCAATCTGTATCTTTTCAATGTCCACTGTAATACCCAGAGAGGGGTTGGCTTTCGCCCATACCTTTGGATCTGTCCAGTCATCATCTTCGTCAGCACCGTAAATGACAGGATAGAATGTAGGGTCAACCTTTCGCCCTTCCAGGATATCTTTGGCCTTTTGATGCACCTCGTAGCAAATGGAATGGGTATCATTCCCAGCAGTTGTGATTAAGAAATACAGTGGTTGTTTTCTGGCATCACCGGAACCATGAGTCATGACATCGAATAGTTGGCGGTTAGGCTGAGCATGAAGTTCATCGAAAACTACGCCATGAACATTTAGGCCATGCTTAGTATAAGCTTCTGCAGACAAAACCTGATAAAAGCTACCAAGGGGTTTATAAACAAGTCGTTTTTGCGATAGTACCGGTTTAATCCTCGCTTTCAGAGCTGGACATTGTTCTACCATATCCACTGCTACATCAAAAACAATGGAAGCTTGCTGTCTGTCAGATGCACATCCGTATACTTCACCGCCATGCTCAAAATCACCACAGGTAAGCAGTAACGCAACCGCTGCTGCAAGTTCAGATTTCCCTTGCTTTTTAGCGATTTCGATATATGCCGTATTAAATTGACGGTAACCATTAGGCTTTATAATCCCAAACACATCGCGGATAATCTGTTCCTGCCAGTCTATAAGTTCAAATGGTTGCCCATACCATTCTCCCTTCGTATGTTTTAAGCAATTAATAAAAGACACCGCAATGTCTGCAGCGTCCTTATCATATACCGAACCATCTGCCTTAAAGATGGTCGGCTTATATTTTTTTAGTTTACGTATGGCCGCCACCTCCTTATGGCTACGAAAAAAGGAACCCCGCAGAGTTCCTTCAAAATTTGTTTAGGTTATTCTGTTTTCGCTTCCCCTGTCAAAATGAAATGGACATATTCTCCTTTGTTCTTTTCAAGGTAATCTACTAGCTCCGTATAACCTGCTCTTAAAGCAATACTTGTCACAACCGGAAGATCAAACATATTCGTTTCACCTGTTTCTCGAATGGCAAGTATTTGTTGCATAATTATCTCATTCATTGGCTACCTCCTCCGATTCTACTGAATCGGTTGTCGCTTTGCGCAGGATTTCCACATCGAAGCCTGCACTCTTATAGCCTTCTAAAATTGTACTGTAATAATAACAGCTCGGCTGTCCAAGCGGCCTCCCATCATTCATGATGTATACCATCGCCTTAACGGTTTTACCCCCCAACTTCACTTTTATTGTTTCCTTGCGATAAAGGAACGGCCATCCCTCGTAACGGTCAAGTGCCGCTTCATCGACAGGTGTGATTTCCCACACTAAAACGGGTACGTTGCCACCCTTAAAAGGCTCGATAGTCGCCACAGCGCCTGCGTGTGCCCCTCTAAATAATAAACGGTGGTCATTGATTTGACTTGCTCCTACCACCTTCGCTGTGGGGCATCTGTTGGCCATTTGTTTCAGGTTAAGGTTGGAGCCATAGGCAAGATATAATTTTTTATTCATTGTAATCCTCCTTCTTAGCTTTGTGGGTTAGGGGCAGCTCAGGCCGCCCGAAACCGCCATGCAGCTGAACCCGAAAGTGCTGCGGTCAAATGCTCTCTGCAGTTTGCAAATTCATCACCAATGAAACCAATCCGGTTTAGGTAGGTTCTCATGGCAAATTTCTCGTTCTCCACCTGTGGCTTCTTTGCTGATGCACACTTTTGTGTTAAGGCTTGATGGTTGATGGCAAGCGCTAGAACAATGTAGCTTCTCATCTTTCCAGCATGAAGCTCGCTGTTAAAACCTCTAAGTTCAACTGTATGGTTTCCGGTAAAAAAGCTGTGAAGGTTGAGGAAATGGTAGCGGCTGTTGTGGTAATGAGTGCTTCTACTCTCGCTGTAACCCTCGTACCAAATGTCCTCAATTTGTCTCATGGTTTTAGGCTTTTTGTGGTTCATCTTCTCAACCAAAATGCTGTCCATCTTTTTGCAGTAGCGCATTCGCTCCGGTGCAATCTGTAGTGCTTTATAAAATAAGTCATTTTTACTTGCAATGATATTTATAAAGTTTCGAATACTTCTTGGGGTATGTTCAGCACCGTCTAGATGAATGTGAATGCCGCAAGATGTATTTGTAAAGGCTCCAGCTTTGCGAAGCTTTCTTACTATCTCCTGCAAAGTTTCAATGTCCTCCCGGTAAGTTAGGATTGGGCTAACTAGCTCAACGCTATAATCTCTACCTGCAGCTACTTTTCTTCTACCTTCTTTTCTTTGACAGTGAATGCTCCCATCATACATAAATCTCCAAACTCTACCATCTGGAGTTTTTACCTTCTTAGTGTCGTAGTAAGTCCCGCCTTCACTATAAGTGCCTTGCAAAAACTCTGCAGCAACTCTGGCTGCCCTTTCCCTTGTAATCCCTGTAAATTCAATCTCGATTCCGAATTTTGCACTTAACATCGTACCTCACTCCTTTTAAAGTGTGTTTATCCTTTTGGCATGTACATATATCACTCTAAAAGGGTTAAATAGCAAGACAATTATTCGATATAAGGAGCATAATTTACACAGTTTTTCTTTACTTTTTCAGGATAAAACGTGTGCTTTATTCTTCAATCCTTCTGCAGGAATCCTCGCCATATACAATACCTAATGAGCTTCCAGAGTCCCAATTCACATGGATGGTTCCAATATCATCTACACTAATGACAGTTCCTCTCGTCCCAGGTTCCAGTTTGGTATAGGGATCATTCATCTTTACTAAAACCACTCGTGTTCCAGGCCTATAGATACTTCTGAGTTGTTCTAAGACATTAGGGTTAATGGTTTTCAAATTCCATCTACCTCCTCCTGCTTAGCAACTACACTTTTAAATGCAGAACTTCCGTTCAGTTTGGAAAGGAGTATCTTTCTTGCGGCCTTGTATTCTTCACCGATAAATCCTAACCTTAACAGAAAACAACGAAAGGCATACTTTTCATTATCCACTTCCTTAGCTGTGGCAGTGATTCTCTTCTGTTTTTTTGCCATATCACAAAGGGCTGTAATGAAATGCGTGTAAGCTTTAACTTTCTCAGCATCTTCATCAAAGGAAAACCAAGGGAATCGTAGAGTTTCCTCTGTTTGCTCAATAGGTAATTCCTCTACTCCAAGTGCTTTTTTAATGAGATCTCCTTTGCTTTCCAGAATCTTTTCCAAGTTACTTAAGGCAATGTCGGTGAAGTTTTCCTTAGGTATTTCAATTACCAACAAATCTGTATTATCTGTAAGCCCCTGTTCCAGGCCTTCTGGTTTCACATAAGTAAATCCTCGACTATTAAGTTCATCAAGCAGTTTGACCGCTTTTTCGCCCACAACACCCTCATCAAAAATAAGAGCACCTTCCTTATCCACTTCAAATCTGCCTATTTGATAAATAAATGTTGGTGCGCCTTTGTATTCAGGCTTTTCACCTAGTACTTCTCCAATCGCAGTAACGAGGGCCTTTCTCTCACCACCAGTACGATTAAATTCAATTTTCATCCTACATACCACCTTTCTTATTTGGTAGTACCATATATCACTCTAACGCTACACAATAGCAAGTTATTTCTGTGCAAAAATGAATTTAAAACTTGCTCTATCAATCTAATTCATCAGAAGATGTGGCTGCCACATTAAATGGAATCTTCTCTTTTTCTCGAATGACATATACCTCTTTATCTGTTCCAACCTGCTCGATGTAACGCTTCACAATAACATCGCAGTACTTTTCATCCAGCTCGATGGTATAGCAAATTCTATCGGTCTGTTCACAGGCAATCAGCGTCGAGCCAGAACCTCCAAAAGGATCAAGTACGATACTATTAGTAAGGCTAGAATTCATAATGGGGTAGGCAATTAAAGCAATGGGCTTCATAGTCGGATGATCTGCATTCTTTTTCGGCTTATCAAATTCCCAAATGGTTGATTGCTTACGGTCTGAATACCAGAGATGCTTCCCCTTCTTTTTCCAACCGAATAGCACCGGTTCATGCTGCCACTGATAAGGGGATCTTCCAAGAACCAATGACTGTTTCTTCCAAATACAAGTACCGGAAAGATAAAAGCCTGCGTCAACAAAGGCTTTTCTAAAATTAAGTCCTTCTGTATCAGCATGGAAAACATATATACTTCCATCTGATGCCAATACCGATTCGATATTCTTAAAGGCATCTAATAAAAATTGATAAAATGCGTCATTGGCCATATTATCATTTTTGATTTTCCCAGCGGTTCCTTCATAGTTGACATTGTATGGGGGATCAGTTACCACCAGATTGGCGACCTTTCCTTCCATTAAAATGTTATATGTTTCTTTTTTTGTGCTGTCTCCACATACCAGTCTGTGCTTACCAAGTATCCATACATCTCCTAAACGCGAAACAGCTGGCTTATTCAGCTCGCTGTCCACATCAAAATCATCTTCTTTTATTTTTTCTTTCATCGTATCCTTGAAAAGATCATCTAGTTCTCCGGGGTCAAAGCCTGTCAGCGATACATCAAAGTCTGCAGCATTTAAGTCTGTAATGAGAAGTGCTAGTTTCTCCCTATCCCAATCTCCATTTATTTTGTTCAATGCAATATTGAGGGCTTTTTCCTTTTCCTCATTCATCTCAACAACTACGCAATCCACTTCTTCCATACCCATGTTCAGTAGGATTTTCAACCGCTGATGGCCACCAACTACTCTGCCTGTGGTTCTATTCCAAATAACTGGTTCAACATAGCCAAACTCCTCAAGTGAGCGTTTTAACTTTTCGTACTCTGGATCACCCGGTTTTAAATCCTTTCTAGGATTATAATCAGCAGGGATCAGCAGTTTCGTCTTAATTTTCTCAATCTGCATATTTTTCCACCGCCTCTTTTAGTTCACTATATTTATTAACATCCTCCCAAGGGAAGAGGCAACTGTTAAAGTGACCATAGACTGCTGTATCAGAGTAATGAATGTTTCTAAGTCGCAACTTTTCTATAATTGCTGCAGGCCTCAAATTAAATACTTCTTGAGCAGCAATGGTTAGAACTTCATCAGAAACTGTTCCTGTTCCAAAAGTATTTATAGAAAAAGCTACAGGATTTGCCTTGCCAATGGCATAGGAAATAGCCACTTCACATTTCTCTGCCAAATCACACCACACAATATGTTTAGCAATATACCTAGCCATGTAAGCTCCGCTTCGGTCAACTTTGGTCGGATCTTTCCCACAAAGTGCTCCGCCACCATGTGATGCAAGTCCACCATAAGTATCCACCATGATCTTTCTTCCAGTTAAACCTGTATCTGCAGCAGGTCCTCCTAATACAAACTGTCCAGATGGATTAATAAGAATTTCTGTTTCATCATCAAAAGAGAAATCCTCAAAACACTGCCATAACACATTATTTAGAATATCTGATTTTAACTCTTCCTGAGTTTTATTCTTTTCATGCTGAACTGACACTACAATGGTCTTAACTCTCACTGGAACATCATCATTATACTCAATGGTCACCTGTGCTTTTCCATCGGGAAGGATACCTTTAATAAGTTTACCTTTCCTTGCCTCATCTAGTCTCTTTACAATTCGATGAGATAAGACAAGGGGAAGGGGAAGCATTTCTCTGGTTTCTTTTGTGGCATAACCATACATAGTACCTTGATCACCAGCGCCGATGGAACCATATTGTTCGTTTATACCATTTCGTGCTTCTAGTGCAGTATTCACACCAGCTGCAATATCAGAACTCTGATTGTGTACATATACATAAATTAAAAATTTCAAATGGTTATAACCTAGTTCTTTTAGCACATTCTTAACAATGCTTCTGATATCAATTTTCTCGCTGCAGGAGATCTCGCCCGCCACGATAATTTTCCCTTTAGTAGCCATAACCTCACACGCTACGCGTGACGCTTTATCTCTTCTAAAGCATTCATCCAAAATATTATCAGCAATAATATCGCACAGTTTATCAGGATGTCCTGCACATACACTTTCTGCTGTTAAATATCTCTTACTCATCTCACATCTCCTTATTATTATTTACCTCTACGGGCAGTCAACAGTCGTTCCATCACATCATCCTGTGGATTTGTACCGGAATACTCTGTCGCACAGTTTTCACGAACAATCTGATATATTTCCATCCAGAGTCTGTTGGTTTGACTCATAAAATTATGGCTCATGGAAACGTATGGACTTTGGATAGCGTTGCCAGTAGTTGGATGCTTAGCAAGAAAACCAAACTCACTTATTGCTTCCTCACACTGTATCCACCTAGCAGCACTCATGGCATATCTTTCTAATAGCTGTGGTAGAACTAGATGTGCACACCCTCGCTCCTCAAGCCATTTCCACGTAAGCTCATAAATTTCGCTAGCTACTAAGGTTTTACCATCCTTTTGTACTGCTGAAAGCATAGCCCTTGGCTGTGGCATCTCCTGCCCTTGAAGTTCTGCGGTATTTTTAAATTCAATAACTTCCAGTTTTCTTTTTCCGGGATTTCCCTGAGCAATTTTATCTATAAGTGCTTTCTTTTTCTGACCAGATCCAATACGGGCACCACCTCGATTTGTACCATCTTTGGCCATTAACTCACCTCATTTCTTATTAAGGGGGTATTACCCCGTTTGAAACTGCGCCTTTTTGCACGAAGCCCCACGCCCGTTGTCCACTTAAAAGGCTGTAGAGATTCGACTCCCCCTACCGGGATGGCCAACGGTCTCCATCTCTTGCTGTGATGGCAGAGTGACAAGGAGTACAAAGAGCCATCAAGTTACTTTCATCGTGTGTTCCCCCTCGCGACAAAGGAAGGATGTGATGCACTTCAGCAGCCGGTGTCAGCTTTCCCTGCCTTTTGCACTCTTCACACAGAGGATGGGCTGTGATGTAACCGTCACGTATTCTTTTCCACGCACGACCATAACGCTTCCTCGTCTCTGGATCGCGCTGATATTTTTCATATCGTGAAGCTTCCTTTTTGGCATGCTCCGGACAAAAGCGTTCATCTGTCAGCTCAGGACAACCAGGAGAAGAGCATGGTCGTTTAGGTTTCCTTGGCATTTCGCACCTCCATTTGGGTATAGAAAAAGCCCCCGCGGTTTTTCCACGAAGGCTCTCTACAGTTTTTCACAATACCATTGTATAACCGATTTCTAATAAAATCGTCCACGATATTACTCATTACTTTCCATAGAGCAGTAGCGCTAGATGCTGAAGCGCCCGATTCTTCTTGTTGTATGCAGAGGAACGTTCAATGTTAAAGCGGTCACAAATGTTATACACTGCATCTATCTGCTTTTGTTCATCATCCAAATAGAACTCCTTTAACACATACTGTTCATCCTCCGTTAAGGCATCCCACGCCGGTTGAAACCAGTCCATGTATTCTAGTGCTTGACGATAGCGTTCTTTCAATACATCAATTTCATTGATGCAGGCAATGAGCCTTTTCTCTCCTGCTTTTGGATCATGGGTCGATGGCATGCCATTTAGAACTGGAGAAGCAGTGGAACTCATTTCTTCGTTGAGAGTAGCAATGTCCTCATCAGTATGTTCTATGATGTACTTCATGCTGCTGTAATCTTTTAAGGCATTAATTGCCGCTGCTCTTTTATCTAAATACTGCCAGACAATGTTCATCGTATCAGACCTCCTTTAGTGTTGCTTTTACCGCATCTATCAGTGCGGATTGGGTATTGTCTTTATCTTTTAAAGCTTTCATTACACGCTCATCAATGGTGCCTTTGGCAATCAGGTGATGGATCACTACCGTTTCATTTTGTCCTTGACGCCAAAGACGGGCATTGGTTTGCTGGTAAAGCTCCAAGCTCCAAGTCAGGCCAAACCATACAAGAGTTGAACCTCCAGCTTGCAAGTTCAGTCCATGGCCTGCTGATGCTGGATGGATGACTGCAATGGGGATTTCTCCATCATTCCACCTTTTAATAGAATCGCTAGTGGATAATACCTCAACTTCAAAGCGCTTTTGTATTCGAGATAAATCATGCTTAAACCAATAAGCAATTAGAACTGGTTTGCCATTAGCGGCTTCGATTAAGTCTTCCAGTGCATCCAGCTTACGGTCATGTATATGAATAACTACACCTTGATCATCATAGACTGCTCCGTTTGCCATCTGCAGGAGCTTTCCTGAAAGAGCTGCTGCATTAGCAGCAGTAATATCCTCACCTTTCACCGTTGTAATTAAATCCCGCTTCATAGTGTCGATAGTTTTCATTTCTTTTTCAGAAAGCTTCACTGGCACTTCGTTTATAACCAACTCCGGCAACTTCAGGTAGTCTGTCCCTTTCATGCTAATAGTGATGTCAGATATGAGCCTATAAATAGCTTCTTCTGCTCCCGGTTTTGGTTTGTAGGAGAAGATCACTTGCTGATTGCGTTTATCTGGTACGAAAAAGTCCTCTCGATATCTGCCAATAAACCTGCCCAATCGCTGTCCCATATCCAGCAGGCGATACTCAGCCCATAAATCCATCAGTCCATTGGATGATGGCGTTCCGGTAAGCCCTACGATCCTTTTAATCTTTGGCCTGACTTTAAGTAGGCTTTTAAACCGTTTCGCTTGATGGGATTTGAAGGATGACAGCTCATCGATTACTACCATGTCAAAATCAAAGGGTATGGCACTTCTAGAAATTAGCCATTCGACATTTTCTCGATTGATGATGTATACCTGAGCTCTTTTCATAAGGGCTGTTTTCCTCTGTACCTCAGAGCCAACTGCTACGGTGTATTTAAGACCTTTTAGGTGATCCCACTTTTCAAGCTCTGCAGGCCATGTATCTCTGGCTACTCGAAGAGGTGCAATGACCAGAACCTTACGAACAAGAAAACTATCCAGTGTTAAATCAAAGATGGCAGTTAAGGTAATGACACTCTTACCTAATCCCATATCTAAAAGCACTGCTGCTATGGGATGGGTGAGGATATACTCAGTGGCATAAACCTGATATTCATGAGGCTTGTATTTCATGAAGTATCCCTCCAATCTGTTCTATGTGATCCAGGCAGAATACCAAAAATCCAAGTGATTCTAACTGTCTTTTTCGCTTTTCCTGTAGAGGCCTTAAGGTTTTACCTGGAGCTTTTACCTCCACAAAAGCTATTTTTTTATCCGGCAAAAGAATCAATCTGTCTGGCATTCCATCAAAACCTGGTGATGCAATCTTCAGTGCAATGCCGCCTATATCTTTTACTGCTTTTACCAGTTGTTGTTCAATCCATTTTTCTCTCATATAGCCTCCATGTTCCCTAAATCCAAAAAGTCTCTATACGCGCGTATATACGCGTCTGCAGGTAATTTCTTCTTTTTGTCTTTAGGATTATTTTTAATAATTATTTTTGGAACAATGGAACATAAGTTATAAAGTAGCCTACTTTACAAGGGGCTGCCGCCTGTTCCGATGAGGTGTACCAAAAGACCGTTTTTGTTTCACCGGAACAGGTGAAATCTGTTCCCGAGAAAAAATTGTTCCATGTGTTCCAAACTAAATTATGTTTTGGGAACATAAACCCATTGTGGTCCATAAAGCGGGATACGTTCTTTTTTCACGAGTCCAGTCCAGCCTCCGATACTTGCCATAATTGCAGATATCTCATTGCCATCCATTCTTCGGAGATTGGCTCGATCTTTGCCAAAGCACTCACACCAGATTTCCATATTAGAAACCGATTTTCGTTTCCAAACACCAACCCTTTGGCTTTCACCAAACTCAGTCCCGTTGATATAGGCTCGACGTTCATATAGATCCATGGTGTCCCAATCCTCAGGTAAAAGCATATCAAGGTACTCTCTAACCAAACCTTCTCGCTCATCGGACTCCATAGCTTCTCGCTGTTCTTCTTTTGCAAGCTTTTCAAGGCTAGCATCAAGGTACAATTTCTCTCCAGCCTTTACATAGGTAAGAGCCTCAGCCCATATCTGCAGAATTTCATCCTGCTTTAGCTGCCAAGATTTTTTTGTACCATTTCCCGGAGTCTTTACTGGCCAGAAGCGACGGTTTCCTGTGGTGTCCCGCAAATAGCCTTTCTCAGCATTGGTGGTTCCGAAAAAGATACATTGTCTTAAGTGCGGAGTAGCTCTCCTGCCAAAGCTGGCACGATAAATGTCATTTTGGCGAGACAAGAAACTTCGAAGTGTTTCGACTTCAGCTTTTTTAAGTCCGGCTAGTTCTCCAATTTCTAAAATCCAGTAACCTTGAAGTTTTTCTGCGGCGGTCTTATCCTTGGTATCCGATAAGTTCAAGCTATCTGAAAACCAGTCTCCACCCAACTTGGCTATGAGAGTGCTTTTTCCAACTCCCTGCGGGCCATTAAGAACCAACATGGAATCGAATTTGATACCAGGAGTTAGCACACGAGAGATAGCTGCACATAAAGTTTTTCTTGTTACAGCCCGAACATAAGAGATATCTGATGCACCTAGATAATCGATGAGCAGGGTATCTACTCGCGGTACCTTATCCCATTCAGGGAGTGCATCAATAAACTCACGAATAGGATGATAAGATCGGTCGTCAGCTACCTTTGCTACGGCCACATCATAGTTTCTTGCAGAGAAGGTTCCGTAGTGGGTGTCAATGTAGCTGATTAGCTGGGCATCATCTGCATCTCTCCAGAACTTAGATGGATGTGGCCAAGGAACATCACCTTTAATTTCGAGACTGTCTGATAGCTGATTAAACACAATGCCTTTCAGATTTGGATCATTTTCAAGTATTAAAATCAAGTTTCTAAGGGTATTTTTAACTGATCCTGTCTTGTCAAGCTCCAGCTGCTTTTCCCAATCTTCATCAATAAACTCTTTTTCAGCCTGAGCCTTTCGTTCTTCTGCAAACTGCTCTTTTACCCGTTCATCCTCTAAAGTTAAATCAGTCATAGCTTTAAACGAAGGTAGTTTGCTAGGTGATGTATTTTCTGCCGCCTTTTCATCTAAGTCGCGAAACTTATGCACTCGGACCAGATCAAAAGCGTTTAGCAGCATTCCACATGCTGGATCTGTGGCATGATGGCTATAAGCAAATTTACCGTCATAGATTACCAAGCCCGCAGAAGAATCTGCAGGGATATAATCAAACCTACCATTCATAGCACTTGACTCATATACATCCGTCAAGAATGTATTAATAGCTTCTTCAATGGTATAAGCTCTGCAAAATGCCCCGACAACGCCCTCTTTACTTAAAGGGTCTGCTTGCTTTGTGATTTTCCTTTGTACAACCTCTGATTGTCTTGTGGATACAGGCCACATGGATGTATCCCGCCAATCTGCATATTTGGAAAGATAAACATCAGGATCTAAAAGCTCTCCATCCTTTTCTTTAAAGACAAATTCTCCATCAGACGGTGTGGATGGCCAATACATTAACCTAGATGGCTCATAAGTGGTATCATCGAATAAATCAATCCCAATCTCCTTTGCAACCATCCGGCCAAGAGCTGGGTATTCATCCTCTGTTACTTCTCTTTTAATTGGAATGATAAGTCTTAATCGCGGTGCATCTGGTGTATGTTTATGGGTTGAATAGATGCAGCATTTGAAATCATGTAATGCTTCAATTTGATCCCAAATCCTCGGTTTGGCATAATCCATATCTAATGTCAGAAGGGAGCGGGAGAGGACATAACCATTTCTGCGCTTTCCTTCACGAAGAGCTCCTCCCACAAATCCACCGACGTCTTTTATTGAGTCCTGCTGAGCGCGACTCATTTTTCGGAATTCAGATACTGTTTCTGTTGTTCGTATAGTAGATTTAACTCGGGAGATGAAGTCCTCCCATGTGATGTCTTTGTTCTTCCACTTTTTATCCATTCGGCTGTTACCAACCGCTATCTTCATATCTTCTGCACCTCCCTGCAGTTTTCGGTAAAATACCGAATAGGAATACTATGCTTCGATGCTTTATCTATTTCTGCTTGCATTCCTTTTGAGATGTTGCGACCAAATACCCACAGTTCCTCGCACTTTCTAAGCCAAACCATTCCAAAGAATAGTCCTAGTTTTCTTTGTTCTGGATCGCTATCATCTAGAACTTGAGGGTATAGCAGATGAGGAGCAAAAGGAATAGTTCCTTGCTCAACTGCAAACTTCAGATATTTTCTGGCCTTCTTCAGATTTTTTTCTGTATCCCCAGCAAAAGGTGAACAAATAAAGACACAAGGTTTGTAGCATTTTACTTTTTCTTCACGCATGACATTTTCCAAGGCTTCTGCTGCAGTTGGATCTGGATAGCTATCGGCGTTATATCTATCCATAACTACATCCCCTCGAATTCAGACTCTTGTTCAATCAGTGGTAAAATGCCATGATCCTTTAGAAGCTCATAAATAAACAAGCGTCCTTTCTGAGTCCAATAGGTATGAACCTTTGAATGTATCGTTCCATCCTTTCCAGGGTACGTATGGGTTTTTGTTGTTGTATATCCATGTTGGGCATACTTTTGATATAAGAGCCAGATTTTCCCTTGACGGAACTGAACGCCAAGATCATGTAGATATTCATTGAACCAGCGACCAGACTTTCCATAATCCTTGGCGATTGTTGTGATAGACACCGCATCCTTGCAATTAAGCACCACATCGTAATAACTGGCTTTTGGTTTCATTTCTGCAATCTGCTGTTCCTGAATACTAATCGTAGTTGTTAGCTCGGCATTTTTGGCTCTTGCAGCTTTAAGTTCCTGCAATGCTTTAATTAAAAAGTCTGGATTAGCAAGCAACTCATCTGTAGCATAAAGTCCATGCCTTCTGATTGAAGGAAGAACCTCATGAGTTACCCAGCGCTTGAACTTTTTAGCCCCTGGCTTGTCAGAGCGAAGAATTAAATTGTATAGTCCACTTTCATTGATACATGTCATTTCCTGCGGACCACCAGGGGTGTCCACTCTTACCGGCTCCCTTTCATCGGCATCTAATCTTTCTGCCGCATCTCGATATTTTGAGATACCGAGTACAGCACAGACATCCTTAAGTACCCACCAAGGACTACCTTCCTTTAAAATTGTTCTGACATTGTTGCCCTCGTAGTTGAAAATAGTTAATTTGTTCATATCGAACCTCCAGCATATAGTTGTAGAGCGATAAAACATGCCCTCAGCTATAAGCAAAAAAAGAGGAGGCTTCGAACCCCCTCAAATTAATCTTTTTTATAAAAATCACATTCAAACCCATCAGCACGAAGCAAAAGCCCCTGAGCCCAAGGTGGTGTCTGTCCCATAAGAGCACATATATCTGGAACAGATACTTCTAAAGGAACCTCTAAAACTACCTCATCATGGACATGCATTACAATATCAAAACCTTTTTCATTAAGCTTTCTCATGGCATAGCAAAGAAGATCTCTTGAAATGGCCTGCACGATGTTCTCAACAAACTTCGGACCATAGCTTTCAATACGCTCCCACTTCTTTGTGGCACCAACGCCTTCATACGTCACTGTTTCACTGCCGAATCTGTTAATCCCCATCCTTGGTTTGACATAGGTAAGCTGTCTCCCGGATGGCAGCCATATCAACAGCATTCCACTACGATATTCAAATCGGATACGATGAGTTTCTGTTCTGGATCTTTCTTTTACAGCTTTTTTAACTGCTCTATCGACATCCCACCAAAGCCTAACAATGTTTGGATTCGCATTTCTCCACGCATATACCAGTGGCTTTAACTCTTCTTCGGTAAGACCCATATCAAGTGCTCCCATTGCTTTTAACGCACCAACCGATCCACCATAACCCAAGGCCAACTCCGCAATTTTTCCTTTTTGTCTGAGTGGACTACCTTTTGTGACTTCTTCCAAGGGGACCCTAAACATCTGGGAAGCGGATGCTTCGTAAATCTTGCCATGGGTAGCGAATACCTCATTTCTCCATGTCTCGCCTGCGAGCCAGGCAATCACTCTAGCTTCAATTGCACTAAAATCAGCAACAATAAACTTATATCCTTTCTTTGGAACAAAGGCAGTACGGATTAACTCGGACAAAACTCCTGGAACAGAATCGTACAATAATTCCAAGGCCTCAAAATGACCACCTCTAACTAACCTTCGCGCCTGCTCCAGATCCGGCAAATGGTTCTGCGGAAGATTTTGAACTTGTATAAGCCTCCCTGCAAATCTGCCGGTTCGATTGGCACCATAAAACTGCAATAGACCACGTGCTCTTTCATCTGCACATACTGCATTTTCCATAGCGGTGTATTTCTTTACACTGGACTTGGCTAGTAGTTGCCTCAATTCCAGCACTTCACTCAGGTGATCTGGAGCTTCCTTTAATAGTGCCTTAACTGACGCCTTATCAAGACTATCCGTTTCCAGACCACTTTCCGATAGCCAGGTTTTCATCTGGGTCACTGAGTTTGGATTTTCAAGTTTAGTAAGCTCTTTTAGTCGGCTTGTGAATTCCTCTCGGGTTTGTTCATCACACTGGATAGCCTGCCTTACCAATTCTAAATCCAATTGAATACCTCGATCATTAATCTGCTGGTCTAGAATATAGTTCTGCCACTCCTCTTCTGGCATAGGGAACTTATGAAGCTTTGCCTGTATGGAAAGTTCAGCTTCAACATCTCGAAGGTTATATGCTTTGAAACTCTCCCACTTTTCTAAAGCATGCTCCGGTAGATTGCGAGTTCGGCCTCCATTAGACTGAGTCGCTTTGCAGGGAACTGAGAAATATCTTATGAGTTCCTTACCCTCAGTCAGCTTTTTCTTATCAGCTCCTGTTACAAGAGCCGCTCCTTCTAGCGATAGAGGAAGTCCTAGGTAGGCAGACCACACCATCGTACAACGCCATGAAGCAGGCTCAAGCCAGACACCAAAATGACGAGACAAGCAGATTCGTTCAAATTGAGCATTAAATGCCCACTTTATAATCTGGCTATCTAGAACTGCATTCTGGATTTCTTGTGGGATCTTTTCGCCACATGCTAAATCAACTACCTGTACAGGACCACCATCCACACTGTAGCCCAAAAGTAGGATTTGAAAATCCGGTGCTTCAGCGTAACGATAGACCCCGCTTTTGGCGATGTCTACGCTACTATATGTTTCTATATCTATGCTGAGGGTTCTCATGATAAAAAGTCGTCATCCACGTCAGTGGCAAAGTCATCAGCTGCATTGGTTCTACCGCCTAAAGGCTCACCATCGCGGATTTTTTGAATGTTTCCAAGGCCACACGCTATACCCTTATTTCCATTGGAGTTAAAGGCGTAGAAGTTGATACTCACTCTTGCATAGACACCGGAGTACACTTCTGAACGATCAAGGATTGGATTGACGTTTCTGTCTACAATTTGTGGAGCAGTATTGCTGTTGGCATTGATAAAATAGCTGTTGGCATAAGCCTCATCATCCGGACGATCAATGTCGCCATCACGCAGAGGGAGCTTGAGAACTGCTTTATTGGGAATCTTCCCACCGAATTTACCTTTACCTTCCTCTATGGCGGCATTCACTGCTTCGTTGATAGCGCTTAAGGTTTTAGTATCACTCTTAGGGATAATCAGGCTCACACTGTATTTTTCAGTACCGCCATTGATAGATTTAGGTTCCCAGACATTGGCATAAGAGAGTCGTACAACTCCTGTGATTACTTTCGTTGGGTTCGTTCTTTTTACTGTTTTTGACATAGTATTATACCTCCATAAAATCATTTTTTGCTGATGATGTGTTCATTTCAGGACGCTTGTCTGAAACTGGTACTAGCGTCGGTTTGCCTGGTGGCTTCATAATTAGTCCACCAAGGACTTCATTAAATTTTGTCTTGCCCATCAATTTCTCCATTTCAGTAATAGTGATGAGACTTTGCTTGTATATGTCGCGATAACCTGCATTCTTTGCCGCTTCTGCGACCGCTTCTTCATCTTTGTATTTACGGTTGGAACGGCCTTCGACTACTTTAAAGCCGGGCCACTTCTTTCCATGATTAACTGCTGCATCTGTCGCATAGGCTATAATCTCATTTGTCCATCTGGTGAGATCACCGATAGAAGATAGAATCTCAGCAATTTCTTCATCTGATAAAAGTGGCGGTAGCGCAAACTCAAATGTAGCCAGTTTCATTTTCGCTTCTGCTCTTGCTCGACATTTCACTGCAGCCCGACAAAATTGACACCACTCTCCGGGGCAATAGTTTCCGTCACCAGCGAAGGCCAGTTCAGCTTTAGGTTTCAAAACTTCTTCAGCCCATCGATACAAGCTTTCTTTTGAGACTGTGGACGTGCTGATATTTTCACGACGAGGTTGATAAATTGTCATTGAAACCATCTCGATGTCATAAATACCATCAAAGAGATCCAGTGCACCAAGGGCATATAGTTTCATTTGAGGATTGTCCTCTGCGCTGACTAAGACACCCTGACCATACTTAAAATCAATAATGTGAAGAGTTCCATCAGCTATAATTACACAATCCCCGGTCCCAAAGCCATCAGGAACATACTTTGAAAAATCAAGCCGCTGTTCTATCAAGATTAAGGGGTCACTACATGTCTGCTTGGCTTGCTCAATCACTTCAAGCACATACTCTACATATCCATCGGTGTAATTATCCATCTCATCTGAGTCATATGGAGAAACCGGCTTTTTTGATCTCATCTTAAGCGCTTTGCGGAGCTTGTGCTCACTTAACGCATGGGCAGCTGTGCCTTCAGCCGCAGCTTCACCGCTGTTGTCGTCAAACTCCAGCTCCAACCTCGCTGATGGTGTGCAGTTTAACCACCTATGGGCTCCAGATGCAGAGAGAATTGCATGTTTACTCATTTCAATCCCTCCGCATCGGCAAGAAGTGCAGCATACTTGCTTGGATCAATCTGGCTGAGTTTTGATGCACCATACTTTTCTAGAAGTGCTCTTACTTCAGCTGTAAATCCGTCATGGCTTTTTTCCGCAAGTACCGCCCTTACTTCTTCTAAGGTGAGCTGCTTTTCTTCAGATTGTTTTTCAGGCTTTGGTTGCTCTGGCTTTGTAATCTCATGAGGCCCATTACTTGCTATTGCATCAGCTACAGCCTGAACACTATCTGCCAGAGCTCTAAGATCTGACACCACATCGAGAAGGAGCTTAATCTTACTCATGACCCACACCTCCTTCCTTGATTTCCTTTATTTCTACCGTCTCAACTGAGTCACCGGGAGTAATTACAAGCAGACTGACTTTCTTTCCAAATAGGAAATCAAGCATTCTCGCTCGGATTGTCTTCCGACTGCTTTGAATTACTGAGCTTCTTTCGCCACCGGGCCTTGCCACATTGATTGTGACTTTGTGTTTAAGGTTCATATTCCATCTCCTTTCTGGGGGCGATTTATCTGCCCCTCACCGATAAGCGAAAAAGAGAGTTCTTTCGAACCCCCTTTTCAGAAAAGATTTTTTTATAAAGGGTTCTTGCGAACCCAATTAGGATAGAATTTTTCTAAGTCTTTCTTGAAGCTTCTTAAGGCGACCACGAATAGCCGCTTCTGTAACACCTTCTTCTGTTGCAATATCAGTGTTGGATCGTTTTTCAAGGTATACTTTTTTGAAGAGTTCTTTTTGTTGTGGTAAAAGACACTCCATTGCCTTGGTTAACTTGTCCAGCATATCTTGATGTTCAGCCTCATCTTCTGCTTGTATAATTAGCTGTTCTGGATTCGCAGTATCATCTGCAAGATACTTATTGCGGTCATTTGCCGCTTCCTCTTCGCCATCATGATAAGCATCCAGATGTGTTGTCACTCGATAATCGTACCGGCGCTGCTCGTCCACTTCGTCATCATCCATAGTATGTAAAAGCTCGATATCAGCTTCGGTGACTCCATCTTCACCTGGGGTAATCACAATCTTTGTTCCTTCAGCAGTGTAATAAATGTAGTTAGTTCTCTTCTTTTTACTTGTTTTGTACGCTCTTTTCATAATTTGACTCCTTTGGTTTTCAAAATTTGGCTTTGAAAAATCCGCAGGAGCCGGTTTTCTTTTATCCGCAGAGCAGAAAAAAAGACGGGCAGGAAACACTTTCAAAGTGTTCATCCTGTCCGTCTAGCGGCTCTGCGGATTATTTCGTATAATTGCTTGATCACAATTCTTAAATTGCCTCAGAGTTAATAACTTTCATGGTGCCATCTTCCATGAACTGAATAACTGTCTTAAACCCTCTCTGAACAATTTCAACTATTTTATTTGAAGCATCTGCTCGACAAACTGTCTTACCATTACCATTCTTAATCACTTCCATGCCCTCACCTCCGTTTCACTTAATAAAGATAATTTGTTTTTATTCGCGCAGTATATTGATGCGTTCGCAAATATAAAATTGAAATTTGCGAAAATACGTGATATAATTGTAAAAAGTTGTGTACATTACAGATGGACTGTACAGTGTCAACTTCCTTTGAAACAATTGTAGTAAAAATAAAAAAACCATCTCTAACAGATGGGTACAGATGGATACAACCGGATACAAAGCATGAAGGAGGTAATTTCTATTGATATTGACATTTAGCGAATTCGCACAAATCCTGATGCCCATATTAGGTTCTGGGGCAAATACTGCAGAATTTACTAAAGAGTTGTTCTCTAATATCACTACTTTTCCAGATGATATGGATGGAGATTACAACCCTATTCATGACGTTACAAGTTCAGCTCTAAAAAGCTATTTTAATGGCACTAGGCCTATTTCATCTATGGCGAAAAAAATTAATAAATACATAGATATAGATAAGTTTGAGAACTATATTAATTCGGCAAATGAAGACGCTCAAAGCTCCTTAGGTAGTAAACTTTCGGAGTATTTTCCAGACATTAATGCGTTCAATACGCCTGAAAAGTGCGCTAAAATTTTCAAAGATATTCTTATTGAAAGTGCAACATCAGGAAAAAGCAAAAAAGCCACTTCTACATCAAGTAAAAGTGGCCAATTAATAAGTGTTGACGTGCTAAAAAACGAGTTTGGTCTACGTCTAATTTTAGAGTCAAATGGTATTTGCCCCAACGATAATTGCTATCAACCTCTGTATGTTACGAGCAACAATGGTAAGACAGCAGCTAATTACGAAATTGCTCAAATCGATCCAAAATTGAAACCTGATAGCTATGAAAACCTTATTGCTTTGTGTCCAAAATGTAAAAATAAGTATTTGTTATCTCCAAGTCAAGATGATATTAAACGCATGGCAGATATTAAAAGACATCTTATGCTAGAAGCTAATGCTATTGAAGCTTTGGCTGATTCAAAGATAGAAGAGGGCGTAAATAGAGTTTTAAGAAAAATAAGCACCACTCCATTCACAGAATTGATTCCTTTAAACTACGATCCAGTTGAAGTAAAAAGAAAGATTAAGAGAGACAATGTCCCTCTTTTTATCAAAATTCAAAGCAGTGTTAATATCTACTATCTTTATGTTGAGAATTTATTTCAACAGTTGAGTAAAGAAGGTCAATTACGGTTTGAGCCATTCTCCATGCAAGTGAAATTAAATTACTGGAATCTACGTGATCAGGGTTTATCACAATCTGATATCTATTATAAATTAGTTGATTGGCTTGCTAAAAACACAAATGAAAGTAAAGAACCGTGCGAAGTGATTATTTCATATTTCGTACAGAAGTGCGAGGTGTTCGATGTTATTGCCGAATAAAATTTTCACATATAACGAAAGTATATTGTCTAAATTCCCTTTTGTCCTTAAAGAACTGTCAATTTCTCCACAATCAGTAATAACTCTTTACATGAAGATGCGGCCTCTGATATCTGATGTGGGCGAATATATAGAAATCCTCGATTCTCTTTATGCATTACAGAAGATTGAATACGACGAAGATCGAGAGGTGTTGATATATGTTAGTTGAAATACATTGTGATGAATTTATGTCCTATGGAAAGCCCCGAAAACCTATCATTTTCCATGAAGGACTTAATACTGTGCTCGGCGGCCAATCAGCAGATAATTCTATTGGTAAATCTACGTTCCTTCTAATCATAGATTATGTTTTTGGAGGCGATACTTACAAGTATTCAGATGCTGCACACAAACTGAAAAACCACTTTATTAAATTTGCTTTTAAGTTTGATAATCAACACTATTATTTTTGTAGAGATATTGTTAACAGTGAGGAGGTTTCTGTTTGCGATAAAAACTATAATATTCAAAAAACTATACCACTTCAGGAGTTTAAAGATTTTCTATTTTCAAAATACAATATTAATCTTCCTCATGTTACTTTTAGAGATGTTGTCGGGCGCTATTTCAGAATTTACGGTAAAGATAATCATTCTGAGAAAAAGCCTCTCCACTCAACCAGCTCAGAACCAGCTGAAAAGGCAATCACTGCTTTAGAAAAACTTTTTAATGTTTTTGATAGAATTCAAGAATATAAAACGGTTGAGTCAATGAAGAAAGATAAGTTTGCAACATTTAAAAAGGCAAGGAAATTTGAGCTTTTGCCCTTCTCAATTACAACAAAACGTCAGTATAAAGAAAATGAAAAGGAAATTGCAAGATTACGGGAAGCTTTAGTTAATCTCACAGAACAAATAGACAAAGATTTATCACATGATGATCTAGTCCATGCGGAAGAAGCGTCAGCCATAAAAGCTGAAATAACCTCTATTAAGAGGCAGAGAAGCAGACTATTATCTCAACTTAAAGTTGTAACAAAAAACTTGAGTGGCGAACGCGTTATATCTGAAAGCGATATAGTTGAATTAGCGCAATTCTTTCCAGAGGCGGATATAAGAAAAATTAAAGATATTAACAGATTTCATGGTAAGATGCAGCAAATATTAAGCGACGAAATGACTGAAGAGGCGGAAAGATTGCGGGTATTAATTGAGTCTACTGAAATAGAAATATCTAGACTTGAAGATGATTTACGGAAACTTGGTATTCCTGCGAATCTTTCAAAACGTTTTTTAGAAAATTATTCAGAAATAGAACGAAAAATCAATATGCTGGAAGCACAAAATAGTGCCTATATTAATTCAACTAATCTAAAGGAGGAGGTAAAAATAGCCTCTGAAAATCTTAGAATAGCCCAAGAAAAAGAACTGCGTTTTATAGAGAGCGAAATTAATGAGCAGATGGTCCGTTTCAATGATTTTATTTATGATGAAACCCGTAAGGCTCCTGTTATTGATTTAGATAATGGAAAGAGATATGAATTTTACACTCCTGACGATACCGGTACGGGGACTTCATTTAAAAGCCTTATTATTTTTGACTTGAGCATTCTTAAATTAACTCCACTACCTGCTATTGCTCACGATTCTCTAATTTTTAAAAACATAGGTGATGCTCCGATTGACAAGATAATGGAGTTGTACATGCAAAGTAAAAAACAGATTTTCATCTCTCTTGATAAAGATGGTGCTTACTCTGAAAAAACAAGGTCTATACTTAACAAAACAGCCGTATTGCATCTTAATGAAGGCGGCGATGAATTATTTGGTCGCTCTTGGAACAAAAAAGATGCGACCCAAGGAGGCTTATAATGTATATAAGTTATAACAAACTATGGAAGCTGCTAATTGACAAAAATATGAATAAACAAGATCTAAAAAAACTTAGCGGTGTTAGTTCTGCCTCTATTGCAAAACTAGGTAAAGGCGAAAACATCACTACAGATGTATTAGTCAAAATCTGTAAAGCACTTGATTGTGATATAACAGATATTATGGAGTTAATTCACGAAGAGAAGAAATGAACATTCAACAACAAAGAAAATATGGAAAGGAAGCGTTTTATATGGATAACCAAACCTATAATTCAATAGTAAACTTTATTTGGGGAATAGCCGACGATTGTCTGCGAGACGTATATGTACGAGGTAAATATAGAGATGTAATCCTGCCTATGACAGTAATCCGCAGATTAGATGCTGTATTAGAGGAAACTAAACCTGCTGTTCTTGAAATGAAAAAGAAACTAGACGAGGCAGGTATCACCAATCAGACTGCTGCACTATGCAATACAGCTGGACAGTCATTTTGCAACAGTTCACCTTTTTGCTTGCGTGATTTAACCTCTAGAGCAAAGAAACAAACTTTAAAGGCAGATTTTATAGCGTATTTGGATGGTTTCTCTCCTAATGTTCAGGAGATATTAGATAAATTCAAATTCCGCAACCAAATAGACACTATGATCGATGCAGATATACTTGGTGCTGTTATCGAAAAATTTGTATCACCTACAATCAATTTAAGTCCCAACCCGGTTTATAAAGATGATGAAAAAAAGGAAATTCGTCTACCAGGTCTTGATAACCATACCATGGGGGTAATATTTGAAGAACTTATTCGCCGCTTTAATGAAGAAAACAATGAAGAGGCCGGAGAACACTTTACCCCTCGTGATGTTGTCGAATTAATGGCCGATCTTATTTTTGTACCAGTAGCGGATAAAATTAAGGATGCAACTTATTCATGCTATGATGGGGCTTGCGGTACAGGTGGTATGCTTACCGTAGCCCAAGACCGCCTGATGGAGCTTGCTGAAAAAGCTGGCAAGAAAGTATCTATTCATCTTTTTGGCCAGGAAATAAATCCAGAAACGTATGCTATAGCTAAGTCTGATTTACTATTACAAGGCCAAGGAGATCAGGCGGACCATATTGGGTTTGGTTCCACCCTCTCTAACGACCAATTCCCTACCTACCAGTTCGACTTCATGCTAAGTAATCCACCGTATGGTAAATCATGGAAAGTTGATGCAGATAAGCTCGGTGGCAAGAAAGATATTATGGACAGTCGTTTTGTGACCAACTTTGCTGAAGATCCTAATTTCAGTATGATTCCAAGAACAAGTGACGGACAGTTACTTTTCCTACTCAACAATGTTGCAAAAATGAAGAAAACTACCGAGTTAGGTAGCCGTATCGCAGAAGTGCATAATGGTTCCTCCTTATTTACAGGTGATGCCGGACAAGGTGAAAGTAATGCCCGACGCTATATGATAGAGAACGACCTTGTAGAAGCGATTATTGCGCTACCAGAAAATATGTTCTATAACACAGGAATTGGCACTTTTATTTGGATTCTTTCTAACAATAAAGCTGAACACAGAAAGGGTAAGATTCAACTTATAGATGCTACTTCTTTAAAGTCGCCTCTTCGTAAAAACCTTGGGAAAAAGAACTGTGAATTCACTTCTGAGATTAGGCGCCAGATTTTGGATTTATATATGGCTTTTGAGGAAAATGAGTATAGCAAAATTTTTGATAACAACGAGTTCGGTTATTGGAAAGTAACTGTTCTTCGCCCTGCATATAACGAAGATGGCACTATTCAGAGAGATAAAAAAGGAAAACCTTTTGTCAATAAAGAGCTAACAGATACAGAACAAATCCCTTTTACCTATGAAGGTGGCATCGAAGCATTCTTTGAAAAAGAAGTAAAGCCCTTTGCTCCCGATGCATGGATTGACGAAAAGCAGACAAAAATCGGTTATGAAATTAGTTTTACAAAATATTTCTATAAACCGATTCAGCTAAGAACACTAGAAGAAATAACAGCAGACATTCGTTCACTCGAAGAAGAAACAGACGGATTACTTGCTGAGATTATAGGGGGTTGAGAGAATGTTGAAACCCTATGAAAAATATCAAAATACAGAATACGATTGGCTAGGGTTGATACCACTACATTGGCAATGGCTATATTTATCGCAAACATGTACGGAGAAGAAGCAAATTAAAAACACAGGAAATATTGAAAAAAAGGTTCTTTCATTAAGCTATGGTAAAATTGTACCTCGTAAAAATGTTGATCTTGGTTTAGCCCCGAAAGACTATAGTAGTTACCAAATTGTAGATAAGAATGATATTATTCTGAGGCTTACGGATTTACAAAATGATAAAAAAAGTTTAAGGACTGGGCTTGTAAAGGAACGTGGGATAATCACATCTGCGTATACTTGCCTTAAGCCTTTTCAAAATGCTGCATATTTACAATATCTCCTTCATTCCTATGACACCCAAAAAGTGTTTTACGGAATGGGAGGCGGTGTGAGACAGTCAATAGGATATAAAGATATTAGAAATATTCGCATTCCTTTTCCTCCCCGCGAGGAACAAGACCAAATCGTTCGCTTTCTCGATTGGAAGCTTGCTAAAATCAATAAACTAATTCGAGCAAAGAAAAAGCAGATTGCATTATTTAATGAACAAAGACAAGCTATTATAAATAACGTAGTTACAAAGGGGCTAGATTCCCACGCCAAGTTGAAGGAAAGTGGAATTTCCGGACTAGGGAGTATTCCATCTACGTGGAGTGTTAAACCCTTAAAATATTGGGCTAAAAGCAATTTACAATCACTTAACTCGTCAACTGAAGCAGATTTTGAATTTGATTATTTAGATATTAGTTCTGTCGGTTTTGGCTATGTTAAACAAGAACCCGTACATTATAGATTTGATGAAGCTCCTTCACGAGCAAGAAGAGTTGTAAAATATGGAGATACCATTATTTCAACAGTTAGAACTTATCTTCGTTCTATGTGTTTTATTGATCATGATATAGAGCATTGTATTGTTTCCACTGGCTTTTCTGTTCTATCACCTATTAAAGGAACAGTATTACCAGAGATATTATCTTATGCATTGAGTTCAGATTACTTTGTCAATGAGGTAATAAAAAATTCAATAGGTGTTTCTTATCCTGCAATAAATAATAAAAAGTTATTAAGCTTAAAGGTTGCTCTCCCCTCAACAATAGAAGAACAACTACAGCTTTATAATGAAATTAAAACAAAAACAACTCTATTAGATAAAGGAATTTTATCAATCAAACAGCAAGTTACTACTTTAAAGGAATTTCGTACCCGCCTTATTTCCGATGTGGTAACGGGAAAAGTCGATGTACGTGATATCGAAATACCTGAATATGAAGCCGACTCTGATGAAACTATCGACGATGAAATTGATGATAATCTCGTCTTAGATGAAGAAGACGGAGAAATGGAGGTGGAATAACATGAGCGACGATTTTCATATGGAAATATCTATACCAGCAGATAACGATGGATATATACTTTTGCAATGCCCCAACTGTGGTACTTTCTTCAAAGCTACTCCTTCTGATATTGAGGACGATGGCGTACTTGAACTTTTTTGTCCAAGTTGTGGCCTTGTAGGAGAAGACTACATTACAGAGGATGTATTAGAGTTGGCTATGGCAATGGCGCAAAACAAGGCGATGGACATGATCCACGAAGAATTTAAAAAAATGGAGCGTCAATTTAGGAAAGGACCTGTTACTTTTAAGGCTGGAAAACGTCCCAAGCATGAGCCTGAAAATCCAATTCGTTCTGGCATTGAAGCTCTAGAAATCGTATCATTTCCGTGTTGCAAGCGCACTGCCAAAGTAAAGCCTATTCTAAGTATGACCGGGTGCTACTGCCCGTTTTGTGGGGTGAAAAATTATGAAGTTGAATAGAGCAGACTTAAGAAAAATCATGTATGATTTCAACAGTATTTCTAGTCGTCTTCTACAAGCTGATTTCAACGACTATACAAATGTGCTATCAAAATTTATTGCATTTATTAAAAATACACCTATTATTATTGATTACATTATAGCTTGTGGAGTTTGTGATCAAGACTTGAAACAAGAGTTTGACGAAGTTAGTCGTTCTTACGGAAGATGTATTTTTTCTCTTGGAGATACAGATGAAGAAGAGATTCGAAATGTCTTTGCAATCTTAAACTATATTGCTGAAAATAACATCGAAATACATCTAGGCGTTGCCTTTGGATATTCGTCTTCAAAAAAATATCAAGACAAAATCAAAGGATTCAACGACCGAGTTGTTATGGTATTAATTCACCATATAGAAAGATACTTAACCAAGATAGGAATTGATATGGGAGTTGATGAAAAAATTATTTATTCAATTACAGTACAAAATGGACAAGTCAATATTGCCAACGACAATGCTTCCATTTCAGCAACCAATACAGTGGGCATTGATACTACCCAACTTGAAAAGTTGATACAAGCAGTGAGAAAAACTGCTGATGGTTTATCAAACGAAGATGCTGAAATTTTGAATAGCAATTTAGAAGTTATAGAAGAAGAAATAAAATCTGAAAACCCTAGAAAAGGTTTTATAAAAACTGCAGTTTCCGGATTGAAAATGCTAAAAGGAACCGCTGAGTTTGCTGCGGCAATTACGGCGCTAATTCAATTTATTAATCCATTGTTATAACAAGAACGGAGGTGGAATAAATGACTGCTACTAATACACGAGAAAGTGGTCTGGAATCTTTGATTGTAGATTGGCTTGTAAATCAAAACGGTTATGAGCAAGGAAGCAATGCTGACTATAACCGAGACTATGCTATTGATGAAACACGTCTATTCCGTTTTCTTTCAGCGACGCAGCCGGATGAAATGGAAAAGCTCGGTGTATTTAAAAGCGACTTAAAAAAGGCTCAGTTTCTAAACCGACTGCGTGGTGAAATAGCAAAACGCGGAATTATTGATGTACTTCGTAATGGAATTAAGGTTTATCCTGCCGACCTGGTTATGTTTTATCTTACACCAAGTGAGAAGAACATAAAAGCAAAAGCGCTATTTGAGCAAAATATTTTCAGCGTTACACGACAACTCCAATATTCAAAGGATGCGACTCGTCTTGCCCTTGATCTGTGCATTTTTATCAATGGCTTGCCGGTTATAACATGCGAGCTTAAAAATCAACTTACAAAGCAGAATGTTGATGATGCAGTATATCAATATAAAACCGATCGTGATCCAAAGGAACTGCTTTTCCAATTTAAACGCTGTATGGTTCATTTTGCAGTAGATGATGCAAGGGTCAAGTTCTGTACTAAGCTTGATGGTAAAGCTTCCTGGTTCTTGCCATTTGACAAAGGGTACAATGATGGGGCCGGCAACCCTCCAAATCCTTCTGGTATAATGACAGATTATTTATGGAAGGACATCCTTGAAAAGTATATGCTTGCACATATAATCGAAAATTACGCTCAAGTTGTTGAAAAAGTAGACCAGGAAACAAAAAAGAAAACATATACACAAATTTTCCCACGTTACCATCAACTGTCTGCTGTTGAAAGTCTCCTCTCAGATGTACGACATAATGGTGTTGGCCAAAGATACTTAATTCAACATAGTGCTGGTAGTGGAAAATCAAATTCTATTGCATGGCTGGCTCATCAACTCGTAGGGCTCGAAAAGAATGGAAAAGCCATCATTGACTCTGTGGTAGTTGTTACAGACCGTGTAATACTTGATAAACAAATTCGAGATACGATAAAACAATTTATGCAGGTTTCTAGCACTGTAGCATGGGCAGAACACTCTGATGATTTAAGGAAAGCAATCAATGGCGGTAAGAAGATTATAATAACTACTGTACATAAGTTCCCTATTATTCTTGATAGTATAGGTTCAGAACACAAAGGGCGTTCTTTTGCCATAATTATTGACGAGGCCCATTCATCACAGAGCGGTAACATGTCGGCTAAGATGAATATTGTATTATCAGGTGAAGTTACTGGAGAAGAGGAAGATTTTGAAGATAAAATCAACCGTCTTATGGAAGGGCGCAAAATGCTGAAGAACGCTAGCTATTTTGCATTTACCGCTACTCCGAAAAACAAAACCCTTGAAATGTTTGGTATCCCATACCAAGACGGAGATGAAATTAAACATCGTCCGTTCCATGTATATACAATGAAGCAAGCAATTCAAGAAGGTTTTATTTTAGATGTACTTAAATACTATACCCCTGTTGACAGTTATTACAGACTTGCTAAAACCATTGAAGATGATCCTTTATTTGACAAGAAAAAAGCACAAAAGAAACTCCGTCAATTTGTAGAAAGCAATAAATTTGCCATATCACAAAAAGCAGAAATCATGGTGAACCACTTTCATGATCAGGTTATTTCAAAAGGAAAAATCGGAGGAAAAGCGCGAGCTATGGTGGTTACGAGTAGTATAGAGCGCTGTATAGAATACTATTACGCAATTAATAAATGCCTTGCTGACAGGCGTAGTCCTTATAAAGCTATTATTGCTTTTTCTGGGGAAAAAGAATATGGTGGTAAAACTTTAACCTCTGCAGCAATTAATGGCTTCCCAGATAATACAATTGAGAAGGTGTTCCGTAAGGATCCATATCGATTTCTTATAGTGGCTGATATGTTCCAAACGGGTTATGATGAACCACTACTCCATACAATGTACGTTGACAAAATGCTATCTGATATAAAGGCGGTTCAGACTCTATCTCGACTGAACCGCTCTCATCCTCAGAAACATGATACTTTTGTACTTGATTTTGCAAATAAAACAGAGACCATTGAAGCAGCATTCTCAAAATATTATCGGACAACTATTCTGTCTAATGAAACTGATCCGAACAAGCTTTATGATCTCATAGCAATTATGGAATCCCATCAAGTATACGAAAGTGGGCATGTTGATTCGCTTGTTGAACTGTACTTAAATGGTGCAGAACGTGATAGGTTAGATCCTATCCTCGATGCATGTACTGCTATTTACAAAGAGCTTGATGACGAAGGGAAAATTGAATTCAAAAGTGCAGCAAAAGCATTTGTTCGAACATACGGCTTTCTTGGAGCTATTCTTCCTTACGGTAATGCAGAATGGGAAAAGCTATCAATATTTTTAAATTTATTAATACCTAAACTTCCTTCTCCCAAAGAAGATGATTTATCTCAAGGGATACTAGATTCAATTGATTTAGATAGTTACCGAGTGGAAGCTCGTGATTCTATGTCTCTTGTATTAGATGATGCTGACGCTGAGATTGGCCCTGTACCTGCTGGTCGTGTAGGTGGCATAGTGGAGCCAGAAATGGATTTGCTTTCTAGCATTCTTTCATCATTTAATGACTTGTTCGGCAATATAGACTGGAACGATGCTGATAATGTTCGCCGCCAAATTCTAGAAATACCAGGAATGGTTACAAAAGACGAGCGCTATATTAACGCAATGAAAAATTCAGACAAGCAAAATGCGCGTATGGAAAGTGAACGTGCCCTTCAGTCGGTTATATTTAGTATAATGGCGGATAATATGGAGTTATTTAAGCAGTTTAATGATAATCCTTCGTTTAAGAAATGGCTGTCGGATCTTGTTTTCAATTTAACGTATAACCCTGAAGGAAAGCCATTTGAAACTCCTTACAATGATTCAAATAACAAATAAGCTGTTACGAGAGAGGTAAAGGATTATGGCTAAACGAGGAAAAAGTATAAATTTGTTTTTAATGGATGGCACACCAAATGGGAGAATAAAGTGTACTCTTGCTAATTGGACAGGCGTGGCTTACAAAATACCTCGAACAGAACTAGATAAGTGCAAGGGACGCGAAGATTTATCACAGAGCGGTGTTTACTTCTTATTTGGCACTTCCGATCAAACAGACGACAATATGGTTTATATTGGTCAAGCTGGAGTACGAAAAAATGGAGAGGGTCTTCTCTGTCGGTTGATAGAACATAAGCGAAATCCTGATAAAGATTATTGGACAGAGGCTGTTGTATTCACTACGTCCAATAACTCCTTTGGTCCCACAGAGATAAGTTATCTTGAGAACCGCTTTTGTGGACTTGCAGTAGAGGCAAACCGGTATGTGGTTAAGAATGGAAACGACCCTACTCCAGGAAATATAACCGAGGAAAAAGAAAGTGAGCTTGAAGAGTTCATTGATTACGCTAAGATTATAATGGGCGCTCTTGGACATAAATTATTCGAACCACTAACAGATAAACCAAAAGCAGCTATCACTGTAGAATCTCCCGAAGAAGAATTGCTTCTCTTTATGAAGCGAAAAAGTCGTAAGAGTGGACAAGTAATTGAGGCAAGCTGTAAGCAAACAAACGAGGGCTTTGTCGTCTTACAAGGCAGTCGTATAGAAACTATAGATTCTGATAGCATTCCACCTGGAATTAAAGAACGCAGACAAAAAGCCAAAATAGATGAAAATGGAATACTTCAAGAAAACATCTTATTTCGTAGCCCATCATATGCTGCTGCCTTTGTCATTGGCGGGCACGTAAATGGACTGGTAGAATGGAAAACGAAAGACGGGGTATCATTGAAAGAAATAGAAAACAGTGAAGAAAATTAAGCGGAAATTTACATCCATCCTGTCTCCTCAACCCTGTTAATATATCTAACCTATCAACTCAACCCTATCACTTTCAAGGCAGTTGATATGTTACCGCAAACAATAAAAATAAGGGTTTTCTGACATTATTTCTTCCGGCAAAGTAACCGTGAGAAAAACCTAATGTCTGGAAACCCTTTATTTATCAGTATTTTTAGTAGAGCTACTTCTCCACCCTTGACATCAAGACAACACACTCAACGTGCCCCGTCATCGGAAACATATCCATCACTCTAACTTTCTCAATCTTATATCCTCTAGCCTCCAGCACCTTCAAATCATTCATCAACGTTTTCGGATTGCAGGACACATAGATAATCTCCTCAGCCTGAAACTTTATAACATAATCCATAGCAGTAGGATGTACACCTGTTCTCGGCGGGTCAAGTATTATTATATCTGGCTTGTCTTTTACCTGCTGAATGACCTTAGCGACGTCACCAGCTATAAATTCACAGTTGGTTATGCCATTCAATTTTGCATTCTCTTTTGCACTTTCCACCGCTTCTGCAATAAGTTCTATGCCTATAACCTTCCTAGCCTTTGCTGCTGCAATCTGACCTATGGTACCTGTACCGCAGTATAAATCAAATACTGTTTTGTTATCAGCATCTCCCATGAATTCTCTAACGATTGAGTAAAGCTTCTCCGCACCTTGCGAATTTGTCTGAAAAAAGGAGAAGGCGCTTATTTTAAAGGTAAGTCCAAGTATCTCTTCCTCTATATAATCTGTTCCATATAAAACATCGACCTTTTCTGGAATTACAGCATCAGCCAGGTTATCATTAGTAGTATGAAGAATTCCGTTAACCTTTCCTTTATAATCTAGTGCTAGTAACTTATCTACATAACCTTTAAGGTCAAGTTCCAGTTGAGATGTTGTTACAAGATTTATTAAAATTTGCTGCTTATTTTTAGATTTTCTTACCACAAGGTTTCTAAGGTATCCTTCATGATTCATTACCTTATACTTTGGCACCTTAAGTTCCTTGAAATATTCAAGTGTAGCAACCAATACTTTTCTTATATCCTCATCAATAAGCATACATTGATCAACTGTAGTTACAGAGAAACCCTTATTAGGCATATGCATACCAAGAGTCATCTCTCCGTCTTTCTCCATATCCCCAAAGGTGAATTCCATTTTATTTCTATATTCAAAAATTTCAGGGCTCGATGAAATTCCTTCATATATGTAATCTTTAAATCCATTCTGCTCAAATAGCTGTAAAACTTCCCTCTCCTTATTTTTTAGCTGAAGTTCATAGGGCATGAACTGATGAGAACAGCCGCCGCAAAAATCAAAATGCGGGCATTTTAATTCTATCTCGTAAGGTGCTTTTTCTACCTTTTCAATAAGCTTAGCCTCTGCATATTCTCTTCTTTTCTTGGTAATTCTAGCTTTAACCTTCTGACCTGCCGCTGCATTTTTTATATAGCATTTAAGTCCGTCAAGATGAGCAATACCTGTAGCCGGAAATTCCGTAGTTTCTATTTCAAATTCATAAGTTTGTCCTTTACGCATTTTAATCATCCTTTATTGTATATTATTTATGTTTATTCCACTCTGATTTCCTTTATATATTGGACATTTTTCAGTTGTGCTGCCAATTCACTGCCACGTTTGTCTTTCGGTACTATGAATGTGTAAGTAAGTTCAAGCTCCTCCTCATCGTCATTTTCCTCAGGATACTCTATATGCTTAATTCTGATACCATTCTCTCGAGTATACTTCTCAAGTTCTACAAGTGCCATTTTATTATCGCTAAATGTTATTGAGCATGTAAATTCTCTTGTTTTATCTATATACTTCTTTTCAAAGTTCTTTAAAAATACCAGAGCCAAGTACAAACATACCAGCGACGCTATACTGAGCTCATAGTATCCAAAACCTATTGCTATACCTATACAGGCTACTACCCATATGCTGGCTGCTGTAGTTAAACCCTTAATAGACCCTTTGTCACGTATAATTGTTCCTGCTCCAAGGAAGCCTATGCCGGATATGACCTGTGCGGGAAGTCTTCCATAATCCACTTTAAACAGTTGCGCTGCCGCCTTGTCTCCTGCAACAGAATTCTGTACATCTGCTATTATATTAATTTGTATCATAGATATGATAGCAGCACCTACCGTCACTAAAATGTGGGTTCTAAACCCAGCAGTTCTATTATTTTTTTCCCTTTCAAGTCCTATAAGTCCACCCACGACTACAGCTAAAATTAATCTGATAATTACATCTGAAAGTTTCATTCATTAGCTCCTCAATGTTTACTCCAATTTATTATATGACTATTATATATAATTATCAGAACTTTTTACAGTACAAAATGCTGCAGCATTGTAATCCTCCATAATTAAATTATTTCACGAACAAATTGGCTATTGTAGAGTTCATAATAGAATCCATGTTTTTCAAGCAAAGCTTCATGTTTTCCCTGCTCAATTATATGTCCATCCCTCATAACAAGAATTATATCAGCATCCTGAATTGTTGATAAGCGATGAGCGATTATAAAGCTTGTCCTTCCTTTCATCATCATCATAAATGCTTCCTGTATTTTAATCTCTGTCCTTGTATCTATGGATGAAGTGGCTTCATCCAAAATAAGCATCGGCGGAAGAGATAACATTACCCTTGCAATACACAGCAGTTGTTTTTCGCCTTGAGACAAACCTTCTCCGTTTTCAGTTATTTCTGTATCATAGCCTCTTTGCATACGCTTAATAAAGTTGTGTGCCCTTGCAGCCTTTGCAGCTGCAACAATTTCTTCATCTGCAGCATCAGGTTTTCCCATGCGTATATTGTCTCGTACTGTTCCTGATTTTAGCCATGTATCCTGCAGTACCATACCATAGTTGGTTCTTAGACTTTTTCTGGTTACTTCCTTAATATCATTGCCATCTACTCTTATTTTGCCGCCGTCAGTCTCATAAAAACGCATAAGCAGATTTATAATTGTAGTTTTGCCGCAGCCTGTAGGTCCAACTATAGCAATTTTCTGTCCTGGTTTCGCAGTAAGATTTAATTTTTCTATCAGTTTTTTATCTGACGTATAAGAAAATTCTACATTATCTAAAGTAACTTCCCCGCTTACAGCTGCCAGTTCTTTTGCATTTTGCAGGTCTGGGTTCTGCGGCTCCTCATCTATAAGTTCAAGAATACGCTTGGCACAAGCTAATGCATTTTGAAGCTCCGTAACTACACCGGATATTTCGTTGAAAGGTTTTGTGTATTGATTAGCATAGTTAAGGAAAGCTGCCAAAACACCTACTGTAAGCGATCCGTTAATAACAGCTATAGCTCCCGTAATCCCTACGCCAGTATATACAAGTCCATTTATAAATCTTGTAGCAGGATTAGTTATTGAAGAAAAGAAAATAGCATATAGCGAACTTTTTTCAAGTCTATTATTTATCTCTTCAAAGGTATTAACCGCCTCTTTTTCATGTCCAAAGGCCTGCACTACCTTTTGATTTCCAATCATTTCATCTATAAATGCAGTCTGTTCACCCCTTATTTCTGACTGAGACTGAAACATTTTATAGGTTCTTCTGGCTATAAAGCTGGCAACAAACAGTGACAGGGGAGTTAAACATACCACTACAACTGCGATTGCAGCACTTTCATAAAACATAAAAATTAGTGTTCCGATAATCGTAATGACTCCACTGAAAAGCTGCGTAAATCCCATTAGCAGCCCATCTGCTAACTGATCAACATCTGCAATAACTCTGCTTACAATTTCTCCATAGGAATGCTGATCTATATATTTCAGAGGCAATATCTGTATTTTCTTAAAGGCATCCTTTCGCATATCTTTTATTACATTATAAACAATTTTATTGTTACACATATTCATAAGCCACTGAAAAATACCTATAGCAGCAATTACCGTTACCATTAATTTTAAAATATGAATAAGTCCTGCAAAATCTACTTTTCCAACGCCAACCATACAGTCTATAGCATCACCTATAAGAGATAAAATATACAGCGTTAAAGTCACTGATATTGCAGCAAACAGTAATGAACCTGCCACATAAAGCCAGTAAGGTTTTATATATTTAAGCACTCTTTTTATAGTTTCCTTTTTATCATCTATTCTTTTGCTCATCTATATTGCCTCCTGCTTCTTAATGTTCTGGGAATGGCATATCTCCTGATAGATTTCACAATCTTCCAATAACTTCTCATGTGTTCCTATTCCTGATACTCTGCCATCATCTAAAACTACTATTTTATCTGCAAATCTAACAGCTGCACTTCTTTGAGACACTATAAATACAGTAGGTTTATTTTTCATGTTTGAAATAGCCGTTCTCAGTTTCGCATCAGTTGCATAATCAAGAGCTGATGCACTGTCATCAAGTATAAGCACCTCTGGATTTTTAACTAATGCTCTGGCTATTGTCAGACGCTGCTTCTGTCCACCTGACAGGTTTTTGCCTCCCTGATCAATCATAGTTTCAAGACCTTTTTCCTTCTGATCTACAAATTCTTTCGATTGAGATATTCTAAGTGCTTCCTGTAATTCTAAATCAGAAGCGCTGCTTTTTCCCCAACATAAATTCTCACGAATTGTACCTTTAAATAAAACAGCCTTCTGCATTACTATTCCAATCTTCTGTCTCAGTTTAGCAACATCATATTCTTTTATATCTCTACCATTAATTAATATTTCTCCAGCTGTAACATCATAAAATCTAGGTATCAGATGTACCAATGAAGACTTTCCTGAGCCTGTTCCCCCAATAATACCTATAGTTTCTCCTCTTTTTACACTGAAACTTACCTCTGATAAAGCTTCATCACCAGCTTCAGAATACTTAAGAGCTACACGTTTAAATTCTATAAAGCTATCATTTTCTATATTTTCCTGTTCCACATCAATGTTATTTAAAGCTTTATTTTTATCAATGCTAGGTTTCATATCCAGCACATTCTGTACTCGGTTTCCGCAGGCTATTGATTTAGTTACATTAATTATTAGATTAGCTAATTTAATTAGTTCTACTAATATCTGCGACATATAACTTACTAATGCTATTACTGCACCAGTAGTCAATGTTCCATTTGACACCTTTATTGCTCCTGTCCATAATAAGACTACAATGGCCCCGTTTACAATAACATAAGTTACGGGATTCATTATGCCTAGGATACGTCCTACAAAAAGTTGTAATTTTGTAAGGTTCATATTGCTGTCGTTAAAGTCGTTAATTTCATCCTCTTCTTTGTGAAAAGCCCTTATTACTCTTGCCCCTGTAAGGTTCTCTCTTGTTAACCTCAATATCACGTCAAGCCTTGACTGTACCTTCTTATATAGCGGTATACTTATAAGCATTACTCCAAAAACAATAATGGAAAGCAGAGGTATAGCGACAACAAAAATAAGTGCAGCCTCTGCGTTTATGGTAAAAGCCATTATCATTGCGCCAAATACAATAAACGGAGAACGCATAAATAACCTTAGTACAAGGTTCACACCCGATTGCACCTGATTTATATCGCTTGTCATTCTAGTAATCATAGTTGATGTTCCCATATTATCCATTTCTGAAAACGATAGTGTCTGTATATGCTTAAACAAATTAATGCGTACTTTTGCAGCAAATCCAACCGCTGCCTTAGCTGAAAAATACTGAGCGGTGATAGAACATGTAAGCCCAATTACACCAAGCAATATCAGAATTATACACTTATTCAAAACATAACTTTTATCATGGCTGCTAATACCTACATCTATAATAAGCTTCATCACTATTGGAACCAGTAATTCAAACGAAGCCTCCAGCATTTTAAATAATGGTGCTAAGATGCTTTCTTTCTTATAATCCTTCAAATATATTAACAATTTTCCCATACGCTATGTCCTTTCTTGCTTTTTTCCTTATGTTATATTATCATATTTCTAACCATATTAATAATATTATAATTGTATGCCTTCTATAGCTTTTGAGTATAGTTAATAATATATTATAAGAAAGGAATTTGATTATGGATTTAAAACAATTAGAATACTTTGTAACTATCGTTAATGAAGGAAATATAACCGCTGCTGCAAAGAGACTTCATATGTCTCAGCCTCCTCTCAGCAATCACATGAAGCTTCTCGAAAATGAAATTGGTTGTATTCTATTTGAACGAGGTTCTAGGCATATTGAGCTTACAGAAGCAGGAAGAATTTTATATAGCAAAGCTATCAGTATCCTTGATCTATCAAAGTTCACGCTGCAGGAATTGGAAGCGTATAAGAAAGGAATCTTCGGAACGCTGAGAATAGGTGTTGTATCATCAGTAGGAAATATTTTTCTCAATAATTTGATAGTTCCATTTCATGAGCTAAATCATGATATTCACTATGAAATCTTCGAAGGAAATACCTACGAACTGCTAGAGCAGCTAAAAGCAAACAGTTTAGATATTGCTATTATCAGGACTCCATTTGCGTTATCCTCTTTCAAATACATAAATATATTAAAAGAACATATGATAGCTATAGGAAATGAAAGCTTTTTTAGAAACTGCATAAGTTCTGACAGCGTAACTTTATCTGAACTTTCAGCTATGCCTATACTTTTATATCGCAGATGGGAATCCATTATTTCTTCAATATTGGAGCAAAAGAAACTTCAATGGGACATTTTTTGTAAAAGTGATGATGCACGCACTACAGTTTTCTGGTCAAATGCAGGCTTAGGCGTTGGCATTGTTCCCGAATCAGCAAAAGGTTTTGCCGACAGCTCAAAAACAGTTATAAAAAATATCTCAGACATAACTTTTGACTCAACAATTTCAGCGGTTTATAATCTGGATGCCTACAATTCCTCAACAGCTAAACAGTTTTTAAAATACATTTCCAATATATACAGCATTAAGTCTAATGATTAAAAGGGCGAATGACTACTGCCACTCACCCTTTTATAACCTTTATGAATTTATTGTTGTAATTCTACAAGATGCTGCTGTGCCTCCGCTTGAGTGTCACCATATAGGAACATAAATAATTTTTCAATATTCTTATTCCAATCATATACTAAAGGATAAGTAATTCCTTCATATATTTTAGGGGAAGTAAATGCACCTTCTACTGGCAATCTATATTGATGTATCTTTGAAATCTTATTTTCCATAACTTCTTCAATAAGCAGCGCAATAGTATCCTCTGATAAATCAGTAGTAATATAATTTAAACCCTGGTCTGCAATCTTGATTTGCTTAAGAGCATTATATGATTTGAATTTTTCAAAAATCTTATTAAGAACTCTTCTTTGCCTAAGAGTTCTTCCGTAATCATCTGGAACGTTTCCTAAAGTCGGAACATGACGAACTCTGCAATAACCAAGTGCCTGATTACCGTTTAATAAATTAACGCCTTCAACTACATGTCTATATCTAGGATTTGATATGTAATTAGTAGTATTTAAATAATTAGCTTCAACCCTTGTAAGTTTAATTTTTACACCGCCAAGTAAATCAATCATTTTGTCAAAATCATCAAAATTAACGCTTGCATATCCATTCAAGCTAATTTTGTAATTCTTTTCTATGGTATCAACTAATAATTTTATTCCGCCTCTTCCATAGGATGAATTTAATTTATTTCTTCTATATCCAGGAATATCTACATAACTATCTCTCATTAATGAAGTAAGCTTTATTGTTTTTTTCTCAGTATTTAACGAGGCGATCATCATTGAGTCTGTATTCCTTGCACCGCCAATTTCTTCAATTCCAATAAGCAGAAAATTTAATACATGCTTATCTTTTCTTACTGGATATTGTCCGCTGCCAATATCGGCTAGTTTAGCATCTTTTGGCTGAGGTTTTGTGTTTACGGCTTTAGTATCCTTATTCTGATCCATATCCTTAGTTTTCTGAACTTGTGTATGTATTACATGAGCAGCCAGCCTGTATAATATTCTTCTTCCAGTTTGTGTCTTAAATAAAAAAAGTGCAGCTAATACAAGACAAAGTATAATTACAACTAATATTTTTAAAATTTTCTTTTTTTTCCCTTTTCTACTCATCATTATTCTCCATTCTATACTGACTTTTCAGCGATCTGACACTATATAGTCTGAACCTTCAAGTTTCCTAACAATTCGCTAAATGTCTTTTGCATAATGAAATAATTTTGTTGATTAATGCATAATCCTACTGTTTCGTTTACATAGTTTATTACGTTGCTAACATTTTTATCGTTGCAATCATTTTACACTACTGTAATTTTTCCGTCAACCTAATTAATATTCTGCAAAAAAATACCGCTAGATACTTATTATAAGTTCTAGCGGCTATTTTTACAATACTGCTTTTACTTCTTTAACAAATTCTCCTACAGCCTTCAGCATTTCATTCATATCCTCATATTTATCTACAAGCTTTACTATAGCACTTCCAATAATAACTCCATCACAGTAAGGCTTATATTTTTCGGCCATTTCAGCATTTGATATACCGAAGCCTAGAGCTTTAGGAACAGATGTATATTGTGCTACCTGATTCATATACTCTGCAATATCTGTCTTTATTTCGCTTCTAGCACCCGTAACTCCTGCTACAGATACACAATAAACAAAACCTTTGGCACCATTTACTATACCTTCTATTCTGTCATTTGATGTCGGAGCTACAAGCGGGATAAGATATATATCATATTTATCACAAAGCTTGTTAAATTCCTCCCTTTCTTCCAGCGGTAAATCTGGTATTATTATTCCGTCTATACCTGAAGACTTACAGTCTTCAAGAAATTTCTCGGTACCATATTTAAATATACAATTATAATAAAGCATATAAACCAGCGGAATATTTATGCAGCCTCTTATATCTTTAACTTTTTTCATAAGATTGTTTATCTTAAACCCTGCCTTTAATGCCTTATAGGAAGAATTCTGTATAACAGGACCATCAGCTATGGGATCTGAATACGGAATACCTATCTCAACTATATCCGCTCCTGAATTTTCCATTGTTTTTATTATTTCTGCTGATGTGTCAAGATCAGGATCTCCTGCTGTTATAAAAGTAATGAGTGCCTTCCTGTTTTCTTCTTTTAATCTGCTAAATGCAGCATCTATTCTATTCATTAAATCTCAACCCCCAAACTGTTTGCTACAGTGTAAATATCTTTATCTCCTCTGCCTGAAAGATTAATAATAATTATCTTATCCCTATCAAGTTTTGGAGCAAGCTTCATTGCATAAGCTACGGCATGAGAACTTTCAAGAGCCGGTATTATTCCTTCAATAAGTGAAAGCTTTTGAAAAGCTTCCAATGCTTCATCATCTTTTATAGCTTCATAAGCTGCTCTTCCTGTCTTATGCATATAGGCATGCTCAGGTCCTATACCAGGATAGTCAAGGCCTGCAGAAATTGAATATGCATTTTCTATCTGACCATCTTCATCCTGCAGCACATAAGTCATCATACCGTGAATTACGCCAAGGCTTCCTCCGTTTATTGAAGCTGCATGCTTCCCAGTTTCAATGCCGCTGCCTGCTGCCTCTACGCCTATAAGTTTTACATCTGTATCATTTCTGAAAGGATAAAAGATTCCCATGGCGTTACTGCCGCCTCCAACACAGGCTATAACGTAATCAGGAAGTCTCCCCTCTTTTTCAAGAATCTGCTTTCTCGCTTCAATCCCTATAACCTTCTGAAAATCCCTAACCATAGTTGGATATGGATGAGGTCCCATAACGGATCCTATAACATAGAATGTATCATCTATGTTCGTAACCCACTTTCTCATAGCTTCATTTACAGCATCCTTAAGCACCTTACTGCCGCTTTCTACAGAAGTAACCTTAGCTCCCAGCATCCTCATTCTGAAAACATTAAGCTTCTGTCTTTCTATATCCTCTGCACCCATGAATATTTCGCATTCCATGTTAAACATCGCAGCTACAGTAGCTGTAGCAACTCCATGCTGTCCTGCTCCAGTCTCTGCTATTACCTTCCTCTTTCCCATTTTCTTTGCAAGAAGTATCTGCCCCATAGCGTTGTTTATCTTATGAGCACCAGTATGATTCAAATCCTCTCTCTTAAGATAAATCTTAGCCCCGCCAAGCTCTTTAGTGAAGTTTTCAGCATAGTAAAGAGGTGTCTCCCTTCCGCTGTATTCCTTAAGATAATAATTATATTCCCCAATAAATTTTTCGTCATTTATCGCTTCATTGTAGTTCTTCTCTAGCTCCTTCAATGCATGCATAATTGTCTCTGGTACATATTGTCCTCCAAATATTCCAAATCTGCCATTCATTTACCTTCCACCTCTTTCATAAAATTTCCGCATAGTTCCCTATCTTTAATTCCATCCTTCTCTATCCCTGAAGATACATCCACTGCATAAGGTTCAACCACTTCTATAGCCTTTCTCACATTGTCTTTATTTAGCCCTCCAGCCAGTATTATCTTTTTTTCTTTTTCTATTTTTTTAACAAGTCTCCAGTCAAAAGTCTTTCCAGTGCCTCCAAAACCGACTTCCACTTTGCTGTCAAGTAGTATTCCATCTACGTCGTATTCATAGATCTTCTCTATGTCATCTTTATCTCTTATGCCTATGGCCTTCCATATATCCACTGAAAGGTTATGCTCTAATAATTTTCCTCTGAGGAGATTTACATACGTTTGAGTTTCATCGCCATGAAGCTGAATGATATCAAGTGGTATCTGTAAAGCCGCTTCAGCTGCATAATCTATTGACCTATTTACAAAGATACCAACCTTCTTAATGCTGCTGTCAGCCAACGCTGCAAGCTGATGCGCAGTATCAACTGATACCTGCCTTTTGCTCTTTGATAATATAAATCCGATGTAATCAGGCTTTAGTTCATTAACTATATCTATATCCTCTGGTCTTCTCATGCCGCACATCTTAACCTTAGTCATGATTTCATGCCTCCTTCATAGCATTAAGAAAAGCCTTCATTTTGTCTGCATCATAAACCATTCTCATAAAGCTCTCTCCAACAAGAAGTCCTCTGACACCTATAGCCTTAAGCTCTGCTGCATCTTTTAAATCCTTTATTCCGCTTTCAGATATGACTATTCTGTCCTTAGGAATATACGGCATAAGGTTTTTCGTAGCAGCTATATCCACATTAAAGCTCTTTAAATCTCTGTTGTTTATGCCTATTATTCCATTTTCACATTGCAGAGCATTTTCCAGCTCTTCTCTGCTGTGAACTTCTATAAGGCAATGAAGTCCAAGTTCTGAGGCTTTTAAATAGTAGGTTTGAAGTTTGTCCTGTAGAACTGCTGCAATGAGCAGTACTGCATCTGCTCCTCTCACCCTTGCTTCAATCAGCTGAAATTCATCAACAACAAAATCCTTTCTTAGGATGGGGACAGTACCTTTCATTTTTGCTATTTTCAAATTATCTATCGAACCCTTAAAATGAGTTTCTTCTGTTAATACTGATATTGCATCTACTTTTATCTCATTATAAATTTCAGCAATTCTCTCCACATTAAAGTTCTCAACTATAATGCCTTTTGACGGCGATGCCTTTTTTATCTCTGCAATAATACCTATCTGTTTTTTAGTAAAGGCGCCTCTGAAATCCCTCACAGGTGTATCTATAGGTGCATTCATTATTTTTTCAAAATATTCACTATTTTTAAGCTGCTGCATATCTTTTTTTCTCAGCTCCACGATAGTATCTAAAATCATTTATGCTCTCCTCCATTAAAAGCTACAATTTCATTCAGTTTTTCAAGCGCTTTTCCGCTGTCTAAAATACTTTCTGCAATTTTTATACCTTCTGCGTAGCTATCAGCTTTTTTCCCTGCATATATGGCAGCAGCACTGTTTAAAACTACTATATCCCTTTTAGCACTCTTTTCCCCTGCTAAGATAAATTTAATAGTTTTTGCATTTTCCTCTGGAGTACCGCCGCCAATAGCCTCCATATTCACAAGCTTCATGCCATATTCCCTAGGATCTATTTCATAATCTATTACCCTGCCATTCTTTACTTCACTTACCTTTGTTGTACCTGTAAGAGTTATCTCATCGAGGCCATCACTGCCGTGAAGCACCATTGCTCTCTCCCTGCCCAATTTGTTTAAAACCTCTGCCACGCTGTGCACAAGTTCTGGACTATATACCCCTAAAACTTGTCCTTTGATATCTGCCGGATTCGTAAGTGGTCCTAGTATATTAAAAAGCGTCCGTACACCAAGTTCCTTTCTTACAGGTCCAGCATACTTCATAGCCTTATGATAGCTCTGAGCAAATAAAAAGGTCATTCCAGTTTGATTTAGACATTTTTCAGAAGCAGCTACACTAAGTTCAATGTTAAAACCAAGCTCCTTAAGCACATCTGCACTTCCACTTTTACTTGATACTGCTCTATTTCCGTGTTTTGCTACCTTAACTCCGGCTGCTGCAGCTACGATAGCAGCTGCAGTGGAAATATTAAAGGTTCTTCCGCCGTCTCCTCCAGTGCCACAGGTATCAATAGCATAATCATCTCCGCCTTCAGCTAATATTTTAAAAGGTTCTGCTTTGCCCTTCATTGCCACAGCGCAGCCTGTTATCTCATCAATAGTTTCTCTTTTCATCCTCATGGCCGTTAAAAAGGCAGCTATCTGAGCATTGGTACACTTCCCGCTCATTATTTCATCCATGCAGTTTTCTGCCTGTTCCAAAGTAAGATTTTCACCTAACATAACCCTGTTTAATGATTCTAAAATCATTTATATCACCCCATCAAAAATTAATTAACATACTACTCTTTTAATAAAATTTTCAATAATCTTTTTACCATTTTGTGTAAGTATCGATTCTGGATGAAACTGCAATCCATATATTTCATACTCCTTATGTTTTAACCCCATTATTATGCCGTTCTCTGTTTCAGCTGTTATCTCAAGACAGTCTGGAAGTGAAGCTCTATCTACAATTAACGAATGATATCTCATCACTGTATTTCTACTGTCCAAACCTTCAAAGACCTTGCAGTTCCTTACCTCTATCTCTGATGTCTTTCCATGAAGTATCTCGCTGCATCCAACAACTTTTCCACCAAAACTATAGCCGATAGCTTGATGTCCAAGACATATACCCAGTATGGGAAGCTTACCTTTTAATTTATCAAGTATTTCAAGGCATACTTTTGAATTTTCAGGTCTTCCAGGTCCCGGTGAAAGAATAACAGCATCAGGCTTCATCTCGTAAAGTTCTTCGGCTGTTATGGCATCATTTCTAAAGACTTTTATATCCTGCTCAAACTCTCCTGCATATTGATAAAGATTATAAACAAATGAATCATAATTATCTATTATTGCAAGCATCTTATATTACCTCCCTCAAAATACCGGTTTTATTCATGCTTTCCACGTACTCTGTCTCTGGCACCGAGTCGAAAACTATGCCTCCGCCTCCCTGTACATAGGCTTTACCGTCTTTAAATACTGCTGTTCTTATAGCTATGCATTTATCCATATTGCCATTAAAAGAGAAGAAACCAACAGCGCCTGCGTATATTCCTCTTCTTGTATTTTCAAGTTCATCTATAATTTCCATAGCCCTTATCTTTGGTGCTCCTGATACCGTACCTGCAGGGAAGCAAGACCTTAACGCATTAAAACAATCAAGTCCATCCTTTAGTTCCCCTGTAACAGTAGAAACTATATGCATAATATGTGAATAAAAATCCACGTCCATAAATCTTTTTACCTTTACAGTCCCAAACTTACTCACTTTTCCAATATCATTTCTTCCAAGATCCAATAACATCACATGTTCAGCTATCTCCTTTTTATCCTGAAGCAGTTCCTTTTTAAGTTTTTTATCTTCAGCGTCGTCTTTTCCTCTAGGTCTCGAACCAGCTATTGGATTCGTTGCAACCTCTCTGCCATATACCTTAACTAAACTTTCCGGGGAAGCCCCTACCACTGTAAAACCATCAAACTCAATATAGAAAAGATACGGTGAAGGATTCCTCGATTTAAGTTTTCTATAAACCTGAAGGGGGTCCTGATCCGAAGTTATCTCAAATCTCTGAGAAAGCACTACCTGAAATATATCACCTTTTCTAATGTACTCCTTGGCCTTATCTACCATCTTTTCAAACTCTTCTTTAGAATAGTTTGATTTGCATATTGATTTTTCTTTTTTCTCTTCAATAGGATGATAATTCTCAGGTATTCTTATATTAGTACTGATGTTTTCAAGAGTACTTTCTATTTCTTCATAAGCTGTATCATCTTCTGGGAACACATTATAGGTTACCTTTACGATATGTTTAAGATGGTCATAGCATATGAGCAGCTTGTAAATGTTATAAAAGCTTTCCGGAACCCCTATCACATCCTCATTCTTATCAGGTATTCTCTCAAAATTTCTTACCGCATCATATCCCAGATATCCAACCGCTCCACCTACAAAGCTCGTATCTTCTTCAGTTTCCATATAATCCACATCAACATATTTTTTAACCACATTAAGCACATCATCATTAACAATTTCTGTTTTTGAAGCTTTCTCTACAGTTACTTCTCTTCCTCTGCTGTAAATTTTCATATACGGCTCTACTCCAATGTAAGAATATCTACCGCCGCCCTGCTTCAAAATAGCGCTTTCAAGTAAAAATCTGTTTTTTCCTTTAATGTTGTAAAATATGTTTATAGGTGTTATCTCATCTGCCTGAAAGCTTGTATATATAGTGAACACTTTCCCAGTTTTTTTCATTTGATTAAATTCATTTTTATTGATACTAATCATAAAATTCCCTCCTATTTGTCAAGTGCCTGGCACTTGACATATAAATAAAAAGAGCCACTTCATCCACAATGGGACGAAATGACTCGCGTTGCCACCCAAATTAGTTCTTATAAAGCTGACGATATAAACATAAATACAAAAAGACACTTCATCATTAGGATGAAGTGTCGCATTCATTCGCCACCTAAAAAAACTCTCTCATGAGGATACTTTTTCAATATCCCGTCTTTTTAACGGTAGACTACCGGGAAGTGCTAATCTATGTAAATATTTCGCACACCATCTCACAGATCCATTCAATACAGACTACAGTAACCGGCTCACACCACCCCGGAATCGCTTTGACTAAACTTCCATATCTACTCTTTCTGATCACAGATTTTATGATTTGATAATACTCTTATTTTTATTAAGTGTCAATACTATTTTTGTATTTTTATTCATTTTTTCTTGTAAAATTAAAGAGATGCTTTTTAGTCATCTCCTTAATTTTTAAAACAGAATTTCTATTCTCCAACCTTTACTGTAGTAACAGTAGTTCCACTCTTATTAATAATATAATTCAATATTTCTCCGCTCTGGAAGTGTAACTTAAGAGAATTTCATTGTAAGTGCAGCATTAATTCCACAATCCTTTTTTATTTAGCTTGAAATATTTTCAGTTTTTCCCTGCCAGCCAAAGTTTTTTAAAATAATCGTTATTATCTAAAAGCTCTCTAAAGCTTCCTTTCCCGACTATCTGTCCCTGTTTTAAAACGCATATACTATCAGCCTTCTGTATAGTATTCAATCTGTGTGCTACTATTATAATCGTACTGCCTTTTAGAAATTTCATTACATTATTTATTACCAGTTTCTCTGTGATATTGTCCAAAGCTGACGTTGCCTCATCAAGTATCACTATGGGTGCTTTCTGAAAATAAACTCTAGCAAGGGCAAGCCTTTGGCGCTCTCCTCCTGAAAGCATAATTCCTTTCTCTCCAACCTGAGTATTTAATCCACATTCCAGCTTACTATAAAAATCCTTTAATCCTACAAGTTCTATTGCTTTTTCAATTTTTTTATCTGGAACTTTCCCATTGAAAACTATGTTTTCTCTTAAGGTTCCCTGAAATATAGGAGATTCCTGGGACGTGTAAGATATAAATCTATAATAGTGCTCAAGTTTTATATCCTTAAGATTTTGTCCATCAACCGTTATCTTACCTTCTAAAGGCTTTATAAGTCCTACTATCTGTTTAACAATAGTAGATTTACCAGAACCACTTTCACCTACAATAGCTATAGATTTTCCGCTGCATATATGAAAGGTTAAATTTTCTATAAAAGGCTGATGTGTATGCGAAAATCTTACATTTTCAAATTTGATATCTCCAGCTCCTACCTCAACCTTTGAGCCCTTAAAAAGATTCTGATCCTCTGGAATGTTCATTATTTCGATATACCTCTTGAATGTAACTTTATCAAGCTTATATTGCACAAAAATAACATTGAAGATTGCAATGGGGTTATAAGCATTCTCTATGAAGGTAATAAGTGCAACTATCTCACCAACAGATATATCTCTTTTCACAAAAGCATAAATAATTATTGATAACTTTATCAATATCGTTATCAATGCAAACACTGTAAAAAACATTTCATGGATCATAACCATTTTAGTTTTTCCATGGGTTATGGATGCTGCTTGTTCCTTTGCCTTATCTATTTCATTCTTAAACTTACCGTTTATTCTGAATACAGGCATTTCCATAAAGCCGCGTATAAGGTTATTATTTAGAAATTCCTCATCAACTAGTACACGTTCTTTTATCTTATACAGATATTTCAGCACGAGATTAGTGAATATAAAAACAAATATATATCCTGCTGTGATAAGCATCATGATCTTGATATTTATTGTGGCTATAAAAATCAGGCTGAACGTTATATTGGGAACGATATTCCTTATAAGTTCAAAATAGAAATTGAAAAGCATACTTTTACCTGCATCTGCTCCATTTTCGATCTTCTGAATCAGCTGTCCTGTACCTAGCTTTTCATAATGAGCATAATCCATTCTGCTTATCTTTTTTAGAGCTTCTATTTTAAAATCGAAATATACAGCATTCTCAATTATATTTTTAGGATATTCATCAAAATAATTAATAATGCAGCTAACTAAAGCCGCTGTGCCATACAAAACTATTGAGCTCACCTCAACATTTTTTGAAGTAAATTCATCAATAAGCTTTTGTAGAAGTTTAACATTAAGAGCCGCTAAAAATGCTATAGCTATACCTGATATAGCATAGATTATTGATAATTTTTTTCTTTTTAATATTAATTTATATAATAAACTCATAACTGCACTCCTTAATTCTAAAATAAAATCAACTTTTAGAAAGCGGTACAGTTTATAAACCTGTTAACAACTTACTTATGCTCGGTACAATCTGCTAACAGATTAATTAACCTGCACCGAGCAGTTACCTGTTTTTATATTCATTTCTTCTCTTCCTTTTTCTGTAAATAATATTGTATAATAAATACACTACTTTGATTATAACATTTTTAAGTCTTTACCCGTTAACAATTACTGGAAAAGCATATATATCTATGAAAATAATTCTGTAAGGAGTGGTAAAGCAATGAATTACGAACTTATTGAAAACCTTGTTATCTCTGCAAAAGCTGACAATGATGCAGCGAAAGAAGCACTACTTAATGAGTTTAACCCTTTTATAATAAACATTTCTAGGAAATCCTTCATAAATTCCTACGAAACCTCAGACATACAAAGTGAATGCTATAAAACCCTGCTGAGATGCATAAATTTATATGATACTTCAAAGCACCGCTTTGTTGCCTATGCTACTAATTCTATTAAAAATTCAATAAATTATCTCATACGAGGTTCCATAAGAAGAAATATTGGTGATGGTCCAAGTTCCCTTGTCATGGATGATATGTTTGAAAATTCTCTTAGTTCACAGGAAAATATAGAAGATATAATATTAATGAGTGAATTTAGAGAAAAACTTAGCGAGGCTTTAAAATTACTATCCGACGAAGAAAAAGAGCTAGTAACCTATGTATTCTTTCACAGATATTCAATAAAGAAATATTCAGAATTTAAGGGAATATCCTATTCTCGGGCAGTAAGAAGGAAAAACTCAGTTCTAGCTAAATTAAAATTAATCTTAAATGTACATGATGATTTTACATACAAAAATTAAGGACCTGCAGCTAAAAATGCTGCAGGTCCTTAATTTTATTATTGTATTGTGTATTTTTGTATCTTTCCAGCCTCTATAACTGTTTTTCCCATAACACTGCTTATGGCTTTTATGACACGGTTAAAGGTTTCATCGTCCACATTAAGTCCTATGTTGCTGAATTTCTGCGTTTTCAATGTATCGTGTCCCTTTGAGTCTGTACTTGAAACATAGGTTATGTAGATCATATTTGTTAACAGTTCACTTTCCATTTTTACCTCCGCATATATTGGTTATGAAACGTATATATGCCGATTACAGCTTTCCTTTATAGATATCATAATAAATGTTTTCTAGTTTTCGTATAGCACCTTTTTTATAGGCAATCTTTTTATCACAGTTTTTTATCATATACATCTTAAGCTTTTCATCAAATATAATCTGCTGGCCTAATTGAAGCTGCTTGTTTTGTTTATATATCCCAGTTCCGTCTGGAATATAACCTCGCTTTATACAAAGTATATGTGTTTGAGAGTATTCGGCAGCAAGGGATATTCCTATACCAGCAGTATCCTTTTTCTGAAATATCCTTTTTTCAGCTTCATCCATAAGCTCATCATAAACGCTGCTTCGCATAAATTTATGAACGACTCTTATATCGCTGATTTCAGGAATTTCTCTTTCCTTAAAATTCTCATATTCAGACTGCCAGTTTATAACCAAAACACCTGCAAAATCCTCCAGCCATTGAGCAATAATTATGGAACATATACCCTGTTTCATATAGTCAAAATACTGCTTATAGCTTTCCAGATCTTTCTGCCAACCTTCTCTTCTAAAAGACTCTTCTATAACGTCCCAGTCATATTCATTTAAATCTCTTAAAATTATTTTATCACTCATCATAGTCCTCACTTTATAGGTAAGAGCTATTGAAGAAATTCAGTTTAAAAGCTGAATTTCAATCTAAACTCTTACTTTTTCTCTCCTACTTAACTACAAATTCCAATTTACGATACCTCTGTAAAAACACAAGCGTCAAAATGAGATAATTAATAAATGTTCCTGCAAATATCCCCCAAAGTTCCATATGAAGAATTACTGTAAAAACAAAAATTACAATAATTGAAAATCCATTAATAAAAAGTGAAGCCATAAACACCCACTTCTCTGCTCCAACTGCTTGAAGACTGTATTTATATACATTATTAGGTATGTTCATTACATTTATAAGCACCATGGTAGGAAGAAAACTTGAAGCCGCTAATATCAATTTCTTATCATCAGTTATTATCCCAGGAATATAATTTTTCAAAATTAACATAATAACTGATATACCTGCATAAAAAACTAAAGCCATCAAAAGGCATCTACCTGGTGTACGCTTTATTCCGGCTTGATCTTTTGCTCCTGTCTTTTCACTTATAATTGTAAGTGATGTCTGGGAGTAAGCATACATTGGCATGAGTGCAATGCTAATCACACTGGTTAATAAGTTATACACAGAAACCGGAAGCACTCCTATGCTTGATAACATATAATTCATAGCTACCACCATAACAGTAGATTCTAAAAGCTCTTGCCCCATAAGCGGTATTATTATACCAGCACTGTTCTTAAAAATTTCGTAAAAATCTATTTTTCTTATAAAAATAAATTTATGTGCCTTTGAAGCAATAATATATACAATCAGATTTATAATCATAGCTAAAATAGATCCAATGGCGTTGCCCTTCATGCCAAGCTTCGGCATACCAAAATGACCAAATATAAGTGCATAATCGAATATTACATTTAATATGGAAGCTGATAAGTTTCCGCAAAATATATATTTAGTCTTTTTAACTATCTTAAAATAAGATGAAAAGGTAAATAAAAGCATATTTAATCCTATAGATATGCTGAAAATACTCATATATTCCCACGCTTGATTTAGAAGTTTACCATTAAAATGATAGATAGTTTTAAGCAAAAACTTTCCTGTAAGTACAGTTATCACAAAAAACAGCAATCCTACAACTATGCTGTATACAATATTAAACAGCAGATTGTCATGAAGTCCATCTGTATCTTTTTCTCCATTGCATCTACCGCCGATTATATTAAAAGCTACAGCTGCTGCTCCAACAACTCCTGTTATGCTGTTTATTGTACTTACAATCATACCTATGGCAGCAAAAGCACCAACCGATATTCTTCCTGCCATGGCATCATCGCATAGTCCTATTATCATTGCAGTTACATTATTTAATATCAATGGTAAAGCCAACGCATTGATCTTTCTATACTCTATACTATTCAATTTTTTTAATATCATTTAACCTCGCCCTTCTTTTTTATAATCTAAAAAAGAGGGCTTATTCTATCCGCGTTATCCATTATATCATCACCTTTTATGTTTCTTTATTCAGTATACCATAAAAATTTTTCTATTAAAATCCAAATTTGCCGGTTAACTTTTGTCATGCGGCATATATACTTTATGTCCACAACGAAGTGGAAAACAAAAGGAGGTGATACTAATGGCAGTAAGTAAGGTTTTAGACACAACAACATTAAGCATCGAGGTTGAGAACGGTACAGATAAAAACGGTAAGAAAATCTACAGAAAAAAGACATTTTCTGCTGTAAAAGTAAATGCTGATGCTGAAAAAATTTATGCTGTTGCAAAAGCTATAAGCGCTGTACTAAATGCTGGAACTGGTGATTTCTACTTAAATGAAGCATCAAAACTTACCAATGCATAATACTAGCAATTGCACTAAAATTTAATGAAAGGAGGTTTGAACATGGAATACACATTATCTATGACCTTTATAAATACTACTGGTGATAAAGTCAGCATAAGCGTATCAGATGTTAAGTCAAATTTGACAAAAGACGAAGCTGTATCCCTTATGAATACTATCATTGCAAATGACATATTCGTAAGTGACGGCGGCTCTCTTGTATCAAAATACGGAGCACAGCTTACACAAAGAAATGCAACTAAGTTCGATATATAAATAATGTCAGGAGTCAGAGTATTAAAAATGGTTGCAGAGCATGCAACCATTTTTTATTACTTATTTAACATTTCTAAAATCTTATCTAATTCTTTCTCCTTTGATTTGTCTCCGCCAAAATGAAGTATAGATCTTAATGTCATATCCTTCATCATAGCTGTCATATCAGTTCCAAGGTTTTCTGAATCATCTGTTCCTTGCCCAAAAGTGCTGCTTAACAGCTCTTCAGTAAGCTTTCTAGCTTGTGGATTTGCCATTACGTCTCCAACTGTTGAATTTCTTGTATATATTTTCTTAACTGCTGTAGTACCCTCAACATTTACTACATCCTTAAGATATATATCTTTTGATGAACTTCCAATCAGGATTTCAAAATCTCCGCTCTCAACATACCAATCTTTGATATCCACATTGTAGTAAGCAAAAGTTCTCTTATCTAGTACGAATTCAACTGTTTTTTCTTCTCCTGCAGCAAGCTCAACCTTTTCAAAGCCCTTAAGTTCTTTTACAGGTCTTATTACGCTGCTTTCCACATCTCTAACATAAAGCTGAACTATTTCTTTTCCTGTAAGCTTTCCTGTATTTTTAACAGTAACCTTTACAACTAATTTTTCTTCATCAGTAATGTTCTTTTTATCCACTGTTATATTTTTATATTCAAATGTAGTGTAACTTAAACCATATCCAAACGGGAATAAAGTTTCAACTTCTTTTTTATCATAGTATCTGTAGCCTACAAACAATCCTTCCTTATATTCTACAGTGTCCCCTTCACCTGGGAAGTTAAGATAAGATGGATTGTCACTCAATTTTTTAGGGAAACTTTCTGCTAATTTTCCAGATGGATTAACCTCTCCAAATAGTATATCTGCTATAGCACCAGCTCCTGCTTCCCCGCCAAGATATGCTTCTAATATTCCTTTGACATTTCCTATCCATGGCATTTCAATTGGTGAACCGTTACTCAAAACAACCACAATATTTTTCTGAACTTCAGCGATTGCATTGATCAAAGCTATTTGATTATCCGGTATTCTCATATGAGATCTATCATAGCCCTCTGATTCGTATCTATCAGGAAGTCCTGCAAATATTACAGCAGTTTCAGCTGAAGCAGCTGCATTTTTAGCCTCTTCCATAAGTTTACTGTCAACTTCATCGTTATCCAGGCTAAAACCTTTAGCAAATACAATATTCTCACCTTTAGCTGCCTTTTTTAGTTCTTCAGCTGCATTATCAAGCTTATTAGGTTTTATATGAGAGCTTCCGCCTCCCTGATATCTGTACTTATCAACAAAACCTCCGATAACTGCAATCTTTCCTTCTTTTTTAAGAGGAAGAATATTATCTTCATTCTTAAGAAGAACCATACACTCTCCAGCAATTTTTCTTGCTAAACTATGATGCTGCTCTCTATCATAAACAGCACCTTCTTTTTTATTATCAACTGCTTTAAATATAATATTTAATAGTCTCTCTACAGCTTTATCCAAAACTTCCTCTTTAAGCTCTCCATTTTTAACAGCTTGAACAATTCTATTATCACCTATACCGTTACTGGATGGCATTTCTAGCTCCAAACCGGCTTTTAGTGCATTTTCCCTACGGTCTACTGCACCCCAGTCAGACATAACAAATCCCTCATGCCCCCACTCTTCTTTTAATATTGAAGTAAGCAGATATTCATTTTCAGAAGCATATGTTCCATTTACTTTATTATATGAACACATAACTGTCCAAGGCTGTGACTGCTTAACTGCACCTTCAAAGCTTGCTAAATATATTTCTCTTAGTGTTCTCTCATCTACTTCAGCATCCACAGATAATCTTCTATGTTCTTGATTGTTTACTGCAAAATGCTTTAAGGACGTTCCTACTCCCTGACTTTGCACTCCTTTTATATGATTAGCTGCCATTTCAGTTGAAAGATATGGATCCTCAGAAAAATACTCAAAGTTTCTTCCGCATAATGGCGAACGTTTTATATTCGCAGCTGGTCCAAGTATTACGGAAACCCCTTCAGCCTGACACTCCTCACCCAAAGCAGTACCGACCTTTTGCAAAAGGCTTCTGTCCCAAGAACATGCCAAAGTTGCTCCAGAAGGAAAACAAGTTGCTGGAACGCTGTCATTTATTCCAAGATGATCTGCTGATGTATCTTGTTTTCTTAATCCATGAGGACCGTCCGTTACCATTATGGATGGCACTCCTAATCTCTCTACACCTTTAGTATGCCAAAAATCAAGTCCTGAACATAACCCTGCCTTTTCTTCAAGTGTCATTTTGGAAACGATTTCTTTTATGTCTCTTTTCATTTTCATTACCCTCCAAGCTTTAATATCATTAATAATTTAAGTAGATTATATCAATTTTTATGTTATAATTTTTGTACAATATACTTATTTTTATAACAAATATATTATAATCAGGAGGTTTTTATGATAACTAGAAGCGAATCCTTTGATTCAAATTATGATATAGAATATCTATGTAAATTATTTTTTGAAGTCTTTAATATGCCTGTCCATTTTATAGATTCAAAAGGTTCAATATTATTCTCTTTTTTCTATGGTAACGAATCAAACCCACTATACCATGATAAACTAACCCTTTTCAATTCAATGTTTATAGCTTCATCAACTGATTGTATACCATGTATAAAAACGACTGCCTACGGCGAAGACTACCTACGTATAGGCTTACGCTGTGATAATGCCTTTATAGGCAGTTTTATTCTAGGCCCCTCAGCTGCTAATATTCCTTCCTCCAGCGATATCAATAATATATTAAAAAAGAATAATCTGCCTTCTGCTTTTAATGGAAATCTAATACGTTATTTCAACTCCATAACTATAGTTGAGACAAATAAATTAGTGAATTTGGGTATGATGATATATTATTTTCTGTACAACAAAAAACTCGATTTTAGTAGTTTTACATCCGAAGAATCCCTATCACCAAAATTATCTAAGATAAAATATGATTATAATGCCACATTAATAAAAAACAGACAAAATGTTTCTTTTCATCATTCACAAAACCGTGAAAAAAGCATTATTGAAAGCGTCTCTCAAGGCAACAAGGAAAAACTTTTAAAAACCATAAATATGCCTTTCGATGGTGAACCTGGGATATTGGCCAAAAATAATCCTATAAGAGCAGAAAAAAATATGACAATATGTACAATTACTATAGCTACCAGAGCAGCTATAAAAGGCGGTCTTGATTCTGAAGTAGCCTACACGCTTAGTGATTCCTATATCCAAGCTCTAGAAGAGATTACAGACATAAAAGAAATTAACCAGTTTATTACTTCAGTACTCTGTGATTTTACAGATAAAGTTCATGAAGCGAAAGCTTCTAATTATTCTAAACCAATAGCAATATGTATAAACTATATTTTTAAACATATCTATGAAGTAATTTCTTTAGATGGACTATGCAGGCAGGTTAGCCTTAGCCGTAACTATCTGTCTAATTTATTCAAAAAAGAAGTTGGCCTTTCTCTTACTGAGTATATCCAGGAACAAAAGATAGAAGAGGCAAAAAAACTTCTAATAAATTCAAATTATTCTATTTTAGATATAGGAACCTGGCTAAACTTTCACGATCAAAGCCACTTCACTAGAGTATTTAAACAATTCGCAGGCACAACACCTAAAAAGTATAGAGAAAACAGAATAAGGAATGAGTGACCTCTGTCGGCTGAAAAATGCCTCCGTCAGTCACTCATCCCTTTAACCGACTCTATGCATTTACAAAGTACTATTTTCTATATTACTTCTTCCAAATCATTTCTCTTGCTTATTTGCCTGATAGTATTTTCTTAAGAGGGTGCAACTATTTTTTTATTTTTCTCTTGACATTCTTATCCAAACATGGTTATACTATGAGTGTACTATTTGAGTTAGTACACTGCAAACACTTAGTACACATAATACTATTAATGGAGGTGGTTATTATCTTTAATATCGATCCACGAAGCAGTACTCCAATATATGAGCAGATTATAGCTTCTGTGAAGGAAAATATAATAAAGGGGATCCTTCAAGCAGGCGATAAGCTGCCATCTGTAAGAGAGCTGGCAGCAATGCTTACAACAAATCCAAACACTGTAAGCAAGGCTTATTCGGAGCTTGAAAGAATGAAAATCATTGAAACTTTAAGGGGAAAAGGAACTTTTGTATCAGAGGAATACAAACCAAAATTGGAGGAAGATATGGTTATTGATTTAAAAAATTCATTAAAACAGATTATATTAAATGCTCACTATATGGGTATGACAAAAGAGGATTTAATAGAAATAATCAATGGTATATACGGGGAATTTGAGAATTCAGATGAGGGGGTTCACATAGATGAAAAATAAGTTATTCAGCACTGCCCTGCTGTTCGATGACATGAGGAATATAATATATTCTGCGGCAATCTCAATGTTCGTAATTATATTGTTCTCATTTGGTTTTTTTTCACAACCTAATAATTATATACTTCGTAACTATTATCCACACTCAAAGCATTTTCAAGTATTTGTTGATAATACAGGAGTTTTGTTCTTCGTGGTTTCTATTGCAGTAATTACCCTTTTAGCCTTTTACAACAATAAAGAGACTAAATATGGATACGTGATGGCTCAGCCAGTTTCAAGAGATTCCTTTGTTGTAACAAAAATAATAGGACTGATAATAAGTTATACTGTTCCATTTATATTCTATATTCTAATATCTATGATACTGATAACCATGAACACATCTTTTCCTTCAGGCATAAAGTTTGAAGCATATAAGTATGTACTTTTATTAGTTTTTATAACTTTCTGCATGACTACCTTTATCGTCATATTTTTTCAGTCTATGCAGCTGCTTTTCAGCAACAATATTTCAGCTATTGCTATGCCGGCTGTAATGGTTGCCTGTGTAGCCTTCGAAATTGCTTCACTATACTTTAGTGCAAGTCCTAAAATTGGATTTATAAGAACTTTTATAGATTATTTATGTAATAAGTTATTGGGGACTCCTGGAGATTTTGGAATAATACCTGCTTTTATGGATTTTTGCAGCGCACATAAAATTATAGGCGGCATAATATTCTTACTCACAGCCGCTATATTCTTAGCAATAAATATTATGTTAAACCGAAAAATCAAATATGAAAATCTATCAAATATCTTTACGTTCAAAACATTAAAGAATATTTTCAAAGCAATTGTTTCTTTATTCATAGTAATGTCTTTAGAATTACTTCTTTTACTATTGGCATTTTTTATTGGATATGTAACTGGAATTAATTTTGACGGCTTTATTGAGCAAAGCCTTAGAAATCATATTTTTAGGGAATTTTGTGAATATTTACTTCTTGTAATAAATATAAGCTGGATACCATTAACAGTACTTGTCTATAAGCTTATAGGAAAAATAGAAAACAGAAGGAGAGTGGCTTAATATGCTCGAAATAAAAAACATCTCAAAGAGTTTTCCTGGAAAAGAAGCTGTAAAAAATGTGTCTTTTACTATCGATAAAGGCAACATAACAGGCCTTGTAGGTCCAAATGGTGCCGGGAAATCAACACTTATCAGGACTATAGTTGACATATATGAGCCAGATAACGGTGAAGTTCTTATTAACTCTCAAAATGTAAGAGATAATTCAGATATTAAGAAAATTATAGGTTATGTCGCAGATAAAAATGATTATTTTAATCAAAGTAGAATAAAGGATATAATAAAGCACTACAAATTAGCTTATGAAAATTTTGATATGGACTGCTTTAATAAGGCTAATGAAGTCTTCAAAATACCCTTAAGACAAAAACTTTCAAAGCTTTCTAAAGGAAATATATCCAGAGTTTTCTTTATGCTTGCCTTAAGCATAAGACCTGAGATTATGATACTTGATGAGCCAACCTCAGGGCTTGACCCAATAATTAAAAGGAAATTTTTGAAGATGCTTATTGATGATGTATATGAAAGAAAGACTACCGTTTTAATATCCTCACATAACCTAGCAGACCTTGAAAGCATATGTGATCAGGTTATATTTATGGATGACGGTGAAGTAATAAAAAACAATTCGCTAGATAATCTAAAGAAGAATATGAGAAAACTTCAGGTTATATTTAAGGATAAAGCTCCGGAAGGCTTTGAAAAGTGGCCTGAATTCTTACAGATAGATAAGATAGGCCGAAGCTACAATATAATAACCAAAGACTATACTGAAGCTTTAGCTGAAAAACTTAAAGCCAATGATGTCCTCTTTGTTGAGGAACTGGATTTAAGTCTTGAAGATATGCTTGTATATTCTGTAGAAAGCAGAAATTAGGAAAATGCTTTACCTCAGCTGCATCTATATAGAAAGTAATAAATATCTTTGCTTTCTATATAATTTGCGAAAGTTCTAATATATTCTGACTTCCAAAATACCCTAAGGTCGAACCTATTTAGCAGTGGTATTTCAGAAGTCACAATATAAGAACTTTATTGCAATTTATATATATAGTATTTCACTCATACATACTTATATTATTAACATAAAGGAAGTCTTTTATTATGAAAGGTGTTTCAAAATTTAGTTTTTTATTTCTTGCATTACTCTCCTGGATTGTAATCCAGTTAGATCCATTAATTTCAAATATCATTTCTTCTATTGTTGGAGAATCGAGTTCTAATTTCAGTTTTACTATAGATTCAATCAATTTTATCCTGGTAATTCTAGTATGGGCAATATCCGCTTACTACTTATTCTCACTATCAAAATCTAAGCTCGATTTCAACATATTGAAAACCAACGAGAAACCAACTAAAATTAATCTTTTCATTGCCTTGCTGTTATTAGCATCGGCAATAATAGTAACAACGGCTCTGTGGAATTTCAAATTAAAACCTGTTGCAGAGTTTAGCATGCATATCAAATCTTTTGGTACCTTAGGCATTATATCTTTTATCCTTCAATATATTTACTACGTATTTGAAATAGTACTAGCAACATTGATAATTTCTTTCGGACAAAAATTTGGAGATTTGATGTTTAAGAGTTCTAAAATTCCATGGGGAGGCATTCTTCTCGCAATAACTTGGGGTTTAATACATATCGTTTGGAAAGGAAGCATTGTATTCGGCTGTTTTATAGCGCTTGACGGCATATTGTTCGGGACCATTTACTTATTAGTAAAGAAAAATATATATTATGCTTTTCCTATTATATTTTTAATGTTTGTTTTTTAATAACGTCCTTAAACAAATATTTCAGATAAGGTAGAGGTGTATAGAAAAACCATTTTCCATTTAATGCAAATCAGACTTGTTAATACTTTTATGTATAACTATATATAACAAAGGGAGATGATAAAATTGTTTTCTATAAAAAATGAAAGCAAATCAATTAAAATGATATTAGCCATCTGCTGCCTATCCATGCTTGCCCTGACTATTTTTTCAATTCTTTATTACGGCAATTCTACATTGCTCGGTAATTTTTACCGACCTGACAATGACGATGTTAAATTTATTAGAAGTGCCTAGATTTTATCCCAAACGGGTAATTACATATATCATAAGCCGCCGGAACCTACAGTATTTATGATGCCTGGCGTTTCATATATATTAGCTTTTCTAATGAAACTATTTGGAGAATTTGGGGGCATCACAGCTTTTAGAGTACTTCAGGCAATGCTCCAAAGTATATCATTATATCTTATGTTCCTTATTGGTAGGAAAATATTTAACACCAAAGTTGCCATTACAGCAGTAATTTTAGATACTTTTTGTATAGCAGAAATATGGACTCCCAATTTAGTTTTAACAGAAACATTTTTTAAATTTTTTGTAATGCTTTTGGTGCTTTTCTCCTTAGAAGCTATTGAAAAAAATGAACTTAAGTATTATCTTATCGGTGGATTATTTTGGGGATTAGCCGCCCTATTCAGACCAACAATAGCCTTATATCCTGTTTTAATTCTCATAATGTGGGTAATTAATAAAGTTAAATTAATAAACTGCATAAAATATGCTTTAGTAACAACTATTGTATTTTCAGCAGTTTTGTGTCCTTGGTGGATAAGAAACTATAACATATTCCATAAATTTATTCCATTTACCCTAGCAACAGGAAACCCTATGCTACAAGGAACTTACATAAATTATGATCAAAGTTCACGAAGTACAGATGGCTTAAATTACAAGCAATTTGACTACAGCTATAAAGATAATTCAGAACAGCAGCAAAACAATGTAGAGATAGCCATTTCAAAATATAGATTAGAGAACCTATTTCCAAAGCATCCAATAAAGTTTATATTGTGGTACACCTTAGGAAAAGCCTGGTGGCAAATAAATTACCCCTTTTACTGGAAACAAATATTAGGTGTGAATTTTATAGAAGCCGCGCTGTATCATGCCATAATAATCCTTCTCTCTATATTTGGCATTGTAAAATTTATAAAAAGCAAATCAAAAAATAAGCTTGCTCTATTGCCTATGATGGTTATCTTATATTTTATAGTTGTTTACCTACCGTTTTTCACAATGGGAAGATACTTTTTTCCAGCTATGCCTTATGTATTGATGTTCTCTGCCTATGGACTTCTATATCTAGGTGATAGATATGGCATAGTCGAAGTTTTATTAAAGAAAGTAAAAAAAGATAGCAGGTAATTGTAATCCTAATTACCTGCTATCTTTCTATTTAGCCTTGCTTTGATTCGCTACCTGCTGCTGCTTTTTTTCTATTTCCGATGCATCGCCTAAATAATAATGCTTAATTGGCTTTAAATCATCATCTAGCTCATATACAAGAGGTACACCTGTAGGAATATTTAAATTCGTAACCTCTTCATTAGTAAGATTATCTAAATACTTTACTAGTGCCCTAAGGCTGTTACCATGCGCAGCTATAACTACCTTTTTGTCTGCTAGAACTTCAGGAGCAATCACTTCTTTCCAGTCAGGAAGAACCCTGTCAATAGTAGCATTTAGGTTTTCTGTAACTGGAAGTTCTTTATCCGTAAGCCCTTTATACTTATCTTCAAAACCAGGATATCTTGGATCATCCTTTTCAAGTTCAGGAGGAAAAACATTAGAATCCCTTCTCCACTTATGCACCTGTTCTTCACCGTATTTTTCAGCTGTCTCTGCTTTGTTTAATCCTTGAAGAGCACCATAATGCCTTTCATTTAATCTCCAGGATCTGCTTACAGGTATCCACAGTAAGTCAAGCTCCTCAAGCACATACCACAGTGTCTTTATAGACCTTTTAAGTACAGATGTAAAACCAACATCGAAAGTATATCCAGCTTCTTTCAGAATTTTTCCAGCCTTTTTAGCTTCTTCAATTCCTTTTGGAGACAAATCTACATCTGTCCACCCTGTAAATTTATTTTCCTGATTCCATACACTCTCTCCATGTCTCAATAATACTATTTTCTTCATACTTTTCCCTTCTTTCAGTGTCAATTATTTATTATTTTATGTAAACTCATTTATTAATCTCCAGTATTAATCTATACTATTATATTAAACTATTTGATAATAAATATCAATATCATTGTACCAATTATAATATTTAATCCCTGTCTCTCCATAAAGCTTTTTACATAAGTCGGTATACCTCTTTTACTTATTTATACCATAATATGTATTTTTTCTTAAATTCAGCTTAATTTTTATTAAAGATTTCATAATGAAAACATTTAAATGCAAGTGAATTTCATAAATATACAAATAACTTTTTATCATAATATCAACAAAATATTGTAAACAGCTCAATTTTCTTTATTTTTAATTACTTTTTTTATTATTAATGCAGTTAATACCCTAGTTAACAATAATAGTTCTTAATATTATTAATTTGATAACGAAGTTGTTCGCCACAATTTGACACATTTTTTATCCTGTGATATTTTGTTTACAACAAATTTAATAGTCAGCTTTATTTTTACAAACTTAATTTAAAAGATTAATTATCATTGTTTAATGAAAAGCTTAAAAACTATAGATAAAAAATGGGGGAAAAATATGAAAAAAGGATTGTTGCTTTTAACATCAGTTATAATGGCATCTTCTATCTTCGCAGGATGTAGTAAAAATTCTGCTTCATCAAAAACAATCAGAATTGGAGTTAATTATGAACTTACTGGAAATGTAGCTACTTATGGTCAAAGCCTTTCCAAGGGTGTTGAGCTTGGTTTCAAAGAGATAAATAAAAAAGGCGGCATTCTAGGTAAAAAGATAGAACTTGTAAAAAAAGATAATAAATCTGATACAAGTGAGACTGCTAATGTATCCTCAGCTTTGGCTACAGATAAAAGCATAGCACTTTTACTTGGACCAGCAACTTCAGGTGATACAAAAGCCGCTTCAACAGCTGCAACACAAAACAGAATACCATTAATATCCGCTTCTGCTACAGATGATGGTGTAACTATAGATAAAAACGGTAAAGTCAGAGATTATATATTTAAGACGTGCTTTAGCGATTCATTTCAGGGAGTTATAATGGCTAATTTTGCTTACGACGATCTAAAAGCGAAGACTGCAGCTATTCTATCAGACTCCGGCAGTGATTATAGTAAAGGTCTTTCAAAAAGCTTTAACACTAAATTCACTTCCCTTGGCGGTAAGATAATCGCTTCTGAAGCATATCAATCAACTAATTCAGACTTTAAGGCAGTACTTACAAAAATTAAATCTGCCAATGCTGACATAATATATATTCCTGGTTATTATGAATCTGTTGGTCTTATTATAAGACAAGCAAAGGAACTTGGAATAAAGACACCTATCCTTGGAGGGGATGGCTATGAATCCCCAAAACTTGCTGAACTTGCAGGCAAAAATAATTTAGGTGATGTTTACTATACAAACCATTATTCATCAACAGATAATTCACCAGAGGTTGTTAAGTTTAAGAAGGCTTTCAAGACTGAATATAAAGCTGATCCAGATGCTTTTAACGCTTTAGGCTATGACCTTGCTTATTTCGCAGCAGATGCTATTAAAAGAGCAGGTTCAGCAGACAGAGAAAAAATAAAAAATGCATTAGCAAGCACAAAGAATTTCAAGGGTGTCACAGGAACTATTACTATTGATAAAAAACATAACCCTGTAAAGTCAATAACTGTTCTTCAAGTAAAGGATGGAGTTCCAACTTTTCTTAAAAAAGTAAATCCGTAATAGAAAAAAAGACGTTTCAAAAGGTTATGTATCTGACTTATAAATGGAGCACACCAAAAGTTGATGCTTCCAATTACAAAAGTGTGTGAAAATCAGTTTTATTTTCACACATTTTTGTGTTATATAATGCAATCGATTCATTACATTATATTTTATTTAAAACATAGGAAAGGTGATATCGTGAAAGAATTCATTCAGCAGTTAATCAATGGATTATCTCTTGGAAGCATATATGCTCTTATATCATTAGGTTACACTATGGTATACGGTATTATTAATTTAATAAACTTTGCACATGGCGATATATACATGATCGGTGCATATGTGGGCTTTTTTGTCACAACTTCTCTGGGACTTAGTTTTTTTCCAGCCATCATATTATCGATGGCAGTATGCGCTTTATTAGGTGTAATAATAGAAAGAATAGCCTATAAGCCCATAAGAAATTCCTCAAGAATCGCTGCACTTATTACCGCTATCAGCGTATCTTTATTTCTTGAATACGGAATGGTATATCTGGTTAAACCAGATAAAAGACCTTTTCCTCAGGTATTAAAAGAAAAAAATATAGAGCTTTTCAATGGCGGCGTAATACTTGATTCCAGAAATATTTATATAATTGTTATTACAATAGTTTTGATGCTGGCACTTCAATATATCATTCACAGGACAAAAGTTGGTAAAGCTATGAGAGCAGTTTCTCAGAATGCTGATGCTGCACAGCTTATGGGTATAAATGTTAACAGAACTATATCCTTTACGTTCGCTATAGGTTCAGCCTTAGCTGGAGCTGCAGGTGTACTGGTTGGAGTTTACTACAATTCTATTAATCCGTTAATGGGAGTTACTCCTGGGCTAAAAGCATTTATTGCAGCAGTTATAGGAGGAATAGGTATAATTCCTGGCGCGGTTTTTGGAGGCTTCTTCTTAGGTATGCTTGAAACAATGGTAAGTGCTTATGGAAACTCACTATATACTGATGCCGTAGCATTCATAGTACTTATAATAGTATTATTATTTAGACCAAATGGACTTTTAGGAAAGAATATTAAAGAGAAGGTTTAGAGGTGATATGATGAGACTCTTTTCGAAAAAAAATATAATCAACTTAGCAGGTTTACTGATATTTTATATAATAATTAAATTACTCATCAGTGCTGGTATTGTCGACTATCATCTTCAGTATAACCTTTATATGATAGGAGTAAATATTATATTAGCTGTTGGACTTAATCTTATTACTGGCTACACAGGCCAATTTTCCCTTGGACATGCCGCATTTATGTCTGTTGGTGCTTATACCGGTGCTGTACTTACATCAAACTTAAATATGCCATTTATCGCTGCTATTTTAGCTGCAGCTGCAGTTGCTGCAATAGCTGGAGTACTGATAGGCATACCTACACTGAGACTGAGAGGTGATTATCTCGCTATAGCCACTCTAGGTTTTGGAGAAATATTAAGAGTTTTTCTTCAAAATGCAAATTATGTAGGTGGAGCTGCAGGCTTTAACGACATTCCCCTGCTAACAAATTGGACATGGAGCTTTGTACTAGTAGTTATTTCTGTACTGCTTATGAATAACTTCATTAAATCATATCACGGAAGAGCTTGTATTGCCATAAGAGAAGACGAAATAGCTTCTGAAGCAATGGGGGTTAATACAACTTTCTATAAAGTATTAGCTTTCTCCATTGGTGCTGCTCTAGCTGGTATTGCAGGAGCACTCCACGCACATGTCATAGGTTTTATTAAGCCTGATGATTTCGGATTCATGAAATCCATAGATATACTCGTTATGGTTGTATTCGGAGGACTCGGAAGTACTTTAGGAGCAATAATAGGTGCTGTAGCAGTAACCTTGATATCACTATTTTTGCAAGATTTTTCACAGCTCCGAATGGTTATTTATGCGGTAATATTATTCCTGATTATGGTGTACAGGCCGCAGGGACTTTTAGGAAAGAAAAAATTCAATTTCTTTAAGAAAGGAGTAAAAGCTGATGCAAGTACTGGAAGTAAAAAATCTAACTAAAGCCTTTGGCGGAATAAAAGCAGTAACCGATATAAACCTTGAAGTTAATGAAGGTCAGATAGCTGGTATAATAGGACCAAACGGTGCCGGTAAAACTACTTTCTTTAACTTGCTTACAGGTATTTACACCCCTACTTCAGGAAATATAAAATACAATTTAAATACAACAGTAGAAGGCAAAAAACTTAAGCCTAATAAGATATCAAGTTACGGAATATCTAGAACGTTTCAAAATATAAGACTGTTCAAAGAAATGACAGTACTAGAAAACGTGCTTATAGGTTATCACCATAATTTTAAATACAGTGTGGCCTCAGCCTTCCTTAGACTTTCTTCTTTCGCTAAAGGTGAGAATGAAGCATTAAACGAAGCATTAAAACTGCTCAAAGTTTTCAATCTCTTAGACAAAAAGGATGAACTAGCACAAAATCTTCCTTACGGTGAGCAAAGGAAGCTTGAAATTGCAAGAGCTATGGCTTCAAACCCTAGACTTCTACTTTTAGACGAACCAGCAGCCGGAATGAATCCTCAGGAAACTAATGATCTTACAGAATTAATCAGATGGATTAGGGACGAGTTTAAGCTTACTATCATACTTATTGAACACGATATGTCACTTGTAATGGATCTTTGCGAAAACATATTTGTGTTCGATTATGGTCAGCTTATAGCTAGTGGATCTCCAAAGGAAGTACAGAACAATCCGCAGGTTATAAAAGCATATTTAGGTGCCTGATAAATTTCTGGACATCGCATTTAAAGGAGGGATTTAATGTGTTAGAACTTAAGGATATAAACGTATATTACGGTGCAATACACGCAATAAAAGGCATAAGTCTTAATATAAATGAAGGTGAAATCGTAACATTAATCGGTTCAAACGGCGCCGGAAAGACAACTACACTAAGAACAATATCAGGTCTTGAAAGAACTAAGACAGGAAGCATCACGTTTGAGGGTAAGGATATTACTTCTGCCAGCGCTTCAAATATCGTAAGCCTTGGTATTTCTCATGTTCCTGAAGGAAGAGATGTTTTTCCAAAAATGTCCGTGAAAGAAAATCTTGAACTTGGAGCATATTTGCGCAAAGACAAAGCTGAAATAAAGAAAGACTTTGAAAAAATTTATGGCCTTTTTCCAAGGCTTTTAGAAAGAAAAGAACAGATGGCAGGAACGCTTTCAGGCGGTGAGCAGCAGATGCTGGCTATGGGCCGCGCTCTGATGAGCAGACCAAAGCTTTTGATTCTTGATGAGCCTTCCATGGGACTTGCTCCACTTATTGTGAAGGATATTTTCAATATAATTGTAGAAATAAACCACAGCGGTACTACAGTACTGCTTGTAGAGCAGAATGCAAACCTGGCACTTAATATTGCAAACAGGGCTTATATCATTGCTAATGGCGAAATAGAGCTTGAAGGTGATGCAAAAGAGCTACTAGGCAACGAAAAAGTAAAGAATGCCTATTTAGGTGGCTAAAAAATGTCATTTGTCAAGTGCCTGGCACTTGACAAATGACATTTTGCACCCTAGCTTATTTTGCTGCGAGAAAGAAGTTTGGAGATTGCCGAAGGTACAACATTTAAGAAGTCAGATATCTCCTTTACCGTGTAACACTCTTCCATTGCCTTTCTTGTAATTTGAAGTTTTATTGGAGTCAAATTTCTTTTTCTCTTTCCTTTCCTAATATCTTCCAATATGCTATCTGAAACATTAATAGTCTCAAGTATCTGCTCCATATTTTTACGGTACGGTTTAATAAACTCATTTTTAATAGCAGTATCATTTCTCTCAGAAACTAATGCATATGGTTTTAATAAATCCTCTGTCATTTCATAATCCTTATTCATGTCCTCTTCATCACCAATTGTATTAATTAATTTTAGATACCGCTGCATTGCCATTTTCTTATTTTCTCCAAGCATATTCAATATAAACATTGCATTAATATTTGAGCTTATTGAATGCTGGTAATAACAATTACTACTCCACTTATACTCCTCTACATTTTTACATATTCGCGCCTTTACAGGATTTCTATGTATATATCTTAAGAGCCAAATTAAATAGCCATCTGTATCAACAAGTTTACATTTATACCTATTTTCAAACGCATGACCAGATCTATTTAGTAAATTATTAATATATTTGGCCAATACGTTGTTTACATAAAACATGATTTCACTAATTGACGATTTATTAGTTTTCATTAACAGATGGTAATGATTATCCATGATTACATATGCTAAAATTTCATAATCAAATTTTTTATTATATTTAACCAAAGTCTCAATTAGAAACTGCTTTATTCTACTATCTCTAAATATGAACTCCTTGTTATTCCCTCTCTGATAAATATGATATATTGCTCCATCATAAATAATTCTATCTTTTCTTGACATCTAAATTTCTATTCTCCTTTGCATATTTTGTAAAAACTATTAAAGTAATTGCCCGTTTTACAATAGAATATACAATGATAGAAAAGTTAAGTGCCAGGCATGTGACAAATGATATGTCACATGCCTGGCACTTGACAAAACTCACAGCAGCTTTTTATAGAGTTTTCAACCATGTCGCTAACTGCATGATCAGTAAAGAAAGCAGTATGGGGCATAAGAATCACATTAGGCATGGCATTTAAAACTGCCATTTCTCGGTATCCAAGAACTTTATAATTGTGATTGCGGTAGTATATCTCCCTATCGCCCTCAATAACATCAAGACCAGCTCCTCCCACTTTTCCGGATTCTAAAGCTTCAATTAGTGCATCTGAATCCATTAAGGCTCCTCTAGCCGTATTGATTATTACTACACCTGGTTTCATCTTTTCAATTGCCTTCTTATCTATAAAATGATAATTAGCTTCTGTAGCTGGAATGTGAAGAGAGATAATATCGCTTTCCGCTAATAAGATCTCTAAATCTACATATTCAACTATTCCTTTGAGCTCATCACGTTTTGATTTTCCGTATGCAAGTATTCTGCAGCCAAAGCCGCTCAAATGCTTAGCTGTGGTAGTACCTATGTTACCAGTACCGATAATGCCCACAGTCATATCCTCCAAATCTTGTCCTCTAGTACTTCTATCAAGTGAATAATCCTGTGACAAACTACGAATCATAATATGTTTAACCTTTCGTATAACCATTAACATCAGCATAATAGCTTGATCTGCTACTCCATTTGTCGAGTAGGTAATATTGCTGACTCCTATGCCTATACTTTTTGCATATTCCACGTCTATGTGTTCCATTCCAACAGTTCTTGTAGAAATAAATTTTATACCTAAGGCTTTATAGGAATCCAGCATTTCTTTAGTAATCATTCTTTCCGATGTAATACTAATGCATTCACAGTCTTTTGCAAACATTGTACTTTCAATACTAGGCTCCATATTAATAGGAACTATCTCAACATTATATTTCTTCGAAAATTTATTAAAAAACTCTTTCTCATCTTCACGACAATTATAAACGACTATTTTCATTCTCTATATCTCCTTTAATTAATCCTATACTATATGTTAAATATTATATCATCACTTTAAGAATATTCACATAAAAGTTAAAAACATCGGCTTATAGCCGATGTTCTATTAAATAAATTTAAACTTAAGTTGAAATTCAGCACAGCTGAATTTCCTCCATCCCTTTACACTTTTCTCTTTTCTCTTACTACCCTCTTGGTTCTACTACAGGCAAAGCTTCTAATGGTGGGTTGCCTCCTGCTACTCCAACTGCATAGATCGTATAATAGCTGTTGGCATCCAATCTGATATTAGGAATAGTTAAAACAACATTGTCTGTACCAGGCAGGCTTACTATAAAACTATATGTTCCAGGTGGCACACAAGCATAGTTTGTAATATCCCTATATCCAACACTGCTGAATACTATTGTACCGTCTGATAGTTTTATATCAACAGCTGGTGCATTAGGTGAAAGGTGAATAAACCTTGCGCAAGCAAAGCCTGAAGTTTGAGCAGTTATAGGCTCTGGTATTGTATATAAACTGATATCTGGCAGCATTCCTATTACTGCAGCATTAAATATAGTATTTTGAGAAATATACAAATTCGTATCTAAAACAGGATTTGTCATTTCTCCAGATGGATATACTCTAATATTATAATTACCTGGAGGAACAGGCAGGTATTGAGAAAATTGTTTATAAGCAAGATTATTTATAATGAGGTTTCCATTTGCATAAACATCTACTGCTGGTGCATTAGGTGAAGCATGGAACACTCTAACGTATGAATTGGTTTGACAAGCCCTATAATAGTTATTTGTCATGTTCAAATATGGACAGTAGGACATAAATATTCTCCTTGATATTATTAATTAATACTATAATATTAAATTCAAACTGAAACGTTACTTTAAAAAAGGTATTTTAAAACACATCTATCTTAATCACAATTTGACTATTATTCATCTAAAAAAGTATAATTAATATGGAAATATTTCAAAACTTATAGATAAATAATTTTAAAGGAGATAACATGCAACCCTGGCATCAGAAACCTTTTTTGAGTGAAAACCTACCACTAAGTATTTTTACCACTGATGAAGCAGAATTTCCGCCTCATTGGCATGAAGCTGTTGAGGTAGTTTATGCACTGACAGATGGATTAAAAGCCGGTGTAAACAATGAAATCTACACACTTAACAAGAAAGACATTTTGCTTATAAGCAGCGGGGACGTTCATTATTTTCCGCCTCAACCACTACAATTTAATAGAATTATATTATTCTTTGAAGCGGCATTTTTTGAAGCCTTCACCTCAATAATGAAGGATAAAAGATTTACTATGCTGTTAAGAGCTAATACTAATTTTCCTGCAGCGACTAGTGTGGAAAGTCTTCATGACGCGTTGGAAACACAAATTCTTCAAATAATGGAAGAGTACCAAAATAAAAAGCAAGGCTACAAGCTTGCATTAAAAGCCAGACTTTCTGATATACTCGTATTATTAATGCGATATGCTCCCCGCGAAGTCTATTCAACCTATGAAAAAAATAGACAACTAAGCAGATTAGAGCGCCTAGAACAAGTATTCAGCTTTGTAGAGAAAAATTTTGATAAAAATATAACCTTAGAAGAAATCTCAGCGGTAGCTAATTACAGCGTTTATCATTTCACCCGTTTCTTTAAAGAAGCAACTGGTATGACTTTCAATCAATATGTAAACAATTTTCGTATATCAAAAGCTGCAGAATATCTCATCAGTTCTAATGATTCTATCATAGAAATAGCCTTTAAATCAGGCTTCGGCAGCATAAAAAACTTTAACAGGGTGTTTAAGGATGCTAAAGGATGTTCTCCCTCCGATTACAGAAAAGCAATTTCTGAGGATTAGTAGGCAATTTGTGACTAGTAACATATATCTTATAATATGTACAATAAAGACAACAGATTGCAAATATATTCAACAGAAACTTGTACAATCAGTTAATAAAGGAGGAAAACATATGAGCTATAAAAATTTTAACCTAGCCGTTTATTGTCCTGTTGGAAATCTGAATGCGATAAAAGACATTGAAAGCTTTAAAGAAAAATTCAGTTTTTTAGAGAAACATCTTAAGATTGATAAGTTTTACTTAGAAACTTTTCGTTCTTTTGAAACCATCGATAAAGATAAAATGCTAAAAATAAAGGAATTCTTTAATTCAAAAGGAATAAAAACCTCTGGAGGTATAACTACTGCAGCAGACGAACGTACCGGAGGCTTCGATTCTCTATGCTATACCCGTGAATCAGACAGAAATAAATTGAAGGAAATAGCTGAATTCACTGCTAAAATTTTTGATGAGATAATTCTTGATGATTTCTATTTTACAAATTGCAAATGTGAATCCTGTATAGAAGCAAAGGGAGACAGAAGCTGGTCTGAATTTCGTACTGAACTTATGAAGGAAGTATCTGAAAACTTAATTATTAAGCCAGCAAAAGCTGTTAACCCTAAAATAAACCTTATTATTAAGTATCCAAACTGGTATGAACACTATCAAGAAACTGGCTATAACCTTGCCGATGAACCTCACCAGTTTGACATGATATATACAGGCACTGAAACAAGGGATTCTCAGTATGCACAACAGCATCTGCCAAGATATTTGAGCTATTTTATTATGAGATATCTTGAAAACGTTAAACCAGGGAAAAATGGCGGCGGATGGTTTGATCCATTTGAATGCAGTTACAATTTAAATTCTTATGTTGAACAAGCAAGATTAACTCTTTTCAGCAAAGCTAGAGAAGTTACTCTTTTCTGTCTAGGGGCTCTGCTTGATGAAGACTCATCGATGTTTGCTCCTCTTGCAGGAAATACGTTTGATGCAATGGATAAGTACTTAAGCAGCTTAGGCAAGCCTGTAGGAGCTGCAACTTATATTCCATATCATTCCTCCGGAGAAGATTTTCTTCATAACTATATCGGTATGCTGGGAATTCCGTTGGAACCTTATCCTGAATTTCCCTCGGAAAGTAAGACCATATTCCTTACTGAGAATGCAGCCAAAGATACTAAGCTTATAAATAAAATACATGATAAGCTGCTAAAAGGCGGAAATGTTGTTGTTACATCAGGACTCGTAAAAGTTTTACAGGGTAGAGGTTTTGACAAACTCACTACTGTAAGAGATGCCGGAAGAAAATTTAACGTGACCCAATATGCAATTTCTGATGAAGGTGTTTCTTTCAAGCATACTGTAACTTCTGATAAACCAGTTCTTGTTCCAAAGCTTGAATTTTGTACTAACGACATTTGGGAACTTGTTGCTGGTATGGGAGTTCAAAACAACCTTCCAATACTATTAAGAACTGCTTACGGAAAGGGAAATTTATTTATTTTAACTATTCCTGATGATTTCGGTGCAATGTATCATTATCCAAAGGAAGTATTAAAGACTATTCGTGAAGCTATTACTGCCGATATTCCCGTAATGCTTGATTCGGAAAGCAATGTTGGATTATTTACCTATGATAATGATAGCTTCATAGTTGAATCTTTCCTTCCACACAGTCAAAATATAAATGTCATAGTTAAAACACCTGATGCAGTACTTATAGATTTGGCTAGAAATATTGAAATCAAAGGAAGAACAGAAAAGAATAGAACTATATTTTCTATAGAAATACATCCATTAGGCTGCAAATTCTTTAAACTAATATAAAAAATGGTTACACCCTATGTCGGCCGGTTACGTTCATTAAGCAATTACACCACATCTTTTAGTCAAATTTCCTAATGGCTCATAACTCGGCTACGCCTCAAACAATTTGCCATCTTAACGTAAATTTGCCTAAAAGACATGGGTAATTGCTAAACTCACTCCAAATGCCTCCGTCGGATGTAACCATTTTTAATGCCCTAACTCTTAATATTAACAAGATGCTTTTATTATGCTGCTTCTTTTGCCTTCCTTTCTTAATTCACTAACTTCAAAATATATTACTGTTTCTTTTTAACTTCTTCGTAAACACGCTGTACCGTTTTTTTATTTAATTTCCATCTTCCTTACTCTTTAGGGGTATAGCCTGATCCTAATGAAAAGTTATGTTCCCAAAAACATAAATTCCTAAAAAGAAACGAAATTGATTCATAGGAATTCAGCACAGGTGAATTCCAACCTTCACTTTTCTCTTTACTCTTTAGTGATGTATCTTGATATTAATTAAAAGTTATCTACAATTTGATAATTTCAAAATATGATGGTGTTTTTCTTTAAAATTTACCGCAAAACTATCGAATAGCTTTGCGGTAAATTTTATTTAAGCTTTAGTTTTAATTATTTTTTCAAACTCATAATTCCTGACGTTATAGCTTAACAAATCAAGATCGTTGCATATAGAATCTGAAATTAACTGAAAAGGTATTATGTTAAATAAAACACTAAACTCACTGCTTATTTCATAATCAAGCTTCCATATCCTTCTGTCCGATGCATATCCATTATTACTTATTAAAAACACTTTGTCAGTCAAAAGATGAATAGCACTATACAGCTGCATCACTCTTTCATGAGCCTCGTCACCATTATCTATAAAGAATACAGCATGATCCTTTGATATTTCATAGCTCGGCCCATGAACAAACTCTTCCATTTCGTATGCATTAGTTGGAATTCCGAATGTTTCATTTATTTTAAGTGCCCCTTCTAGAGCTGTTCCATACGAAGGACCACATCCCACTACCATAGCTCTTCTCATAGACTTGAATTCCTCTTTATTGTTTATATAGAATAATTCTGATTCATCTAAGCTTGTCTTCATTAATGAAACAGCTTTTTCAAGTTCTTTAATCTTTAATTCAAATTCTTCCTTTTTAATAATGTTTTTAGTTAATGCTGTTTCCAGTGCAAATAGCATCAGGAATGTGCAAGATGCCGGATAACCTTTTGCCACATAATAGTCATCGCTTCCGCTTCCATATTCAAATACATTGCTGGTGTAATCCATTATTGGACTATTTGCATTAGTTGTAAGCACAGCTATATCTTGTCCCAACTTATTTGCTTTTTTTACTGCTTGGATCGTATTAGTACTCTTTCCACTTTGAGACATGCATATGATAAAAGCATCTTCATTAAATTTATAGTCAAACTTTATATATGTCATTGGCCATATTATTTTAACTTCAGTATTTAGTGTATTTTGTATAAAATACTTTACTGAATTTGCAATATTACATGAAGAACCAGACGCAACTATTACTATTTTCTTGTATTCCTTTGCTGTATATAAGTCGACTAACGGTTTAATTAATTTTTTTCTATTTGCCATAATATTCAAGCAAACTTCAGGAGCTGATTTCATAAATGGTATCATTGTTTTCACTGTAAAACCTTCCTTTCCTGTTAAGCTATTATTCCAAGTAGATTTAATATTATCCCGACTGATAACAACGAGAACAATAGCGGAATGATCTTAATTTGTTTTCTAAGCAGATATGATATTGAAAACATTGCCAATAGTGGTAAAAGCTTAGGTACAATATCATCAAGTATTTTCTGTAGATTAACTGTTACGCCGTGAGACATATGAAATACTAATGGAGTCGAAATTGATATCATGTCGCATGTCATGGCTCCAAGTACTACCATTCCAAGGATTCCAGCACACAAGGTTATTTTTTCTAATATATTGTTTTCAGACATGATCTTCAATATTTTGCTTCCTAAATTGTAACCTGTGAAGGTTAATATATATCTTATAGTCCAGTGCGGAATGTTAAATACAAAGAAGAACAGCAGCGGTCCAAGTGGACTTCCTTTAAGTGCAAATTGACATCCAATACCAGCTGCTACAGTTTTAACAATTCCCCACCAAAAGGAATCGCCAATACCTGCTAATGGTCCCATAAGTCCAGCCTTCACTGCAGGTATGCTCTTTGGATCAAAATTAGAGTCTTGTGAGTTCTGCTCTTCCATAGATGCGGTAACACCTAATATAAAAGTACAAAATTCAGGATTAGTATTGAAAAATTCAAGATGTCTATTAATTGCTTCTGTCTGTTTTTCAGGATCCTTGTACACTCTTTTAATAACAGGCAGTATTGCACGGCAAAAACCTATAGCCTGTAGCCTGCTGTATATAAATGGTCCTTCCAATCCAAATGATTTAAAGAATACACTTCTAAGATCCTTTTTTGTAAGAAGTTTCTTAACCTCAACAACTTCTTCAGGAACTTCAGGATCATCTGATAAATCATCAAAATCTATTACTCCAGAATCAACTTGAACCTTTTCTTTATCCTGAGTGAAGAAGTAAGTTATAAGCGCAAAAGCAGCTCCTAATATGGCTATTCCCATTACAGGCACTTTAAGATATGCTGCCAGTACGAAACCTATAAAATAGAATGCTAAAGTTTGTTTTGTCATAGTTAAGTTAAATAACATTGCAAAACCTAATGCTGTTAAGAATGCTGTACCTGTAGCAACTGCATCCATAATATTCTTTGGAATAGCATTTGCCACCTCTTTTACAGCTGATGAACCTACAAGCACACTAATAAATACTATTAAAAATATGAATACTGCACTTAGTCCAAACACTATCCAGAATGCTATAGTAACCTGCTTTGGACTATTTTTTTCAGGACGGTCGAATAATAATTTAGCTGCAACAATATCATAAAGACTTGTTACTAAATGTTCCAAAAGACGGAATAGTATTCCTACTGGTATTGCAAATGCAACTGCTGCTTTAACCCCAAGATCACCTGAGATTGCAAACCCTGCTGATAATACTCCTGCAATTGTAATATTAATCGGAATAGAAATTCCTATTCCCATCATACCCATTGTTGCTAGTTCAAGTGTACCACCTATTATGATACCTGTTTTTAAATCCCCCATAACAAGTCCTACCAGCGAACACATAATAATCGGTCTGGTTGTTTTATTTAAACCATCCACATATTCAAACCAACCAAATACAGCTATTAATCCTAGTAATAACGCCTGTGTTAAACTCATTGTAAAATGCCCCCTATCCTTACATAGATTTTATACTTTTGTATATCTTAACCTTAAATAAAAATATACAAACAATTTTTGTATGATTAACTCCTATATCTTTTTCTTACTTTATTAAATCCTTAATAAGCTGCTTTTTATCAACTGGCATCTGCCTTGCTTCAACTTCTATATTCTTTTCTATAAGCTCCCTACAGATTCTGATATCATCATCTGTTAATGTAACTGCATTGGTATATCTTTTTGAGCCTTCCCTTTCCTTGATCCCTCCTATATTAATACTCTTTATCTCCTCTACACTCTCAGCAATCCTTTGTGCATCAACCAAGTTATTAACTATAATTAGCGTTGAATATTTTTTAACCTTCTCTGTATTTAGAATTTCAGTAGCTTTTTTAACTTCAACTATTGTTAGATTAACTCCTTGCGGCTTAGCTAACCCTAATGTCATTTTGGTAAACTCGTCATGAGCTATAGTATCATTGGCTACTACAATCAAATTTATTTTTAAATTCTTAGTCCATGCAAACGCCACCTGTCCATGTAAAAGTCTGTCATCAACTCTCAATAATTTAATCATGTTAAACCTCCTCCTTTGTACTAATTATTTTATTTACATATACTAATTGCTCTTTTGCTGTTTCTATTATTTCCTCTAAACGATTACTTTCAATCGTTTCTTCCATACTTAATATTATTTCTAAAATGACAGCCATATTAAATCCTGCTATGATATGAACCTTTTCACTTACAAATTTAAGAACCTCTTGATTTACACTCCCTCCAAGCAAATCAGTAAATGCTACTATTTCGCAATCCTTATTTTTTTCAAAGAATTCTCTAAGCTTGGATAATGCATCATACTTATCACAATAAAAACTTAAAAATTCTAAGTTAGTTCTTTCTCCTGTAAGAAGTTTTAGCGTACTTTTCATTCCCTCTGCCATCTCACCATGTGTAGCTATTAGATATTTCACCATGTAAATCCCCCTTTTAGTCATCTCTTATGTGTATTAATCCTTACATGTATATAATAAATTCTAGAGCTCATTTTCTCCACTTCAACTTTTTCATTTGACTTTAGGAAATTTATAAAAAAAATAAGCCCTAGTTAATATAATTTCCTAAGACTTTGTGAAATAAAAAATGGTTACACCCTATGTCGGCTAGTTTTGCTCGTTAAGCAATTTTACCGCATCTTTTAGTCAAATTTCCTAATGGCTCATAACTCGGCTGCGCCTCAAACAATTCGCCATCTTAACGGAAATTTGCCTAAAAGACACGGATAATTGCTAAACTCGCTACAAATGCCTCCGTCGGGTGTAACCATTTTTAATGCCCTATCTCTTAATTTTTACATAATACTTTTATTATATTCCTTCTGTTGCCTTCTTTTCTTAATTCACTAACTTCAAAATATTTTACTGTTTCTTTTTAATCTCTTCGTAAACACGCTGTACCGTTTTTTTTATTTAGCAACCACTTTTTCTACTATTTAGTGGTGTATCTTGATATTAATTAAAAGTTATCCACAATTGGAAAAATACATAAATTCCTACGAAAATTAAATAATAGCACTCTTTCTATTTTAGGCAACACTAAGCTAGACTGGCCTATTTAGGCTAGTCCCAAGCTTTGTATTTTATTTCATATTCTTAGCATCAAACTTGCTAGCGCTATTGTAGCCTTTTTCTTTCCCATTCTTTTTACCCATCGTTTATAACACATTGATAATCGAGTATTCTTGCTCATACTTGCACACCAAGCGCATTCACACATTATACTTTTTAATGCTTTATTTCCTGCTAATGACTTACTTCGTTTTTTTTTACCTGCACTTTCATTATTTCCTGGACTTAATCCTGCCCATGATGTTATATGTTTATCTGATGGGAAGTAACTCATATCTGTTCCTATCTCTGCTATTATTATTGATGCTGCTTTCGCATTTATTCCTGGTACTGTATCTAGTATTT
>NZ_MZGV01000003.1 GCF_002029235.1 Clostridium oryzae
TTAGTGAATTATATAATTATTTTGTTTTAAGGAAAAAATATAAATATTTCATGAATTTATTATAGCTTAAAATTATGTTTTTTAGTATAATATTTTATTTGTGATATAATTAACTGGATAACGGTAATATTATTATAATATAGGTTTTCTAACTTAGCTGATAGTTTATATGTACAATTATTTGTTAAAGTGGAAACAATGAAAAGCATGCGCAAATTTAATTTGCTGAGTGTGCTTTTATAGATTAAGTTTAGAATATTTATTAAGCATATATTCTAGCTTTTGTTTGAAAGGAGTTTAGTATAGATGATAACAGTAAATCAATTTGAAGCAGGCAAGAAAATAGAGGGCTTCTACTTAATTAAATCAGTAGATTGCAAAACCACCAATAGTAATAATAAGAAATACTTGGATTTTACCTTAGGAGATAAAACTGGAGAAATAAACGCTAAGCTTTGGGAATGTAATGAAGATAATGAAAAGTTATTTCAAGCTAATATGATTGTTAAGGTTAGAGGTACTATTCTGTCATGGCAGAATTCTCTTCAGCTTAAAATTGAGAAAATAAGAAAGTCTGAAACAGAGGATAATTTAGATATTTCAGAGTTTGTCGCTGCTGCACCATTTTCAGCAGAAGATATGTATAATCAAGTAAATCAATATATAGGTATGATCAAAAATCAGGATATACAAGGTATAGTAAATGAAGTTTTGGATAATTATAAAGATAAAATAATGCATTTTCCTGCAGCTAAGAAGAATCATCATTCTATAAGATCTGGACTATTATATCATGTTACAACTATGTTGAAAGCAGGGGAAAAATTAGCCTCAATATATACTTCTTTGAATACTGACTTGTTATATGCAGGTGTAATATTGCATGATCTAGCTAAGATGGATGAAATGGATGCAAGTGAACTTGGAATAGTAAGCGATTATACAGTAGAGGGTACACTGCTTGGACATATAACGCAGGGTGTTAAAAATATTGAGGTGGCAGCTAAAAAAATAGGTGCTGATAAAGAAATAACTATGTTGCTTGAGCATATGATACTGTCACATCATTATGAACCCGAGTATGGAAGTCCTGTTAAACCAATGATACCAGAAGCAGAGATGCTTCATTATTTGGATATTATAGATGCTAGGATGTTCGATATGAACAAAGCTAAAAGAGATATACATCCAGGAGAATTTTCTGATAGAATCTGGTCTTTAGAAAGTAGAAGAGTTTATAAACCTATATATGATGAAGATTAAAAACCATAATTGAGTTATTAATTTCTAATTTATTAATAGTATGAAGAAAAATATGCATAGTTAGCGTTATATTAATTAGCTTAATGTGGAATGATACTTGCAACAGCAACTAATAATTCCTATACTGTATTTATGGTATTAAAAAGTAAAGGGAAAAGGAGAAAGTAGTAATGAGGTCACAGATAAGAGAAAAAGTGGAGTATGCACTTAAAAACTATGTAGATGTATTTATTTTTTTATTTTTAGTTTTTACTAAGTCCATGATCTTCATAAAAATACTAGCTGGTAATTATGTGAGTCCTTCTGTAAAATATTCTCTGTTAGCATCTTTATTTATAATGATAAGTATATCACTATTGTTTAAGACAAAAGGAAGAATTAAATTTCTTTATGCAATGGATTTTTTGGTGAGTTTTGTTATAGTTGCAGATCTTACTTATTACAGATTCTTTAAGGATCTGATATCTATTAATTGTATAAGAAATTTAGGAGAAGTAGGAGAAGTAGGAGACAGTGTTGGTAATCTATTAAGGTTTAGTGATTTCCTATTTTTAACAGATGTAGTTTTGTTAATACCTGTAATGATTTACTTTAGAAATCGAAAACCTGATTTAGCAGTACTAAAAAAGAGAATAATAGCATTTTCAACATTATTTGTTCTTGGAGTAGTTGTACAGTTCATCGGTGTAAGGGCTTTAGCACTAGAACAGCCAGGACTTTTATCAAGTTTAAGAAACAAAAGTTATATTGCTAGGTGTATAGGTAACATAGGCTATCATGGAGTTGATATATACAATGTAATAGCTACTGAAATAAGAAAGTCCCAAAAACTTCCTGAGGAGAAGAAGAAGAAAATAGAGAAAGTACTTTTATCCAATAAGAAACAAGGCAATAAATTTGCTAATATTGGTGAAGGGAAAAACTTAATAATACTCCAAATAGAATCACTACAGCAGTTTGTAATAAATAGAAAAGTGAATGGACAGGAGATTACACCTAATTTAAATAGATTCTTAAAGAAATGTATGTATTTTGATAATTTCTATTATCAGGTTGCAGCAGGAAATACTTCTGATGCCGAATTTATGACAAATAACTCTCTATACCCGGCAGCTACCGGTGCAGCATATAGTATATATGCTAAGAATGATTTAGATTCTCTTGGAGAAAAGCTCAAAGAAAAAAAATACTATACTTCAGTTTTTCATGGTAACAGGAGAATATTTTGGAATAGGAATATAATGTATAATACAGAGGGATTTTACCATTTTTACAGTAAAGAGGAGCTTAATGCAGATGAAATTGTAGGTATGGGAATTAGTGATAGAACTTTTCTGCCTCAGACATTGGACAAGTTGCAGACACTTCAGAAACCTTATTACAGTTTCGTCATTACTTTATCAAGTCATTTTCCGTATAGAGCAGCTGCTGCTAAGACTGATTTTGATGTAACAGGATATGAAGGTACTGATGTTGGAAATTATTTAAAAGCTATACATTATACTGATGAACAGCTGGGAACTTTCTTTAAGGGATTAGAGGACAAGGGAATATTAGATAATTCTATATTACTTATGTATGGAGATCATTCCGCTATACCGCAAAGTGATAAGAGTTTGTTATATAAGTTAGTTGGAGAAGAAAATCAGAATGATTATACTTGGTATAAAAAATATCAGAAAGTACCATTCATGATACATTTCCCTAAAAATAAGTACAAAGGAGTAAATCATTTATATAGTGGTGAAATGGACACTTATCCTACTATAGCAAATATGTTTGGTTTAAAGGCACCGTACACAATGGGAAAGGATATGTTGAATTCGAAACAAGGTAATGTAACCTTTAGAAATGGGTCATTTACTGATGGTAAGGTATTCTATGTATCTACGATAGATAAGTATTATGATATAAAAACAGATGAAGAAATTAAACCAACAAAAGCTGTGCTGGAAGAGAAGAATAGAAGACAGCAGCAATTAGAATATTCTGATGATATTTTAAATAAAGACCTGCTGAAAGAGTTTAACAGTGAGAATAACAGTCAAACTAAATAAAAGTAATAATTTTGAGTGAATGCTAACGTTGCATTCACTTTTTTTACTTTTTAGGAAAATGTGGCGCTAAATATATTTATAGCTGTACAAAATAAAACTAAGCCCGAAATAAACCACGCACATACATTTTGATACTATCAACAATGTTTATTTCTTCTAAAAATTAGAAAATAATAATAAATATATTGCATTAAAATTATTTTAGCATTAAAATTATTTTAATGACAAAATAATTTTAAGGTGTGATTTAAATGAATGATAAAAAAATTTCTGTAAAAAACTTAGGAAAATTTAGGAGTTTTATGATACTTATGGTAGCTAATACTATTTCGAGATTCGGAGATTCTATTGATGCTATAGCCTATTCTTGGATGGTTTATCAATTGACTGGGTCTAAGTTATTACTGGGTTCAATTATGGCCGTTAACGCAATACCTAACTTGATTTTTTCACCTATATCAGGAGTTATTTCTGATAAATTTAGTAAAAAGAAGTTAATACTTATAGGACTAATTGGCAGAGGAATAATGGTTTCAATTACGGCTGTAATGTTATATTTAGGTATTCTTAGACCTTGGCATCTTTTTATATTGACTTTTATAAACTCAACGTTTGAGACACTTACAACGCCGGCTATGGGTTCATTAGTTCCGCTTCTTGTATCAGAAGAATATTTCTTATCTGCAAATGCATATTCTAAATCTGTGTATTCCTTTGCAGAGCTTCTAGGCTCATTGGCAGCTGGAACAATCATTGCGTTAATAGGAGTATATGGCACTATACTTATAGACGGGGCAACATTTTTTGCGGCTGCAGCTATAATCTCATTTACTGTGGTTAAAGGAGAAGTATTAACAAAAAACACAGGAAAAATTGAAGAATATTTTAAGGATATAAAAGATGGTTTCAATTTTGTATTAAAAAGTGATATTATAAGAATAGTGGTAATTACATTTGCTATTGTTAACTTTTGTCTTTCACCTATAAATGTATTGCTGCCTGCTTATACAAAAGAAATATTAAGGTCTGGGGCTCAGATTTTAAGCTTAATGAGTGTAGCAGCATCCGCTGGGGTTATAGTGGGAGGCATGGTATTAGGAAGGGCAGGTAATAGATTTAAACTTAGTTCAATAATTTCAGTTGGATTTATGATATTTGCAATTGCCTACGCCATGCTTTTCTTACCAGGAAATTTATTTAAATCTAAGGTGATTTCAATAGCAATATCCATTTTTGTGTATTTTATTATAGGAATATTAGTAGTATGTATTGAAGCTCCAGTGAGCACACTTATAGTTAAAAGTACACCTAAGAATATGATGGGAAGAGTAAATTCAGTACTTAGTATGATAAGCTGTGGTTCATTGCCATTGGGCTCAGCTTTTGGAGGAGTTGTAAGCCAGTACATTGCAATGCAGATACTGTTTCTGTTAATGGCATTGTTGATGCTAATTACTTCTATGTATTTATATTTTCATAGGGGAAGTATTAATGAAGTAAAGGGAGAATAATTTTGGATGAAATAAGAATCTTAAATACTGAGGAAGAAATTAAAGCTGCATCAGATCCATATAAATATAGGATAATATCATGTTTTGATAAATTTGGAGAGCCAGCAACAGTAAAGCAGGTAGCTGATAAACTAGAAGAGGTACCAGCTAAAGTTTATTATCATGTAAAAAAATTGGAGAAATTAGGTATACTGAAGTTAGTTTATACGAAGGACATAAATGGCATTATAGCCAAGTATTACGAACTTACAGCAAAAAGTTTTACTATTTCACATGATAGAAAAAATGGCCCTTTAAATAAAGAAAATTTTTCTCAGAATGAAATGATAATATCGAATATGTATAAGATAAGTTACAATGAAACAGTTAAAATGTTTAAAAATAAAACTAATAAAAATACACTTAATAATGACATGGGCACTGTTACTTTGTCCAATATATATTTAACGAAGGATGAGGCTAAAAAATTAAAAGACTATATTAATGATTTTTTAGATAAAAACGACGAAAATAGAAATGGTGAAAAAGAGGAATATCAATTTTTTATTTCATTTATAAAAAAGTAAAAGGAGAATATTATGACAACTGTAATAGAGAAATTTCTAAAGTATGTAAAGTTTGACACTCAATCAGATGAGGAGGCAAGTCTAACTACTTTTCCAAGTACTAAAAAGCAGTTAGTATTAGCAAAGGCTCTCAAGGAAGAAATTGAAGCAATGGGACTTAAAAATGTATCACTAGATGATAATGGTTACCTTATGGCTGAACTACCTTCAAATATTGATAAGAAGGTTCCTGTTGTAGGTTTCATAGCACACATGGATACTTCTCCAGATATGTCTGGGAAGGAAGTAAAACCTCAAATAGTTAAAAATTATAATGGACAGGATATAGTTTTAAATAAGGAGAAGAACATAGTTCTTAAAACAGAAGATTTCCCAGAAATTAAGCAATATATAGGAGAAGATATCATAACTTCTGATGGAACTACTCTTTTAGGTGCTGATGATAAAGCTGGCGTAGCAGAAATAATGACTGCAATGGAATACCTTATACAACATCCAGAAATAAAACATGGTACTATAAAAATAGGATTTACTCCAGATGAAGAAGTTGGAAGAGGAGCAGACTTTTTTGATGTTGAGAAATTCGGTGCTGATGCTGCGTATACGATGGACGGCGGCAGAGTAGGAGAATTTGAGTATGAAAATTTTAATGCGGCAGGAGCGAAAGTGACAATACATGGAAGAAATGTACATCCTGGTTATGCATTAGGAAAGATGAAAAATTCAATTGCTATTGCTAATGATTTTATTGGAAGAATGCCAGTGAATGAGGTTCCAGAAAGGACATCAGGATATGAAGGATTTTATCATCTTAATAATATGCAAGGTGATGTAGAACAGACTGTACTGCATTATATAATAAGGGATTTTGACAGGGAAAGATTTGAGAAAAGAAAAGAGTTCATGAAGTATATTGAGAATGAACTTAATCAGATGTATGGTGAAGGTACTGTAGTAGTTGAAGTAAAGGATCAGTATTACAATATGAAGGAAAAAATAGACAAAGCAAAATATGTAGTTGATTTAGGATATGAAGCCATAAAGAGTGTTGGACTTGAGCCAGTTGTAAGACCTATAAGAGGAGGTACAGATGGAGCAAGACTATCATTTCTAGGTCTTCCAACACCTAACATATTCACAGGTGGAGAGAACTTCCATGGAAGATATGAGTATATACCTATAAAACCTATGGAGAAGGCTGTAGAAGTTATTGTTAAAATAGCTCAGCTTTATGTAAATAAATAGTTTTAAAGTGCTGTGTCATTTTTATGCACAGCACTTTTCTTATTCTCTAGATTCTTTTGAAATAAAAAATAAAGCAATGGTGCCTGGGCCAGAGTGAGAACCTACTACAGGACCTATAGTATTAATAATTATTTTTTTTATACATGGAACTTCAGCTTTTATTGAATCAGCTAGCAGCTTAACTTCATTATAACAGTCACCGTGACTTATAAAAACTACCTGATCCTTTGAATCATCAATATCTGTTTTTATCTTTTGTAAAAGTGTTTTTATGGATTTTTTTCTTCCCTTGACTTTGCTTACAGGAATAAGCCTGCCAAGACTGTCCACATATAATACAGGTTTGATGTCAAGCAGCGAACCAATTACTGCACTTGTAGCTGAAATTCTACCTCCTCTTTTTAAATGATGGAGGTCATCTACGGTAAACCAATGTGAAAAATACAATTTTTTTGTCTCTAACCAATTTACTAAATCAACTTTAGACATACCGTTTTTTATATGTTCATTTGCATAATATACTAAAAGTCCCTGTCCCATGGATGCGCATTTTGAATCTATGACAGTAATATCAGCTTCAGGATATTCTGACATAATATCTTCTCTAGCTAATAATGCATTGTTATAGGTACCGCTTAATGCGGATGAGAAAGCAATATAGACGATGGAATAACCTTCAATAATATATTTTTTAAATGTTTCTGTAAACCTATACACGTTTATCTGTGAAGTTGAGGGCAGCTCACCTTCACGTACGGCTTTATAAAAATCATTGTAGCTAATACTTTTTCCAAAGTCATCCTCAAAATCCTTACCTTTAAAATGATAAGTAAAAGGCATTACCAATATATTATTTTTTGAGGCATATTCTATTGGTAAGTCTGAACAGGAATCTGTAACTAATAAAATTTTCATGAATAGACTCTCCTCTAAAAATATTGAACACTATTTATAAACTTATAAAGAACATGATATTATTATAGGTATAATTATAGCATAATATCAAAATTGATATAAATAAATAGGTAATTAAAAATGAGGGATTAACAAAATGAATAAAGAAGATATTAAAGAGGAACAATTATATGAACCAATAAAAAGTTATTTTGAATCGATGGGATATGAAGTTAATGCAGAGGTAAATGATTGTGATGTTACGGCATTAAAAGACGGCAATCTCATAGTTATTGAACTAAAGAAAAATTTAAGTGTTTATTTATTGGCACAAGCTGTTAAAAGGCAGAAGGCTGCTGATTTAGTGTATGTGGCCGTGCCTAAACCTAAAAAATTGAAAATGGATTTTAAATGGAAAGATATATTTGGGTTATTAAGAAGATTAGAATTAGGACTGATATTTATAAATATTAGCAGAAGGAAATTTTCAGTTGAAGTGGTTTTGCAGCCTGACTTTTTTGATAGAAACAAGAGCATACAGCGTAATAAAAAAGTTAGAAAGAAAATACTTAGTGAGATACAAGGTAGACATGTTGATTTAAACAAAGGCGGAAGTAAAGGTAAAAAATTATTAACAGCATATAGAGAAGATGCCTTGTATATAGCTTATTGTATAAGCAAAAATGGTCCAAGCTCTCCTAAGAATTTAAGAGCACTTGGAACAAATGAAAAAAAAACTACAAGTATTTTATATCAAAACCATTATGGATGGTTTTTAAAGGAAGATAGAGGTATTTATAATCTTACAGATGAAGGTAAAAAAGCAATGGAGGAATATAGTGAAGTTATAAGGTATTTTGAAGAAAAAGAGTAAAGAGAAAACCATATATCATAAAAGGGTTCTCCCTACTCAATAATTTTATATGAATTATTTAATAAGTGTGGTATTTTAAATTTATTTATATATAAATTTATTCAGTTCTGGATCATAGATATAACCTATGGTATCTAATTTGTTTATTAAAATATCGATATCTATATTAGCATCGTCACAATAGGAGTCTAAAGATGAGTAATAGTCTCTAAGTTTCATATTAACCATGCTAAGAAGTATAGCTGCATCCATTTGCAATAATTGTTCATTGTCCATTGGTACGAAATAAACCACCTTTCATATGTTAAGTATTAGTCATTAGAAAAATTTAAACTTGTTTTAATCCTATCAAAGCCTAATTTAGTATTACTAAATATTTCGTGGGCACTTTGAAAGTAATCTTCAGGTTTTGTAAGTGAAGGACTAAAGTGAGTAAGCCACAGTTCTCTTACATTGGCTTTTGCAGCGATATTAGCAGCTTCACTGAAGAGCATATGTTTATTTTTGACTGCTTTTGGCAGCTCATCATTATCTCCATACATTCCTTCAGCTATTAGTAAATCACTTTCTTTGACGAAGTCAATAATTGTATCTATAGGTCTTGTATCAGTAAAGTAACTTACTTTTATACCCTTACGCTGTTCACTAAGAACTAAATTAGGAGTATAGGTATTACCATCAAATTCTATAGACTGGCCTTTTTGAAGTATGCTCCAGAATTTTACAGGTATGTTTAACGATTTGGCTTTGTCTGCATTAAATTTAGGAAACCTTTTAATTTCAACCGAATAGCCTATACAGGAAATTAGATGATCTAATTCTAATGACCTTATGGTTAAATCTGAAGTATCTATTACTGGACTGCCGTCAAGAGAACCTTCAATATAATTAATTTTAAAAGGAAGGTTTCTGCAGACAACCATCAATCCATTAAGAATAGATGAAAATCCTGGAGGACCTATTATGGTCAAAGGCGTTTCTCTTCCTGAGTTTGCTATTGTCAATAAGATACCAGGAAGTCCAATAACATGATCAGCATGAGCATGGGTAAAACAAATTATATCTATAGTTTTAAAACCCCAACCTAGGATTTTCATTGAAACTTGGGTACCTTCTCCGCAATCAATTAAAATTTTTTTACCATTATAATTTAAAAGTAATGATGTTAGATTCCTTTCCGGAACAGGAAGGCTTCCACCACAACCTAAAAGACATATATCAAGCATAAATTAGAACCTTTCGTATAATTTATAATATAAATAAATTGCGAACCAAGAAAGTGGATTAAAAGGAGATAATATTTAGTAGTTAGTGCATGCTTTAAATAGGTAAGAGAAAAGAGTAAAGAGTAGAGAGAAAAGTGAAGGAAGAAATTCTGTTGTACAGAATTTCTGAGAATTTAAATCTGATTATCAGCGATAACTTTTTAAAAACTAAGATAATACCTAATATTCCAAAAGTATTATTAAAATAATTAGAACTATCTATACAATCAAAATTCAGCATAGCTGAATTTTAACCTTCACTTTTCTCTTATCTCTTTTCTCTTTACTCTTAACTCCCATACCTATTTAATGCACTTTCTCTTAACTATTCCGTCCTGTGCATTTAGTTCGTCTTATATTTATATTATAACCTAAGTGTTATGACTATAGAAATATAAGTACGATAAATACTAAAAAAAATTGATTTTAATAATTCTTTATGCTAATATAGTTATGTCACATATGCGGATGTACCTCAATTGGATAGAGGACTCGGCTACGAACCGAGGCGCTGCAGGTTCGATTCCTGTCATCCGCATTTCAAATGCTATTTATTAGCTTTTTTTTATATCTGAAATTTTTCACTTCGATCTTAGAATTCTTATATTACTAGCAGATTTTTAAAAAGAGAAATTTGTTTCTTAATTTAAAGAGGAATGATAAAATGAAAAAGAGTAGAAAAAGAATATGTATTGGATTGATTGTATTAATTATGGCATTTATAGGTGCTGGATTTTTGTGTGACAAATTTGTACAAGCATTATCATTAAGAACAGAATTAGATAAAGCCTTGAAGGAAAAGAATTACAAAAGAGCTAATGTTATATACAAATCTATGGATAAAGATGTGTTTTTTCATAACAGTTTGAAGATTAAAAATACAGAAACTTATATAGTTAAAAAGAATTTAGATACTCTGAAAAAGGATTTTTATGATGGAAAGGTATTATATACTGATGCAGCTGAAAGTATATCATATTTGGACAAATTTGATTTTACTGATAAAAAGTACATAAGTGGTATCAGGAGTTATATAGATAATTTAAACAATGATAGGAAGACGATTTTATTATCAAAAGAATTGTATAAAAAAGGTGAGTATCTAAATGCACTTGATAATTTATTAGAGTTTAAGAATTCGAATAAACAATTAGAAAACAAGAAAAAGACCTTAGAAGGTAAGATAAAAAATAGCTTTACTAATTATACAGATAAGAAAATAGACGAGTATTTGACTAAAATGGATACTAAAAGTGCACTGAGTATATTAGAGCTGAATTCTAAATATCTTAATAAAAAGTATGTAACAAGCAAGAAAGATGAAATATCAGAATTTAATGGTACTGTTATACAAGAAAAAAACAGAATAAATAATCAAAATATAAGCAGCATTACTAATTATTTGATTATAGTTGATTTAGAACACCAGCTTACTGAAATATTTTATAAAAAAGACAATGGATGGCAACTAAAAAAATTATTTCAGTCTTCCACAGGAATTAGAGGTTATGATACTCCTAAAGGAACTTTTAGTATAAAAGATAAAGGAACTTGGTTTTTTAGTGAGAAGTATAAAGAAGGAGCCAAATATTGGGTTAGATTTAATAACTCATACCTATTTCACTCACTTCCTATGGACAAAAAACAAAATATAACAGACTATACTTTAGGCCAAGCTGCTTCACATGGTTGTGTAAGATTAAGAGTATCTGAAGCCAAGTGGATATTTGACAATATACCAACATATACCAAAGTAATAGTTAAATAAAGAATGGTTAGAGACATCTGTCGGCTGTAAAATGCCACCGCCGGTATAAAAAGAACCTCTAGCGGAGGGCACCACTAGGGGTCAAGTTTGGGGCTTTAATAAATATTTTTATATATATCTAATATATCCTTATAGGATAGAGGGACGTAACTATTAGACAACAGATTATGCTGTCTATCAACAATACTCTTGGAAAAAGCCTCAATATCTGAATAAGTCATGCCATAACCGCTGCCAGGCTTTTTTTCAATAATCTCCATAAGAGCATCTTGAAATTCATCATAAAGATTACTATCGTTTTTTATATTAAAAATGTCACTTACTATATTATTAAAATACTTAATTTTTCCATAGGGGTTTTCCCTAGTATATTTTTTAAACACTTCTATAAAGAAGGTGTAGTTTGCGTAACCATTAGGTATGTTATATTTGCCACTTAACATATAGGAAAGGGCATCTATAGTGCTATTACCGGTTATAGCAGAGGCTATGCCAGTGTAATTACTGGCTGTCTGGTATTCCTCTAAAAGGTTTGGATAATAATCAATACCTTTTTCAATAAGTTTTATATACCCAGTCAATATTGTTTCTATAGCATTCTGGCTGTATAAATCTGTATAAGAGTTAGAAGCTGGTGATATGAATATTTCGGCAGCATGAATTAATGAATCCATAGAGCTCGAAATAAAAGCATCAAAGGGCAAATCTTTCAACAATTCGGGTATCAACACTGCGTAATCTCCATATAACGAATCAAAACAAGTTTGACACTTTGTATGTGATTTAGCGATCTGAATTGAAGCACAACAAGTAACTTCATTACCGATTCCGCAGGTTGTCGGAATTAGTACAAGTGTTTTATCCTTTGAAAAATCTCTATCACTATCCAAAATATCTTTGCTATGTGTTATATTACTTAGTGCAGCAATTTTGCCTATGTTAATTACAGTATCTTCACCTACAGCAAATATTCTTTTGTAATGTTTTTTATTAATATCTTTAAGAATTTTATCAACTACTAAATCTGTAATTTTATGTTGTTCATAGTCACTTGGAAAGATCGAATCAGAAGGAAGCTTTAAGTTGTCTATATAGTTAATAAAAACAGATTTATTTGATATCAATAGATCATCTTTTGATAATTGGAAGTATTGAACGAAATCATCAAAGGAAACGAATCTATAAATTCTTGTTTTTAATTCAAATAACCTCATACTCATGCCCCCGCTTTATAAGTGGTAACTTAATATATTAATATAGGATTATAACAATTTTATAGTGTTTATGCTTCTGCAAATGCGGTTTCCAATATGTCAAGACCATATTCTAATTGATCATCAGTCATGACTAAAGGAGGTAAGAATCTTATTACATTTCCATAAATTCCAGCATTAAGAAGAATTACGCCTTTTCGATAACAATAATCTATTATTCTGCTAACTTTTTCTTTATCTGGCTCCTTGGTAGATTTATCTTTAACGAGTTCAATGGCAACCATAGCGCCAAGTCCTCTAACATCACCAACAAAATCGTATCTATCTTTTAATGAATTAAGCTTATTTAATATCTTTGAGCCTATATGCTCTGCTTTAGAGTTTAAATCTTGATCATGAATTTTATCTAAGACCTTCAGGGCTGCTGCACAAGCTACAGGATTACCGCCATAGGTACCTCCTAATGACCCGGGTATAGGTGTATCCATAATCTCAGCTTTTCCAATAACTCCGCTTAGCGGAAGGCCAGCTGCTATCGATTTTGAAACAGTGACTAAGTCTGGTTCTATATCGAAATGCTCGTGCGCAAATAATTTACCTGTTCTTGAAAAACCTGTTTGAATTTCATCTACAACGAAAACAATACCATTTTCATTACATATAGATTGAAGAACCTGCAAGTATTCTTTAGGAGGAACAATAAAACCGCCTTCACCTTGGACAGGCTCAGCTATCAAGACAGCAATCATGTCAGGTGAAAGATTAGATTTAAGCATAGTTCTAAAACTTTCTGCACAAGCTAGTCCACAGCTCGGATATTTACAACCTAAAGGACATCTATAGCAATAGGCATTAGGGATTTTATAGGTGTCTGAATTAAAAGGAGCAAAACCGTCCTTATAAGGTTTTACTTTACTTGTTAGAGTCATTGTCATGTAAGTTCTACCATGAAAAGAGGATTCTAATGAAAGGACGCCAGATTTCCCTGTATATTTTCTTGCAATTTTAACCGCATTTTCAACGGCCTCTGCACCACTATTAGCAAACATTACTTTTTTGGGAGAGTCTCCAGGGATTAGATTAGATAATCGTTCAGCTAATATTACATAGGGTTCATACATACATACGTTAAATGAAGTATGTATGTATTTTTCAGCCTGTTTTTTTATAGCTTTTACTACATCATTATCACAATGACCTGAATTTATAACTCCTATACCTGCAGCAAAATCTACAAATACATTACCATCAATGTCCTTGATTAGTGCATCTTTTGCTTCCTCTGCGAATATCTCTGTGGAGTAACTTACTCCTCGAGCTACGTATCTATTTCTTTTTTGCAAAAGGACTTGTGATTTTGGTCCAGGTAAAGAATCTGTAATAATTTTTGCATTATTTTCTTTAATCATTCTATCCCTCCATTGCTATAAATTTTAGTTGTATCGTGAAATTATACATAAAAGTACATTTATGTATAACTTAAGTATTTCCGTTGGATTAATTAAATTATATGATTTTAATAAGAAAACAACATTGTAAAAAAAAGAAAATTGATATTTTTGTAATATTGAAAAAAATGTGCATTATAATTAACACTTATGCATTGGAAATGTTTATTTTATATTAAAATATCAAAAAATATGAACTGAAAGTATTTGAAAGGTCTAATCAGTGATGCTGAAATTTAGTCTGTATTTATAGAGTTATATATACAAATAAGAGATTTTAATTGGTATATTCTTATGTATTATAAAAAACACGGTTATATAAATTTAACCGCGATTTTTTCTCCTAGCTTAATTTTAGTTTCTAGGCTTAAAGAACTTTGTTTTAGTATATCATCATCAATTTTTATAATATCTTTTTTTAGGAAAATCATTACTGTGGATCCTCCAAATTTAAAGAAACCTTTTTCACTGCCCTTTTTTACATGTATATTTGGAGTGTATGTTTGTATTATGCTTCCAACACAAGTTGCACCAATTTCTACATATAAGATATCAGAAAAATTGTCTGAATGGAAAATACTCCACTCACGTTTATTTTGACAGAATACATTTTCCTTATTTTCAAGTGAAATAGGATTAACTGAATAATAAGTTCCTTTTATCTTATGATTAGCAGAACAAGTACCAGTATCTACAAAATGAAATCTATGGTAGTCAGTTGGGCACAGCCTAAATACAAGGCAAGTACCATTGATATATAAATCAGCCAAGTTATTATCAGGTATCAAATCTTTAAATTTATAGGTAATACCTTTAATTTGTATTAAATTATCTATATCTATATTTGTGTACGCAGTAAGCCTGCCTTCGCAAGGTGCTATGAAGTGGTGAATATCTGTATCTATAGGTCTGGATGCTTCATTTACTTCTCTAATAAAAAAATCATTAAATGTTTTAAAGTTACAAGCCTTATTTTTATATATAGACATATCTATATCAAAATCATTTATAAACTTTTTTATTTTTTTTGAACTTATTCTTGAATCACAATATAGTCCGTACAGTGAAGAAAAAAGCTTTTTTTTAACAAATGCTTCTAGGAAGTTCATCCCTACTGGTGAAGAGTATAACCATTTAAGATATATTCCTCCGGCAACTTTCTCAAACTCATAAGTACCTTTAGATCTGTCAAAGTATTTTTTCATAGTATATTTCTCCTCGTATAATCTGTATATGATGCACTAAAATTATTATATCAAAAGTATTTGTTTATACTATAAAATATGAGCAAGAAATAAATATACAGAAAATTTAATTAATTTATACTGGTTATAATAAAAAATATTGTTTTATCATGAAAAATGGTATATTATTAATTAGATATAATTTATAAATTTTTATGGAGTGATACTGATGAACAAAACAAAAAGAGCCATCTTTGACGCAGCCATAAAAGAGTTTTCAAATAACGGATATTCAGGAGCAACAATGGATAATATAGCTATACAGGCTGGAGTGGCAAAAGGTACATTATATTATCATTTTAAGAGCAAAGAGGAAATATTTAATTATACTATTACTCAAGGCATGGAGGTTGTATCTGAAGCTGTCAAAGAAGCTATTAAGGATGAAGAAGATATAACAGAGCGCCTTAGGATAGTATGTAAAGTACAACTAGGAGTAGTATATCAAAATAGAGAGTTTTTTAATGTAGTTATGAGTCAACTTTGGGGTAAGGAAATGAGACACTCAATGCTTAGAGAAGTGCTGAAAAAATATATAAAGAGAATAGAAGGCTATTTACAAGAAGCTATGGACAAAGGTGCTGTAAAGAAAGGTGAAAGTTCTATCATGTCCTACTCATTTTTTGGTTCAGTTTGTGCTGCAGCAATTTATGAAACAATAAATAGTTCTAAAAAGCTAAATGAAATAATAGATACACTGATGGGATATATGCTGAATGGGATAAAGGCATAGAAATTCAGAAGGTACATCATAATAATGTATATTACAATTTTGCTACATAAGTAATCAATTTTACTTAAAATTACGCAGTGAGGTTCAGCAGCTTATGAGTTAGTAAGCAGAATTGTCTATCTATATATCTTGAATGTGTGAAACATATATTTTATAATGTCTGTAGTATAAAAATACATTAAAATATTAAATAGGGGGCAAAGGATGAAAAAAGTAAAGATGGATATTCCACTGGTTGAGATGGATGGGGACGAAATGACCAGAATAATGTGGAAGATGATTAAAGAGCTGCTTTTGGAACCATATGTAGAGCTTAACACAGAATACTATGATTTAGGACTACAAAACAGAGATAAAACTGACGATAAAGTTACAGTAGAAGCAGCTGAGGCCATAAAAAAATATGGTGTAGGTGTAAAATGTGCTACAATAACACCAAATGCAGCTAGAGTTAAAGAATATAACTTGAAAAACATGTGGAAGAGTCCTAATGGAACTATAAGATCTATATTAGATGGTACAGTGTTTAGAACTCCAATAATAGTGAAAGGAATAGAACCACTTGTAAGCAATTGGAAGAAACCTATAACTGTGGCTAGGCATGCATATGGAGACGTATATAGAGATGTTGAATATAAGGTTGAGGAACCTGGTAAAGTTGAATTGGTATTTACATCAGTAGACGGTAAAGAAACAAGAAAACTTGTACATGAATTTAAAAATCCTGGTGTAGTACTTGGTATGCATAATATTGATAAGTCCATTGAGAGCTTTGCGCATTCATGTTTTTCTTATGCTCTTGATTTAAGACAGGATCTTTGGTTTGCGACTAAGGATACTATATCAAAAATATATGATCATAGATTCAAAGATATTTTTCAGGAAATTTATGATAAAGAATATAAAGATAAATTTGAAGCAGCCGGTATAGAGTATTTTTATACACTTATTGATGATGCTATAGCAAGAGTTGTCAAATCAGGCGGCGGAATTATATGGGCATGCAAAAACTATGATGGTGATGTTATGTCTGATATGGTAGCAACTGCGTTTGGAAGTTTGGCAATGATGACATCTGTGCTAGTGTCACCAGAAGGGTATTATGAATATGAAGCTGCTCATGGAACTGTTCAGAGGCATTACTACAAGCATTTAAAAGGGGAAGAAACATCAACTAATTCTATGGCTACTATATTTGCATGGTCTGGGGCTCTTAAAAAGAGAGGCGAACTGGATGGAAATAAGGATTTAATAGAATTTGCTGAAAAACTTGAAAAAGCATCTATAGAGACTATCGAACAAGGAACTATGACTAAGGATCTTGCATTAATTTCAAAGAATGAAAATATTAATTCGGTTAATACAAGAACATTCCTAGAAGCTATAAAGGCTAAGTTAGATCAAATGATATAGAACATTTTAAGGTATTGATAAAGTAAAAAATCGGCATTGGCCGATTTTTTTAGTCTCTAAGAATTTATGCTTTTGCCAATTGTGGATAATTTTTAATTAAGATTAAGATACACCACTAAATAGGAGAAAAGGTGGTTGCTAAATAAAAAAACGGTACAGCGTGTTTACGAAGAAGTTAAAAAGAGACAGTAATATATTTTGAAGTTAGTGAATTAAGATAGAAAGGTAATAGAATTAATAAAATAAAAGTATTTTGTAAATATTAAGAGTTAGGGCATTAAAAATGGTTACATCCGACGGAGGCATTTGGAGTGAGTTTAGCAATTATCCGTGTCTTTTACGCAAATTTCCGTTAAGATGGCGAATTGTTTGAGGTGTAGCCGAGTTATGAGCCATTAGGAAATTTGCCTAAAAGATGCGGTAAAATTGCTTAACGAGCGGAACTATCCGACATAGGGTGCAACCATTTTTTATAATTTCCCTGAACGAAAAATTGAGATTAATAACCATATAGTTAATACTCCGCCTAAGCAGTAACCAAGCATGGCTAATAGTGGTATACCTAGTATCGAACTTTTAGTTTCATATTGCAATAAAAAAGAAGAACCGATAATTATGGAAGTAATAATAAGAGAAACGGCCAGCCTATTTACCATCTTATTTAATGGAGCAATGACATCATTTAAGTTCTTATGATCAAGTTGTAGTTTAATCCTTCCCTTCGCAAGAGAATCTAGAACCTCTAATAGTTTTGAAGGTATATGTGATGAATTTTTTGCTAGGCCTAATAGACTAAAGAAAGTATTCTCAAAAGATAAATTTTTAAAGCTATCTTTCTTTAAGTTTTCAAGGACAAATGGTTTGGCTACAGAAATAATATTTATATCAGGAGATATTTCTGATATTACGCCTTCAAATATAACGGCTGATTTAGCAAGAAGAACTAATTCCCTAGGAATTTTGATATTATTTCTTTTCGATACATCTATTATGTCTTGAAAGACTAATGAGACTCTGATGTTTTTAAATGATGTAGATAAATAACTGGCAAAAAGATAGTCTACATCTTCATATAGCTGATTTCTGTCAACATAACCAGTTTTTACTCCAATAGACATAAGTACAGATATTAATTTGTTTTTATCTTCATATACTGTTGCCTTAATCATTTCATTTAAGGCGAGCTTCATAGAGTCAGAAAGAGAACCCATTATTCCAAAGTCTATAAAACATATTTTATTATCTTTTATGAGTATATTTCCTGGGTGGGGATCGGCATGAAAGAAACCGTCAATAAAAACTTGTTTTAAAAATGAATTTGTTAATGCTTCGCCTAACTTATTTAAGTCTATGTTCGATTTTTCTAAAGAATTTTTGTCTGTAATTTTGCAGCCCGTTATAAATTCCATTGTTATTATTTTATCGGAACACAATGAACCAACAACATAAGGAACGTACACGTCTGCTTCAGAAAAATTTAATTTGTGAAATTTTAGAATGTTGTTTTTTTCATTTTCAAAATTTAATTCTAATTCTGTAGATGAAAGTATTTCATCCAGTGCATCTTTCGGGTCTATAAGAAAATCAGAGAATTTAGCTCTTGTTAATTTAATTATTTTATATAATATAGAGATATCCATCTTCATCTTTTCGTAAATATAGGGACGTTGAATTTTAACTATAACCTTTCTGCAATCCTTTAAAACAGCCTTATGGACTTGAGCTATGGAGGCTGATGCAAATGGTTTCTCATCAAATTCTAGAAAAAGCTTTGTTATTGGTGCATTGAAATTTTTTGTAAAAGTATCATTAATGCTATTAAAAGCTTCAGGAGCGACATTGTCCTGAAGCAGAGCAAGTTCTTTTATATATTCATTTGGTAATATGTCTGGTCTTGTACTTAGAATTTGACCTATTTTAATAAACGTTGGTCCAAGTTCCTCAAAAGCCTTTCTTAAATTTTGGGCGGAAGAACTTTTGAAGTTTGATTTTTTGTTTATTAGAACACCAAATCCATATTTACCCATTACTTTTACTATTTCTCGGAATCTTTGGGAAGAGTTTTTATAATGCATAATTACTCACCTCTACTATATATTATTGTCCGTCAGATTCTCTTAACTCTTCCATAGAAGAGTTTTGTTTTTTATTTTTCATAAATGTTTTTGCGATTTGCGAAAATAGTGTATGTGAAATTATGCATTCATCACTTAAGGTTAAAGATTCTAAATCCTTTTTCGTTTTTTGAATAGAGTTTCAAGAGTGTCAGCAAAATGTCTATTTATGGGTTTCATATCGACTATAGTCTTATTTATAAGCTCACTAAAATTATTTATATACAGTATCTTTAATATTAATTTTAGCATAAACAGAAATAAAAATCCGTATTCATAAGAAATTAAAAACTAAGGATCGCAAAATTTCTTACAGTAAAATAATTAAATATAAGGAATGTATTGACATAAACTTCAAAAAGTTGTATAAATAAACTGACCAGTCAGTACAAATTCACATATGGGGGTGAAAGGTAGCAAGTTTAATTATTTTATTAAGTTGAAGGAGGTAGTAAAATGAATGCGTTAAAAATTGCGGCAAGAGATTTGTCACGTGTGTTCAAAAATAAATATGTAATGGTTTCAGTAATTGCGATAACCATAGTACCTCTATTATATAGCTTGTTATACCTAGCAGCATTTTGGGATCCATATAGTAGACTTTCAACTGTACCAATAGCTGTAGTAAATGAGGATAAGGGTACAGAAAATGATGGACAGGTAAACTATGGGGAAAAGATGGTGAAGGAACTAAAAAAGAATGATGATCTAGGCTGGAAATTTGTAACTTATGAAAAAGCAAAAGAAGGAGTTTACAACAAGAGCGTTAATGAGAAGAATAGCTATTATGGAATGTTCGTAATACCAAAGAATTTCTCGGAAAAAGTTGTAAGCGCGAAAAACGGAAAACCTCAGCACCCCACAATCACATTTGTAGAAAACCAGAAGAAGAATTTCATTCAAACACAAATAGATGGTAAACTTATGGTAGAACTTCAAAAAAAGGTAGCAAAAACAATAACGAAAGAGTATACAAAAGTAGCTTTTGATAGTCTTTACGACGTTAAGGATGGCATGAAAGCAGCTGCTAATGGGAGTAAGAAACTAAAGAATGGAATAAATAGTGCCCAAGACGGCGATGACAAGTTAAATTCAGGACTCATAAATGCTGATGATGGCGCTAAAAATTTAGGGAATGGAATAGATAAACTTAACAATGGAAGCAGAACAGCCGCATCAGGAGCATGGCAATTGAACTCAGGAATAAAGCAATTCATGGATTTAGCTCTCACTCCTGCAAGTAAGGGAATCTCCAGTTTAAATGGTGGATTAAATAATCAGTTATTACCTGCGATGAAGAAGATAAAAGATGGTTCTGCAAGTTTAGCAGATGGACTATATAAAGCTGGAGGCGGTGCAGACAAACTATTAAAAGGATCAGATAGTCTGTCTGAGGCTGTTATGAAAGAAAATGGCCTTTCCGATGGAGCTTTAACGCTTACGAAAAGTGGAAATAAATTAACGAAAGCGGCTACAAAGCTTTCTCAAGGGGCTAAAAAGATTGCTATTGGGATACCTGCTTTGTCAGGTGGTGCATCTGAAGTTTCAGATGGTGTTAATGAGTATATAACTAGTGTTCAGCAATCTCAAAAGACACTGAGCGATGCGGTTAATAGTTACTTTATGCCATACTTACAGAGTCATAAATTAGTTTTTGCTGATGATAATATACAGAAATTTATTCAAGTTTTGAAGACCGTGAATGAAAATGCTTCCAGCAAGGAAACGATACAAAAAGTTAATGAATTAAGGGATGGAGCAGCGAGTGAAGCTAAATATATTAAGACCCTTGAAACTGGTACAAAAGATTTTACAGCTGGTGTTGAGCAATATGCTAAAGGGGCTAGTGAGTATGCAGCAGGAGCCACGAAATTTGCTAATGGAGCAGGACAGTATGCATCGGGAGCCAGCAATTATGCCAGTGGAGCAGTGAAATTAGCAGCAGGACTTAAACCAGCTATAAAAGGAGCTGTTGCTTTAAAAGATGGTTCCAATAAATTATACATTGGTATGAATGGGGACTTTAAAAACGGATTATTAAAACTGGATAATAGTATGCCTAAGGTTAAGAGTAGTGCAAACAAGATATATAGTGCTTCAGGCAAATTGGCGAAAGGAATAGATACTATTTCTAGTGGAACGGATAAACTCAACAGTGGGTCAAAGTTATTAATAACCGGGCTTGATAAATTGAAAGATGGATCCTCTGACTTAAGTAATGGTTTAAATGATCTATCTGATGGTTCTAGCAAATTAAATAATAAATTAGAAAAAGGGTATAATAAAATTGATGGTAAACTAATTAATAGTAGCAGTGTTATGAGTAAATTTATATCAGATCCGCTTCATATGAAAAAAGTAGCATTGAATCCTATACCGAACTATGGAAAGGGATTTGCACCATACTTTATAGCGTTATCACTATGGGTCGGAGCTATAATGATGTTCTTTGTAATAAAAGATGATGTGGATGATGACTTAAAAGGAAGTGCTGTTTCTATAGTATTTGGAAAATATATAACATTTACGTTATTAGGAATTCTTCAAGCATTAGTAGTAAGTACTGTAGTGTTATCATTAGGGTTACATCCATATAGTTTAGGAATGTATTACCTAACTAATATTTATATGGCAATGGTGTTTGTGGCTATTGTGCAGACTTTAATATTCTTATTAGGTGACGGTGGAAGAATAATAGCATTGGCACTTCTTATACTTCAATTAACATCATGTGCAGGAACCTTTGCGTTAGAAGTAGTACCAAAATTTTTTAAGGTATTGAATCCGCTTATGCCTTTTACTTATACAGTAGCAGCCTCAAGAGAGGTAATAGCTGGTATAAATTGGCCTACATTATTTCAAAATTACTTAGTACTTGCCGTATTTATGGTAGTTTTCCTTGTTTTTCAAGTAATGTTTAAGATACCAGCAGAAAGGTTAATTAAGAAGGTTGAAAGAGAAAGAGCTGCGTAATATAAATATATTACGAACTAAATGCTCTAGACGGAATAGTTAAGAGAAAGTGCATTAAATAGGTATGAGAGTTAAGAGTAAAGAGAAAAGAGATAAGAGAAAAGTGAAGGTTAAAATTCAGCTATGCTGAATTTTGATTGTATAGAGACTCCTAATTATTTTGATAATCCTTTTGTAATACTAGGTATAGTCTTAGTTTTTAAAAAGTTATCGCCGATAATCAGATTTAAATTCTCTGAAATTCTGCACAGCAGAATTTCTTCCTTCACTTTTCTCTCTACTCTTTACTCTTTTCTCTTATCTGTTTAAAGCATAATCTAACTGCTTAATATTATCTTCATTTAATTTACTTGCTTAGTTCGCAATATATTTAAACGATGTTATTCTTGACTTTAGAAGAAAAGTGTCTTAAAATATTATAGTAATTATGTGCTTGTAGCTCAGCAGGATAGAGCAGTGGTTTCCTAAACCACGTGCCGGAGGTTCGAATCCTCTCAGGCACATTGAAACATTTGACTAATATAGATACATAGCCCATAAAGTTAGTGTTTATGCGGGAGTTTTGAATGAAAAATTCAAGACTCCCGATTTTCATAGATGTAACCCTCTTTTGAGAGATATAAAAAAACAAAAGAGCAAATCAGAAAAAGTTCTAGTTTCTTTTCATAAAATTTATATATGCTATATTGGCTCTTTTTAAAGAATGATGACATCTGAAGTAATAGAGTCAATTTCATAGTAGTCTTTGTTCATGAAAAGTTCCTTCTTTCAAAACCATACGTAAATGATATGATTAAATCATTGGTATGTATTTACTATTTTGCTTTGGAATGATGCCTTGATGAGCAAGGACAGGAAGGAAAATCTGTAGCATTACGACAAGCATTACAACTTCAATTGGGAGCATAATTGCATTCTTTATAAGACTTTTTATAAAAAAGTAGTAATACCCTTTACCCAATAGCATACTGCTCCAAAGGCATCCTAATCCAACATGAATGCCAAAATCGATGGTCAATTTGCAAAGAAATACTCTTAACACTGAAATTTTGCACTGGTAGAGAAATATCCCGTAAATAAAAAATTCAAGCATGGAGGACAAAGTATACCCCGGAAAAAAGACAGTGGCAGGGATAAACAGGTAGCCGATTAGATCGTATGCCAATCCGGCGGATAAACCGACAACGGGACCGAAAATTATCGAACCAAGAGCAAGCGCTAAAAAAGCGGTGGTAATACGAAGGTTTATGCCCACCGGGATATAAAGCGAACTCAAGACTGTACTGAGAGCTATGGTCAATCCTGCGAAAACAAGTGAGCGTGAGTTCCGAAACTCGGAACAAGCTATAATCCAGTATTTTGGTGTGAAGATTGAATAAGTGCTGTTTTTAAACATGAAAAAACCTCCTTGAATATGGCAAGACTCAATGCCACATAAAGGAGGAATCACTCCTATATGCAGCAGCGGGATGCGATAATTGTACGGCAACTTTCGTATTAGTTTACGACTATGACGAATGTTTCCGTCCCGAGATCAACTCCCCGTTTCTCGGGCACATAACCCACAATTATCTACTCTGCCATTTTTTAAAAATTTGTAATACAGTACGAAATCAAATAATAACTGACGGATTTTCTTCTTTCCGCTTATAATGCAAAAAACCGACTATCTGGGTGGTTTGCCCAGACGGTCGGCCTTTTCCGTCATACTCCCTTGTGGTAATCCACATCCGTCAGTCATATGACTCTTATATTAAATGATAAACTTCAAACAGCTTTTTGTCAAGGAACTTGTATTAAATGTACAGAGCCATCACAAAAATATGGCGGATTTCTATATATAAGTTAAAGGAAAAGAAGTATGCTTCATGGCAAAACAAGTAAGATCAAAAGCTTCACTGTAGGAGAATATTCATATTCAGAAATTTATTGACATGATAGCACTCTTTGTTCCTCATTAAACTTATGGTCTTGGCAAGTATTTATCTTCTAATTCCGTATGTGCTATTTCGGAATATTTTTGAACGAACTGAGTTTTGGCTTCCGTATAGCCATCACGATTATGTTCATATTGCTTCCAGAGACTTAATTTTAACTTTCCGTATTCATTTGCCACTTCCTTATGGGCAATCAGATAATCCCGAAAATATAACTCGTCCCAGTTAGCATAATAGCGAACATGAAGATGATATACCTTTTCTGCAAAGCCTTTTGGCGTGTAACCTTTATTGAATTCAAGCTTTAAATCAGGTTTATCAATGGATAACATCAGTGTCCATCCTAAATTCATCAGTCTGCTTTCGAGTTCAGCTAAATTACAATCTCTGTAAATTTCAAGCAAAATATCAACTGTAGGCTTTGCAATCAGTCCCGGAACCGAAGTGCTGCCAATGTGATTGATTCGAGCTATGTCAATACCTTCAAGGTTTTCTATAATATTTTCTTTTTCTGCAAGATACCATTTTTTATATGCCGGATTATGCTCTTTAAGTATGATTGGAAAGAGTTCCCACAGCTCTTCTAAAGACATTTCAGATAATGACTTTCCCATATTCTTACCTCCTCATAAATATGATTATCGAAAAACTTACATCATCAAATTTAATATCAATGTTCAATATAGAAATTACCTTTAAATATCTGCTTTTTCGGCAGGCACATAAGTTAGATATAAAAGCACATATGTCCCGGAGAATGTCCGGGTGTATGCAGTACCCGCAAGTACGTCCACCGAGATTGATTATGTCATTATCCTTCAGCACCCTTGTTGGGGCCCCCTGAAAAAATGATAATTGTTAACATTATACCCTTTTGGCATATCGCAACGGTCTACCACCATTCCCTTGATTTGTTCCAAAGTCAGCGGAAATTCTCCGCTCAGCCAGATTAATTCATCAAAAGACTGCGGTCTTTACCATTTAAAAGATAGATGTGGGTTTCCTCCCAATGCCGGTATTCACTAATAATATGCGTATTTGCGTCAATATGATTTATTGTAAACCAATCTTTCATTTGACTCGTCCTTTCTAACCTGTTTAGGGTATAAATAATCTGAGTTCTAAAATGCTCGTGTGATTTCGGTTCCTTACTCAATTGATTTTGTACTCGATAATCAACCCTGACGCCCAATTAAACAACAGTTCAGATAGCCTATCAAACTCAGCCTGCCCCATATTGAACTGTTTTCTGAGCATAATGCCGATTTGCAAAATTTCCCGTTCCTGCGGCTGCAGCACAGGAATAAGCTTGGCCTTTTGCTTTATGTATGTCCCTGTTTGGTCATAATAGACTGCCTGTACGGTGAAGGCAGCTGATTTATAAAGGGCTTTCAATATTTCGGCGCTTTTTTCGTGTACCATGTTGTGACCGCACATGTGGTAGATATTGCAGGCTCCGATTCGGACGGCGCGTTGAATATCATCCTTGCCAATCAGTGGCAGCAAAAAATCAATGCTGCCGAATATCGGCGTGGTATCATGATAGAACTGAAACAGATCGGAACGTTCCCAATTGATTAACTCTTGTGAACCGGAGATAAATCCACATACTTTCTCTCGGTTCAGAAGTGTGTCAAGCATAGCGCTGTATGTTTTCAAATCTTGCGGAACCGCTTGGTCAAGTATAACAACCGCATCAATATCGCTGTTGACTGTTGCTTCGCCACGACCATAACTTCCCTGCAGTCCTACAAATAGCAGACGAGAGCCAAACAGAGTTTTAAGCTTCCTCAAGTATGTCTTCATCCAAGTATTTATATCAAAATCCATTTTTTGCTCCTTCGTATTGGCTTTATAAATCCAACTTCTAAATTCTTGTTTAACTGTGATATATAATTGTTTTTAAGACATTATATCACAATTATACCACAATTTATAGACAAATTGCGTAGTTTACCATTGGTATAGGCATTGCACATTTACAGATGGAAAGTTAAGCTTAAAAACTGGATATGGTTTATAAAAAAATTGAAAATATCATAGATTTTAATTTTAAAATGGTATATTATGTTATAATATGGCATATATAAAAATTTAGGAGGAGTATCTATGAAATTAAAAAAATCATTATCAGCTGTACTTATTTTTATGTTATTAGCAATTATAAGTGTTCCGGTAAGTGCAAAAACAAGAGTTACCTACAGCAAATTCTTGAAGATCAAAATGGGGAGCTCATATTCAGCAGTTGTAAAAATTGTAGGAAAAGGAAAAAGAGAAAGTTCTACATCAACAGCAGGAATTAAAATGACATCATATACATGGAGTGCAGGTTTAGGGGCCATGAGTATAACATTTCAAAATGGTAAAGTGTTATCAAAAGGTCAGGCAGGATTGTACAAGGCTTATGCAAAAGTATCAAAAAGAAAGTATAAAAAAATAAAAAGTGGTATGAGTTATAAAAAAGTAAAATCTATATTAGGAAAGGGTGGTCAGTTAACAGGAGAGGCAAAATCTTATGGCTCTGATTCCAGAAGCTATCAGTGGGTTAACAGTAATGGATATTTTATTACTTGCACTTTTAGCAATAATGTATTGGATGTAAAGTCAGACTTTAGCTTATAAATTAGTGAGCAGCTTGGAATATCTTGTTATAGATAATCTAAGCTGCTTTTTAGAATCATAAGAATTATGTTTTACTCATGCTTTTTTAGGAACTAGGAAATTATGTATTTTCAAACTGGTATAGACATCTATATGTATGGATGTTATAATAGCAATAGATAATAATATTAGAATGTATAATGATAAATAAAAGGAGTTTCCGATGAGTATAGATAAAAGTAGTCCAATACCAGTTTATTATCAACTTAAAGAGGAGATAAGAGAGAAGATAAGTAATAGCTTTTGGAAGGTTGGAGAGTGTATTAATAGTGAAAGAGAGTTATCTGAGGAATATGGAGTAAGCAGGATGACTGTGAGACAGGCACTTGGAGATTTAGTTCAGGAAGGTCTTCTTGTAAGAGAAAAGGGAAAAGGAACATTTGTATGTGAACCTAAGGTTAAACAGAGGGATATGATGAGTTTTTCGGAGGTGGCGAACAAGTTAGGATTTAAACACAGTACTGAAGTAATAGAGTTTAAGAAGATGAAAACACCAATTGAATTTAGCGACATCATTATGTTTGAGGAAATATATAAAATTGTAAGGTTAAGATTGATAGATGAAGTCATAGTTGCAGTAGAGACTGTATATATACCTACTGATTACTGCGGGTTTATTAATGAAGATTTATTGAAAGGTTCATTATACCAGCTGCTTGCAAGTTATGGGTACGAAATTGAAAGATCTGAATCAGAGATACAGGCTATTTTAATAGATGACTACTATAAAAAGCTTTTTAGGGTTGATGGGCAGATTCCGTTGCTTAAACTATCAAGTAATAATATAACGAAAGATAACAAACTTTTATTTGTAGAAGAATCAATTTATAGATCAGATAAGTACACGTTAGAAGTAAATATATTAACGCGAGAGGGGAAAATAAGATGAAAGTAATAATTACAAAAAATTATGATGAAATGAGCAAAGTTGCAGCTTGGGAAGTAGCTAAGCTTATAAAGGAAAAACCTGACTGTATTTTAGGCCTTGCCACAGGCAGTACTCCAGAAGGTATGTATAGTAATTTAGTTCTTATGAATAGGGTAGGACAGATAGACTTTTCGAAAGTGACAAGTTTTAACTTAGATGAATATAGAGGATTAAAGGGTGATCATCCGCAAAGTTACAGATATTTTATGGACAATAAACTTTTTAATCATGTAAACATAAATAAGAACAATACATTTGTTCCCAGCGGAGTTGCTGAGGACATACAAAAAGAATGTATAGAGTATGATGAAAGAATAAGAAATGCTGGAGGAATCGATTTACAGGTTCTGGGCATTGGAGGTAATGGTCATATAGGCTTCAATGAGCCTGATAGTTTTCTTCATATGGGAACACATTTAACTCCGCTTACTAAAGAAACTATTGAAGCTAATGCAAGATTTTTTGAGAATGAAGATGAAGTACCAAAAGAAGCTATTACTATGGGACTAGGTTCTATAATGAAAGCTAGAAAGATATTACTTTTAGCAAATGGAAAGAAAAAAGCTTCAATAATAAGTAAACTTGTTGATGGTAAAATAGATACCGAGATTCCAGCTTCAATATTACAGGTTCATAATAATGTAATAGTTGTTGTAGACGAAGATGCTGCAGCAGAACTCAATTTAAACATAACAACGAATGTTGAAATCGTAAAATAGTGATAGGAGAAAATGGTGACATGAGAAATATTGCATCTTTTGATGTTGGAGGAACATTTATAAAATATGGTGTTATCAGTGAAGAAGGAAACATACTGGTTAAAGGTAAGTTCGAGACACCATCTAACAACTGTAAGGAAGAGATTCCAGTAGTAATCATACAGAGAGTAAAAGAGCTTGAATCTAGTTGTTGTATTGATGCCGTTGGCATAAGTACCGCAGGGCAAATTGACACTGAAAAAGGAGAAATAATATTTGCTTCTGACAATCTTCCTGGATATACAGGGGCAAAACTTTCTGAAGAAATAATGGATAAGCTTGGACTTAGGTGTTTTGTTGAGAATGATGTTAATTGTGCCGCTTTAGGTGAGTTGTGGAAGGGAGCTGGAGAGGGTAAGAAAAGTTTTGTCTGCATTGCACTTGGAACAGGTGTAGGCGGTGCTATTATTATTGACGGTAAACTTTACAAGGGAATTGGAGGGTCGGCAGGAGAGATCGGTCATTCAATTATTGATATACATGGCGAACCATGTGCCTGTGGGAGTAATGGATGCTATGAAAGATTTGCTTCTACCTCTGCACTGATAAGAAGGTATTCTGAAAGATCCAATATTGAAGTGGAAAAATTGAGTGGCGAACTTATAGTAAGTAAAGCAAAAGCAGGAGAAGAATTAGCTTCAGAAGTGTATGACGAATTCTTAGATAATATAGTTGTAGGTTTAGTAAATGTAACGCATATACTTGATCCTGGACTTATAATATTGGGCGGTGGAATATCAGCACAAGGAAAGCCGTTTTTTGATGAGATAAATTTAAGGTTCAGGAAAAAAGTAATGAAGTATTATTCTGGATATACTGAAATTGTTCAGGCAAAACTTGAGAATGATGCTGCAATAATTGGAGCCGCATACAATGCTTTTGGTAATATGACGAAAATATGTAGGCTTGAAAGCTGAACAACTAATCTTTGATAAATACAGTAAATATATAATCTTTTATAGTTACAACGATTAAATGCATGATAATATTATAGATAACGATAACAATACTAATTTTTAGATAAAGGAGTGTTAAAATGTTCCTCATTCCAGAACCTCAAAGAGTTAAATATTTAGATGAAAAGGGTTTTATTATTAATAGGGATACAGAAATAGTCCTAGATTGCAAATGTAATTTTAATCATCTAGGGTGTGCGAAACAGGTAAAGACGGAAATAAAAGCCAACTTCAATTTAGATATTAAAATAAACAAAGGATTAGCTAAAGACCAGGAAGGCATAATATATTTAAATAAGAAAACAGGAAAGGAAGAAGGATACTCTATCAATATAGATAAAAATATTGTGGAGATAATAGGAAATGATGATGCCGGACTATTTTATGGTGTACAAACATTTTGTCAGATATTGAGACAGAGTGATGTTCAACTTCCTAATGTTAAAATAGATGATGCACCATATTATAAACAAAGGGGATTCTATCACGATGTAACAAGAGGAAAAGTTCCAAAGCTGGAAACTCTTAAAAGATTAGCAGATAGGCTCTCATTCTATAAAATAAATCAGCTTCAATTATATATTGAGCATAGTTTTGCATTCAAAAATATGAGTGAGATATGGATGAATAAAGATCCATTAACTGCTGAGGAAATACTTGAATTGGATGAATATTGCAGCAAAAAGAATATAGAGCTTGTTCCATCACTTTCTACCTTTGGGCATTTATATGAGGCATTGAGAAGTGAGAAATTTAAAAACTTATGTGAGCTAAATGATCCTGAAAAAGAGCAATTCTCATATTTTGATAGAATGGCACATCATACTCTGAATGTTTCAAATGATAAAAGTATAGAGTTTGTTCGTAATATGCTTAAAGAGTTCATACCTCTTTTCAGTTCTAACAAGTTTAATATATGTTGTGATGAGACATTTGATATAGGAAAAGGTAAAAGTTCAAAGCTTGCTAGGGAATATGGAGCAGACAAGTTATATGTTGATTTCTTGAAAAAGATAGTAAATGAAGTAAAGGTATATGATAAACAGATAATGTTCTGGGGAGATATAATTTTGAAGACTCCTGAATTGCTGAAAGAATTGCCTAAAGATATAATATGTCTTAATTGGGATTACTCAAAAGACGTAACTGACCATAATGTGAGGGTATTATCAGAAGCTAATGTAACCCAATTTGTATGTCCTGGTGTAGGTGGCTGGAATAGAATGATGAACTATATGGATGGAGCTTTTAATAATATAAGAAAAATGATTTCCTATGGTAAAAAGTATGGAGCAGTTGGAGTGTTAAATACGGACTGGGGAGATTTTGGACATATAAATCTACTTGCAAATTCTATGCCGGGAATGATATATGGCGCTGATTTGTCCTGGAACCCTGATGATAAAAGAGAATTTGATGATATAGATAGAGCAATAAGCATAATAGAGTTTGGTGAAAACTGTAAAGACATTATCGGAACTATTAGAGAGCTTTCAAATGAGGAAATAGCTGCATGGCCTTACATAATTTATTTTGCAGATTGCAAAATGCTGAATAGAAAAGTTACATATGAACATTTGGAAGGGTTAAATAAAATTGACAGCAATAGAATGCTAGAGGGATATCATAATGCATTGAAGCTTGAAGAAGAAATCACCAGAAAAGGTAGAAGTGCTAAATCAAGTAGAGTTATGGATATAGAGGAGTTCATAAACTCAGCTAGAGGAGTTGCACTTATGAATGCTGTTTGTTTGGCTATAAAAAAATATGAATTAGGGCATGATGAAATAAAGTTGCCTATAGACAATAATAAGCTGGCAATTGAATTAGAATATTGGTTTGTTGAATTTTCAAGTCTGTGGCGCAGAAGAAACAAAGAAAGTGAGCTTTATAGGATAAGAGATGTAATTAGCTTTATATGCAGCTTTCTTAGAAAACATATTGGCACCAAATGAAAAAAACAGCATGTTTACGAAGTAATTAAAAAGAAACGGTAGTATATTTTGAAGTAGTAAATTAAGAGAAGAAGACAAAAGAAGCAGTATGATAAGAGTATTTTGTGAATATTAAGAGTCAGGGCATAGGAAATGTTGTGGCATGAAGGAGATATAGAGTAAATTTAGTAATTGTTAGCGAATTTTATGTAAATTTCCGTTAAGATTTGGGCAGTGTTTGAGGCGTAGCCAAGTTTGCCCCAATTAGGAAATTTACATAAATTCGTGTTACGAGTGCTTAATGAACTGATCAATCTCCGTAGTGCCACAATATTTTTTTATAACAATTCTTTGAAATGTACAGTAAATATATGATTTTTACTTGAGTGAAATCATTTAAATAATGATAAGATATTACTGATTAAATATAGTTAGCAAACTAATAACCTATGGAAGGGAGAACCTTAGATGCTCGTACATGAAAAGACGAAGGCTAAATTCGAACTTATAGAAAAAAGATATGATAAGTATAGATATGAGAAGATAGCAACTATTCCTATGGAGATGTGGCAAACAAAAGAACATTTTACATGTGAGCCAGAAAACGTACAATGGCAGTCTGTAATGCCTGGAACAAGCTGGGGAGATAATTGGGTCACAGCATGGTTTAGAGGAGATGCTGTTTTACCAGAAAGGTGCTGTGAAAAGAAGGTATTTGTAAAGGCAAAGACTAATGGAGAAACTCTGTTTATCGTTGATAATAAATATAAAGGTGTTTTTGATGATAATCATCCTGTAGTTCTTATGACTCAAAACGGAGAAAGAAATAGGAAATACCATTTAAGCTTAGAAGCATATGCTGGACATCATAAGCCAGGCTGTGGTCCTGATGAAAATGATCCTATGCCAGAAAAGGATTGCAAGACTTTTGATGGAGTAGAAATAGTGCTTGAAAGAGAAGATGTGAGTGCTTTTATTTTCGACTTAAGAGTATTGAGACTGCTTGCAAACGCGCTTGATGATAATAGCCTAAGAAAAAATGTCATTATGAAAGAGTTAGTAAAGGTTTTCCAAATTATTGATACTATGCCTTCGGATGTGGAAGAAAGCATTTGGAGACCTAAACTTGCAGAGGCCAGAAAAATAATGAAGCCTCTTTTAGAAAAACATAATAGTGAAACTGTGCCTAAACTCAACATAGTGGGGCATTCACATATAGACAGTGCATGGCTTTGGCCAATTGCTGAAACTTGGAGAAAGTGTGCAAGAACCTTTTCTTCTGTATTGAACATTATGGATCAATATAAGGAGTTTAAATTTATTCAATCAGCACCTTATCATACTTCAGTAATAAGGGAAAGATACCCTGAGATATATGAAAGGATTAAAGAAAGAGTCAAGGAAGGAAGATGGGAACCCAATGGCGCTATGTGGGTAGAACCAGATTGTAATATTCCTTCGGGTGAATCTTTTGTGAGACAGCTGTTGGTCGGACAAAACGCTACCCGTGAAATGTTTGGTTATACTGGAGATACTTTATGGCTTCCGGACGTATTTGGATATTCAGCAGCACTTCCGCAAATATTGCAAGGAGCAGGAGTTAAATATTTTTGTACGACAAAGCTTTCTTGGAATGATACGAATCGTTTTCCTTATGATACTTTCATATGGCAGGGTATAGACGGCTCAGAGGTAATATCTCATTTTAATACTATTCCGGGTTCACCTGATCCTGAAACTTTGCTTAAACAATGGGAAAATAATGTTCAGCATAAGGATGTGCAAGATAGATCGCTTGCAGCTGTAGGTTTCGGTGATGGAGGCGGCGGCCCTATGATGGAAAATGTGGAGATTTCAAGAAGAGTAGAAGACTTAGAAGGCTGTCCTAAAGCTGAATATACTACAGTAAGTAATTTCATGCAAGGTATTGAAAAGGAACTTACGGATATACCCAAATGGTGCGGTGAACTTTATCTTGAGCTTCATAGAGGTACACTAACGTCTATATCCGAAGTAAAAAGAGGAAATAGAAAGACTGAGATCGCTTATAGAAATGCAGAAATTTTGAGTACTGTTAATGCTATTAAAGGAAGAAAATATCCAAAAGAAAAATTAGATGCAATGTGGAAGAAATTATTGACTAATCAATTTCATGACATATTGCCAGGTTCATCTATTTCCAGAGTTAATGATGAGGCTATCGGGGACTTTAAAGATTGTGCGGCTTCAGCTGAGGATATTTGTTCAAGCGTAATTGAAGACTTTAGCCATGGTGAAAATCCTTCCTTAATGGCTGTAAATACACTTAGCTGGGATAGAAATGGCGAAATCATACTCAGTGACATAGAAGAGGGATATTATCCTGATGTAGATGGGGTAAAAGCTCAGTGGATAAAAAATATAGATGGAAAAGATATGCTCGCTGTAAACGGAATTAATATACAAGCTTTATCAGGCAAAGTAATATCTTTATCGAAGAAAACTATAGAAAACAAATCAGCCTTCATACTAGAGGAAAATAGGATTGAAACTCCTTTTGCTATAGTTAAATTCGATGAGACAGGTAAAATAATATCCTTCATAGATAAAGGTTCAGACAGAGAAATAGTTAAAGAAGGCGGAGCATTAAACAATTTCTTGTTTGGTGAAGATATACCTGCTTTTTGGGATAACTGGGATATTGATATAGACCAAAAGCTTAAGATGAGAGAAGAAAACAGACTTGTGGATAGAACGGTGCTCTATGATGGATGTCTTCAGCTAAGAATAAGAAGCAATTACAAGATAGGAGAGAGATCCTTTATAGTTCAAGATATGATTTTCCATTCTGAGACTCCACAGGTAGATTTTGAAACAAAGGTGGATTGGAGGGAAAAACATAGATTGTTAAAAGTAGGTTTTGATGTAGATGTACTAGCTGATAATGTAAAGCATGAAATACAGTACGGACATGTTGAAAGACCTACTCATGAAAACCTTCCTCAAGATAGAGCAAGGTTTGAATCCTGCAATCATAAATGGTCTGATATATCAGAAGCCGAATTTGGAGTAGCGATATTAAATGATTGTAAATATGGAATAAGTACTATTGGAGGAAACCTTAAATTAAGCCTTTTTAAATCGGGGCTTAGACCAGATACCAGAGGAGATGAAGGAATACACTATGTTACCTATTCCTTTCTGCCTCATAACTGCAGTTTTTCTGTGGAAAGTGTAATAAGGCCTGCATATGAGCTTAACATGCCGATTGTATGCAGAAAAGTTGGAAATGAAACTAAGGATATTGATGGAATTTTAGAAGTAAATTCAAGCAATATAATAATTGAGGCTATAAAATGGGCGGAAAATGAAGAAGGCTTTGTTGTTCGCTTTTATGATGCTGCTAAGACAGGTAAAAAGGTTAATATCAAGTTTAATGTGGATATTAAGAAAGTAGTAGAGACAAATTTACTTGAAGAAGAGAAACGAGAAATAGGGCTAATAAATAATTCTATAGATATCTACGTAAAGCCATTTGAAATAAAAACATTGCTATGTAAACTATAAATAATTTATAAGGGCAGGTGTTTGTGATGAGCAAGTTTAAGATAAGCGGAAATCAATTTATGCTTAATGACAAACCATATAGGATATTATCAGGAGCTATTCATTACTTTAGAGTGGTTCCTGAGTATTGGAAGGATAGATTTTTAAAACTTAAAGCTTGTGGACTTAATACTGTAGAAACATGTATAGCCTGGAATCTTCATGAACCAAAGAAGGGCGAATATAATTTCTCTGGCATAGCTGATATAGTTAAATTCATAAATATTGCCCAGGAAACAGGATTAAATGTAATACTTAGACCAGGTCCTTACATATGTGCTGAATGGGATTTTGGAGGACTTCCAGCATGGCTTTTGGCTGAGGAAAATATCAAGTTAAGATGCTATAACAAACCTTATTTGGATAGAGTGGACAAGTTTTTTGATGTTCTATTCGAGAAGATCAGGCCACTTCTGTGCAGTAATGGAGGTCCGGTTATTGCTGTACAGCTTGAAAATGAATATGGCAGCTACGGAAATGATAAAAGATATCTTGAGCATTTAAAGCATAAGTTTATAGATTTCGGTATAAATTGTGTTATATTTACCTCTGATGGACCAACAGATGTGATGCTTGAGGGTGGGACGCTGCCTGACATATATAAGACTGTTAATTTTGGGTCAGGGTCTGTAGAAGCTTTTAAAAAACTTGAGGAATATCAGAAGGATAAACCAATTATGTGTATGGAATACTGGAACGGTTGGTTTGATCACTGGGGAGAAGAACATCATATAAGAAGTTATAATGATGCTGCTGAGGAACTTGATAATATATTAGAACAGGGTGCTTCAGTGAATTTATATATGTTTCATGGAGGTACAAACTTTGGCTTTTTTAATGGGGCTAATTATCAGGAAAAATATGAGCCAACAGTTACAAGCTATGACTACAATTCACCACTGACTGAAGATGGACATTTTACAAAAAAGTTTTTTGAATTTAGAAACGTGTTATCAAAGTATACAAAAATCGCTGAGACAGAAGCTTTGCAGCCTATAGAAAGAAAAGCGTATGGTAAGGTTAAACTTACTGAAAAGCAAGGATTATTTGGAGCACTCAAATACTTATCATTACCAGTAGAGATGGCTTATCCGGTTCCTATGGAAGAACTTAATCAGAATTTTGGATTTATCCTTTATAGAACTAGAGTTAAGGGCATAAGGAAGAATTGTGAAATTGATATAAAGGAAGTTCATGATAGAGCTCAGATATTTGTAAATGGTGAATATAAAGATACGGTATATAGGCCGGAGTATAAAAAGGTAATAGTGGACTTTGATAAGGATGAAAATGTATTGGATATTCTTATAGAGAACATGGGGAGAGTTAATTATGGACAGCATCTTATGGATTATAAGGGCATAACAGAAGGTGTGAGACTAGATTACCAATATCAGTTTCAGTGGAAGATATTTACCTTACCGCTAGATAATATAGAACGAATAAGATATGACAATCAAAATTCAAATTTTGAACCAACCTTTTATAGAGGATATTTTATAGTTGATGAGCCTAAAGATACTTACTTCAGTATTGAAGATTGGGAAAAAGGAAATGTATTTATTAATGGTTTTAATATAGGAAGGTATTGGAGTATAGGCCCTCAGAAAACATTGTATATACCTGCGCCTCTGCTGAAAAAGGGGCAGAATGAAATAGTGGTCTTTGATTTAAAAGGCATTAAAAACCCAATTGCCAATTTAGTAGATATACATAAGCTGTAATGGAAGGATGTGATTACAAATAGAAGAGATAGTAAAGAGAGCATCAGAAGTTGTCCCTTCCACACGGCAAATAATATGGCAGAGTATGGAGTTTTATGGATTCATTCACTTCACTGTAAATACCTTCACTAATAGAGAGTGGGGAGATGGTGATGAAGACCCATTAATATTTAATCCAACGGAATTTGATGCAGATCAATGGGTAAAAACCTGCAAAAGAGCAGGTATGAAAGGAATTATACTCACATGCAAGCATCATGATGGGTTCTGCTTATGGCCGAGTAGGTATACAGAGCATTCAGTAAAGAATTCACCTTGGAAAGATGGAAAGGGAGACATAGTAAAAGAAGTTTCTGATGCCTGTAGAAAAGAAAATATGAAGTTTGGGGTGTATCTATCTCCTTGGGACAGACATGAGAAGAGCTATGGTGATTCAGATAGATATAACGAGTACTATAGGAATCAGCTTACGGAACTACTTTCAAACTATGGCGATATTTTTGAAGTATGGCTGGATGGTGCCTGCGGAGAAGGTAAAAACGGAAAAAAACAGGTATATGCATGGGATGAGTATTATGATGTCGTCAGGAGACTGCAGCCTAATGCTGTCATAGCTGTATGCGGACCAGATGTAAGATGGTGCGGCAATGAAGCGGGGCATTGCAGAAGGTCAGAATGGAGTGTAGTACCAAAGAACCTTTTGAATGTGGAAAAGATACAGGATAAGTCACAAAAGTTTGATGACGGTAAGTTTTCAAAGGTCGTAAACTCATCGGATGAAGACCTTGGAAGCAGAGAAGCAATAAAAGATGCGGAGGACCTTGTGTGGTATCCGTCTGAAGTAAACACATCTATAAGACCGGGGTGGTTTTATCATCCTTCGGAAGATGACAAACTTAAATCTGTGGATGAATTATTGAATATATATTATGGTTCTGTTGGAGGAAATGCTGCCTTTTTACTTAATATACCTCCGGACAAGAGAGGTCTCATACATGAAGCGGATGTTCAAGTGCTCGAAGGTTTCGGAAGTGCTCTGAGAAGAATATTTAAAAATGACTTATTAAAGAGTTCTGCAATATCGGTATCCAGCAGGTTAAATGTGAAACAAGACGGAATGAACTTATTAGATGATAGCCTAGATACTTGCTGGTCTCCGCAAAAATTTGATGAAAATCCAACTATCATTATTGGATTTAGTGAGCCTAGAAATATAGATAGAGTGGTTCTAATGGAATATATAAAACTAGGACAGAAGGTAGAGGGATTTTCTATAGAATACAATGATAATGGAAAATGGATAGAATTTTTTAACGGAACAACTGTAGGTTATAAGAAGATATGTTGTTTTGAAAGGATTAACGTCAAAACAGTACGAGTTATAATCAAAAAATCAAGAGGTACACCCAGTATAGCAAGGCTTGCAGCCTATAATAGTGGAGTGTAAAAACATAAGATTTACAAGGAGGAAGAGTATGAACAAAATTAGTAACTACGAGATAATGGGGTATTTAAGTGATGCAGCCGATTGGAAAGAAGAAGACATTGATGCTGGAAAATTAACTTGTATAAACTATGCTTTTGGTCTTATCGAAAATGGCAAATTAAAGGGAGAACATTTAAAAAAGCTGAATATATTAAATAAGATAAAAAAAGCGAATACACACCTAAAAACAGTATTATCTATAGGTGGATGGGGAGCTGACGGATTTTCAGATGCTGTTCTTAATGAAGAGAGAAGAGAAAAATTTGTAGCTTCAACTATGGATTTTGTTATAGAAAATGATTTTGACGGGATAGATATCGACTGGGAATATCCTTGTGATGACCAAGCTGAGATTGTTGCTAGGGATTGTGACAAACAAAATTATACACTTTATCTTAAGCTTCTTAGAGAAAAGTTGGATGAACAGGGTAAAAAGGATGGAAAAAAGTATATACTAAGTGCTGCCCTTGGAGCAGGTCAAAAATATGTTGATAATATAGAGATAAAACAGGTACAGAAATATTTAGATTTCATAAATTTGATGACTTATGATATGAGAGGAAGCTTTACAAACATCACAGGACACCATGCTAACACGTATCCAATGGAAAAGCACCCTGATGATCGAAGTGCTGCAGGTTGTATAGATATACTTATAAATGCTGGAGTACCTAAGGAAAAAATAATTATTGGTGCTGCTTTCTATGGAAGGATGTGGGAAGGCGTTAAATCCAGTGAAGGTACAGGACTTTCAACTGAGGCAGAAGCTTCTGGCTGTGTTATGCGTGATTTTACTACCCTTTATGATGAGTATATAGACAAAAATGGATATAAGAGATACTGGGATGATATTGCGAAGGCTTCATATCTTTTCAATGGAAGCAATTTTGTATCCTATGAGGATGAGATATCTATGATATATAAATCTGAATATGTTAAACAAAAAGGTATAGGAGGCATAATGTTCTGGGAGTATCCTTTGGATAAGACAGGTAAACTCTTAAACAGTATATATGGAGTACTTGGAGATTATTAGATAATATTTATGTAAAGGAGAAGGTATATGAAGCTGGAAAGATTACAGGAGCCTAAAATAGAGTTTGCGCCGAAGCATTACATTTGTAAAAAGGCAAAAGAACAGCCTATTATAGATGGAAATTTGGATAAAAGCTTCTGGGCTGATGTTCAATGGACAAGTTATTTTGAGGATATAGAGGGAGATTTAAAACCAAAGCCACTAAAACAAACAAGGCTTAAGATGTTATGGGATGATGAATGCTTGTATTTTGGTGCGGAACTTGAAGATGATCAAATATGGGCGACACTAAGGGAAAGAGATAGTGTAATATTCCAAGATAATGATTTCGAAATTTTTATTGATTCTAGTGGTGAAACACATCATTATTATGAATTTGAAATGAATGCCTTCAATACTATATGGGATTTAATGCTTACAAAACCATATAGGGATAATGGGAAACCAATTAACAGCTGGGACATAAAAGGAATTAAATCTGCAGTAAAAGTATATGGAGCTATAAACAATTCTGATGCTAAAAATACTAAGTGGACTGTTGAGATTGCAATGCCGTGGAAATCATTAATAGAAATGGCTGGAGAACTTAGAAGACCTAATTGCGGGGAGTACTGGAGAATTAATTTCTCAAGAGTTGAATGGAGAACTGAGGTTAAGGAAGGGAAGTACAGAAAATGTATAGACCCTAAGACAGGCATTGCATATCCTGAATACAATTGGGTATGGTCACCTATGGGAATTATTAATATGCATTATCCTGAACTTTGGGGATTTGTAGTGTTTTCAGAAGAGGATGAAATAGAATTTTCAATACCTAAAGACGAAAAAATCAAGTGGCAGCTTAGAAAACTATATTATAGGCAAAGAAATTATTATTGTGATAATGGAAGGTACGCAGCTGACTTTAACGAAATAAAAGGCAGAGATAGGTGGAGTATTGACCCTGTTATTGAAGTAGCTAGTGATATGTATCAAATAACTGTACCATCAGAGGATAAAACATCCTCCATATGCATAAGAGAAGATGGAAGAGTATTTATTAATAGGTAAGTAATAATTTAAAATAATAGAAAGCGAGAGGGAAAAAATGAGCAAGAGAACAATTATAGGACCAGCATTACCTAATATACCATGGGAAGACAAACCATCAGACTGCAAAGAAGTTATATGGCGTTTTTCACAAAATCCAATAATACCAAGAGATTTATTACCTAATTCAAACAGTATATTTAACAGCGCAGTAGTTCCTTTTGAAGGAAAATTTGCTGGAGTATTCAGATGTGATGATAAAAGACGTGAGATGAGAATACACGCAGGTTTTAGTGATGATGGGATTAATTGGAAGATAGATGAGAAGCCAATTCAATTTATAAAGGAAAGTGAGGATTTAGGAGATTTTGAATATGCATATGATCCTAGAGTCTGCTTTATAGAGGATAGATATTATGTAACTTGGTGCAACGGTTACCACGGCCCAACAATAGGACTAGCATATACCTTTGATTTTAAAGAATTTCACCAAATTGATAACATCACAATGCCATATAATAGAAACGGTGTTCTTTTTCCAAGAAAGATAAATGGTAAATATGCGCTTCTTAGCAGACCAAGCGATACAGGACATACTCCATTTGGAGATATTTTTTACAGTGAAAGCCCAGATCTTGTTTACTGGGGAAAACATAGACATGTAATGGGTACAAGAGGTTGGTGGCAGAGTACAAAAATAGGTGCTGGACCTACACCTATTGAAACAACGGAAGGATGGCTTGTATTTTATCATGGTGTACTTACCTCCTGTAATGGATATGTATATCATTTTGGAGCAGCAATACTTGATTTAGAGCAGCCTTGGAAAGTGCTTTATAGAACAGAACCATATTTAATGGCTCCAAGAACACAATATGAGTGTGTAGGGGATGTTCCTAATGTTGTATTCCCATGTGCAGCACTTGCAGATAGTGAAACTGGCAGAATTGCTGTATATTATGGAGCAGCAGATACAGTTACAGGTGTTGCATATACACAAGTTGATGAACTTATAGATTTTATAAAAAATAATTCAAAACTATAAGGCTTAGAGGTGAAACTGATGGATTTGAAAAGAGAAGATATAGAACAGGCAAAGTATGACAGCATTGATAATAATGAATATGAAGAAAGCGCTATGGTAAGAAAAAGACTTGAATGGTTTCAGGATCAGAAGGTTGGACTTATCTTTCATTGGGGCGTATATGCAGTATCAGGAGTAGTTGAATCCTGGCAGCTCTCAGAAGGCGATGAATGGGCTAGACCTGGCTGGAAAGGAGATATTAAGAAACTGCAGAAGGATTACTGGGATATGAATAAAAAATTCAATCCTACAAAATTTAATCCTGATTCATGGGCAGAAGTAGCTGAAAAGGCTGGAATGAAATACATGGTGTTTACGACAAAACATCATGATGGCTTTAACATGTTTGATACTAAATATTCAGATTATAAGGTTACAGGTAAGGATTGTCCTTTCAACAACAATCCAAGAGCTAACATAGTAAAGGAAGTTTTTGATGCTTTTCGCAAGAAGAATATTGGTATAGGTGCTTACTATTCAAAAGCTGATTGGCATTGTCCATATTACTGGGTACCTGGAGAAAGGGCTTTGTCTCGTTATGCAAGTTATGACGAAAAAGAAAATCCAGAAATGTGGAATAAGTTTGTAGAATTTGTACATGGACAGTTTGAAGAACTTATGAGGGATTATGGCCACGTGGATATACTTTGGCTTGATGCAGGATGGGTCTGTGCACCTAGAGAAGACATTAAGATGGATGAAATAGCTAAAATGGCAAGGAGCTATCAGCCTGAGCTTTTAATTGTAGATAGAACAGTAGGCGGCAGACATGAAAATTATATTACCCCTGAAAGATGCGTACCGGATGCACCTTTAGAAAAGCCATGGGAAAGCTGTATAACTATGGCTAACAATTGGGGGTATGTTCCTAATGATGAATATAAATCTATAACAGAAGTAATTCATACCCTTGTAGATATAGTTGCTAAGGGCGGAAACCTATTATTAGGCGTAGGTCCTAAGCCTGATGGAACTTTACCAGAGGAGGCAGTTAACGGACTTCTTAAGGTTGGTGACTGGCTTAATGTGAATGGTGAAGCTATTTATGGTACCAGAGCTTATAAGCCGTACAGAGAAGGAAAATGCGCGTTTACTCAGAAGGGTAATGATATATATGTTATATATCTTATGGACGAGAAAGAAAAAGAGCTTCCTGAAAGCATAGAGTTCGAAAAAGCAGATTTTACAGGAAGAAAAGCAGTTAGCATTTTAGGCTCTAATGAAGGTGTGAGTCTTGTAAATGAAGGCAATATTACAAAGATAGTTATACCTAAAGCAGCAAGAAAAATAAAAGATCATGCTGTTGTATTTAAGCTATGAAAATAATGTAATGATATACATTATATGTAAGAACCTCTACGAGATGTTAATCTTGTGGAGGTTCTTTTGATAGATTAATAATGATAAAGGTTTTCAAAAAACGTTTTTATAATTAATCCATTAAATCTAAAATTATTCCAGTTTTAATTAAACCGTTTATAATATATGATTTAATTAATTAGTTATTAACATTCATAGCTAAAATAAATGGAGGTAAGGAGATTGGGCAAGTGAAAAATTTTGTTAGAACTATTAAAAATAACTATCAGTTTATGCTCATGGTAATACCGGGAGCGCTGTGGTTTCTCATATTCAGTTATATACCTATGTTAGGAATTGTTATAGCATTTAAAGACCTTAGAATAAGTAGATTTGGATTTATTCAAACTGTACTTGAAAGTAAGTGGATGGGATTTAAAAACTTTAAATATTTATTTAGTACGAAAGACGCATTTATAATCACAAGAAACACTGTTTTATATAATCTGGCATTTATATTTTTGGGACTAGTTTTTGCATTAGCATTTGCAATCATTATCACTGAAATGTCACATAAGTTTTTAGGTAAGTTGTTCCAAACAGCAATGTTTATGCCTTACTTTTTATCCTGGATTGTTATTAGCTATTTTGTTTATGCTTTTCTTTCTGATAACGGGTTAGCAAATCAAATAATAACATCTTTAGGAGGTAAAGCTGTAAATTGGTACTTAAATCCGAAACCGTGGCCATTCATTCTTATATTCACAGCTATCTGGAAGGGAACAGGATATAGTTCTGTAGTATATATAGCAACTATTGCAGGTTTTGACAAGTCATATTATGAAGCAGCTATGATAGATGGCGCTGATAAATTTCAGCAGATCAAGTTTATAACACTTCCATTATTAAAACCAGTTATAACAATGATGTTACTGTTATCTATAGGAAAAATATTTAATGCTGATTTTGGATTGTTCTATCAGGTTCCTATGAACTCTGGTGTGTTATACCCAGTAACAAATGTAATTGATACTTATGTTTACAGAGGACTTACAACAATGGGCGATTTTGGAATGACAGCAGCTGCAGGTTTATATCAATCAACAGTTGGATTAGTTCTTATATTAGTGTCAAACTACTTAGTAAGAAAATATGATAATGAAAACTCATTATTCTAATATTTATTGGAGGTGATTCAAATTAGTACTTCTAAAACTTTAAACAAAAAGAAACAACAAAGGGTATCAAATAGAGATGTAAATGCTTTTTCTAAGTTCTGGGACACCTTGTTAACAATAATTGTAGGACTATTTGCATTTGCATGTGTATTTCCGTTCCTGTTTGTTGTAATTATATCTTTTACAAATGAAAAGAGTTTAGCAAAATACGGTTACAGGCTTATTCCTAAAAAATGGAGCTTGTCTGCATATGATTATGTATTAAATTCAAGTGATTCATTAATTAAAGCGTATGGGGTAACAATATTTATAACCGTTGTAGGAACAATATTGTCTTTAACCATCATGTCTCTATATGCGTATGCAATATCGAGAAAAGGCTTTAAGTTTCGCAAGTTTTTCACATTTTATGCATTTTTTACAATGCTATTCGGCGGAGGCTTAGTACCGACGTACTTAGTTGTATCAAGGCTATTATCATTGAAGAATACAGTTTGGGCACTGATTTTGCCAATGGCCTGTGGGGCTTGGAACATTCTTATATTGAAAACATTCTTTAGGACGTCAGTACCAGACGCTATTATAGAATCTGCAAAAATAGATGGGGCTAGTGAAATAAGGACTTTTGTCCAAATGGTTTTACCTATATCACTGCCAGCTATGGCTACGATTGGATTGTTTTGTACATTAGGATATTGGAACGATTGGTTTAATGCACTTTTGTATATTGATAATCAGAATTTAATGCCGCTTCAGTATTTACTTATGAAAATACAAAATAGTATGGATTTCTTAACTTCTAATGTTACTAGGATGAATTCGGCAGATAGTGTAAAGGCTGTAGCACAATTGCCTAAGAATACGGCAAGAATGGCAATGGTTGTATTAGCAACAGGACCTATAGTATTAGCTTATCCATTCTTCCAAAAATATTTTGTACAAGGGTTAACCATAGGAGCAGTTAAAGAGTAATTTCCAACAATTATTAAATTGTTGAAAATATATATTAAAAAACAAGGGGGAACTTTTATGAAACACAAAAAAATAATTTGTACCGTTCTAAGTGTATTAATGGCTGGAGCTGTAATTACTGGCTGCGGTAAGAAGGACAGCGGAACAGCAAGTAAATCTGATGGAAAGTTAAAACCTTACACTATTAAATTCTATCAAATAGGAACACCTCAAAAAGATACAAGTGATGTTATAAAGGCAGCAAACAAATACTTAAAGAAAAAAATAAATGCTACTTTAGATTTTCAGTTTATTGATTGGGGTGATTATACCTCAAAAATGCAGGTTATGATAAATTCTGGTGAGAAATTTGATATAGCATTTACATGCTCATGGGCAAATGATTATGTTTCAAATGCTAAAAAAGGTGCATTTTTGGCACTGGATGATTTAATGGACAAGTATGGAAAGGATATGAAGCAAGTAATCGATCCTAAGCTACTTAGCAGTAACAAGGTAAATGGTAAGTTGTATGCAGTTCCTGCAAACAAAGAAATTGCTCAGCAAAGAGTTTTCAGATTCAATGATAAGTATGTACAAAAGTATCATATAGACATAAGCAAGTTAAATACTTATGAGAGCCTTGAACCTGTACTTAAAAAGATTCATGCTGCAGAGCCAGACATGAAATCAGTATATAGAGCAGAGTCAAGCCCAGTTGAATTAAATTTAGATGAATTAAGCGGAACATCTGCAATTGATATGGACATAGACGCTAAAGATAATAAGTTTAAAAACTTCTTTGAATTTGATAAAACTAAGAATTTCTTAAAACTTATGAGAAAATACTATAAGGCAGGATATATAAGATCTGATGCTGTTGCTGCATCTAAGAACGGTACAGATTGCGACAAAACAGGAAACTGGTTTGTAGATACATCCACAACTCAGCCATATGCTGATAAACTTTGGTCCGCATCTTTTGGATATAAAGTAGATACTGTTGGAATAGGAACTCCTGTAATAAATAATAGTTCAGTTAGTGGATCTATGCTTGGAATTTCTGTTACTGCTGAAGATCCAGACAGAGACATGATGTTCTTAAATCTGTTAAATACTGATAAGTATTTAAGAAATCTTCTTAACTATGGTATAGAAGGCAAACACTATACTAAGAACAGTGATGGAACTATAAGTATAACAAGTGAAGGTACAAAAAACTATTCAGTTCCAGGCTATGCGTTCGGAAATTTATTTAACACTTACTTAACAAAGGGAACACCAAAAGATAAGTGGCAGAAATTTAAAGAATTTAACGAATCTGCTATATCCGCTCCTACACTTGGCTTTAGTTTTGATCAAACTCCAGTTAAGACAGAGCTTGCTTCTTTAGCAAATATTATGGATGAATATCGTACTCCTTTAGTAACTGGTTCTGTTGATCCAGATCAATATACTAAAAAGGCAGTAGATAAACTTAAGGCAGCAGGTATAGATAAGGTTATTGCAGAAGCACAGAAACAATTTGATGCATGGAAAAAATAATGAATTGTTTATAAATTGATAATATATCAGACTAAAAATCAGGTAAAATTGCCTGATTTTTAATCTATTTATAAAAATACACGAAAATATTTAGTTTTTTTAAAAATGCATTTATAATTATTTATAGATAAAGAAGTAATGAAACTTAAATTGCTAGAAAGTGTAATAATATGTCACTAAGGTGTGGTGAAAATGAATTTCCTTCGAACAAAGATCTTTAGAAAAACTTTTATTACTTATTCTTTAATAATTATAGTATCAATATTGATTCTAGCATCTTTTATTACTGAAATAGTGGTAATGAATATAAAAAATGATGAGATGTACTTAAACAAGAAATCTATTGAGGAAGTTAACAATACCTTCAGCAAAGATTATGAAACCTCAAAATATATCGTAAATAGTTTGTATAGTCAACCTTCTACATTAACTGATGTAATTAATTTCCTTGAGAACGATTATAGTGAATATTTAAAGATGAGACTAGATATGTTTTATAAGGACAGTAATATTTCATATGGTATAAACACTCTTGTAAATAATTATCTAACCGAATACAGCAATATAGAAAGTATAACCTTTTATAGTTACAGCAGAGATACATTTTATTTATCTAATTCTTCTAAAAATTTAAAGGTCATATACAACGTAAGTAAAAAGGTAGGGTTTACTGATAAGAACAGGAACACAGGTAATTATCTAATAGATGCGCTGAAAAAAATTACTAAACAAACTGACAATTATTCATATTACACGATAAATGGTATAAAAGATTCTGACACTTTAAATGATGTTGGTTCCATCATTATAAGATATAATCTTCATTCGCTGGACAAGATAATAAACAATTACGAAAAGATTAAAAATAATATTATTGTAATTAATAGAGATGGAACTGTGATATATGATTATACAAAAAAACATTCAAATAGGGTTTATCCTTATTTAGATAAGCTTTCAATCGTTAATAAAATGACACGATTAGATGAATATTGCTATCAGGATACAGTTACAAATATATCTGGAGTCAGAATAGTAGGAATTTTACCTGCAAGAAGTATTTTGTACTCTAGCAGGGGTGTTATAGCGACTACTATTGTTATTGTGGTTTTAGTTATTACTTTGGGCGAAATCGTTGTGTACTATAAAACTAGAAGTTTATCTAATAGAATATATAATATAAATTCTGCTATGGCAAGGGTGCAAAAGGGAGAACTTGAAACTAGAATACCTGAGGATAATGAAAGTGATGAGTTCAGCATGATATCACAGAATTTTAATGATATGTGTGCAAAATTAGAACAATATATACACAAGGTTTATCTTATGGAAATAAACCAAAAAAATGCTGAGATGACAGCTCTTCAAAGCCAGATTAATCCTCATTTTCTATATAACACATTAGAGTCAATAAGAATGAAGGCAGTGTCAGATGGTAATCCGGATGTTGGAAAGATGCTCTATAACTTGGCATATCTTTTTAGAAATATGGTAAAAGGAAAAACTTTAATAACAATTGAACAGGAACTTTGTCACTGCAAAATGTATTTAGAGTTATTTAAATTTAGATATGAAGGCAAGTTTGACTATTGTATAGATATGGATGAACGGCTGTTAAATAACGAAATAATTAAATTTACTATACAGCCAATAATAGAGAATTTCATAGTACATGGAGTTAAACTAGATAAATACGATAACTATTTGATAATAATGGTGGAAAAAGAAGATGAACACATAAATATTATAGTAGAAGACAATGGAAAAGGTATAGATAAACAGACTTTTATGAAACTTGAAGATAGGCTGCTTCATAATGATGTAAAGGGAAATTCAATAGGAATGATTAATGTGCATGAGAGAATACAAATGCAGTACGGTAGTGACTATGGGTTAACTTTAGAAAATAAAGAGACTCCAGGTACAAGGATAATAATAAAAATTCCAAGTAAAGAGGTGGATGCTTATGTATAGTGTGATGCTTATAGATGATGAGGTATTTATACTTAATGGACTTAAGGATTTAATAGATTGGACAAGTCTTGGCTTATCTATTGATAATGTGGCACTTAATGGTGAAGAAGCAATTAAATTATTTAATAAAAAACCAGCAGATATAATTATTACAGATATATGTATGCCTAAAGTCAATGGACTGGAATTAATAAAAGAGATAAAGAAAGTAAGTGAGAAAACAAAATTTATAGTGTTGAGCGGATATGATGATTTTAATTATGCAAAGGAATCTATAAGCCTAGGGATAGAAAATTATATTTTGAAACCTATAAATGAAAAGGAATTGTATGGCACTCTTGAGGCAATAAAAGCTAAATTGGAGAGCGAAGTAAAATATAATAACATGATCAGCAGAGATAAAGAAATATTAAAAGATAATATTCTTTACCGACTTATGATGAACAATATAAACTTAATTGAATTGAAGGAAAGAGAGTTTTTATTAGATATCAGGTTAGATTATGAGCATTATTCTGTAGCTATTATGAAATGTGATTTAGAAACTTCGGGTGAGAACACTATTGATGATATCTATGATTTTATAGAGGATTCTTCAGCAAACAGGGAAGATATATGTATATTTAATAATCTAGAGGGTAATATAGTTATTTTATTTGGTTCGAATAAGTTTGAAGGTTTTGAAGCTCAAATTCTGGAATATCTAAAAGATATTAAAAATACTTTGTGGGATACTTTTCACGTAAAATGTTTTATTACTCAAGGGAATATAGAGTGCGGCTGTTTAGAAGTTTATAAAAGCTATGAGATAGCAAATAAATTGCAAAATTATTTATTAGTACAGGGATATGATAAAATAATAAACTATTTTGATTATACGCAGATGCATAAGCTTAGCAATACCAAGTTTTCAGTAAACTCTCATGATTTTGAAAAGGTAATTTTAAGTAAAGATCAGGCAGCCATCGATGATTACATAGATGGCATATTTGAGGAATTGAAACAAAGTGAAAATATTACACCGGATTTGGTACAAAATATAGCGATTAAGATGCTGATAGAAGTAAATAAGATATGTAATGAATTTAATATACAAAGTAATCATGAGAATCTAAGAGATATGATTTTAAAGATATGTACTATAAGAACTGTTGATGAATTAAAGGATGAAATTAAATTTGAAAGCAAATCTCTAGTTGGAAATATTAAGAATGTTTCTCAAAAGATGAGCCCTATTACTAAACAAGTTTTAAGTTATATTAAAGAGAATTATTATGAGGAGCTTTCTTTAAAGACTCTAGGAAATAAGTACAATATTAATCCTTTTTATTTGGGGCAAATATTTCATAAAGAGGTAGGACAAAACTTCTCAGAATTTATTAACAAAGTAAAAAATGAGAAGGCTAAGGAGTTATTGCTTTCTTCTAATTTAAAAGTAAGTGAGGTAGCTAAGAAGGTTGGATATACCGATAATAGTTACTTTTATAGAAAATTCAAGGAGCACTTTGGAGTGTCACCTAATAGTTTGAGAGAAAATAAAAATTATTAACTTTAATATGTCCACTAAATAATAGATATTTCTAACTTTAAGCGATAGTTTAGTTATGATATATTTTGATTGAGTATGATAAGGTAAATTGCATGTGGATATAATAAGGTAATTTAAAAGATCCTGCAAAGTTACTTTACCAGGGTCTTTTAATATATGGCTAGAAATGAGGAATAAATATGGAGAAATATAAAGATATAAATTGTTCAGTTGAGGAAAGAGTAGAAGATTTACTTTCGCGCATGACACTTAAGGAAAAAGTAGGACAATTAAATCAAAAATTATACGGATGGGAAGCATACATAAAAACAGAAAACGGGTTTGAAGTATCAGAAGCATTTAAGGAAGAGGTTAACATTGGTGATGGGCTTGGAGCTTTGTATGGTCTTTTTAGGGCCGATCCATGGTCTAAAGTAAATTTCAATAATGGTATTCCATTATCTGATAATGCAAAAGTAGCAAATATGCTGCAGAAGTATGTTATTGAAAATACAAGGCTTGGAATACCTATATTCGTGTCAGAGGAATGTCCTCATGGTCATCAGGCTCTAAACGGTACAATGTTTCCTACAAACATAGGAATTGGTTCAGCATGGAATACGGAACTGTATGAAAAAGTTTTTTCACAGGTAGCTGCGGAGATAAAATCCAGAGGGGGAAGCTTAGCTCTTGTTTCAACTCTTGATATAATGCAGGATCCAAGATGGGGAAGGGCAGAGGAATGTTATGGCGAAGATCCATATCTAGCAGCTCAGCTGGCAGCCTCTGCAGTAAAAGGACTTCAGGGACATAGTACTGATGATTTGAAAAGAAATGATAAATTAGCGGCAGTAGTTAAACACTTATGCGCCCAAGGAGCAAGTGTAGGAGGACATAATGGAAAGGGGGCACCGTTAGGTGAAAGAGAATTAAGAGAAGTTCATATTCCTGCCATGAAATCTGCAGTGGAAGCTGGGGTGGAAGGCTGTATGGCAGCTTATAATGAAATAGATGGTATATACTGCCATGCTAATAAAAAACTGCTTACAGACATATTAAGAAATGAATGGAATTTTCAAGGAATAGTAATGTCTGACGGCTGTGCAGTAGATAATTTAGTTAATATTGCAGGCAGTTATGAGGGAGCTGCAGCTATGGCATTAAAGGCAGGTGTTGACTTAAATCTATGGAACGTAGCTTTTACTAAGTTAGAGAAGGCTGTTAAAGAAGGAAAAGTAAGTGAGGAATATATCGACAGGGCCGTTAGAAGAGTCTTGAGACTTAAATTTGTGACAGGTCTTTTTGATAATCCATTTGTTGATGAAACTTTAGCAGAAAAAGTTGTAGATAATGAATACTCCAGAAAATTAAATCTCGATATGGCAAGAGAGAGTATAGTTTTACTAAAGAATGAAAACAACATTTTACCACTTAAAAAAGAATTATCTAAAGTTGCTGTCATTGGTCCAAATGCTGATTATATATATAGCCAGCTGGGAGATTATACGGCGCCTCAACTGAATGGTACAGGAAGTACTGTACTTCAGGGAGTAAGAATGGTAGTTGGTGATGAAACAGAAGTTACTTATGCAAAGGGCTGTGGTATAAGGGATACCTCAACAGAAGGTTTTGCTGAAGCTATTGAAAAAGCCAAAGCTTCCGATGCTGTAATATTGGTGCTTGGAGGAAGCAGTGCCAGAGATTTTGGCGTGAAATTTGATATGAATGGAGCTGCCATATTAGATGGTCAAGTAGGAGAAATGGATTGCGGAGAAGGTGTAGATGTAGCTGACCTAGAGCTGGGAGGAGTACAGGTTGAGCTGGCAAAAGAAATAATTAAAACAGGCAAACCTGTTATAGTAGTGTTAATCCAGGGAAGGCCATATTCAATACCGTGGATAGCGGAGAATGCTGATGGAATAATATGTGCATGGTATCCTGGAAAAGAAGGAGGACAGGCTGTAGCAGATGTAATTTTTGGAAACTATAACCCTAGTGGAAAGTTATCTGTTTCCATTCCTAAGGCTTCAGCTCAGCTGCCGGTTTATTATAATTATAAGGATACAAGTGATTATCTTGATATGACTTCATCACCTCAGTATAGCTTTGGATATGGTATGAGCTATACTAAATTTGAGCTTACTAATTTAAGATTAGAAAGGGATAAGATTTCATTGAAGGAAATTAATAATGGTAATACGGTTAAAGTAAGTATTGATGTGAAAAATACAGGAAGAGTTCCAGGTGCGGAAGTAGTTCAGCTTTATATACAGGACCTTGAGGCAAGCATAACTAGAAGAGTGAAGGAACTTAAAGGATTTAAAAAGATATGGCTTGAAAGCGGAGAAGCAAAAACTGTTACTATGGAACTTGGCAAAGAGGAACTTTCTATATGGAATGTTGATATGCAATTTATAGTTGAACCAGGAAATGTAAAGATAATGGTAGGTAATAGTTCAGCTAATACTCAGGATACAATCCTTATAATAGAAGAGTAGGAGGTAATAAATTTGAAAGCAATAATAAATTGTAGGATTGTTACTCAAGAAGAAATACTAGAAAATAAGATGTTGTTATTTGATGAAAAGATATTAGGGATAGAGGATGAAAAGAACAAGGATCAATATTTGAATAAGTGTGAAGAAGTAATAGATGCTGGTGGTCTCTATGTTTCACCTGGTTTTATTGACGTTCATATTCATGGCTCAGGCGGCTGCGATACAATGGATGCAGACTTGGAGAGTCTGCAGACTATAGGAACGTGTATAGCACAAAATGGAGTTACATCATTTTTGCCAACTACTATGACCATGAGCAAAGAGAAAATATACTTAGCTTTAGATGTTATAAGAGAAGGCATGAAACTTGATTATAATGGTGCGAAGATACTTGGTGCACATATGGAAGGCCCTTTTATAAGTAAGAAGTATAAGGGTGCACAAAAGGAAGATTATATCGTTAACCCTGAATACTTATTTATAAAGGATTATACAGATGTTATTAAAATAATTACTATGGCACCAGAAGAAGATAAAAACTATGAATTTATTAGAGAAGTTAAAAGCAAGACAGATATAGTGCTTTCGTTGGGACATACTTCAGCTGCCTATGATAAGGCTATAGAAGCAATAAATAATGGAATAAGTCATGCTACACATACTTTTAATGCCATGTCAGCCTTTAATCACAGGGAACCTGGAACTGTAGCAGCTGTCTTGAATAGCGATGTATTCAGTGAACTTATTGCAGATAAAATACATGTACATCCTGAAGTATTTAAGATCCTATATAAAATGAAGGGTAAAGATAGAGTCATACTTATAACGGATTCTATGAGAGCAGGATGCCTAAGAGATGGTATATCCGAACTTGGAGGACAAAAGGTCATAGTTAAAGACAATTCAGCTAGACTTGAGGATGGAACTTTAGCGGGAAGTATATTGAAGCTTAATAGAGGAGTAGCTAATTTCAAGAATAGCGTTGGAATTAGTATGAATGAGGCCATAAATATGGCATCGTTAAATCCTGCAGTAGAACTGGGACTTCAAAATCAGATTGGAAGTATAGAAGCAGGCAAACTAGCAGACTTAATTATTATAGATGATGAATTTAATGTTAGCAGAACGATAATATCAGGGAAAACAGTATTCAGAAAGAATTAATATATTTCATAAAACCCCTTTCATTATTTCCTAAATTATAATAAGATACTTATAGATTAGTTTTAGGAGTGAATATAATGAATTGTATAAAACCTGGATTTATAATTGAATCAGAAATAGACGGTGATAAGATTTTAAAGCAGATTGAGAAGGTTGCAAGAACCTGTTATAAAAGCGAAGACAGAATAACTTCAGATTCAGCAGCAAAGTTTGTTGGCGGACTTATTAAACGTGGTCATGAAGCTATGATTGAACATAGTTCTATAACTGTAAGATTTATTTGTGACAGAGGAGTATCACATGAGATAGTGAGACATAGGGTGGCTTCCTTTGGTCAGGAAAGCACTAGATATTGCAATTACAGTAACAGTAAGTTTGGCAATGAAATAAATGTCATTGATATAGAAGGCGGCGTAAAATTAGACACAAAGATGAAGGATTTGCCGCCGGAAATTGTAAGCCAGATTGTTGAGGAATGGGCTCAGGCTATGAAGGATGCTGAAGTACACTATATTAAAATGATAGAACTTGGAGCTACACCTCAAATGGCTAGGTCAGTACTTCCTAATTCTTTGAAGACTGAGATTGTAGTCACAATGAACATGAGGGAATGGAGACATTTCTTCAAACTTAGGACGGACATAGCGGCTCATCCTCAGATGAGAGAACTTACACTGCCGCTGCTTGCGGAGTTTAAAAAATTGATTCCTGTAATGTTTGATGACATTTAATTATAAAAAATAACAGTATATGAAACAGTATATCAGATCATGATAGAGATGATATGCTGTTTTTTTACTAAAAACATATAGCATGCCTAAATAAACTCGGTTAATATCTATCTTTGTAATTGTTTTCAAATGTTATATAATAATACTATAAAGGTTTATGGTTTTATAAGCAAAAGACATATATAAATGGTATAATTTATACAAAAGAATTTTGAAAAACTGGGGGATTTCTTCTTATATGGATTATATGGAGGAAGCAATAAAAGAGGCAAGAAAAGCTCTGAAATATGGTGAGGTACCTGTTGGAGCAGTCATAGTAAAAGATGACAAAATTATAAGCCGGGCATACAATTTAAAAGAGCGAAGAAATGATGTTACAGCACATGCAGAAGTATTAGCTGTGAGAGAAGCAAGTAAATACATAAATAACTGGAGACTGACAGGCTGTAGTATGTATGTTACGCTGGAGCCATGTCCAATGTGCGCAGCAGCTATTGTTCAGAGTAGATTAAGTAAACTCTACATAGGAGCTCCAGATATAGATTCTGGTGCCTGCGGCTCTGTTATAAATCTTGTACAGAATAATTATTTAAATTACTGGATGGATGTTAAATGGCAGTATAATGATGATTGCAGTGAACTGCTAAGTGAATTTTTTAGAACAAAGCGGCGTAAGCAATAATTAATTAACAAAATGACACATATTATAAATTACGGAATGATGTTAAAGTTCATTAACAGGAGAGGATTTATATGATGAAAAATGATATTTTCAGGGAACGTGTTAATTTTGACTACAACAAGTTTATAAAAGGTGAGTGTTCAAGTGCATACAACTTTTTTGGCTGCCATCTTACAGAAGAAAATGGGAAAAAAGGAGCTCATTTTGCAGTTTTTGCACCAGGGGCAAAGGAAGTAAGATTAGTTGGCGATTTTAACGACTGGAATGGCCAGCGATTCATTATGAATAAGGATAAATGTGGTATATGGTATTTATTTGTAGAAAAAATTATACCAGGCAATACATATATGTATGAAATAGTAGGGCATAACAATAAAAAGGTATTAAAATCCGATCCTTATGCATTTTACAGCCAGCTAAGGCCGCAAAATGCATCCCAAGTAGAATGTTTAGACAATTATAAATGGAATGATGAAAATTGGTTATGCGGTAGGAAAAATATTAATATATATAAAAGACCAGTAAATATATATGAAGTACATGCAGGTTCTTGGAAGACAAATGATGGAGTTCCATATGGATACAGGCAACTGGCAGATGAACTTACAGCTTATGTTAAAGATATGGGCTATACACATATAGAACTTTTGCCTCTTACAGAGCATCCGCTGGATGAATCATGGGGATATCAAACTACAGGATATTACTCACTTACTAGTAGATATGGTTCAAATGAAGATTTTATGTACTTTGTTAACAAATGCCATGAATGTGGTATTGGCGTTATATTGGATTGGGCACCAGGACATTTTTGTAAGGATGAGCACGGACTTTATAACTTTGACGGTAATTATTTATTTGAAAGTGATAATGAAAAATTGAGAGAAAATTATGATTGGGGTACAGCTAATTTTGATTTTAAAAAAGGACATGTAAGAAGCTTTCTAATATCCAACGCTGTTTTTTGGTTTAGGAAATATCATATAGATGGTATAAGAGTAGATGCAGTAGCTAATATTATGTATTTAAATTATGGCAAAAAGAATGATTTAGATATAAAAAATGAATTCGGCGGATATGAGAATCTGGATGCAATAAAATTTTTAAAGACATTAAATGAAAAGGTATTTGAAAGCGTGGACAATCCATTAATGATAGCTGAAGATTCATCTATACAGTCAATGGTTACAGCACCGACATATATGGGAGGAATAGGTTTCAATTACAAATGGAATATGGGCTGGATGAACGAAACTCTTAAATATATGGAGAAGGATCCGGTGTATAGAAAGTGGCATCATAATAGTGTTACATTTACAATTAGTTATACATACTCGGAAAACTTCATACTTCCACTTTCACATGATGAGGTGGTTCATGGTAAAAAGTCTTTGATAGATAAGATGCCAGGTGACTACTGGCAGAAGTTTGCAAACCTCCGAGTGCTGTATGGATATATGATGGCGCATCCAGGTAAAAAGCTTCTTTTTATGGGGAGTGAATTTGCCCAATTTATTGAATGGAATTGTAAACAGCAGTTAGATTGGCTGCTTTTAGAATATCCTGCTCATGATGCTATGAGGTTTTATGTTAAGAGCCTTAACCATTTTTATTTGAAGGATAAAACTTTTTGGGAGTTAGATCACAGCAAGGAGGGCTTTGAATGGATAGACTGCCAGAATTATGAGCAGAGCGTTATAAGCTTTATAAGAAAAGCCGAAGATGGGGATTTCTCTATAATAGTATGTAATTTTACGCCTGTAACTAGATATGATTATAAAATAGGTGTGCCTAAGCTTGGTGATTATAAAGAAGTGTTCAACAGTGACAGAAAAGAATTCGGAGGCAGCGGCGAGACAGTAGAAGGCATACTTTGTGCAGAAAAAGAAAAGTGGAATAATGAGCAGTATAGTATAAAGACAAAGATTCCGCCTCTAGGATTTGTTGTAATAAAACCAAGATAAAGAGTAATGTTAAGGAACGGTAGTGGAAATTTAATTAGGGTAAATAATAATGAGCTTACAGATGTTTTAGTAAGCTCATTATTATTGAATTATAAAAATTTATAGAGTTTCTTTAAGAATTTTGTTTTTGAAAAGAAAGGCAGCCTTTTTAATAGTAATCACTATAACAAGCATGATTACTGAAGTTATTGCGATAACTCCACCAGCAGCAGCATTTACATAATAAGAAATTACGAGTCCAGAGATAATATCTATAATGCTTATGATTATTGAATACACGAGGGTTTTCCTGAAACCCTTTTGGAGCTGAATTGCAGAAGCTACTGGCAGGGCAATCATCGAACTTAAAACAAGGACGCCTACAACTCGTATTGAGACTGATATAGCAGCAGCTACGATTATTGAGAATACATAGTCAATAAGTTTGACCTTCACTCCAGCTACTTTTGCGCCTTCCTCATCGAAAGTTATATAAACAAGTTGATTAAAGAAAACAAACAATACTATTAAAGTAATCAAACATAATACAGAAACTATTAAAAGATCCTGCTTAGTAACTGTAAGAATACTTCCGAATAAAAATGAATTTACATTGGCTCTTGCTTGGCCAGAACTTATCAGCGTTATTGCTATACCAATACTTAATGACATAACAATAACAAGTATAATCTCAGTGTACTTTTTGTAATAGTTTTTAAGTACTTCTATCAAAAAGGAGCAGAGAGAAGTAAAAATAAATGCACTTATTATAGGGTTTTGACCAAATACAAGACCAAGAGCTACACCAGCAAGAGAACTATGAGCCAGAGTGTCTCCAATCATTGAGTGTCTTCTCAATACTAAAAATACTCCTATGCATGGGCAGATTATAGAAATTAATATAGATATAATTAATGCATTTTGCATAAAACTATACTGAAACATTATTTGAAGCCCTCCTTTCTGCTGTTGCAGAAAAATCCTGTGGGTCATGAAGACACCCTATCCCTGAATTTAAATAGAAAATTTTGCTTGAGTTGTTCATAGCAGCATTAAAGTTATGTTCTACTGATATTATAGTCATGCCTTCTTTTCTATTTAAATCTTTTAGTAGAGAGTAGATTTCTCTCTGACTCGGATTATCTATACCCGTAGATGGTTCATCAAGTACTAATAAGTCAGGCTTACCAAGTAATGCTCTGGCAATAAAAATTTTTTGCCGTTGTCCTCCAGATAGGTTCCCAATGAGTGAATTAGCAAAGCCTGTCATATTTACAGTATCCAGAGCATTTTTTATAGCTGATTTATCTTTAATTTTAGTACATTTTCTATGTACATTCATCATCTCATATACTGTTATAGGAAATTGTGAGTTATAGCTCTCAAACTTTTGTGGTACATAGCCTATGTTCTTTGTATCAATAGCAATCGAACCACCGGATGGGTTAAGAAATCCTAACAATAATTTTAGTAGAGTGCTTTTTCCACTTCCATTTTCACCTAAAATAGATAAATAGACACCCTTGTCTATTTTTAAATTTATATTCTTTAAAACATAATCAGAAGAATCTCCGTATGAAAAATTTAAATTTTTAATAGTTAACATGTTTCCTCCTAGATACAAGGTAATAAATCCTTATATAGATAACAAAATTTACGAGTTCGTTGAACTTCTTATATTTTTGTATCTATATTTTAAGTTTTTGCAAAATTTGCTTTTACTAATCTATTATATATTTAGATGCAAATAATTTGCAATACATATAAGTAAATAAATCTAAATTTATTTACTTATATTATATCTACAGCATTAGGACAGTAATACATTATATTTATGCACTTATTAAGTAGTTTGATATATTTACTACTGGCCGGGTTTATAATAAAGTAGAATATAATGTGGACACGTATTGAATTGGTCATAATGAGGCTGATTCGAAATCAAGCTGTCCGCAAGGCCACGTGCGTTCGAATCTTACTATCTACGCCAGTCTAATAAACGAGTGAAAGGATTCGAACCATCGTTGTTTGAATCCTTTCACTTTCTATACTATACTTATTAAAATAATTCTGACTATAAATGAACATCACCAAATCAATCATGCCATATTTGTTCATCTTTTCCTTTTCAAACGCGCCCTAGTTATTACGCAAGTATTTTCGTAGATATTTTGGAGTAACACCAAATGCTTTTTTAAAAATACGGTCAAAATATCCAACATTTTCAAATCCAACTGTTGCAGCGATCTCTGTAATGGTATTTTCTTTTACTAATGTTTTTCATTATGATTTTGTCGATGTGCTATCTGATATCTCAATTGAAAGAGCAAGGCCGCTATTATTAAGCAAAAACATTAATTCAGTAGTGGGACTAAATGACGCTGCATGTAAATTGAGTAAATGACACACTAAAAAATCCATGTGACAGGAGTCGAACCTGCACATGGATTTTTTAACTTACTTGTAACTAATCATTTTTTTGCGGCTATAAATAGATTTGGAAGCTTATCATATAAATTGCAGGATTCCAGAATATGAAAGCCATGTTTTGAAATCATGGCTTCAACATCGTGAATCTTTAAATTCTCCATAAGCGGAAGAACACCGGCTTTGCATAGCAACGATTGAGTATAAGTAATAATATTTCTTTTTTCGCCCCAGCAATCTGTTGCCGAAAGGAAAATACCATCCAGTTTTAGCAGTTCAAAGACACGTGAAAGAAAAGAATCTATGTCTTTTATGTAACATAGAATATTGAATGCCATAATTACGTCAAATGAACCTGTTGCCCAGCGGGCATCAAAAATATCCGATACTTCAAAATGAATGTTTTTAATATTGGCACTTTTCATCTTTGCCGCAGCAACATCAATCATTTTCTTAGCGGTATCAATAGCGTATATTTCTTTCACACTTTTTGATAGCTCTATCGTAGTAATGCCGCTGCCACAACCGATATCCATTGCAATCTGATTCGGATTTATATATTTTTCAGATTTACTGATAGTATCAGCATAAGCTTGACGATATGTATGAAGCGCATGTTTATCATAGCCGGACGATAGTTGATTCCAGAATTTCTTGCTTTCCAATTTCTTGCCTCCTAAAACAATATAAAAACTGTACCATAGGTGTTCATTACAGAATGATGGTTACATTTTCGACTGCGGGTCGAATTACTTATAGTCTATCACATTTTCGACCCGTGGTCAAGTCTTTGCTTATATGATATAATGCAGTTGACAGGTGAATGAAATGGATAAGCGTGAAATTATTATCAAAGCGATGTATCAGTCGACAGTTTTTACAGTGGAATGCTTCCTTCGGCTATGTGGATGAGTCCAACTATAACGTTGTTATCTATGGCAACATAAATGTCCTCTGCGTCGTTTTCAACCACACTTTTCGGATTTGCGCCTTTTTCTATAGCCATTTTATAAAATTACGCTATATATTTTTTTCAAAGTGAACCGCATCACTGACGGAATAATTGCACTTATTGTAAAATTGTTTATCGAATGGAGCAGTTATCAATTCAATATGAGATATTCCCTCAGATTTCAACGCTTTTTCACAAAAATGAAGCAGGCCTTTTCCGATGCCCTTATGCTGATATTCTGATAATACCGAAAGCATCATGATATAAAAGTCGTCGCGCGAATAAATCTGTATTCTCCCAAACAATATTCCGACGATTTTTTGGGTATCAAAAGCTGCAAAACACCTGTCCATTGGATTTTCAAGAGAAGCAATTACGCTTTTAGTGGCTTGTGTATCTTCCCAGCATTCATTCCATGGCGGCTGTTTAAAAGCTTTCACTATTATTTTCGCTGCATCTACTGCCTGCTCTTTTTTTAATAAACCAAAACATAGTTCCATACTCAATACCTCCAAATTATTTGCCTAATCGTATTTTTTCCAAGCTTAGTCCTTGATCCCATTTACAATTGCTTTACTATGAAGGAGAATGATCCATACGGTAACTGCTATCAGGGACGATGAAATCATGATAATTCCAAGGCCATGGACCATGTTGATCCATGCCAATGAACCTAGTGCCATGCCAATACTGCCTAAAATGGTGTGGACAGCATTGATTAACGAAGAAGCGGAACCGATATCCTCACTTTGCTGATCCAGCAGGATGTTGGTACTGAAAGGCCGTATGGCACTCTCAACTAAAGTAAAAGGAAGGTAAGAAATGAGGAATATCAATGGGGATTGGTTTCCAAGCAGTAGTATGCAAAACCCACTGACCAGTGCCACACCAAAACAGCACCATGAAAAAGTGCGCGCAGACAGTTTTCCAATGGAACGAATATATATAACAGGGCCGAGAATAGCTAAAGCAGAGTTAACAGCAAAAAAGAAACTGTATGTCTGTGCGTTTAGAGAGAAGTGATTTTGATATATGTAGGATGACATCGCTACGTAAGCCATGTAGGGTGCTGCAAGCATTGCGGCAACAAACAGGAAAGCGCTGAATCCCACGTTCTTTCCAACTACAAGTAAGCGTTTTAATGAACCTTCCAGATTACCGCTATAGCGCTTTGCTTTTGGCAGTGTTTCCTGAAACATAAGTGCAGTTATCAATGTCAGACTTCCGATCAAAGCGAGAACCCAGAAGGTATCTCTCCATTCAGCTACACGTAAAATTGCAGCACCCGCAATAGGGGCAACCATCGGTGCAATTACGCCCATAGCTTGTACTACGGCCAGAACCTTGCTTTTTAATTTCCCAGAGAAACAGTCTTTCACTAAAGCCGTCGAAATGGCCATAACGCCTCCGGCTCCCAATGACTGGATTATCCGGAACAGGATCAACTGGTATATCGACATTGACAGGGCAGATGCTATGCTTCCGACTGTGTACAAAGACAAACAAAAAATAAGGATGGGTTTTCTGCCGTGTTTATCACTGAGGGGGCCGAAGAGAATAATGCCGACCGCAAAAAAAAGATAGAAAGCAATCAGGGTCAAATTTACCATTGCAGATGTCGCTTTAAAATAGTTTGTCATAGTTGGCATGGCAGGAAGATATAGATCAATTGACAATGGTATAAACATTCCCATCAAGGAAATGAACAGAATTAATCCTGTTGATCCAAGATGTTTCTGTGGCATTAGCAAGATAGTAGATTGTGTTTTGTCTTTTTTCACCATTATAGCATCTCCTAATATTTATTAATTTTATAAGAGGATATTTCTTCGCATTTTATTGCTTTGGGCTTACAGCGCATAAAATAAAAAAAGGATAAGCAATCAACAACATCTGTTGATAACTTATCCAGCACACGAAGTGTACCCTCCGTTACGTTATTTATGATAGCTTAAAATATTTACTAAGTCAAATATTTAATAAGATATAGAATAGCAAAATGAATCTTAGAATCAAAAACAGAAAAAGTAACCAAATGTATGCAGCTCTAATTCGCAGGCATTTTCTTTTTCCGGGAAAGGAGTTGTGGATTTAAATGTTCATATGGGACTTTGTCGCCGATACTGTCCTCGGTGATTTTTTTATGCAGATGGGCAACATGGGCGTAGAGCTGTTCGATATGCCAGGGGTACAATCAATCGTGCTGTTCTTCTCTTACCTTGCATGGGCTTTAGGTGTCGGCCTGCTTTGAATGCGCAATCGAGTACCAGTCCGGCAGAGGCAGCATTAGGGTTATGCCTCAACAGCTGTAAAAATTTTGAGGAAAACAAACAGTTTCTCCATAGCCGTATGGAGCAGGAGCAGAATTTGGTTATCTGCAAGCTCCTTGAAAAAGACCTGAATTTTCTCGACTGGATACAGGTGCAGATGGCCATCGCCCGTGAGTTTCTTATCATCATCCACAAAATGTTTAGATATCTCTTCTCATCAAACTAAAGCTTTGAGCTGTAGGACCTGTGTCAGGCAAACCTGCAAGGAAAACAGCTAAATCTATAACATCTTCCGGAGCTTTAACCCATTCACCATTTATAGAAAAAGCTGAATTCTTATCTTTCTTACTATCATTTCCCATATCCGTATTCACCGGGCCGGGAATCAGCTCATTTACGCTGATCTTAAATTCTGATAATTCCTGAGCTAAAATTCTTGTGAGCATCCATAATCCGGCTTTTGAACAGCTATAAGGGGCACCATCCGCTCTACCTTTGTGTCCCATTCCAGAACCAATTGTTATAATTTTACCGGAACCGCTTCTCTTTAGATATGGAATTGCGGCCTTAGCTGTATAAAAAGCCCCATTAAGATTGACATCAAGCACTCTTTTCCATTCTTCAATATCAAGTTTATCAACCGGCAACTTTTCCATTTAAACTATCCAAGATTTCACCCCCGTATATAATTAATAGCTAAATTACAGTTATCTAAATATAAGTCACATCAATGATTTGTCAATTTATATATTACCGCAAATCATTGGTAAAGCGAATTGTTATTCTCCAATCTGCCACGGAAATGTAGCAGATTTTTCTATGTGTGAAACCAAAATTAGAAAGGAGAAGTCTTCATGCTCAAAAAAGTGAGACTCCAGTCTCCGCCGCAAGGAAACGTCTATATTCAAGAATTCCTCGATATGATCGCGCCTTCCATCGGCCCTGATATGGTGAAAGGATATATAAATCATTCAATTCCATCTTTCCATTCGTAGAATGGAAACGGTAATACCCGACTTTCTGGTTGTCCTGAAAAATACAGGTATATTCATTGATGTGATTTTCAATTTTATTCCGCACCCATGAAAGCACTTTGGAATAGTCGATTAGCGAAGTGTACTCATATCGGTCAATCAAGTTCTTGCTCAGTTGAAACAGCGGTTCAATATTCGCAGTTTCGGCAGACACATAAGTCAGATTCATTAGGATTTACCTTACAGCCATACGGCCCAATCGCCGTAATCAAATGTTCCGCTGCCATGATGCAGTTTTCCGTCGGTTTGGAGTTGTCGGAAAGCATCGCGCATACGGGCGAGAATTTCCGGATGAATATCGAGACTGTGATGTGCTGGGAATACCCGTTTGGCCGGCAGTGCCGAGACCTTTTCCAAAGAAACAAGATACGCTTCGGGATCGGTGGATGGATAGTAGGCGAACAGTGTGTCTTTGTAGACCAGATCACCGGTAAAAAGATAGCCGCGATCTTTTTCCCAAAAGCACATATGTCCTGGCGAATGTCCGGGAGTATGCAGTACCTGAATGCAGCGGCCTCCAATATCAATTACGTCGCCATCCTTCAGCACTCGTGTCGGAGTACCTTGAAAAAACTCATACTTGTTTACATCATAACCTTCCGGTAACTCACAGCGGTCGATTACCATACTTTTGATTTGATCCATAGTCAGAGGAAATTCGCCGCTCAGCCAGTTTAATTCATCTTCGTGGGCGTAAAAATCCGGGAAATACTGATGACCGCCAATGTGATCCCAGTGAATATGGGTTGCTACGGCGATGACAGGCTTATCTGTCAGCTTTATTACTTCGTCATAGATATTGCAGATACCGAGGCTGGTATCGATTAAAAGACTGTGGTCTTTACCGTTCAACAGATAGACGTGTGTTTCCTCCCAATGCCGATATTCACTGATTATATGCGTATCCGCATCAATATGATTTATTGTAAACCAATCTTTCATTTGAATTGTCCTTTCTAACCTGCTTACAGGAATTCAATAATTATTTTACGTTATATTCAAAATGCTTGATATCTTCTTCTAAAATCAAATGCTTTTTACTATCCGCTTCAGAGATCAGACGAACCGGACGGCAGGGGTTGCCAAATGCGAGATAGTTATCAGGAATGTCTTTTGTTACGACGCTACCGGCACCGATTACTACATTGTTTCCTATGTGTACACCACCTAATACAACGGCATTGCATGCAATCCATACGCTGTTTCCGATATGGATTTCTTCGGCGTATTCAGCCATTGTGGTATTTCCGCTTTCATCGAATCCCATACGTTCTTGGGCAATCAGGGGATGGGTCGTGGCCATTAATGAAACATTCGGTCCAAAGCATACATTGTCACCAATATAGATGCGGGCGTCATCCATCACCATTAAATTAAAGTTTGCAAAGAAATTTTCTCCGATAAAAGTATGGCGACCGTAATTAAACTGGATAGGCCCTTGAAAATAATAAGTTTTGCCGATATCACCGATAAACTCCTTAATGATCAGTAAACGGTTAGGGTCGTATTCGTCCATTGTATTATACTTTTGGCAAGCAATGTGTGCTTGATGCTTTATATCTTTCAGTTCTTTTTTTCGTGGGTCAAAAATTTTGCCCGCAAATATCTTTTCTTCCTCTTTCATAACATAGTTACCTCCAATGTGTATGTAAATAAGATACAATTATCAGATGATAAAGGCATGCCATTAGTTCACCTTTTATAAAACATTATACCATTTTATTTAGTTTTTTCTTCCAATATAATAAAATCCATTGGATTTATTACCATTCATAGTTGTAAAGGTCAAATGCTGATATTTAAGAGTAGTAAAGCTAGTTAAAAGATTGTGAATCCAATCTTCGGAATGGTGGCGACATATAGCACCCTCTGGCAATTCAAAAATGCCATAGGTTCCGTATTTTTCCTGAAATTTTTGATAGCGTTTTATATTCCTTTCATCTGAATTTAGGAGAAAGTCATTTACATATAAAATTCCGTTAGGTTTTAATATACGTTTTATTTCATGTATAAGAAATTGATGCTCATTATTATCATAAATGCAAGTCAAAACCGCAAATAGGATAACAGCGTCAATGCTATTATCTGGCAGGTCTATTCTTGCTTCCTTTTTTACACGCAAATTAAGATAAGGGAATTGTTTTCGTCCTTGTTCTATCATGCCATCTGAAAAATCAATTCCAATCAAGTTATGATAACCAAGTTGATATAATTCATTAAGTGTTCGACCATAACCACACCCAACATCAAGGATAGTATTACTTTTGCATACATATTTGGAAAATTCATCTGAATGAAACGGGGTTGTAAATTTCTTTTTAGTTGATACTTTGTTCCAATATTCTTGTTGCTTCATGTTAATATTCAACCTCCTTTTCTTGCATTATAAAACAATGCGTGATAGTCTGAATATGAGAAATCTCATACCATTTTAGAGAGGTGAATATCTTGGAGATTATAAAGAAGAGCGAAATTTTAGAAGAATATTATAATCACTTTCCGTTGACAGATTTTTTTAGTTTTAATATACATCCCTATATATCTGTCGTAAAATTTGAAAGTGATGAAAAGATATTGAATGAAGGCGATAAATCTGCTTATTTGTTTTATCTAATTGATGGACGGGCGAAACTATTTATTTCTCATGGAAATGGGCGCATTTCTCTAATCAATTTTATAAGCTCACCCTGTTTTATAGGGGAAATGGAATTGATTGGTGGTCAAGATACAACCAATGGCATAACAGCTATTACTCCGTGTACCTGTTACGCTATTCGTGTAAAAGACTGTAAAGAAAGAATACTTAATGATATAAAGTTTCTTCGTTATATTTGTTTATTTTTGAGTCAAAAAGCAATAAGAAATACTTACAATTATTCAAAAAATCAATTATACCCATTAGAAGTACGTTTAGCAAGGTTTATATTGCTTACATCACATAATTGTCTATACAAAGAAAAACATACAGAAGTAGCTGAGTTTTTAGGTATAACATATCGCCATCTGTTATATGTCTTAGCTGATTTGGTAAAACGAGGTTTTTTATCAAAAACAAAACAGGGATATTTTATTCAAGATATAAATGCCTTACATAACGTAGCTGAAATGAAATAATTTCTTTGTAAATATCCATAATACATTATAGCAAGAATATAATTGGTTACGCTACGCCTAAGCATATTGATATAAATCCAATTTAATTTGTGTTTTTTGATATGATACTAGCAAACAAGTAGAAAAAGTAGAAAAATTCCAGCATAGTTTGTTAATAGAATTGTTGATTTATAGCTATTAATCTTATATAATGAGAAAGTGGTAAGAAATTAAACTTAATATGGAGACGTATCGAAGTGGTCATAACGGGGCTGACTCGAAATCAGTTTACGGTGGTAACATCGTACGTGGGTTCGAATCCCACCGTCTCCGTCAAGCTTATAAAGAAAATGAAAGTATTCAAACCTTTACGGTTTGGATACTTTCATAAAAAAATTCTGTATGGAGAGCCTTTTCTAATTTAGAGAGGGCTCTGTGCTTAATGGCAACAAAATGCTTACCATTAAGCCATGTGGAGAATTCTTTTTTAAATGAATACTACCATTATGGGATTTAACAATCTGATAAACGATTTGTATACCAAAACCATGACCAACTTCACTTGTTATTGTTCCAGTTATGTCCATGAAAAAATTCTTATTAAAAGCAGTTAGTTTATCGTCTGGGAGTCCAATTCCATTATCTGATAATTCAATCTGCAAATCCTGATTTATTTTCTTAAGAAAAACATTAATATTGCAACCTTGCGGATTATGGCAGATACTGTTTTGAATAATATTTTGAAGCATACGTCTAAGAAGTGATAAGTCTCCATATAAACAGCAGTTATTCAAATCTTCGTCAGTGTCAAAATTAATTTTATATTTATCTTCAAGTCCTGTATTTAAAAATTCAATAATTACCTGTCTTATCAATTCAATAGGATAAATAGTTTCAATTTTAAGTGGCTGCATAGAGTATTCAAGTTTGGATACAAGGTTTAGATCAGCTATGAGATTTTTCAGTTTTTCACCTTGACGTCGTATGAGTTCACCCTGATTTTGTATGTATTCCGGTAAAAGGCTGTCATCTTCTATTTCACTTGCATATCCAAGCATAATTGATAAAGGTGTCCGGATGTCGTGGGAGATTGCGTTGATCCATTCAGCACGAGCCCTCTCTTTTTCGATTAAATGTGTTCCAGTCTTATTTAAAGCAGTTTCTATCTCTGCAAGCTCACCTTCCTCGGGCAGAGCAATTGCAGTTCCTTGTGAGATGTTTTGTATTCCATTTATGATTGGGCTGATTGCCTTTTCTAATCTTTTTATATTGCGGCAAATAAAATAAGATAGTACTAAAATATTGATACAGATGAAAAGAATGCTTCCATATATAAGCCCCTTTATTATATGAGAGTTTGATACGTAATTTAATTTTATGATACTATTTTGAGGATATCCGATGACAAGCAAACCAGAAGATAAGACTTCTTCAAGAACAGGATAATCATCTAAATACCAACGACTAAATCTTGCTATTTGGGATGAAGTATAGTGTCTAGGTAAATTGTCTGGCATGGAATTTTCCCATATTACTGTCCCGTCATCATTTAATACCATTGCCCAACATTTTTCTTTCTCTATTAAATCTACCGATTTATTATCTATAGTAACGATCTGATTATGATCTATATGTATACCATTTGCAATCTCAGAAATAGATATATTGGAAATTTTACTGGTATTTGTTATAAAGGTTATTATACAAAAAAGAAGTATAATATTTATAGTGAAAAATAGGAAAAGAATAATCAAAGCGGAAGAAATATATTTTTTGAAAAATTGTTTTGTAGTGTTCAATTACTGTTCCTCCTTAATTATAAGTTTATATCCGAGCCCTTTTACTGTTATTAAGGAAATAGGATGGGATGGATCACATTCAATTTTTTGCCGTAAATGCCTAATATATGTCATCAGTGTCGCCTCATATCCTTGCCAGTATTCACCACCGCAACATTGTTGGCAGAGGGTTCCAATTGCAACGATTTTTCCTGCATTATCCGCAAGAGCTTTAATGATGCTGTATTCTTTTGCAGTAAGGGAGATACGCATATCATTACGTAAAATTTCAGCTTTATCCAAATCGATGGTAGAAGAATGGAGGAATACAAGATTATTTTTTGGTGGATTCGTACGTCTTAAAATAGCAGAAACTCGAAGCAAAAGTTCTTTAGGTAAAAAAGGCTTTGTAAGATAATCATCAGCACCAAGTTCAAATCCTGAAAAGCGATCCTCGGCTTCACCTTTTGCGGAAAGCATGAGTACTGGAATCTGACTAAATACACGTAATTCTTGCAATAGTTCAAAGCCATCCATTTCAGGCATCATAATGTCTAGTATTACAATAGATGGATTTTCCATCTTTATTATTTTTAAAGCCTCTTTTGCTGAAGCAGAAGTTCTTACGTGTTCGTAACCAGCTCTTTCAAAAATATATCTTATCATATTTAATAATTCAATCTCATCATCAACTATGAGAATAGAATCTGTCTCCATAAAATCATCTCCCTATATAAACAATCAAAGAAATTCATTTCCACCAGAAACTATTATATAATTTAGAGACTTTTTTGTATATAAAGATATGCAAATATCAAGGTAAAAACAAGGTAGATTCAAAGTTAGCACAAGGTTGTTGTTGTACAATGAATGAGAAATGAAGAACAAAGATGTACAGAAAAGAGGAAATTTATATGATTATTTTAAAAGCAGAGAATCTTTCAAAAATATATGGCAATGCGGAGGCAGAAGTAAAAGCATTAGACCATATCAACCTTACAATAAATACAGGAGAGTTTGTTTCAATTATAGGCCCAAGTGGATCAGGTAAATCGACTCTTTTACATATGTTAGGAGGCGTTGATAAACCAACTAGTGGCAAAATATGGATTGATAACACGGATATTTCTGCACTAAACGAAACAGAAATGTCAATCTTTCGTCGCAAGAAGGTCGGCTTAATTTATCAATCTTATAATCTGATACCTACATTGGATGTAAAAAAGAATATACTTCTCCCAATGTTATTAGATGGAATAAAAATATATGAGAAAGAAAAAGAATTTGAAGAAATTGTAAAATTGCTTGGACTTGAAAAAAGACTGGAACATTTACCAAATCAGCTTTCTGGTGGGCAGCAACAACGTGTGGCAATAGGCCGTGCTCTAATTTACCGACCATCTATTATTTTAGCAGATGAACCAACAGGAAATTTAGATCGAGAAAATACAAAAATAACATTGGAACTATTAAAGCAGGCAAATAGAGAATACAACCAGACGATTGTGATGATAACACATGATAATGAGGTTGCTTTATCTGCAAACAGAATGATAAAGATAGTAGATGGAAAGATTTTATCAGACGAGGTGGTTACTCATGAAAATAATTAATGAATATACCTTACAGCAAATTAAAAAAAATAAAAGACATACCATATCGATTCTGGTTGCAATTGTAATTGCATCAGCATTATTATTTTCCTTATGCACCTTTATATATTCGTATTGGCAGTCTAAAATAGCAATGACCATTGCCCAGACAGGAAACTGGCATGGAGAATTGTTTGATTCTATAAAGGGAGATAAATTACAAAAGGTAATCGATCATCCGGAAGTTGAAAGCGCTATGGTAAAGGGAACATGGATCACAGCAAAACTTACAAATTCAAAACTACCATATTTATTAATACGTGATGGAGATAAAAATTTCTGGAAAGATATGAATTTGAAAAACACCCTTACAAAGGGACGGCTTCCAGAGAAAGATGGAGAGATCGTAATAGCAAAACAGTTCTTTTCTGATAACCCAGCCTATCATATTGGTGATAAACTATCGTTGCCTGTTGGAAAACGAATGGTAGGAGATAAAATTGTTGATGTCAACGATTACAAACATGATGATGAAACTTTTTTGTCAACTGGAAGCAGAACTTATACAATAGTAGGAATGTTGGATGTCTCAAGCTTATCTGCATATCCAGGATATATCACTATGGGCTATCTAGACGTAAATAAAATACAAGCGAATGATGAGTTAACAGTTTACATGCGTCTTTTTCACCTTGGAAAAATATACGAGGTTCTACCGGAGTTAGCAAAAAATACAGGACTTAAACAAGATACCAGAGGACAGTATGGAATAAAATATAATACTCCACTGCTAAGCTTATATGGTATATCTGAAAACCATGCAGTCAGCGCTCAAATGATACTTATTATTGCAATCGTATCAATTTTATTACTATTGGTTATGGGGACTTTTATTCTGATTATTTATAATGCTTTTTCTCTTTCTGCAAACAGTAGAATAAAAGAATTGAGTATATTAAAAAGCATAGGTGCAACCCCTATTCAAATTAAGAATTCTGTTTTATATGAGGGATTTTTATTATGGCTTATACAATCGCCAATTGGAATCCTGGTGGGGCTGTTATTTACAAAAATTATTTTTTCGAATATGAACAGAATACTTTCAGTCACAGACAATTATAAAAAGATGGATTTGTCTTTTTCCTGGTATGTAGTTATGATCGCTTTAGCAATTTCGCTTATTACAGTATTGGTTTCAGCGTCTATTCCAGCCAGAAAAATGGCTAAAATACCAGCTGTAGAAGGAATTTCGCAAATGACTTCAGGTAAAAAGAAGCTGAGAGATCATAAGTTACTACAAAAATTATTCCACATAGAAGGCGAGCTGGCGGGCAGACAATTCCAAGCCAATAAAAAAAGTTTGCGTACAGCGATTATTTCACTTTCTTTATGCTTTATTCTGATTGCAAGCTATGCCAATATTATTACAATTTATCAACTTGCGCAGTCTAAAAATAGGGAAATAACGAAATATGATATGTCACTCGATTTAAATCTAATGGATACCCCCAATCAAACAATGGTGAAGAATATTCTTTCGATTCCTGAAATAAAGAAAAGCGTAGTACATCGTCAGGTTCTGGTAACAACGAATGTGGCTGCAACACAGCAGTCAGATAAATTCGTAGCTGCCGGTGGATTTAATAGTGTTGATAAGAATAAGTACTATGTATCAAAGGACAAAGATAATTATAAGATTGAGGTGTGTCTGGTAGGATTAAGCGATGAGTCATTCCATTCATATTGTAAACAAATAGGTATTAACGCTAGTCAGTATTATAAGAAGGAAAATTGTAGGGGAATTTTATATGATAGCACCTATCATTTGGCACCTGGGGCAAAAGAAATCCAGAAGCTACCAATGCTAAATTTGCGCAAAGATAGCACCCTGCGTCTGTCTGAGAAGGTATATGACGGTACAGATGGAAATTATGAATTTAATGCTATAGTTGGAGATGTAACACAAAAGGAGCCGGGAGCCCTAAGTATGTCTAGATACAGTGTTGCACTTGTTTTCCCAATGAATAAGTATAAAAAAATTATATCAAATTTTAATCCAGAACGAGAACTTGAGGCAAACAGAATGACAATGGATTTTATAGTTGGAAAAGATAACTCAAAAATGGTTAAGGATAAAATATATAAGATCTGTAATACGTATGTTGGTTCACAAGATTTTTCAATATGGACATTATTAGAAGAACAGGAAAATGAAGCAATAAGACAACAAGCAATATCTGTTGCTATTTATGCAATCGCATTAATGTTTGGAATAATAGGTATTTTTAATGCGTATTCTACCATATCGAATAATTTACAGATTCACAAAAGGGACTATGCAATGTTACGTTCAGTTGGTCTTACGCCGGGAGGATTGAATAGAATGTTGTTTCTAGAGGGACTTTTATTTGCATTTTCTCCGTTGCTAGTAAGTATTCCTTTCATTGTTTTGATTTGTTGGTACATGTTGAAGCTGACTTTGATTTCATGGAATGAGTATCTTGCAGTTTTTCCGGGTAGGACGATATTTATTTATATTGGTTGTATGTTGTTGTCAATTATATTGGCGTATGCATTTTCGGCTAGAAGTGTAAAAAAAGGAAATATTATAGAAACTATACAAAACCAAATTATTTAATATAAAAGGAACCGGATCAAAAAAGGTGAAAAACTTTTCTTGGAATGTGGCAACGACTTGGTATTACCGTGGCGTTGGCCAACTTTCTTCAAAATACCAGATACACTCCCTGTCTATTGACATGTGTCAATGAACATGATAAAATCTATATGACTAAAAAAGTATTTTGAGTCATATAGTAAGGAGTGAGCAATTGTATGGCGAGAGGTTTTACAGAACAGGAAAAACAAAATATTAGATCAAAGATGCTTGCGGAATGTGAAAAAAGCTGGGCTAAATATGGGTATAAAAAAACAAGTGTAGATGGAATCTGCGCACAAGTCGGAATATCGAAAGGTGCTTTTTACTTGTTCTTTGAATCAAAGGAAGCGTTGTTTAGTGAAACTCTATGTATGGTGCAGGATCGCATATATACGCTTGTTGAGAAAATTATGGAGAAGCAGCCTAACAAGCAAGGTTTCGCACAAGCGCTAAAAGCAAGCTATCGTGAGTACAATAAGAATCTTTTAATATGTGATATGCAGAGCGCGGATTTTCTTGCTCTTGCTAATAAGCTTTCTACTGAGCAGCTTAGTGCAATTGAAAAAAACAGTCGCCACAGCGGAGAGCTGCTTTTTAGCAAACCATATTTGAAATTCTTGATTGATAAAAACAAGGCAGCTTCGATATTGATGTCTCTCCTCTCTATTGTATCGGTAAAAGATCGTTTGTCTTATGATCACTTTGAGGTTTTTGATTTCATGATAGATAATTTAATTGATAAAATTTTTGAGTAGGAGGAAGTTTATGGAATATGCAATAAAAGTGGAAAATCTTAAAAAAAGTTTTCAATCATTAGAAGTAATAAAAAAGTGCAGTTTATCTGTTCGCTCAAATGAAATCTACGGATTTTTAGGTTCAAACGGTGCAGGAAAAACGACTGTTTTTAAAATGATGGTAGGTTTTCTTCACAAGGATGCCGGTTCCATTCATATTTTGGGATTGGAGACAGAAAATCATCGCAATGAAGTTTTAAGAAATGTAGGTATATCAATAGAAACTCCTGTGTTTTATGAGCATTTAAGTGCTCAGGAAAATTTGAAAATTCACCTTGCATATATGAACGCTGAGGCAGATATCGACCAAGCTCTTTCAATGGTAGGGCTGGGGAAAGTTGATTATCGTCCAGTATCTAAGTTTTCTTTAGGGATGCGGGCACGCCTTGCAATAGCGAGAGCAATGATACATAATCCGCAGATTCTAATTTTAGATGAACCTATCAATGGTCTTGATCCACAAGGTATCCGTGATATGCGGGAGCTGTTTAAAAAGCTGACGGGGGAATATGATAAAACCATACTCCTTTCCAGCCATGCATTAAGTGAGGTAGAATATGTAGCTGATACAGTGGGAATTTTGGTAAATGGTACGGTAGCAAGGCAGGCAAAAATGAAGGACATTAAAAAACAGTATTCTAAAGGCTTAGAGGAGTATTACTTTGAGGCGATAAAAGGAGTGGGGATAAATGAATGAACTAATTAGATTAGAACTGAAAAGAAACAAACTAACGCCTTACTATATTGCTTTGACTATTATAGGTATAGTGATGACCGGATTCCTGTATATGATTGCAACCATTACAAAGACGGAAAACGTTGTTGAATTTATGGATTATAAAAACATTTTAAAGCTGCATACAGGAATAGCATTTCTTGTATTTTCGGTATTCTCGGTAGTGATGTATTCCAAATTTATTATAGAGGATTATAGCCGTAAAAAAGCGCTGCTGATGTTTTCTTATCCTATATCAAGATCAAAAGTATTCATTGTGAAGATAGTTTTGGTTGCTGGGTTTATTACATTTGGTTTTTTGTTATCTACACTCATCCCAAATGTTTTGTTTTTTGTGACAGAGAGCATATTTCCCATCTTGGGCGGTAATATTACTATGGCACTAGCCTCTTCACAGATTATCAATATTGTCACTTTTATTTTGACGCTTAGTTCAATTGGCTTTATTTCTCTAAGAATCGGATTTATTAACAAATCTGTTTCTACAACAATTGTAACTGCAATCATATTATCTACTATTTTAGGAAACGTTGTAATGGGGTTGGGTGTAAATATTTATGTATTTGCGGGTAGTGTTGTGGTATTCGTTATCGGACTTGCATTTGCTTATTCAACAAATAAGCAAATTAATAGGATGGAGGTTTAAAGTATGAAAATTGGAATCATTTTGGGTACGATTTTGGGAGTGCTTTTATTAATCATTGGAGGTACTGCATTTTTTATTGCAAAAAGGCGTGGTACAAGGTGTAAATGGTGTCTATGGGTTTCTCTTGCAGGCGTATGTGCTCTCATTACTGCAGGTGCAAATGCTCTAAGATTTTTTATGTGAGAAGAAATTTAGGATTTCTGTTAGCACAAAGATGATTACTTTCCTTTTATCTTGGGTAAAATAATTCTGCTGATTATAAACTGAAAAACGGAGCGGTGCTAAATGGAGTCATTTAAAAGAATACCTGCACACATTGGCATAATACCTGATGGCAATAGAAGATGGGCACAGGAAAAGGGATATCAAAAAAAAGATGGATATAAATACGGCATTAAGCCTGGTTTTGAACTTTATGAAATGATGATTGAATATGGTATAAAAGAAGCTACATTTTATGGGTTTACAAAAGATAATAATAAGAGAGAAAAAGAGCAGCGTGAAGCTTTTACGAAAGCTTGTACTGATGCAGTGGAATTATTGAGCGGAAAAGATGCCAATTTATTGGTGATTGGTAATATAGACTCGCCTGAATTTCCTGTAGAACTCAAAAAATATGCTAATAGAAGAGTGAATTTTGGAAGAGGATTAATAAATATAAATTTTCTTGTTAATTACGATTGGGAATGGGATTTAAAAAATTTAATACAAAATAAATGCTTGAGATCAGCAGATATTTCTAGAGTTGACCTAATTATAAGATGGGGAGGACGAAGGCGATTAAGTGGATTCTTGCCGGCACAGTCCGTATATTCAGACTTTTATATAATTGATGACTACTGGCCAAGTTTTAAACAAGCACATTTTATTAATGCATTAAGATGGTATCAGAATTGTGATGTAACCTTAGGAGGATAGTTCGTTTTTTTTAATAAAATATTCGCATCTATATAATTCATAGAGCCTGCACGAACCGTTGACTTTGACGTCGCGTCGTACTTTATACTTGAAATTGATGAGGAGGAAAGAGCTATGGAGTTGAAAACAATAAGTCAGGTATCAAAAGCCTTTAAGGTTTCCACTAGGACTCTCCGGTATTATGAGCAGCTAGGACTTTTAAAAAGTCAAAAGACGGAAGAGTATGCCTACAGGGTGTATGATAGTGAAGCAATTTTATGTCTTCAACAGATAATCATACTTAGAAAGCTGAGGATACCATTAAAACAGATCAGTCTCATTGTGAGAAATAGAAACGCATCTGAAGCACTAGAAGTATTTAGAAATAACTTCCAGGATATAAGTGATGAAATAACAGCATTGTCTACTATAAGATCCATATTGGCAACGTTTATAAATACTTTGGAACGAGAGACTGAAATTGAATTGAAGTTTGATTTATTGAATGATGAGGCAATACTTAAGGTAATTGATGCTCTGACTCTGACAAAGATTAATTTCAAGGAGGAGAAGTCGATGAAGGATCTAAGTAAAGCAAGTGAAAAATTATCCAAGCTAACGGATGTGAGGATAATATATCTTCCGCCAGCAACAGTTGCAGCAAGCCATTACATTGGTGAAGAACCAGAAAAAAATTCAGGTGAAGCGTTGGACAAGTTTGTTAAGGAAAGCGGGTTATGTGATATTAAACCTGATTTAAGGCATTTTGGTTTTAACCATCCTAATCCAGTGGATCAGAATAGTATTTACGGTTATGAAACGTGGGTAACTATTCCTGATGACATGGAGGTTCCTGCTCCGCTAGAAAAGAAAAAGTTCGAAGGCGGTTTATATGCAGCTCATATGATTCAGATGGGAAATTTCCATGAGTGGGAATGGCTATGGGAATGGGTAAGAAGTAGTTCTGATTACGAACTTAATGTAATTGAAGATAATGGAGAATGCATGTATGGCACGATGGAGGAGCATCTAAATTATATTAATCATATTAAAGCAGATATAGGTGGTTCAGAAGCAATGCAACTGGATTTACTTATTCCTGTGAAAGAGAAAAATAAAAAGTAAAGTTTATAAAACCATCATACTAATTTGTAGTGTAATGGTTTTATTTTTATGCTAATATAAACATATTATCAATTTGTGTGAGGATATTTTGATTTTTATCTAGGTTTGCAATGTGCAACTGATGGTTGACAAAATGCTATCAGAACTTGGTAGTACTAGGGTGTGGAATGGGTTATGATTTTTATGAGGTGATGAATATGAGCTTTGCAGAAAATATACAGAAATTAAGAAAAAAGAATGGATTGTCTCAGGAAAACTTGGCAGAGGTGATTGGAGTATCTAGGCAGGCTGTTTCAAAATGGGAGTCTGGACAATCTTATCCTGATACGGACAAACTAATTGCATTGAGCGATTATTTTAAAGTTACTGTAGATGAGATACTTAAGGGAAATAATCCGGCCCATGTACAAGATGTTCCCATAAGAGAGAACCATGAATTTCAACAGGAGTGTTATCCTTGGCGCTACAGGTGGCATTATGAATACAAGAGCAAAAGAACATTATTTAATATGCCGTTAGTTCACATAAACATTGGAAGAGGAATTTACACAGCTAAAGGCATTATAGCTATCGGAACCATAGCTAGAGGTTTCTTTGCTTTAGGTTCTATAGCATTTGGAGGTATAGCATTTGGTGCTCTTTCTTTTGGAATTGCAAGTTTCGGAGCATTGGCATTGGCTTTATTATTTTCAGTTGGGGCAATTTCTATTGGAGCTATAGCTATTGGAGCTGTAGCTATAGGAATTATAGCCACAGGAGCTTTGGCTATAGGTGCATTTTCTTTAGGAGCGTGCTCAATTGCAAAATATATTGCGGTAGGAAGTTATGCTAATGGACACATAGCTATAGGGGATACAGTAAAGGGAGCTAAGACTATTATAGTTAATCATCACAATTTTAATTCAATAAAGGCTGAGCAGGTAATAAAACTGATAAATCATGAGTATCCGAAGCTATGGAAACCAATAGTAGATTGGCTTACATTTATATTTAATTAATATATTTGGTGAAATCAGTATTTATAATAAAATAGATTGTTACTAATTAAGAATATGACATACCTTTGTCAGGTTTTATATGATAGAATCAATAGTAAATTATTCGAAATAACGAGGTGATTTTATGTTAGAAATACCTGAAAGTTTTACTGTAACAAAGCAGTTAAACGATACGATAAAGAATAAGATAATCAAAAGTGTAACTGCAGCGGCTACTCCTCACAAATTTGCGTTTTACTTTGATGATCCTAAGAATTATGCACAATTACTAAAAGATAAAAAGATAGGAGAGGCGAAAGCGGTTGCGGGACAGATTGAAATAGAAGCTGAAGAGGCAAGAATAGTATTAGCAGATGGAGTGAACGTAAGATATTTTAATGCTGGCGATAAACTGCCATTAAAGCATCAGCTACATATTGAGTTCGAGGATGGGTCAGCTATAGTATGTTCGGTTCAGATGTATGGTGTGCTTTCGGTATTTTCAGAAGGAGAAAATAAAAATCCATATTATCTAGTGTCTAAGGAAAAAATATCACCTCTAGCTGACGAATTTGATGAGAGCTATTTTGAAAGATTATTAGATAATACAAAAGCTTCGCTGAGTGTAAAAGCATTTCTTGCAACAGAGCAGCGTATTCCCGGCTTAGGAAATGGTGTGCTTCAGGATATATTGTTTGTTGCTGGGTTAAATCCTAAGAGCAAACTGGAGAGTTTAACAGATGAAGATAAGTCAAATATGTATAAAAGTTTGAAGAAGACACTCCTAAAGATGTGTGAACAAGGTGGAAGAGATACGGAGAAAGACTTGTTTGGAAATTATGGCGGGTACAAGACTATATTATCCAATAAGACGTTAAGATACCCATGCCCTAGATGCGGAAGTACAATTATAAGGAAAGCTTATCTTGGAGGGAACATATATTATTGTCCTAATTGTCAGCCGGAAGTAAAGTAGTAAGTAGCATCAGTTTCTGTGGACATTTTTTAGATGACTGTGGATAAAAATCCGATAGTGTGATTTATGCAGCAGGTAGTAAATAATGGAGTGTTGTATTAGCGGTTAAAACTGTTGATATAACACTCTATTTTATTTTTGCGTTAATCTTTCGAAAATCTTCATAATTTCTAAGAAGGTTCTTTAAAAATAAGTCTTAGAATAAAGCCTGAAGGTTAAGGGGGAATAACTTATATGAAAATTGAAATCAAAGATTTGCAAATGACTTATAAGGGAGGACAAGAAGCATTAAAAAATATAAATATAAGCTTAAAAAGTCCATCTCTTATTGGCCTTTTAGGACCCAACGGTGCGGGGAAAAGCACACTTATGAAGCTTATGGTAGCAAGACTTTTACAGACTTCAGGCAGTATATCAGTAGATGGACAGAAACTTTTAGGCAATGAGAAATATATAAAAAGCAAGTTAGGGTATCTTTCACAGGACTTTGGATTATATGATGAACTTACAATAAAACAATTTCTTGAATATATGGCTTCCTTAAAGGGAATAGGTAGAAATTTAAAAGAAGAGATTAGTAAGGTGATAAATGCTACAAATCTTAGTGAAAAGAAAAATGCAAAGATACGGACTTTATCAGGCGGGCAGCGTCAGAGGGTAGGAATTGCACAAGCGTTGCTTGGAAATCCGGAACTCTTGATTTTGGATGAGCCTACAGTAGGACTCGATCCAGAGGAACGTGTAAAATTCCGTAATTTATTTTCTGAAAGTGCAAAGGACAAGATAGTGATTCTTTCGACTCATATTATTGAGGATGTTCAAGCAATATGCAACAGACTTATTGTGATTAATAGAGGCTGCATTTTGTTTGATGGAAAACCTCAGGAACTTATTCGTATGGCTGAAGGGCATGTTGGAGTATGTGAAGTTGAAAAGGATAAGAAAGATGTTATTGAAAAATTTAAAGTTACATCTAGAGTTTTCACTACTAGAGGTATGCAATACAGAATTGTCGGTAAGGAACTTCCGGGATATGCCGAAATTGTAGAACCTTCACTTGAAGATGCATATGTATTCTTAATGTCAAAGGAGGGAATACATAATGAATCTGTTTGCATTAATAATAAATGAAAATAAAAAATTTGCAAGGTCGACAGCTACTTATGTCATGTTTCTATTGACAATAGTGACACCTCTCTGGGGCTTTTATTCAAAGGATGTTTACGATAAATCAAAAATTGATTTGATCATTTTGGCACCTGCAAAAGGAGGAGCTATAATTTGTGCAGTTATCTGGACATTCTTTACAATCCATGAATTAGATCGTAATTACAGATGTAATATTACCTGCATAATAGAAACGAATGTAAGCATGTTGAAATTAAATGCAGCCAAAGTATTTGCTGTTACTATTGCAGCAGGTATCTCGATTAGTGTTACATCAATTATTTATTTACCATATTCTATATATGCTATGGGGAAATTATTCAATCTATCGCTATATTTGTTCAGTTATTTTGTTATTATGCTTCCAGGTGTTTGTTTCAGTATTTTGATATCAGCTGGAATTTATATGATTGTTAAGAGAAGAGATTTAAGCCTTTTGCTATATGGGGTTCTGTTTTACATCAGTTATAATACAATTGATAAGTATCTTGCTTCTTGGATACAGACTGATATTGGAGTTTATTCTGTTTGCTTTGGCAATGCTTGGGCTGTAAGAACAGCATTATGGAATAGGCTGGTATGGTTTTTAATCTCAATGACAGTTTTTATAGTTGGAATTTTATGTACTAGGAGATATGACAAAAATGTATTAAGATCGCTACAAATTAATTTAAAAAATTTATATTTACCTTGCTTGGCAGTAATATTGGTCATTATGTCCTTTTATACATATGTTTACGAACCATATTTTGATGAACCCAAGAATATTCTTCAAAAATTTATTGATGATAAAAAAGTTAAAATGTCAACAGTTGCTGATGCATATAATGAAGCAATAAAACAAAATAATAAAATTATTGTTAAGCGTACGAAAGCAAACATAGTTATTAATACGAAAGCAGCAGAATTACAAGGAAAAGCTTTATATTATATTCAGAACAAGATAAAAGCTAAACAGGAGATTTCTGTCTGCATTCAACCCGGCTATAAAGTAAAAGTATTAAAGATAAATGGAAAGAAGGCAACATATTCAGATAAGAGTGAAGTGATTGAAAATAATAGATTTTTGAAACTTATGCTGCCGCCTGATAAGCATTGTATCATACAACTTGAGTATGGAGGTAAAGTTTTAGGAGATCATACAACTGATATTTTAAGTGCAACAACTATAAGCAATGAATATATCTGCCTTGCTGGAGATGAGTTGATTCCAAGGATTAATGCTAATAGAGATGAAAACGAATTTTCTGGAAAGCTGACACTGCCATCAGATTTGGTGCCAGTTACAACAGGTGATGAAACAAAGGAAACAGCTAAAAATGAGAAGGAACATACAAATACATGGAGCTTTCATTGTGCAGGAGAGAAAGTTGGTTTATATGCAGGTGATTATGCACTAAAAAAAATCAGAGCTGGTGGAATAAATGTTGAATTCTACTATAATCGTGCACAGACTGCCAATGTGAAAAAAACAAAAGCAGTTCATGTGATCAAGGCAGCTATTAAATATTATACAGGTATGTTCGGAAAGTTGAATTTTACGAATAAACCACTTAAAATAGTTGAGCTTCATGCAGCACTTTTTGGCGGATTTGCCAATAGTAATATTAGCACATGTAGTGAAGATGTGTTTAATCCAATAACTTCAGAATCTGACAATGATGAAGGGACGAATAATGAAGAGGTTCTAGCACATGAAATTTGTCACCAATGGTGGGGAGATAGTGTTCTGTTCCCGTATAGTGGTGAATGGTCTTCTGAAGGTCTTACGGTTTATAGTACCTATAGGTTTTTACAGCATGAGCATGGTAGAAGATATGCTCAAAAGATAGGGATTGAACAGTGGAGAAAAGAAAATAGTAAAATGGAAAGAAGCTTTTATTATAGACATCCCCAATATTTAAATATAATGCCACAGGAATATTCTGAGGAAATTATTTCTGCGAATAATATGACAAGCATGTATAAAAAGATTCCTTTAGAAATTTATAAGGCTCAACAGCTTATTGGCAAACGTAAATTTGACAAAATACTAGCCAAACTATATAGAAAATACAAACTGAATCTTAGTTTTCATGATTTCTTGAAAGAGTGCAGATTAAGAAAGGAGATGATTTCAGTTGATTAAGGTGCTTTTGTACGAAATTAAAAGGATTTTATTTGCCAAGATATATGTTGAATTACTTTTGTTTACATTAGCCTTTTCTTATTATGTGCTTAGATATTCTACTATCCTTGGTGTATCAAATACAGCACCATTTTCAAAATGGTCTTATTCTGATTTTCTATGTCAGGTTTCAATATTTTCAATGGTTTCAATGATGTTTTTTTGTACTTATGTATTTTCGAAAAAGGAAATCAGTGTAAGAACGATAACCTTAGCAACACCATTGTCTATTACGCAATATTATTTGCTTAAAGCCGCAGCAATAATGTTTTCATATATTATTACTACAATGTCAGTAATAGTTTTAAGTTTTATTTTCTATGCGAAGATTTTGCATTTTTATGATTATGTAGCATTCGTAGAACCAATTTTTTTATTTACTATTCCGCCAGCTATATTTTTGCTTGGCCTCTCAATGTTTCTCGGAAGAATAAATACTGTTTTTCAATATATACTGATAGCACTGATTTTTATAATTGGAAATACAAGCTTAAATTTGTTTGGTTATATCGGTATAGTTAACACGGGCTTTATAGTAGATTATTCGATGAAACTATCTGACAAGACTAAGGGAGAACTGATTTTTTCACTGCCGTGGGGATTTTACATATCTCGATTTATATGGATTTTAATAGGTATAGTTTTGTTTGTTATAGTATGTAGGCTAACAAATAGAAAAAGGGGACAAAATCAATTGTATAGAAAATAGTTTTATCTGCATTAAAAAAATATATATTAAGGAGAGTCAGAAATTAATAAGGAATTATTAAATTTTTTAAAAAAGAGGCCTGAACTATATGAGCAGAACGTTTCAAAGCTATGGGATGATGAGCATATTTCTAAAGGTATGCTTGAGGCACATTTGAATCCAGATCTAGATGCAGCTACTAGAAATTACAAGTTTGTTGATAAATCAGTAAAATGGATTGCAGAAACCTCATGCATGCTTAAATTCATTTTATAGATATGAAGAAGACAGCTGTATTTTAGAACAGACAGTTGTCATAACTGAAACCTCCGTGGATTGCTATAATAGGTGGAATCACACATTTAATACTGAAGATTTAAAAAAAGAATTTATGGAAGCTAATTTTAAAAGTATTGGTATATATGGTAGTGTCTGTGGTAAAATATATACATCACACAGCCATACCATATGTGGTGTAGGAAGAAAATAATTAGCAAAATATTTACATCATATAGTAATTGAAGTAAGGAGAAAGCTAAAAAGCTTATAGGGTTTCTAAGTGATAAGTTAACTTATACCAAATAATTAATTTTGCAATTTTAAAGATTTTTGTAAACTGTTGGTCACAAAACTAAATTTTGTTTATATATATTCGATATAGATAGTTGAAGGTGATATTTTATGCATATAGGCAAAGTCGCTAGTGTATCCTATGAACAAAGCACAAATGTGATAAATAATAAAGCTACTGTTTCACAGAAATCTAATGCTGATAAAGCAGATTCGATACAAAAGAGTATAGATCAATTAAAACAACAGATTGATGAAATTAAGAAAAGTGATATGTCAAAAGATACTAAGGATTCTATGATCCAGAATATAGAGAGTCAAATTCAAGAGCTGCAGAGTAAGCTTATGCAAGAAAAATCTAATGAGAATACAGAGAATAACGATGAAAAGGATGTTAAAGAAGAAAGTTCCTCAGAGGAAGAGTTAACAAAAAAGGGATTTACTGTAGTTAATCAGAATTTTCAGAATGGAATTGCAGGAGTCTCGTCTAGTATGAAGCTTGCAAAGGCAGCAAGAACGCAATATGTTGCTGCACAGGGAAGACTTGCAACTGCAGGTACTGCAGCTGAGGCTGGAGAAGCCAATAAAGCTATGGAAAGATCGATGAATGAACAAGCAAAGGCCTTATCCAAAGCTCATCAATATGCCAATGTAATGCAAAAAGCATCAAATGATGAGTATAAAGCATCAGAAACTGACGATGATACAACTGGAGAGGTATATAAGAAAAATTCTTACAATGGCACTGACGAAGATAATAATGATACACAAAATGGCGTTACGACTAAGTCAGGCAAGCAAGTAAATATGTACAAGAGAAATCAGGAAAATAGCGAAGAAAAGCAGAAGAAAACAAAATTTGATGTTATAGCTTAAATATGTATTAATTATAAAAGCTGCCATATGATTATATATGGTAGCTTTTGTTTTAAGGTTATTATGATATAATTGATTAAATATTACATTCTATTAGGGAGTGAACTTTACAAATGATTGAGCAGAAAGCCATTGAGTATTTGAATAAAGAATATATGTTAAATATAGACATGATTGAATGTATAAAAAGGAAAACTGCGGAGATTATTAAAGTTACAGATAAAGGTGTACTTCTGTTTAACAGTGATGTATATATGATTAGTACAGATGATGAAGCAACTGCCAATGAAATGCTTGGACTTATTGATAGGGCTGAGCTTATTGAAGCTCACCAGAATTTTTATGTACCTAAGGCTGAAAAGAAGTTTAATCTGACGAATAAAATGACAGTTAATCAGGCGGCTTATTTGTCTAAAGAGCTTATTGAGCTTAAGAATAAGGAGCTAAATATAAAACAGCTTGATGAAAGTTATACTGATTGGATATTAAATACTTATTCACATAAAGAGAATGAGGAATATGTAAGAAGCAGGGTAAAGGCTGGAGTGATATATGGAGCTTTTATTAAGAATATACCTGTTGGCTTTATAGGTTCACATGCAGAGGGGTCTATGGGCATGCTGGAAGTTCTGAAAGAATACAGACGAAGAGGAATAGCCTTTGATTTAGAAGCGTTTATGGTGAATTTATTTCTAGAACATGGACATACACCATATTCACAGATTGTAGTTGGGAATGAAGCATCTGTGGAGTTACATAAGAAAATGAATTTTACATTTTCGGACAAGAGAGTATACTGGCTAATGTAACCGTGGAGAATAAGGAGTGTAGAACATGAATAGAATTTTGATTGTGGATGATGATATTGAATTATGCAGGTTGATAAAGAAATGTATTGAAAGTGAAGGAATGAAGGCAGATACAGTAAATGCAGGGTTTGAAGGCTTGAAGAAAGCTCTTGAAGAGGAGTATCATCTTATTGTTCTTGATGTTATGCTTCCTGAAATGAACGGGTTTGATATATTGATGGAAATTAGAAAACAAAAGTCTGTTCCTGTTTTGATGCTTACAGCAAAGGATAGTGAGATTGATAAGGTTTCTGGACTAAGGATGGGAGCAGATGACTATCTAACAAAACCTTTCAGCATAAATGAATTTGCAGCGAGAGTACATTCGCTTATCCGAAGATATACAACGTTAAATAGTAGCGGCCAATTAGAAGCAGGAGAAGTGCTAGCTTTTAAAGAATTTAAGATTGATGTAAGCAAGAGAATAGTCACTATTGAAGACGAGATTATAGAACTTACTGCTAAGGAGTTTGATCTTCTTTATTTTCTTGCCAGTCATAAGGGGCAGGTTTTTACTAAGAAGCAGATTTATAGCCAAGTATGGAAGGAAGAATATGCTTTTGACGACAATAATCTTATGGCGTATATGAGCAAGCTCAGAAAGAAGTTGGAAAAGGATGTAGCAAACCCAGCATACATACAGACGGTGTGGGGTGTCGGCTATAGATTTAGTCAGGAGGCATAGTTTTGAAGATGATAGATGTATTGTTAATTGTTATGGTAGTTGTTTCAGCTATAAGTATTGTCCTCACAGTATATGTTTTTAAAGTAAAGAAAAAACTGTCTAATATGCTTATAATACTTGAAGATATAGAAAAGGGAAATAGAAATAGAAAAATACTTTCAAACGATAAAGATGATATGGCAAAAATCTGTTATAAAATTAATGGGATTGTTTCAAGAGATAATGAGGAAATTTTGAAGCTTCAGGAATCAGATAAAGCATATAGGCAGCTTCTTACAAGTATTTCTCACGATGTTAGAACCCCGCTAGCTTCACTTATAGGGTATCTGGACGCAGTACATAGTAAAATCGTCGAAGGAGAAGAAAAAGAAGAATATATTGGGATAGCTAGAAGTAAGTCATATAAGCTGAAGGAGCTTGTAGATATATTATTTGAATGGTTTAAAATTAATTCTAATGAAAAAATATTTGATTTTGAGCTTACAGATATAAATGAATTAACACGAGGTATTATAGCTGGATGGATACCTGCATTTGAAGAAAAGAAAGTAGCTTTTAATATTAACATTCCGGACACTGAGTGCAAAGTTTCTCTAGATATCAGTTCCTATAGCAGGATAATTAATAACCTAATGCAGAATTCAATGACGCATAGTGAATGTGAAACTATAGAAGTAGAGATAAAAAGCGGTGAAAAGGAAGTAGAAATAAATATATCGGATGATGGAAGGGGAATAGACAAAAAGGACATACCTTATGTTTTTGACAGGCTTTATCGTGCAGACAAGTCAAGGTCAGGAAGAGGAAATGGACTTGGACTTTCTATCGCAAAAGAACTTATTTCTGCACATCATGGAAGTATTGCAGTTGAAAGTGTGCCAAATAAACGAACTACTTTTAAAATAAAATTACCTGTAAAAGAAACTCTGTGAATATCGCAGAGTTTTTTCAGTGTGCGCCCAGCATAGGCGTCAACTTGGCGGTGAAAGTCCGCTGTGGACTTGGTAGTGGGAACCACTAGCCGAAGGCAAGGGTGTCCTTTGTGAAGAGGAATCTGAAGGAAGCAATAGGCAAAGTCTTGGTTTGAGGAATACGAATCACATATAAGGCTAGTCTAGAGAAGATGAGTTTGCATTACAAAGCAAAGTCCAACACTATCCGAATTTCTAGAGAGTAGATGTGACAGATATATGAGATGAAGGTTGACGTTTTTACCTGGGGAGGTCTGATAGACAAATCATCAAAGAATGAAGTTTCTAAGTGATAACCTACATAGTGATATGTAGCTGAACTATCAGAAGTCAGCAGAAGTCATAGTACCATGTTAAACGCGTTAATGTGGGAAGGACGGAACAATAGGAGGTTTTGGAATTTTGAAAGATACGAAGATTTAAATTATAGGCAACAAAAATTGAGGCGGCCTCAGCATTAACTGAATCCAATCCTTTGCGTAGAAAATAAGTATAGCCCAATGTTCGTTTCATAATTCCAAAGCAATGTTCCACATTGCCAGCCAGAAGAAATATAATTCCTTTACAAAAAGCTATCTTAGGAATATACTATAACTAATTTAATATAAAATTTGTGTATTGCGGGGGGACCATTTTGGTTGAGAAGGTTAAAACCTGACCCTTTGAACTTGATGTAGTTAATACTACCGTAGGGAAGCAAAACTAGTATTTAATATATTGTTTATTAATGCTTGCCTTATGGCAAGCATTTTTGCTTCTTCTTATGGCTGATAAATTTGAATTTGTTGCTGGGAAAGTTTATACAGGTATGTAAACTTACGCTTGGCAATAAAATATAGATCATGAGGAGGAATAGTTAATGTTTACTGGAAAAGTTAATGATGGTTTTTTTACGGATAATATTTTACCCTATACAGGTAAAGCAAAACCTGAGGTAATAATAGGACCTAGTATGGGAGTAGATTCGGCTATACTTAAGCTGGGAGACAAGTATATGGCAGTAGCTGAAGATCCTATATTTCCAAGTGCCACAATGAGCCCTGAGGACTTTGCCTATGTTACCGTACATATAGGTGCAAGTGATGTAGCAGTAATGGGAATAAAGCCGCAGTACATGACTTATTCATTATTACTGCCGCTGGATACTGAAGAAGAGTATATAGCAAGGCTTGTAAAAGCTATAAATATATATGCAGGAGAGTTGGATATATCTATAGTTGGTGGACATACTGGTTATTATGGTGCAGTTACGATGCCAACTATAGGCGGAATAACAGTATGGGGAGTGAAGGACAGCTTTATATCACCTAGAGGAGCAAAACCTGGGGATGATGTTATAATGACAAAAGGTGCGGCGATTGAAGCTGCTGCTCTTTTGGCCTATGAATTGGATAGTATACTTACAGAAAAGGTACCTGAGAAACTTGTAAAAAGAGCAAAGGATAGATTTAAGGAGATTTCTGTAGTTAAGGATGCAGAAGTAGTTAATTCTATTGGTGGTGTACATGCTATGCATGATGCTACTGAGGGAGGACTTTTTAGAGGAATATGGGAAATTGCGCAGGCATCAGGTACAGGCATGTCCATAGATAAAGATAAAATTCTATTACCAGAGGACATAAAAGAAGTTTGTGCTTTCTTTGGATTAAATCCATTTGAGATAATAAGTGAAGGAACTTTGGTACTGACTTGTGAGAAAGGCAAATCTCAGGAAATTGTTAGCGCTCTGAAAGATAGTGGTATTGAGGCTGCTATTATAGGAAAAGTTACGGGAAAATCAGAAGGATGTGTACTTAATGATAATGGAAAAGTTAAATCCCTACTGCCGCCTGAGGAAGACAAATTCTGGGGAGTTTTTTTTAGTTCGCTAGAACTTAAGAATAAACATGCTGCTTGTATTTGATGTTTTACTAGATAGGCTGGTAGAAAAAGTATTTAAGGTATGTGGAAAGTAAATAATGTGAATAAGTTCATGGATAATGCATATATCTGTGAACTTTTTTTCCCAATTGTAGATAACTTTTAACTGTTTACGAATAAATTGTATGTGTTGTTAAACGAATGTAATTATATAATATACGAAGTAATATGAAGATAGTTCTTAAGAAAATACTAATAAATAAATGAACTAGAAAAATAATTTGTGAGAAGAAATATAGAAAATAATATTTTGTAAATGCATAGAGTCAGCATAGGGTAGGAAGTGGTTGGAGGAGGCATTTTTCAGCCGACGGAAATCACTTCCTACCCTTTTTTATCATAACTTACAATTTCTTTTTATTAAAAGCAACAATAGAAGAAACAAGTAGGATTATAGTTAAGACTAAAGTAAGCCATATTGTTATAGATAAATCAGTTGTTTTTACTGTACCTTTAAGTAAACCTAAGTTATCTGAAGCTAACGTAATTGGGTTGAACTTTTCCAATTTAGGGAATACATTTAGTATAAGCATGACACCTAAGATCACAGCAGTAAGAATAAGACCGCCGAAGTTTCCATAAGTTAGCGTACTTGAAATAAAGATAACAGATAATGTAAAACATCCAAATAACCATAGGCAAAATAATGAAAAAAACAGATTGGATATATTTGAATTCTTAAAGAGATATATAGTATATCCATAGCATGTTATTGCAGAAACTGCGTAACTTACTGTCCATAGTGTAAATGAAGCTGTAAACTTTGATAAAATAACTGTACGGCGGCGTAGCCCTTTTGAAAGCATGTTTATCAGAGTACCCCTTGAAAGCTCTTGAGATAATGTTCCGCTAAAAATAAGAAGCATAACTATTAAACCCATTTGAGTCATGTTTTTAAAGAATTGACTATAAGCATCTATACTAGTGGGGTTAGGTATAGTGATGGTAATTCCTTCAATAGGTACGCCAGACATAAGTTTAGGCATCATTTTAGCTGCAACAGGACTAATAATTCCGAAAACGAAAAACACTGAAATTAAAATAAGAGCCTTATAAGTTCTAATATACTCTGTAAATTCTTTTTTTGTAAATGCTAAATAACTCTTCATTTCACTACCTCCAGAAACATGTTTTCTAATGAGGGTTCAAGCACTTCATATTTTATGATCTGGATTTTTTCGTTATAGATGAGTTCTAAAATTTTCATATTAGTTGATTCTAAATCTGAAAAGTGTATCGTCAATGAGTTCTCATTTAATTCTATGTTGGAAACAAGAGGAAGCTTTCTTAGTTTCTCATGGAAATTAGGTACATCTTCTTTGTGAGCAAGTTCTATAGATATAGAATTTTGGCGATAAGAATTTTTAAGTCTAGATAAACTTCCCTGTAAAACTAGTCTGCCATTGTTTAGAACTCCGATACTATCACAAATTCTTTCTACATCAGATAAAATATGGGTTGAAAATACAATTGTAGTTTTATTCTTGGCCAAAGACAGTATATCTAGTATTTCTTTCCTGCCCATAGGATCTAATGCGGAAGTAGGTTCATCACAAATGAGAAGTTCGGGTTCATTTAATAAAGCTTGCGCAATTCCCAGTCTCTGTTTCATTCCCCTGGAGAAACCATGAATCCTGCGATTTACATCGCTAAGCCCAACTAATTCTAGAAGCTCAGCACTTCTTTTTTGTATTTGAGAAGAGGTTAATCCTGTAATTTCACCACATAGTTTTAAATATTCTTTAGGCTTCATATATCCGTAATATTCGGGGACGTCAGGTAAATAGCCAATATGACGATTTGATTTTGTATCTCCGTAGGTTACCTTTTCATCGCAAACGTAGATATTTCCACAAGAAGGCTTAAGAAACCCGAGGATCATTTTCATAGTGGTTGTTTTACCGGCACCATTTTTACCAATAAAGCCAAATACGGAATGCTCTGGTACAGTGAAATTTAAGTTTTCAATTACAGAGAGGTTTCCAAATTGTTTAGAAACATGATTTAATTTTAACAAGTCCACTAATCGTCACCCCTGCCAATTGTAAAATACAGAATAGGTCCAATGAATTCTAGGAAAAGTACTACTACAACCCAAAATACTCTATTGCCAAATTTATAGTGTTTATGTCTTAATACATGAATTAAGGCTGCAATTGCCAGTCCTATCTCTACGATGGCTACAGGCAAGAAAAGGGGTAAATATTGCATAAAATCCTTCATAAATAAGTCTCCTTTAAACTCTTTATAATCATAAATATCATTTCCTTATTTCTTGAATATCATTATAGTGCCGTATGTTAGTTAACTCAATGGAAACATAGTTAATTTTAATTAAATAAGTTAACTAACGATTAACTGAAAGATGTTTGCCTTTTATGAGCAAGCTTAGAAAAAAATTAGAGAAGAATATGGGAAATACGGTATATATTCAGAATGTATGGCGAGTGGGCTATAGATTTAGCCAGGAGGTATAGGTATGAATGTTATAAACCTATTGCCAGGTATAATTGTAGTTCTGATCATTATGATTATCTTCCTTTTTAAATATATAATCCATGTAAAAAAACTTGCTAAAAAGACATACCTTATGTTTTTGACAGGCTTTATCGTGCGGATAAATCAAGGTCTGGAAGAGGAAATGGGCTTGGACTTTCTATTACAAAGGAGCTTATTTCTGAACATCATGGAATTATTTCAGTTGAAAGTATACAAAATAAACGAACTGCTTTTAAAATAAAATTACCAATAAATGAAACTCTGTGAATATCGCAGAGTTTTTTCAGTTAAAATCAATATAAGAACAAGAATACGGCAAGCTTTTGGCAAGGTTTAATATTTATAATGAAAACATACAGATATTCAATAACAAGAGGAGTGGAATTGATGAAGGAAATGGTCATTCAAACAAATAGACTTACTAAAAAATACAAAGGACAGACCGCGGTCAGGGATATTAGCATAAATGTGGAGAAAGGAAAGATATATGGACTACTTGGGAGAAACGGAGCAGGTAAAACAACTATAATGAAGATGATTCTTGGACTTACAACTGTTACATCAGGAGAGATTAAAGTATTTAATGAGAAATTAAAAGGAAATGAGAGCTCCATATATCCACGTATAGGAGCTATTATAGAAACTCCTGGCTTCTACCCAAACCTTACTGGAACTGAGAATCTAAAGATTTTCGCAAAGCTTAGAGGAATGACAAGAGAAGATGGTATAAAGCATGCTTTAGAGGTTGTAAATCTCCCATATAAGGATAAGAAGCTTTTCTCAAATTATTCATTGGGTATGAAGCAAAGGCTTGGCATTGCAAATGCAATAATGCATGAGCCTGAGCTATTGATTCTTGATGAACCGACCAACGGGCTAGATCCTATTGGAATAGCTGAGATGAGAAGCTTTATTAGAAAGCTTTCTGAAGAGAGAGGCATTACAATTCTTATTTCAAGCCATATACTAAGCGAGATTGATCAACTTGCAGATACAATAGGAATAATTCACAAGGGTGTTCTTCTTGAGGAAAGCAGTCGTGAAGAGCTGGAAAAGAGAAACAGAAAATATATTTCCTTAGAGATTTCTAATGCTTCAAAGGCAATTAATATTTTAGAGGAGAAACTCCATTTATCTGATTATGAGGTAGAGGAGGATACCAAAATTAGAGTTTATGATTTAGAGGTTAGTATGGCTGGTATAAATAAGCTGTTAGTTAGTGCTGGAATTGAAGTGTCAGAATTGCACTTGTGCCATGAATCTCTTGAGGATTATTTTAAGAAGATAACAGGTGGTGAGGGAATTGCTTAGTTATTTGCAAGTAGAGTTTATCAAGTTGAAAAGAAAAAAAGTTTTATTTTGGGCAATGCTTACGGCTATAGCACCACCGCTTATAAATATGATTCATAGGCTGAGTTTACCTAAAGCTTCACTTGTCAACAAGACCTTTGCTGAATTTTGCAAGTTTGACTTTACACAGTGGTTTTTACTGCCTTGTGTACTTACTATGCTTGCACTTATGATATTTTGTACTGAACATGAAAATAGAACTATGAGGCAATTAAGGATTATACCAATAGGCGGAGTGCGTTATGTGTTTGGCAAGCTGATAACAATATTGATATTTTCCGTAGTATATATGGTTATTTCATGGGCTGCTACACTATTGTCAGGACTTATTATAGGATATGATGACATAAGTATAGCTGTCATAACAAAATATTTGAGGATATGCATAACGGCCGGGGGATTAATAATGGCAGCAATGATGCCGGTATTTTTACTTATAGTTGCCGCTAAGAAAGACTATATATTATCTACTTGTGCAATGCTTATTTATAATATTTCCGGGGTAATGTTTGCTGGTGCTCTTAGAGGCATTCATCCTCTTGCATCTAGCAATATTATCATTTGGTATAGCGGCAGTGCAAATAGAAATGTGATAATCAGCAGTTTAAATATTATACTATCATTTGTTATTTTCGTTTCGCTTTCGATTTATGTGCTGAAGCAGCAGGAAGGTTAGGTGATAATTATGTTAACACTAGTAAGTTTAGAAATAAATAAACTTAAACGTTCGAAAATTATGTATGTATGCATAGGCACAATGTTCCTATTCTTTTTATGCGCTGCCGCTCAAGGTTTAAAGTCTAATTATAGTGCACATAGGATTATGGAAGATACGTTAACCTACAGTACATTTCTTATATTTCCAGCTCTTCTAGCTGTTATAGGCAGTTATATGATAGGAAAAGAGTTTGAAGAGGATACGATGAAAAACATACTCATTATACCCGTTAATTTTGCAAGGCTGGCAGCAGCAAAGCTGATAACTACTCTAATAATAGGTATAGCTATGTCATTATTCCTATTTCTATTTACGATCATAACTTGTGGAATTGCAACTTCAAGGGAAGTAACAGCTGTATTTGTATTAGTTGGTTTAAAAAATTATATCCTTCAGGCTATAGGATGTTTTCTAGCCGTAGTACCAATAATTTCAGCTGCGGCTACCGTTAAAAATGGGTATTTGATATCAGTTGTAATTACAGAAATTTATTCTTTTGCAGGATTATTTGCAGCAAGTTCAAACTATAGAGATTTATATCCTATTTCAGCTGCTTTCGGCTTCTCTGGAGCAGTGGGAAGAGTTCGGCTTACTGAAAATTTAATATGTGGACTAGTATTGTTAGCATGTTTAGCGGCAGGATTGATTATCCTGAAAATAAAACAAAGTAGTGAAAAATAAATGAAGTATAATATTATCTTATATTTGATAGTTAAATATAAAAGTGCTATAATCATTTTGCTTAACAAAAAAACAGCTGAATATTCAATTATTGAAAGAGCAAATTTATTTAAAAATAGGTGACTAAAATGGCTATATCAGAACAAATTTCAATGCCGCGTTATTTAAAAATTGCAGTAGACTTATCGGCAAGAATTGCCTCTGGTGATATACCTGAAGGTGAGAGGCTTAAAGGAAGATCGATTCTAGCTACAGAGTATAATGTTTCTCCAGAGACTATACGTAGAGCCATGTCTATACTTTCCAATAAGCAAGTAGTTGAGATAGCTCTTGGAAGCGGGATAATAGTATTGTCAAAAGAAAACGCTATTAAATTTGTGAAGAGCTTTAAAGCGGATGAGAGTGTTGCAGAAATGCGTTTGAAATTAACGCAGGTATTTGAAAAAAGAAAATCATTAGATGAAGAAATATTTTCACTTACGAATCAAATAATTGATATATATAAATATAAGCGTTCAGACTTAATAACACCTGTAGAGATTCAGATACCTTTAAACTCTCATATTATAGGAAAGAGTATTGGCAAGCTTGATATATGGCATAATACCGGTGCAACCATTATAGGAATTATACAAGAAAATAAAATTCTTATATCTCCGGGACCATATTATGAGTTTGCTCAAAATGATAAAGTATTAATTGTCGGAGATGACACGGTTATAGAAAGATTTAATATTTTTGTAAATAAAAATTAGTTAATAAAAAGTATTACGAGAACATATTCGTAATACTTTTTTTATATTGAGTAAATAGTAGAAAAGCATATATTGCGAATGATACAAGCAGTAAAAGTGCTGACGAGTTTGACAATGGCAAGAATAGATGTTAAACTATAAAAGTGACAACTTGACATCAATGGAGAGGTTGGCGTATTGAGCTTCATTAATAAATTTAGCGTGTAACAGATAAGCTACACGCTTTAATATAAAAAAAACAGACAACCTGCAACTTTAATATAAGTTGCAGCATATGAAAGACCAGTAAAGTATATAACAAAGAAAGAAGGGATAAGAATGGTTAATCTTATTGATATAACTAAAAAATATGAGAGTAACAAAGCGGCAGTAAATTCTATAAACCTTGAAATACAGGACGGTCAGTTTGTTGTGTTTATAGGAACGTCAGGATGTGGAAAAACTACGACTCTAAAAATGATAAACAGACTGATCGAACCTACATCGGGGCAGATACTCATAGATGGAAAAGATATAAAAACCATAAATCCTGTAGAGCTTAGAAGAAGCATTGGATATGTTGTTCAGCAAATAGGACTTTTTCCAAACATGACGATTCTTGAAAATGTTGAGGTTGTTCCTAGACTTTTGAAATGGCCAAAAGAAAAGAGTAGAAAGAGGGCTCTGGAATTACTGGAGATGGTAGATTTATCACCGGATATATATGCTAACAAATATCCCTCGGAACTTTCTGGTGGTCAGCAGCAGCGAGTAGGAGTATTAAGAGCCTTGGCGGCAGAACCATCACTTATTCTCATGGATGAACCATTTGGAGCACTTGATCCTATTACTAGGGACAGTCTTCAAGATGAGTTGAAAAAACTTCATAAGAAATTAGGTAAAACTTTTGTTTTTGTTACTCATGATATGTCAGAAGCAGTAAAAATGGCAGATGTAATAGTATTTATGGATAAAGGAAACATTGTTCAGGTAGCCTCACCAGAAGAAATTCTTAAAAATCCAGCAAATGATTTTGTTAAGAACTTTATTGGAATGCATACAGTCTCTGATAATAGTAACATGTCTGTTAAAGACATTATGAAAAAAAATCCAGTAACTGTTTCGAAAGATAAAAGAACTTTGGAATGTATTTCATTGATGAATAGTAAAGGCATTGACAGTTTGATAGTAGCTGAAGATGATGGGGTGCTTGAGGGTATAATAACTATTGAGAATATAAGAAAATCTGGAAAACCGGGACAAACAATAGAGAAACTTATAGAAAAGAATATCTACACAGTTTCTGTAAATGAAAATGCAAAGATTACTTTTGATAAACTTGTTGACACAAGAGCTGAATATCTCATTGTAATAGATAATGAAAATAAGGTTCAAGGAATCGTAACGCGTACTCGAATGGTAAAGTTCATGGCAGAGGCTCTATGGGGGAGTGATACTATATGAGTTTTATAGAATATATGAATACAAATTGGAAAGATGTTTTACATGCACTTTTGGAACATATACAGATATCATTAGCTTCTGTTATTATAGCTGTGTTAATAGCTGTTCCAATTGGAATTATATTAACAAGACATAATAAAATAGCAAAAAGTATTTTGGGAGCGGCAGGCATTATTCAAACTATACCAGGCCTTGTTATGCTTGGGTTAGGATTGATGTTGTTTGGATTGGGAAACATTACAGCAATTATAGTTCTTATAGCATATGCAATGCTTCCTATTATGCAGAATACTTATACTGGAATCAGAGAACTTGATAAACTGTATGTAGAAGCTGCACGAGGTATTGGTATGAGTGATATGCAGACATTATTTAAAGTAGAAATCCCCATAACATTACCATCCATTATAGCTGGTATAAGAATATCATTAATATATGTAATAAGTTGGGCTACTCTTGCAGCTTTGATTGGTGCAGGTGGTCTAGGAGACTTGATATGGACAGGCTTGTCTAGTTATGATACGAATATGATTTTGGCAGGAGCTGTTCCTGCATCACTATTAGCTATTGCAGCTGGGTTAATAATAGATATAATCCAAAAAGTTGTTACACCGAGAGGAATGAAGATAAAAGGGGGTGCTAAATAGTGGAGGATTTAATGCAAGCTGTATTTGAACATCTTATAATTACGGCAGCGGGTGTATCGTTAGCAGCAATAATAGGGATATTAATCGGTGTTTTTATCTCGAAAAACAGTAAGTTTGCAGGCCCTATTCTTACAATAGTAGATATAATTCAGACAGTACCCTCGCTAGCTTTGTTAGCACTTTTAATGATTGTATTTGGACTTGGTGATAGGACAGTGATTATAGGACTGTTTTTATATTCACTTCTTCCTATAGTTAGGAATACTTATACTGGAATAACAAGTGTACAACCTTCTATAAGAGAAGCTGCAAGGGGAATGGGAATGTCAAAAATACAATCTCTATGGAAGGTTGAAGGTCCTTTGGCAATGCCAATGATTTTTTCGGGAATAAGTATAGCATTTGTAACAGCGCTTGGAACAGCTGTAATAGGTGTTTTAATAGGATCAGGAGGACTCGGGTATATTATTTACAGTGGGATTCAATCTAATGATTGGAATATGGTTTTTAAGGGCACTATACCAATCATGGTACTATCACTACTAGTTCAATTCATTTTTAATAGTTTACAGAAAGTTGAGAAAAGGGGGAGAAAAAATGTTTAAGAAAATAACAGCGTTGATTATCGGGACTGTAATGTTTACATTATTATTAATGGGATGTTCTAAAAGTAATAAAATCACTATAGGTTCCAAAGACTTCACTGAGAACAAAATACTTGCAGAAATGATGGCTCAGCTTATAGAAAATAATTCTGATATTAAAGTACAAAGGAAGATTAATATGGGTGGAACCTTTGTATGCTTTCAGGCACTAAAAAAAGGACAAATTGATTTGTATCCTGAGTACACTGGAACGGGGCTTACGGCACAGTTAAAGCAGCCAGTACAGACGGATCCTGACAGGGTATATGAAATAGTAAGCAAAGAATTTGAAAAAAAATTCAACATTAAGTGGCTTAAGCCTGTTGGCTTTAATAACACATATGCATTAGCCGTAAAACGGGAAGTTGCAAGTAAATATAAAATGGAATCCGTGAGTGATTTAGCAAAATATTCTAAGAACTTAGTTTTTGGCGGAGAGCATGAATTCTTTAATAGAGAAGATGGTTACAATGGAATGATTAAAACCTATAATTTAAAATTTAAAAGTACAGCAAAAATGGATGTATCACTGAAATATCAAGCAATTGGACAAGGGAAAATGGATGTGACGGATGCATTTACAACAGATGGACAACTTAAAGCACTCAATTTAAAAGTATTAAAAGATGATAAGAATTTCTTTCCTCCATATTATGCTGCACCAATTGTAAGAGATGCCGCCTTGAAGAAATACCTTCAACTTGAAAAATTGCTGAATAGGTTAGCGGGGACGATTAATAATGAGACTATGCAGGAACTTAATTATAAGGTAGACAATCAAAAGCAGTCTATATCGAAGGTGGCTGGAGATTTTTTAAAGAAAAAAGGTTTGATTAAATAGTATAAATCGTAGATAACGAGTGAAAATAGTTTATATAAACTATCTCACTCGTTATTTTTAATATATAAATTGACAGCAATAGCGCATAATGATAAAATTGTCCCATAAAATTGGAAATATAGTGTAGGAGTGATAATTATGCCTTGTATTCAAACAAAAGTGAACGTAAAGATCAGTGAAGAAAAGGAAGAAGTTATTAAAAGTAAATTGGGCAAAGCAATAGAACTTATTCCAGGCAAATCGGAAAGTTGGCTCATGGTTTCCTTTGAAGATGAATGTAAACTTTATTTTAAAGGAAGCAAAGATGATAAAATAGCATTTGTTGAAGTAAAGATATTTGGAAAGGCTAGTGATAAGGCCTATGATGATCTTACGGCAGCAATCACAGACATCTTACATGAGGAGTTAGATATTAGTCCATTAAATATCTATGTGAAATACGAAGAAGTGGATCATTGGGGATGGAACGGTAGTAATTTTTAGTATGATATGGTATATTTTAATTCAAAAGTAAAGAGTAAATTTATTGGGAGGTAAAAAAAATGATTGTTACAACGACACAGTCCATTGATGGAAAGAAAATTGTAGAGTATAAAGGAATTGTATTTGGTGAGGTAATTTCCGGTGTGAATTTCATTAAGGATTTTGCTGCAGGTCTCTCAAACTTTTTCGGAGGAAGATCTCGCACCTATGAGGATGAATTAATACAAGCTAGGGAAAATGCCATTAGGGAGATGGAGGAGCGTGCTGCTAATTTGGGTGCTAATGGAGTTGTAGGAGTAGATATCGATTATGAGGTTCTTGGAGCTGATAATGGCATGCTTATGGTCACTGCCTCTGGTACAGCAGTAAGATATGAAGAGTAATAGTAAAAAAACGATTATGGTCTTAAAATTATAATTTATAAATAAGTAAGAGAAATTATGCTGCAGTAGAACTTGATTAGCTTTTGAGTTTACTGCAGCATTTTTTATGTTTATAAGCACTTTTGAATTGTTGTAATGAATTATTCCACGCATATTACATTGACACACATAGTAATATGCAATATGATATTATTGGAGGTAGAAAAAATATGGCAGATAATATAAGCAGTGATTTGATTAGAGGACATATTGATACAATAATTTTAAGAATATTACTAGATGGAGATAATTACGGGTATGAAATAATAAAGGCTATAGGCTTGAAAAGTGAGGGACAGTATGAATTAAAGGAACCATCCTTATATACTAGTCTAAAAAGGTTAGAAGGAAATCGACTTATACAATCTTATTGGGGGGATGAAACTCAAGGGGGAAGACGTAAGTATTACAAGATTACAGAAGAAGGCAAAGCGGTTTATGAGAAGTCTTTGAGACAATGGAAGATAGCACGTAATTTAATTGAGAAGCTTATTGAGAGAGGGGAATAGTATGGGAGAGTTGAAGTCATATGTAAATAATCTGTTTAAAAAGTATGCCAACAACAAGCAAATTGAAGATTTAAAAGCAGAGATACTCAGTAATCTGGAAGCAAAAAAGGCAGATCTAATATCAAGCGGTATGACTGAGGAGAAAGCCATAGAAGCTGCAAAGAGAAATATTACTACAATAGACAATTTAATAGATGGTAACAAACAGATATTTATAAATCAATTCAGTACAGCGGGTTTACAGGATGCTTTGCTATATACTGTAATTGCATGGATAACTACTATACCTATGTTTCTGTTTAGAGAATTTTTTGTTGCAAACTGGATACTATTTATAGCAATTCTGATATTAGGCTATAACTATTATACTAGAGCATCAAATAAAAATGAGAGGTTTATTGCGGAGAGAAGATATGTAAATATTAAAAATTATTATAGATTAAGAAGACTTGTATGGGCTATATGGGGTGTGTTTGTTGCTGTCTATATTCTATTTATAACTGGAGTATATTTTGCTAGCAATATATGGTTTTCAAGACCTGTAGCAATAGATGGACCCTACAGTCTGGCAGTAATATTGTTAAGATACTATGTCCCATTTATATCGATAATAATACCCTTAGCAGTAAATAGATTGCCCAAACTGATATTGAAATGTGAAGTGGGTGAAAGGTATGAATAGTAAGGATAGAGTAATTGTGATACTAATTATCTTTGGAGTTACTTTATTTAGCATAGTACAATTTGTTATACTTCCTCATAACAATAGGGAGAAACAGAAATATATAGAAGCTCAGCAGGAACCTACTACTCACGATTTAAAGAAGATAGTAAAATATAAGAACAAATATATGGGGAATATGTCTAATCTATCGAATCTTTTTCTCAATTTGCCTTTAGCTAAAACACCTAGGACTTACAGATTACATTCTGATAAATTGACCTTGGAAGTAAATTATAAGAAAACAATAGATGCAATTGGAGATAAGAAAGTTAAAGAAGCGCTTATATATAATTCCACTGCAGCTTTTGCATTAATAGATAATTTAGAGCACATAAAATACAATTTTCCGGGAGATAGTTTTGCTATAAACCGCAAAGACATTGAAGAATTCTATGGAAACTTTTATAATATACTGAAGGATACAATCTGGAAAGATAAAGTTCAGAAGAAACTTTATGATAAAAACTATGTTGAAGAAAGCTTTATGAAACTGCTGTGTGCGGACAAATAAATGCAAAGAAAATTGAATTTAAGATGGAGGAAATTATATGCAATACAAAAATCCAGTTATACCAGGATTTCATCCGGATCCAAGCATCTGCAGGGTGGGTGAGGATTATTATCTAGTTACAAGTTCATTTGAATATTTTCCGGGGATACCGCTTTTCCATAGTAAAGATTTAGTGCATTGGGAGCAGATTGGGCACTGTCTTACAAGAAGTAGCCAAATTAAGTTAACAAAAGGGTTTCCTAATACTACTGGCATTTATGCACCTACCATAAGATACAATAATGGGCGTTTTTATGTAATTACAACTAATGTAACTTACAGTGATGAGGGAGGAAATTTTATAGTTTGGACAGATGATCCCTATGGAGAATGGTCAGATCCCATCTGGGTAGACTTACCTGGTATAGATCCATCACTCTTTTTTGATGATCATGGACGAGTTTATTATACTGGAACATATCATAATATCTTTTTATGTGAGATTGATATTACAACAGGGAAATTAATAAGTGAGCGGAAAGATATTTGGGGGGGAACAGGCGGAGCTGATCCTGAAGGACCTCATTTATATAAAATAGACGGATACTACTATTTGTTTATTTCAGAAGGAGGAACTGCTCAATGCCATATGCTTACTGCAGCAAGGAGTAAAAGTATTGATGGTCCATATATTCCATGTCCTCGAAATCCTGTATTAACAAATCGAAGTCTTCCACTGCCTATTAGAGCCGTAGGTCATGCAGATATAATCCAGGCACATAACGAGAGCTGGTGGGCAGTATGTTTAGGAATAAGGCCAGTACCCTATCCTGATAGGCATCATCTTGGAAGAGAAACATTTTTAGCTCCAGTTAAATGGGCTGAAGATGGTTGGCCGATATTTGGGAATAACGGATCTATAGATTTAACAATGGAAGCTGATTGTCTGCCGGAAATAAAATATTCTGAAAGAAGTATTAGGGATGATTTTGATAGCAGTAAACTAGACTTTTGTTGGAATTTCATCTATAATCCGGACAACGCATTATGGTCATTAGGTGAGAAAAAAGGATATCTTACTTTGAGAGGTAATGAAATAAATCTGGATGATAAAGAAACTTCAGCGTGGTTAGGCAGAAGACAGGAGCATATGGAATGTAGGGCTAGAACAAAGCTTAATTTTCGACTTGAAAAAGATGGGGAAGAGGCTGGACTAAGTATATTCTTAAATTGTGATCACCATTATGAAATAGCCCTTACAAGAATAGATAATGAAAGAAGAATTATATTTAGAAGAAGAATAGGTTCATTGTGGAAGGTTGAAAACAATATTAAATATGATAGGGACGAAGTTGTATTTGAGATGAATGCTACGCCTAACACATATAGTTTTGGATATGTTGATGAACGTGGTGATTTGATACCGGTTGGGAAAGGAGAAGTTCACTATTTGTCAACAGAGGTTGGAGGAAAATTCACAGGCAATTATATTGTACTGTATGCCACAGGAAACGGTAATAAATGTTCAAATCCAGCTTATTTTGACTGGTTTGATTATAGCTTTAGCTAACCTTATTTTGTAACATTAAAGTATGATACATGTATTAATAATTTTTTACACTTTCGGAATTCATGTATTTTGTCAATTGTGGATACCTTTTAATTAATATTAAGATACATCACTAAATGAAACAACAATACATCGTGTTTACGAAGAGGTTAAAAAGAAATAATAATATATTTTGAATTTAGCGAATCAAGATACGAAGGTAACAGAATTAATAAAATAAAAATATTATGTAAAGATTAAGAGATAGGGCATAAAAAAGATTACATCAGAAGTAGGCATTTGGAGTGAGTTTAGTAATTACCCATGTCTTTGAGGGGAATTTCCGTTAAGATGGCGAATTGTTTGAGGCGCAGCCGAGTTATGAGCTATTAGGAAATTTGCCTCAAAGATGTGGTGTAATTACTTAATGAATGGAATTAGCCTACGTAGGATGTAATCTTTTTTATAAATTATAGTTTAATAGAACCATTAGTAGATATGGTTACTACCTGCCAAGGAATCATTTTTTCACTATTCTTGAGCGCAGTTACTACAGCATTTGAAAGGCCTCCACAGCAGGGTACTTCCATTCTTACTACAGTAACACTTTTTATATTGTTATTTTTAATTATTTCGCATAACTTTTCTGAATAGTCTATGTCATCGAGCTTAGGGCAACCAATTAGAGTAATTCTATTCTTCATAAATTCACTATGAAAATTTCCATAAGCATAAGCCGTACAGTCTGCAGCTACGAGCAGATTGGCACCATCAAAATAAGGAGCATTTAATGGAACAAGTTTGATTTGAACCGGCCACTGCATAAGCTCTGAAGATATTTTATTATTAACTGATATGCAGGCTGCTTTTTTAGGGTTAAGTTTTTTTGCTGCTGAACCTGGACAAGCATGTAATGGGGCTTTGTTTATTCTTTTTAGATTTTCTTTCACAGCTACTTCATCATAGGCTGCAGCTTCTCTTTCTTCGAAAGAAATTGCGTCCATTGGACATGTTGGAAGACAATTACCGAGCCCATCACAATAATCCTCTCTTAATAATGCTGCCTTTCCGTCAATAAGAGTTATAGCAGCTTCTTGACATGCGGTTACACATAAGCCGCATCCGTTACACTTGTTTTTATCTATTTTAACTATTCTACGAATCATATGAATATCACTCCTCTTGTTTTTATAAAATAAGTATATTACAATAGAAAAAAATAGTCGGTTGTATTTCCAACGGAGTTGATTTTATTGAAGGAATATTTAGAAACCCTTAAAAAGGTATCGCTATTTAAGAATATAAAGGAAAACGAGATAGGTAATATGCTGTCCTGCATAAAGGCAGATATAAAAAGCTACAAAAAGGAAGATATAATAATTCTAGCTGGTGATCCTGTAAAAAGCATAGGAATTATTTTAAGTGGAAATGTGCAGGTAGTAAAGGAAGATAGTTATGGAAATAGAAATATTTTAGCATATCTTGAAAAAACAGAAATTTTTGCGGAAGTGTTTGCTTGTGCTGAAATAGAAGGAAGTCCAATTAGTGTTATTGCTTCTTCTGAGTGCACAATCATGTTCCTAGATTTTAAAAGAATCGTGTGCAGCTGTGAGAGCGCGTGTGAGTTTCACAGCATATTGATTCAGAATATGTTAAGAGTAATTTCCACAAAGACTATAGAACTGAATGAAAAGCTCTCTTGCCTCGGCAAAAGGAGCATAGAGGAAAAAGTAAGAGCTTTTATGTTAATGCAGAAGGAAAGACACGGAAAAGATAGTTTCAAGATATCTCTTTCTAGAGCTGAAATGGCTGATTATCTCTGTGTAGACAGAAGTGCACTTTCGGCTGTGCTTAGCCGTATGCATCAAGATGGTAAGATTAATTTTTATAAAAATCATTTTGAATTACTTGATAACTTCTTTAAATAGTATGATAACAGGCTGATTTTTATTATGGTTATGAAATTTGACGTAATAAATAAATCGGTTAGATTATGCTATGTTTATCTCATTTACTACATTTACTCAAAGTGTTATTATAGAAATGATATTTTATAAGGAGATAAACACGGAATGATAAAAAAGATAAATATAAGCAATAACAAATTGATACCCGCTTTTATTAAAGATAACAAGCATAAGACGATATACTTTGCTGCAATTTTACTAGTAGCAGCATTAATTTGCGTATTTATGCTGTCTAACGATGATAGCCTCTATAAAAAACCAATAGCTAGGATAACACACATATCTGAAACATATAGCAAACAGACAAATGGTGCCAACGGTACTGTTGAGATTATGAAAAAACAGAAAGTTACTGCTGTAATAAAAAATGGTAAATATAAAAATAGTATTGTTCATTTCAAAAATCAAGCATCTTATTCTCAAGCCATAGATATGGAGTTGAAGGTGGGAACTGAGGTTTTTTTAAAGATAAATAAGGATAATGCAGGAAGAATAACTTCAGTAAAACTGGATGATGTTAAAAGGGATACATATATAGGTTATACTGCAATTCTATTTATAATTTTAATTCTATTTGTAGGAAGAAAAAAGGGTTTTAGTTCACTAGCTACATTAACTATAAATACAATTATCTTTTCATTTATTATTAGTTTGTTTATAAAGGGATATGACCTTATAATTATAACATTTATTGCCTGTATATTGTTTACAGCTATATCAATGTTTATAGTGGGGGGGATAAGCAAAAAGACTATCGCGGCAGTTATCGGTACAATTTTAGGGACAAGCATTTCTGTACTTATTTTCATAGTAGCAGTGAGTGCTGTACACTCAAATGGTATGCACTATGAGAAAATGGAATTTTTAACACATCCACCTGAAAAGATATTTTTATCAGAGATAATAATAGGTACGCTAGGAGGAATTATGGATATAGCTATATCTATTTCTTCTTCAATATATGAGATAAATGAGAAAAACCCTGATATTGAAATGAAAAAGCTTGTGAATTCCGGTAAACAGATAGGACAAGATATTATGGGAACTATGGCAAATACTTTGGTATTTGCGTATTTGGGTGGGAGTATTCCTATGATACTATTAATGTTTAGAAATCGGTTTTCTATAAACTATGTAATGAATATAAGTATTTCTCTTGAACTTATACGAGCACTGGCAGGCAGCATAGGTATAGTAATAAGCATACCTATAACAATTTATGTATCTGTTTTGTTTGTAAAAAATATAAGATTGAGGAGAGATAGTTTATGACAATAGAAGTATTATTACTTTTAATTCTATTTATACTTATGGCAGTAGTTGGAGGAAGAAGAGGCATTAAGTCATTTTTTACATTATGTCTTAACTTTCTTACTCTGAGTATCATACTTATAATTATAGGATTAAAAGCTGATCCAATAAAAGTTACTATAGTTGGATGCGTAATAATTACATCCATAACTTTATTTTATATCAATGGATTTAATAGAAAAACAGTTTCGGCACTTTTTTCTGTTACCATAGTTGTCCTTGTAGCAACACTTTTGACCTATAGAATAGGAACACTTTCATACATACAAGGATTTGCTAACGAGGAAATAGAAGATATAATGTCCTTATCATTCTATGTGCAGCTGGATTTTCAGAAGATAGTTATATGCCAGATGCTTATGGGGCTTCTAGGGGCAATTATTGATGTGTCTATATCTATAAGTTCTTTTATGAATGAGTTATATATAGCTAATAAGACTATAACTTGGAAGAGTATGTTTAATTCTGGTATGAATATTGGTAAAGACATACTTGGTACGATGTCTAATACACTTCTTTTTGCTTATATAGGCGGATTTATGACATTAATTATATATTTTAACGAATTGAACTATAGTTTTACCGACATAATAAATGGAAAAATATTTTGTGCTGAAATATTTCAGGTGCTGTGCGGAGGTATTGGAGTCGTTCTAATAATACCTGTTACTGCACTAGTAGCAGCAAAAATAATTCCGATGCAATTTGGTAAAGGCAAAATTGATGAAGAGCCAGCAAAGATTGATGGTCAAAATTAATAGAAGAAGGCAACAGAAGGAATATAATAAAAGTATTATGTAAAAATTAAGAGTTAGGGCATTAAAAATGGTCTTCCGGGGCTATTTATGCATACTCATTATCATTCGTAAATAGCCCGTGAAAGGTCGTTTAGACCTTTCACCCCGACGGAGGCATTTGTAGCGAGTTTAGCAATTATCCGTGTCTTTTAGGCAAATTTCCGTTAAGATGGCGAATTGTTTGAGGCGTAGCCGAGTTATGAGCCATTAGGAAATTTGACTAAAAGATGCGGTGTAATTGCTTAATGAGTGGAACTAGCCGACATAGGGTGTAACCATTTTTTACTTATGCAAGCAGCGCTTCGAACTCGTCTGCACTTACAGGTTTACTAAAGTAATAACCTTGAGCTTCATCGCAAAGATTATCCTGAAGAAAATATAACTGGGATGTATTTTCGATACCTTCAGCTATTACACGGAGGCTTATGCTATGTGCTAATGAAATTAAATAGCAAACTATAGTTTTCTCCGGTGATTCTTCACAGACTTTATCTATAAAAGATTTATCAATTTTTATAGTGCTAACTGGTAAAAGTCTTAAAAAATTCAGTGATGAATATCCTGTACCAAAATCATCTAAAAGCACATTTATGCCTAAGCTGTTTAGTTCGTTCAGCAGCTCTATTGTGTGATGCATATCCTTTATTGCTGCGCTTTCAGTTATTTCAAATTCGATATTTGAAGGAGGTATTTCATTTTCGAGTATACAATCCTTGATAACTTTTATTAAATTTCTATCGTTTATTTGATAAGGTGATAGATTTAATGAAACAGTTAGGTCGTGCCCCTTCCTTCTCCATTCCTTTATCTTTTTGCATACAGTTCTAATTACGAACTCACCGATAGGAATAATTAACCCACTCTCTTCAGCTTTATATATGAAATCGACAGGCCCTATTATAGTTCCATCTGGTTTCACCCATCGAATAAGAGCCTCCATACCTACTAGTTTATTTTTACATATATCAATTCTAGGTTGATAATATACTTCAAATTCGTTATTTTTCAATGCGTGTCTTAAAGCTCTATCAAGATTGATTTGCTCTAGAGCACGTACAGAGAAACTTGAATTATAAATCTGATATGTATTTTTTCCTAGAGATTTTGCATGATTCATTGCTATATCAGAATTTCTAATTATCTCTTCAACGGAAACACCATGGAGAGGATAAATACATCCGCCTAAACTTCCTGTTACATACAACTCATGTTCATCTACTTGAATTGGGTTATTCAGTAATTGAATTAGTTTATCCATAAATTTGCATAAAGCTATTTCTGAGGTTATGTTTCTTAGAACAAAAATAAATTCATCACCGTCCCAGCGATAAACACTGCTATTTTCGTCTAAATTATTTAAAAGGCTTTGTGATAATAATTTTAATAGGCTATCACCACAGTTATGTCCTAAAGTCTCATTTATAGGTTTAAAGTTATCTAAATCAAGAAATACAATAGAATAATGTTCATCATTTTTACACAGGCTATCTAAAGTACGGTGAAGTGAAAGTTTGTTAGGAAGCCCTGTTAGACTATCATAGTACTCCATTTTGTGTACTTTATCAGAAAGTTCTTTATTTTGTTTAAGAAGTTTTTGGCTTTTAGTTATTTCATTAAGTTTAACCATTAACTGTTTCTGTGTTGAAATAAGATCTCTACACGCTACTGCTAAACTATTGTGATTTATAGACAGCCTTTTTGTATATTTGCGTATTTTTAAATGCTTGTAAGCAGAATCTTCTAAGATTTTAGATATCGATATAAGAAAATTAATTAAGTTATTTATATCTGAGGAATATTTTAAATCTAATCTAGATGAAAAATCATCGTCAACAGCACAATATAATACTGCTTTATTATGTAAACTTACTAATATAGGGACAGCCAGTAATGTCAGCTCTGGAGCATATGTATTGCATACGAACTTTTTTCCACACTCTAAATCAGAAAGTACATTCTCATTATTTGCCAAAGTTATTGTAAGGGTATCTAAATTTTGCGAAATTTCATTTGAAAATATTTTTGAGTATTTGTAAGGAATAAAAATTTTATTATCTGAATCTATTATGCAGCAATTTAGCCCTGTGCTAATGAACAGGTTTTGAAAAAAATCTATGATGTTTTGTTTATCAACAAGATCTGACAATTTGTAATTCATAAAGCACCTCATAACAAGTTATTGAGAAAAATTATATTTTATTATATCATGTACACTTAAAATCCTCAATAAATATTACTTTTTATGGGCAGTATTACATTTTAATGTACAGAGTTAAAAAACATACAGATAAAGAAAAATAAAAAATAATAAAAGTGTTGAATTAATAGAAATTACATAGTATAATAATCTTTGTCACTGAATTGAATATATTGTTCATAGATATGAGACCATGGAGAGATGTCTGAGCGGTTGAAGGAGCACGCCTGGAAAGCGTGTGTAGGGGCAACCCTACCGGGGGTTCGAATCCCCCTCTCTCCGCCATTAAGACTTTGCCGTGCTAGATGGGGAGTTAGCGGTGCCCTGTAACCTGCAATCCGCTGTAGCAGGGTTGAATTCCTCATTGAGGCTTTAAACCTGTAGGATCTGGCTTGTGTAAGTGGTGTTGATAATTGGGTCCCACGCAACGAAAATCTATGAACCCCGTCAGGTCCGGAAGGAAGCAGCGGTAAGTAGACAATTTCGTGTGCCGTGGAATAGCCTGATTTGAGCTAACTGCACAAGTAACGCTTATAGGTTTTTAGACGATTTGAGGTGCACGGTCACATATAACTGTTAATGAAGATACTATTAATTTAGTATCTTTTTTTGTATAATAGTTAATATATTATGTATTTACAATTATGGGGTACTGATATCAAATACTTGATGATATCTACAGCAAAGCGATATGGGGTGATAAGATGGAGTATAAAGCTTTGTACAGAGAATGGAGACCTAAAACTTTTGATGATGTAGTTGGGCAAAGTCATATAACTACAACGATTAAAAATCAGATAATAACCAATAGAATAGCTCATGCATATCTTTTCTGCGGTACTAGAGGAACTGGAAAGACAACCACCGCAAGAATACTTGCGAAGACACTAAATTGTCTGAATCCTGAAGATGGTGAGCCATGTAATAAGTGTGAAATGTGTGAGAAGGTCGATAAAGGACTAAGCATAGATGTGACCGAATTAGATGCTGCTTCTAATAATGGAGTAGATAATATTAGGGATATAATTGATGATGTGCAATACCCTCCGCAGGAGGCTAAGTATAAAATATATATAATGGACGAAGTCCATATGCTTTCCTCGGGAGCTGTAAATGCTTTTCTAAAAACTCTAGAAGAGCCGCCTAAGAACGTTGTTTTTATATTAGCTACGACAGACCCTCAAAAGCTTCCTATAACTATACTTTCAAGATGCCAAAGATTTGATTTTAAAAGAATCAGAAGCAAAGATGTGTTTGGAAGATTGAGAGCTATAGTTGAAAAGCGAGGGATATTTTCTGAAGATAAGAGCTTAGAACTCATAGCGAGAGTTTCCGATGGTGCAATGAGAGATGCGTTGAGTATTCTGGATCAGGCAATAGCTATGGGAAAAGGTACTGTAGAGTATGAAAATCTCATATCGATGTTGGGGCTAGTAACAAATGACAATCTGTTGAAACTTACTGATATGATTATTTCTAAAAATATTGAAGGCGCAATAAAAATTATAGATGATATAGTCTTAAGTGGTAAGGATATAAATAATTTTATAAAAGAAATGGTAATCCATATGAGAAATCTTATGGTATTGAAAGTAAGTAATAATCCTAAGGATATATTAGATATGTCCTTAGAGAACATTGAATTATTAAACGATCAGGCTCAGAAGATAAGGGTTGAGGAGCTTATGAGAAATATATCTATACTTCAGGAAGCGGAAGATCAATCACGTTGGGGAAGTCAAGGAAGAATTTACTTAGAGCTCGCGGCTGTGAAGATGTGTAAAAGAGAGTTTGATACTTCAAAAGAAGTTCTTCTTGCAAGAATAAATAGATTAGAGGACATAATAAAACAGGGAAAGGTCACTGTTGAATGTGAAAGAGTTATCACTAAGACTAAGAATGAAACTCAAAAAGTTAATGAACAACAAGGACACGTAATGAAGGAAGAGGTAAAACCTGTATTCACTGAAAATGCAGAAAGTAAAATAACATTACAGCAAGTAAAAAGTGCTTGGAAGGATATACTGGATACTTTTAAAGCCAGGAGATTGATGATAATTTATGCCTCTCTGGTGACTGGAAAACCTAATGGGTGTTCTAATGGAGTTATAGAGGTTTTGTATGAAGCTCAATATGCTTTTAATAAAAAGAGATTAGAGAAAGATGACAACAGCAAGACGGTAAACGAAGTATTTTCTGATATATTAAAAGAGAAGGTAAGAGTGGTTTACACTATTGAAGCTTCCAGTAAAAAGGAGAATAGTCCGGAAGAATCCCTTATTAACAGTTTCGGCGAGGAAGTTGTTGAAATAATAGATGAATAAAATGAGAAACAACAATATGGATTAAGAATAGTATGTATAGAGAAACATTGCGGATACTTAGCTTATGCATGCTAAAATATCGAATGTTTCAACGATTTTTTAGCATGTATAAGTTAATAGCTGGAGCTGTTTCTCTATAGTAATATCAATAATTTTGTTATATAATTATAAGGATGTATTTCCTTATGGTTTTAAGGAAGACCTTGAGAATCAATATAAAATTGAAGTTTTTAAGGAGAATAAGGAGGAGTTATATATGGCAAAAGGCGGATTCCCTGGAATGGGCGGTAATATGAATAATCTTATAAAGCAAGCTCAAAAATTCCAGCAGCAGATGGAAAAGATGCAGAAGGATTTAGAAACTAAAGAATTTAGTGCATCTACTGGAGGTGGAGCTGTTACAGCAACAGCTAATGGTAAGAAACAAATCATTAGTATAGACATAAAACCTGAAGTTGTAGACCCTGATGACGTAGAAATGCTTCAAGACCTAATTTTAGTAGCTTGCAATGAAGCACTTAAAAAGGCTGAAGATGAAACTGCTGGAGAAATGAAGAAACTTACTGGTGGAATGAATATACCAGGCATGTTTTAATAATAGATATCTGGGCTCAGAGATGTATCTCTGAGCCTATAGTATATAGTTAGGAAGTGAAATAATTGGATTTTTATCCTGTAGTCATAGAAAAATTAATAGAAGAATTTGCAAAGTTACCAGGCATAGGATATAAAACAGCACAGAGGCTAACTTTACATGTATTAAATCTGCCGCAGGAAGAAGTAAGAGAATTCGCAAAAGCTTTAATAGATGCTAGGGGAACGATAAAATATTGTTCTGTATGCGGTAATTTTACGGATAAGGATCCTTGTGCTATATGTAGTAATCCTAATAGAGATAAGAGCATAATATGTGTGGTGGAACAACCAAAAGATATAATTGCTATGGAAAAGGTAAGAGAATATAATGGACTCTATCATGTGTTACATGGAAATATATCTCCTATGGCAGGACGAGGACCTGGGGATATAAAGCTTAGAGAACTAGTATCAAGAATGAATGGTGATGTAAAAGAAGTAATAGCAGCGACTAATCCTAATATAGAAGGAGAAGCTACTGCTATGTATATATCAAAAATACTTAAGCCTTTGGGTGTTAAAGTTACAAGAATTGCACATGGAATACCTGTTGGCGGTGATTTGGAGTATGCCGATGAGGTTACACTATCGAAGGCCATGGAAGGAAGAAAGGAAATTTAGAGAGAGGAAAGAGGCTAGTTGAGGTTTAGTGAAAATAAGAAATTAAATGATTATGTAATACGTAATAATAAGTATAATTTTACTTGTAATGTTATAGATGGCGCGGCATTCTCTTTAGGAATGATATTTATAGCATTCAATACAATTTTCCCTGTTTTTATAAAGAAGGTAGGTGGAACTAGCTTTCTTATCTCTTTAATTCCCTTTATAACCATAGCCTGCACTAGTGTGCCGCAACTGTTTGCTGCTCATCTTACTAAGAATCTTAGAAGAAAAAAACCTATAAATATTATAATTGGATTGTTCCAAAGGATACCGTGGCTGGTAGTTGGTGTAAGTTGTATTATTTTTGGTAACAGCATGCCAAGTGTGTTAATGGTTATAGTAATTTTGATGTATATTATTTATTCTTTAGCTACAGGGGTTTCTGGCCCTGTATGGTTTGATATGATTTCTAAGATAACTCCCATACACATAAGAGGAAGATTATTATCTACTAGGTCAGTGATAGGACAATTATTAGGTATAATTGGTTCTGTTTTTGCTGGAAGAATAATAAAAAATATAAGTTATCCATATAATTATAGTATATTATTTTTTATTGCTAGTTTTTTTCTTTTTGTGTCGTTTGCCAGTTTCTGTTCACTTAGAGAGCCTGAGGATGATATAAAGAAAGATAATGATAATTTTTATTCTTTTATTAAAAAAGTTCCAGATGTGTTAAGACGTAATAGAGACTTTAGATATTTTGTAATATCTAGATCTTTCTTTGAACTTGGTGTATCAATGATAGCGTTTTATTCTGTGTTTGGAATAAAGAAATTCAACCTTTCAGATTCATATGCAGGTATTTTTACAACGGTTACTGCTGTTGCTTATGTCTTAGGAAATTTTATACTTGGATTTTTGGGAGATAAAAAAGGACATAAAATCAATATACTTATTGGTGAACTAGTTACAATGGTAGCAGCTATTATGGCAGTAATTTTTAGTAACATATATTTATTTTATGCCGTTTTTGTTTTTGCCTCTATTGGACAAAGTGCTAGGGATATATCTACTAGCAATATTACTGTGGAGTTTTGCAGACCGTACGAGAGAGTCCTGTATATTGCTATAAGTAGTGTAGTTATGATACCTATATCTATTATAGTTTTGATTATGGGGTCATTAGCAGATGTCTTTGGATATGAGTATCTTTTTATAATTACTGCAATATCTTCAGCTATATCGCTTATAATAATGTATTTTAAAGTAAAAGATCCTAGACATAACAAACAAGGGGCTATTAATAGATAGAAAAATATTGTACATGCAGTGAATATAACTTTCTTTTATTGTCAATAATCAAGATGAGAAAATTTTGTAATTTGCAAAGGCAGAATTTTACTAACTAAAGATTCAGCATTTTGTGGTTAGTTAGTGAAAGCAAGAAACGTTTTGCTCATATGGTTTTAATAAGAGGAGGTTTTTTTATTGAATAAAATAGAAATGTTAAAACGTATTAAAAAAAGCGAAAGATCAAAAACCGAGAAAGAGTTGATTGAAGCCATAAACGATGCTGTATATCAATTAGAAAACGCTAGATATTTTTTTGAAAATGTAAATGATCCAAAACTTATTGATTACGCTATTTATATGGAAGAGGCTGCAAAAGCAAGGTATGGATACCTTTTGTCAGAAGCAAAAAGACTTAATATAAAACTAAATACAGCTCAGGTAATTAAAGAAGCTGAAGTAATATAGAATATTATAATCTTATGAATATAATAAAAAATATTAACATATAAATAAACTACAACATGCTGTACAAGCTGCTTTGCTGTAAATGAAATCTACTAGAAGAGCATGTTAGATTTGTACTATAAAGGTCGGAGGTAAACATATGGATATGATAGGATATTTTTTAGTGGCAATCCTGTTTTTATATATTTTCTTTAAGATATTCACTTGGCCGCTCAAGATAGCCGCTAAAATTTTAGTGAATGGCTTTATAGGACTAGTATTACTTATTTTGAGCAATTTTTTAGGATCTTTTTTTGGAATATCTATAGGAATAAATCTAGTTACAATTCTCATTGCAGGCTTTTGCGGAATCCCCGGCGTAGTACTCTTATTATTTGTTAAGCTCATTTTATAGATGTTTGTTATTTGAGCTTCTGCTAAAACTGCATATTAAGCTGATTATATAAAATTTGAAATAAACGAAGCGTGAGTAAACACTCACGCTTTTCTTTTTTAAAATAGCCAATATGTAATTATATGGTAAAAGCATATATTTTTAGCTAGTAAGAAAATCAAATTATATCTTACTGTCAATTTAATTTATAATAATATCATACTGCAAAATTCAAAGGTTGTCAAGGAAATATGAGGAAGAATGTGAAAAGTAAGTAATAATAATATTTAGTAAATATATGGGTATGATGATAAAGATACAATTGTTTTTTGAAGTTTTATTTTATCTTTTTTATAGAGTAAAATAAAATCTCGAACGTTAGAATTTAATATGGATGGGGGGATAGTAAATGATTGAAATGGATGGCATAACTAAAAGCTTTAAAATAGCAAAAAGAAAAGCAGGTCTTGGACAAGCCATGAAGGCTATGTTTAAGCGGGAATATGAAGTGGTGAAAGCTCTCAAGAATGTGTCTTTCAAAATTAGAGACGGAGAAATGGTAGGATATATTGGTCCTAATGGAGCAGGGAAAAGCACTACAATAAAAATAATGAGCGGTATTCTAAATCCTGATAGTGGTAGATGCATAATTAATGGAAGAATACCATGGAAAAATCGAATTGAGCATGTAAGAGATATAGGTGTAGTATTTGGACAAAGATCGCAACTGTGGTGGGATGTACCTGTAGGGGATTCTTTTGAATTAATAAAGGATATCTATAGAATAGAGGACAAACAATATAAAGATAATATGTACATGCTTACGGATATGATGGATATTGAGGAAATAATAAAAGTTCCTACTAGGCAGCTTAGTTTAGGTCAGCGAATGCGTTGTGAAATAGCAGCATCTTTATTGCACAGTCCCAAAATACTTTTTTTGGATGAACCAACGATAGGTCTCGATGCCGTATCCAAGATAGCCGTTAGGGATTTCATTAAGAAAATAAATGCTGAAAAGAAAACTACAGTTATATTAACTACCCATGACACTCAGGATATAGAAGCCCTTACTAAGAGAATCATTTTAATAGGAAAAGGACGAGTTCTTTTGGATGGAAAACTTGATGAATTAAAAAAGCGAATTAGTGGAGATGAGAGGCTCACGCTCGACCAGATAGTATTTAAGCTGTATAAGGAGTATGAGATATGAAAGCATATTTGAGTTTTTTTAGAATAAGATTTATTCATGGTCTCCAGTACAGGGCGGCAGCTTATGCAGGCATAATTACACAGTTGGCATTTGGACTTATGTATATAATGCTTTATTCAGCTTTTTATGAAAATAATATAACTGCAACTACCATGAGTTTTTCTCAGCTTTCCAGTTATTTGTGGCTTCAACAAGCATTTTTAGCACTATTTATGACTTGGTTTTTGGACAATGACATATTTGATCTGATCACTGGAGGTAATGTAGCCTATGAGCTGTGCCGCCCATTAGACTTGTATGCAATGTGGTTTTCTAAGAGTTGCGCGGTTAGATTGTCAAAAGCTGTACTTAGATGTTTTCCTATACTAATAATTGCATTTTTTATGCCTGAACCATATAAACTTCATTTGCCCAATTCAATTTATACCTTATTTGCATTTATCGCTTCTATGATTTTAGCGTTTATGCTTGTAGTAGCTTATTGCATGCTAATATACATATTGTGTTTTTACACAATTTCCCCCATGGGTATTCGAATGGCAATGATCATGCTGGCAGATTTTTTCTCGGGAAGTCTTGTGCCTCTTCCGCTTATGCCTGATTGGTTTAATAAATATAGTTATATATTGCCTTTTGCAGCTATGCAAAATGTGCCTTTCAGAATATATAGCGGCAATATATCTATTGAACAGGTTTGGCAAAATATGCTTGTTCAACTTATATGGCTTATAATACTTATTATACTTGGAAGATTTATTTTGAGCAGAGCGCTAAAACGTACAGTAGTACAGGGAGGTTGATTAAAATAAAATTATATTTTAAATATTTTTCTATTCAACTTAAGTCCATAATGCAATATAAAGTTTCTTTTTTGTTGAGTACAATAGGACAAGGATTAAGCACTCTTTTTTCCTTTATAAGCATGTATTTTTTATTTCAGCGATTTGGTAATATTAAGGGCTATAGTTTCAATGAGGTTTTATTATGCTTTAGCGGTATATTCATGTCCTTCTCGCTGGCGGAATGTTTTGGGAGAGGGTTCGATAATTTTTCGTCCATTATTAGTAATGGAGAATTTGATCGAATAATGACAAGACCTAGAAATGAAATAATCCAAGTGTTAGGCACAAGAATGGAATTTTCAAGAGTGGGAAGAATGATCCAAGCATTGATAGTGTTTATTTACGCTATTAATACCTGTGGCGTATCGTGGACAGTAGACAAAATGTTTACATTGATATTTATGGTCTTAGCAGGCACAATTCTTTTTTTCTCTTTATTTATGATTTATGCAGCTTTCTGTTTCTTTACACTAGAAGGATTGGAGTTTATCAATATTTTTACAGATGGAGGCAGAGAAATTGCCCAGTATCCTCTTGATATATATCAAAAATGGGTGCTTAGGGTATTTACATTTTTTATCCCATTAGCATTTGTAAATTACTATCCGCTGCTTTATATAATAGGGAGGAATGATAATCCTACATACATGTTTTCACCAATAATTGCAGTTGCATTTGTAATTCCAGCGTATATATTTTGGAAATTTGGAATAAAACACTACAAATCTACAGGTTCATGATTGCATTTATAGTGGATTTATGATAATATCAAATTAAAATTGAATTATTTTTGATCATATGACTGGCGGAAATGGAGTTTACCATAGGGAGTATGATTGATTAAATTATCGACCGCCTGGGTAAATTATTATTTATCCAGGTTTTTTTGTGCTTTTATTTAACAAAATTTAGGAGGTATAAAATGAACGAAATAACTTTAAAGTATGGTTGTAATCCACATCAGATTCCTGCAAAAATATATTTGGGTGCAGATAAGGCTTTGCCTTTCGAAATTTTAAATGGTACTCCAGGCTACATAAATTTTATGGACGCATTTAATTCATGGCAGCTTGTAAAAGAGCTTAGTAAACTTACAAGCCTTCCGGCAGCAGCGTCATTCAAACATGTAAGTCCTGCAGGTGCTGCACTTGGACTTCCGCTTACCGATTCAGAAAAGAAAGCATATTTTGTTGAAGGTATAGAGCTTTCTCCAGTAGCTTTAGCGTATGTTAGAGCTAGGGGCGCAGACAGAATGTCTTCTTACGGTGACTGGGTAGCTGTTAGCGGAGAAGTTGATGTTTCATTAGCTACTCTGCTCAAGAAATATGTTTCAGATGGAATAATCGCACCAAGTTACACAGCTGAAGCCTTGGATATACTCAAAGCTAAAAGGCGAGGGAAGTATTGCATTATAAAAATGGATAAGGATTATGAGCCTGAAGAGATAGAGAAGAGACAAATATATGGTATAACTTTTGAACAAAAAAGAGATGACGTCGTAATAGATCAGAGTTTATTAGCTGATGTTGTTACAAAGAATAAAAATATACCTGAAGAAGCAAAAAGAGATTTGCTTATATCAATGATAACACTTAAATATACCCAATCCAATTCAGTTTGTTATGTATATAATGGCCAGGTAATCGGGGTTGGAGCAGGTCAACAGTCACGTATTCATTGTACTAGATTAGCAGGGTCTAAAGCCGATATATGGTATTTAAGACAACATCCATCAGTATTAGCTTTAGAATTTAAAGAGGGCGTTTCTAATGCTGATAAGGACAATGCTATTGATCAATATTTAAGAGATGATGTTACTGATATAGAAAAGAAAGATTGGGATAGGGTTTTCAAAACTATACCAAGACCTCTTACACCAGATGCAAAATCTGCATGGTTATCTACTCTTACAGGAGTATCATTAGGTTCAGATGCATTTTTCCCATTTAGAGATAATATAGATAGAGCTGCACAAAGCGGAGTTGAATATATTGTTCAGCCTGGTGGATCAATAAGAGATGATATTGTTATAGAAGCTTGTGATGATTATGGCGTAGCTATGGCTTTTTCGAAGTTAAGACTTTTTCATCACTAAAATACGAAATGTCAAGTGCCGCGCACTTGACATTTTATGAATGTATATTTATAATGTCAATATATAATAATACATATAAGATTAATAATGATTGGCCAATCAAAATAGGTATTATTATGACGTCGTAAAAAGCTATAAGATCTTTGCCATAATAGATTTTATGCTTATTTTTTTATAGAAAAACCAAGTAATTATATACGAATACTTTGAATTAAAATAAAATACTTATAAATATTCATAAAAAAAGCTAAATTATTCTTGCAAAAGGTCACTATACGTTAAATTGGCGTAAGACTTTGATTCAAATGTCATTTATAGGGGGAAATAAAAATGAAAAAAAGAAAAGGGGCTATAAGTAAAATTATCGCTTTATTTACTATACTAGCGGTGGTTTTTACTGGTTGTGCAGCTAATAACAAAGACAAATCAAACTCTTTTACAAATAAGTCAAATACTGATAAAAGTGTTACTTCATCTAAAGCAACTAATAATAGTGCAATTCCAACTAAGATAGCTGGCAAAAAACTCAAGATAATGGTTGTTAGAAAAATAGGCGGAGATGATCATACAGCTCAGTTCCTTGCAGGGACAAAAGCGGAAGGGCAATCCATGGGAATACAGGTAGACACCTTTACTGCTAACGGAGACAGTACAAAATTCCATGATGCCATAAATCAGGCATTAAGCAAGGGATATGACGGTTTTATTATATCACATGGTGATGATAAGGCGACTGTAGATGATATACAAAAAATAAGAGCAAAAGGAATACCAGTGGTAACTTTTGATTCTATTACGGATGCAGCAAAAATAGATGGTGTGACTTTGACTTCACAAGATGATGAAACTCTAGCACTTCTTTCACTAAAACAACTTGTTCAAGATTATAGCGGTAAAGCAAATATTATATATCTATGGGTCGACGGTTTCGCACCTATGGTTAACAGAAATAGAATATATAAGCTTATAAAAGAAAAATACACAGAAATAAAGGAAGTTGAAAGATTCGGAGTAGCTTCAGCCAATACTGCTGCTGATACTCAAGCTGCAGTAGCGGCAATGTTAGCAAAACATCCAAAGGGAACTATAGATGCGATATTTGCTCCATGGGATGCTTTTGCTATCGGTGCAGCTCGGGCACTTAAAGAAGCAAAAAGAACAGAAATAAAGATATATGGAATAGACGTATCAAATGCAGACTTACAGGAGATACAACAAAAGGATAGCCCTTGGGTAGCTACTGCTGCAGTGGATCCGAAGCTAATAGGACAAGTAGATTTAAGAATATTATTAAAGAAAATTGCAGGAGAAAAGACACCTAAATATTATGATTTGTCTGCAGCTCTTATAAATAAGGATAGGATTGAAAATGCAGGTACAAAGGTTAATATGGAAAATCTCTCAAAGATACTGTCGGGCTGGGGTCAAAGCACTGCTTTCGAAGAACCATGGATGGGTAAATTAAAAAATAATAAATAAGAATTGTAAAAAAAGAAAGCTGCCTAGCGGCTTTCTTTCTCATATAGATAAATAATAAATTTTGGAGAGGGTTCTGATGCGGGAAGAAAAGATATTAGAAATGAAAGATATATCAATAGGATTTTCAGGCATACAAGTGTTGAAAAGTATTGATTTTACTGTTAGAACAGGAGAAATTCAAGCTCTTGTTGGAGCCAACGGTGCAGGAAAATCTACTCTCATGAAGATATTATCAGGTGCTTATTCCAATTATACGGGACACATATTCCTAGATGGTAAAAAGATTACTATCGATTCACCGAAAGCATCAAAAAAGCATGGAATTCAGATAGTTTATCAGGAGGTTGATGCAGCACTTATTCAGCATCTTACTGTAGCGGAAAATATAATTCTTGATGAGTTAGTAAATGAAGGCAAAAGTAAGTTGTTTGTTAATTGGAAAAATACCTATTCAAGAGCGGCAGAAATTTTGAAAACCTTACATATCAATATTGATGTAAGAAAGATAGTCTACGATTTATCGTTGGCAGAGAAGCAGATGGTGCTTATAGCTAGAGCATTATCCCATAAATGCAGTTTCCTTATATTGGATGAGCCGACTGCGCCTTTAAGCAACAGAGAAACAGAAAAACTCTTTGAAGTTATTAAGGATTTAAAGAATACCGGAGTGGGAACAATATTTATTTCTCATAGAATGCCTGAGATATTTAGGATAAGTGATGTTATTACTATTCTACGAGATGGTGAACTTGCAGCAAAGGAAAAAATTTCAGATGTAGATGAAGATAAGATTGTAAATTATATGCTTGGAAGATCTTTGAATGAGAATGTATCGTTTAAACATTCCTCGTCAAAGGAAGAAATTCTTTCAATAGAGGCATTAAGAGATGGGGACAAGGTAAAAGGTGCGGATATTAAGCTGCATAAGGGAGAAATCGTCGGAATTGCAGGGCTTGTTGGTGCGGGCAAGACAGAATTATGTAGTGCCATATTTGGAGCAGCAGCAACAGTAACGGGACAGGTTAAATTAATGGGTAAAAAAGTTCAAATAAAGAATCCTAGTGATGCAGTGAGGTTAGGATTTGCTTTTGTCCCCGAAGAGAGACGCAAGGAGGGAATGCTTATAGAGGAATCTGTTACTTTCAATCTTACTATGGCTAGTATAGAAAATATAACTTCCTTTGGATTTTTACTAAATTTGGTTAAATCAGTAAATGAGGCTGAAGGTATACGTGACAGTTTGAAGATAAAGACTCCAAATGTAAATACTAAGATAAAAAATCTATCTGGAGGAAATCAACAGAAGGTGGTTATCGGTAAATGGCTTATTGTGGATGCAGATATTTATATATTTGATGAACCAACGAAGGGCGTAGACGTCGGTGCAAAACAGGATATCTTCAAGCTTATCGATGAACTAGCAGCTGCAGGAAAGTCAGTCTTATATGCGACCTGTGAATTTTCTGAGCTTTTGGCAATAACGGATAGAATATATGTAATTTATGATGGCAGGACTGTTAAAGAAATTAAAACCAGTGGAACCAGCGAAAAGGAACTGCTTCATTATTCCATGGGGGGAAAGTAGAATGGATAAGGCAATTAGTAATAAAACTAAATTTAAATTCGATGTTTTCGATTTTCTTTATAAATATGGAACAATAATTACTATAGCTATATTAATAATAGTATTTGGTATGAAAGAGAATAATTTTCTTAAACCAGACAATATCATCAATATATTAAGATCAATATCTATAGTAACAATTATAGCTATAGGAGTAACAATATCGTTAGCTGTGGGAGGTTTTGATTTATCCGTTGGTTCTACAGCATCTATAGCTAATGCCGTAGTAATATCAATGTTTGTATGGTATTCCCAGGGCACTCTCGTAGCTATTTTCGCTGCTATAGCAGCAGGAATAGTAGTAGGAATAATAAACGCTTTTATAATAATTAAATTCAGAATACAAGATATGCTGGCAACATTAGCAACTATGTTTATATTTCAAGGAGTGGCGCTTACTTACACTAAAGGAGCTACTATATCTCAAAACATGGTTATGTCTGACGGCAGTACCGCACAAGGTCAACTTACCAATGCATTTATCAATCTGGGTAAAATACCATGGATTATCATAATAATGCTATTAGTAGTTGCTTTTGTGCATATATTCTTAACTTATACTAAATTTGGAAGATATATTCATGTTATAGGAGGAAACCAAGAGGCTGCTAGACTTTCTGGAATTCAGGTAAATAAGTATAGATTAATTGCCTATATACTGTCAGGATTATTTGCTGCTATTGGTGGCATAGTCTTAGCTTCAAGAGTGCAGACTGCTGAAATAAATGCAGGTGCTTCATATCTTATGGATGCTGTGGCTGCAGCATATATAGGATTTTCGGTAGGTGGTTCTGGAAAACCAAATGCCATAGGAACTTTTGCAGGAGCAGTACTTATAGGAATACTTCAGAATGGACTTGTAATGATGTCAGTGCCATATTATGCAATGGACATAGTAAAGGGTGCAGTTTTGGTATTTGCGTTAGCACTTACCTATTATAAAAAGAAATAGTGTATCACGTTATGGGAGGAATTTTTATGTCAAGATTTAAAGAAAAGTATTTTACAATGAATGAACAAGATGCAGCTGAATATGCTCTTATAGAATTAGACTTCTTTAAGCCTGGCAGTAAACTTATATGTAAGGAAATAGGAGATGGAAATCTCAATTATGTGTTCAGAATAATAGATGAAAAATCTGGTGAGTCAATAATAATAAAACAGGCGGGCCCAGTAGCAAGAATATCTGATGAATTCAAGGTCTCTATAGACAGAAACAGAATTGAAAGTGATATATTGAAACTTCAGTATGAATTAACTGACGGACTTGTACCTAAGGTATATAAATATGATCCTATAATGAACTGCTGTGCCATGGAAGATCTTACAGGCCATGAAATAATGAGAACAGCATTATTACAGCATAAAATATTTCCTGATTTTGCGGATGACATATCTACATTCATGGCAAATACTTTATTTCTAACCTCGGATGTAGCTATGAATCATAAAGATAAAAAGGCATTAGTGAAGAATTTTATAAATCCGGATTTATGCGAGATAACGGAGGATTTAGTATATACTGAACCATTTTATGATTGCAGCAGGAACGATATGCTTCAAGAAACTAAGGATTTTGTAAGTAAATATTTCTGGCAGGATAGACAGTTACTTTTAGAAACGACAAAGTTAAAGTTTGAATTTATGACTAATGGACAATCTTTATTGCATGGGGATCTCCATACCGGTTCCATATTTGTAAAAGAAGGTTCTACAAAAATAATTGATCCAGAGTTTGCTTTTTACGGACCCGCAGGCTATGACGTGGGAAATATATTAGCGAATCTGGTATTCGCCTATGAAAATGCTGAAGCTGTTATGGATGACGGAAAGGAAAAGGAAGTATATAAGGCTTGGATAAGTAAGATGATAGAAGATATAGTAGAACTTTTCAAGCAGAAATTCAGTCAGCTTTGGAAAGAAAAATCACAGGAAAAAACGGCTAATTATGAAGGTTTTAAGGAGTACTATATAGGCAAAATTATTTCAGATGCTGCAGCGGTGACAGGCTGTGAACTTTCAAGGAGAATTATAGGACTAGCTCATGTTAATGATATCATTTCTATAGAAAATATAGAAAAGAGAGTAAAAGCAGAGAAAGTATGTCTCGTTTTAGCAAAGAGCTTAATCTTAAAAAGAGAAAGTATCAGTAATGGGAAGCAGTTCATTAACGAGCTTGAGGGTGCTGTAGAAAAGATAGATAATCAATCTGTTTAAAGGAGTGGTAGAATTGGCTAAAAATTTGCCTTTACAAGAAATTACTGCAGTACAGTCTGTAATCCTTGAGGATGATAAAGATTTATTGCTCATATTAGACCAGACACTTTTGCCTAATGAAAAAAAATATCTTGAACTTCGTAAAGCAGAGGATGTGTGGGATGCTATATATCATCTTAAAGTGAGAGGAGCACCTGCTATAGGCATTGCGGCAGCTTATGGAATATACATTGAAGCAAAGAAGAGTGGAACGGAGGAATATGAGGAGTTTTGTAAAGATTTTAAAAAGATAAAGAATTATCTTGCAAGCTCAAGACCTACTGCGGTTAATTTATTCTGGGCATTGGATAGAATGGAGCAAGTTATATTTAAGCATAAGGAAAGCAGCATAGAACTCATAATAAAGGCTTTAAAACAGGAAGCAGATAATATAAAGCAGGAAGATGAGAAAGTATGTGAAAGCATAGGTGAGTACGTGTTGACATTACTGAAACCTGAGTGGGGACTTCTTACTCACTGTAATGCTGGAACAATAGCTACAGCTAGATATGGCACTGCATTAGCTCCTATATATATTGGAAATAGCAGAGGATATAATTTCAAGGTATATGCTGATGAAACTAGACCGTTGCTTCAAGGAGCTAGACTTACTGCTTGGGAGCTTCAGGAGGCAGGTATAGATGTGACGCTTATATGTGATAATATGGCGTCTATAGTTATGAAGGAAGGAAAGATACAAGCTGTTTTGGTTGGCTGTGATAGAGTAGCTGCAAACGGTGATGCGGCAAACAAGATAGGTACATCAGGAGTAGCAATTCTTGCAAAGCATTATAATATACCTTTTTATGTGTGTGCTCCAACATCTACTATCGATATGAATACAAAAAATGGTGATGATATAAAAATAGAACAGCGTGCTGGAGAAGAAATAACGGAAAAATGGTATGAAAAGCCTATGGCTCCTAAAAGTGTGAAAGTATATAATCCGTGTTTTGATGTGACTGATAACAAGCTAATTACAGCTATTATTACAGAAAAAGGAATTTTGTATCCTCCTTTTGATAAGAGTTTAACTGAATTATACAGTAACAAATAACGTGAAAGGGATGATAGTATGGGAAGTAATGAATTAGAGGAAAAAATATATAAGATAGCGGCAGGAATAAGAAGAAGAGTGCTTGAGCATACAATAAAAAATAACGGAGGGTACCTAAGCCAGGCGTGTTCTTCAGCAGAAATATTTTCTGCATTGTATCTTAGTATATTAAATATAGAAAGATTAAAAAAACCGATAGCTCCAGGAAAGTTTAAAGGAGTACCAAGCAATGATAATCCTAATTCTACTACAGGAGCTGAATTCAATGGAAAAAAGAGTAAGGTATACGACAGATTCATATTGTCCCCTGCTCAGTATGCGCTAGTTCAGTATGCAGCACTAATAGAGGTTGGCAGAATGACGGAAAATGGGCTTGATGACTTTAACAAAGATGGAAGTTCAGTTGAGATGATAGGAGCAGAACATTCACCGGGAATGGAAGTTACCACAGGATCATTGGGACAGGGTATAAGTCAAGCGGCAGGTATAGCTATGGCAAGAAAACTAAAGAAGGAGACTGGAAGAGTAGTGCTGTTCTTATCTGATGGAGAATGTCAATCAGGACAGTTTTGGGAAGCCGTTCAGGCAATGGCGTTCCATAAACTTGATAATATGATTGCGTATGTTGATGTAAATGGATACCAATGTGATGGAAAGATGACTACTGTAATGAACTTAGAGCCTTTTGATAAAAGACTTGAGGCTTTTGGCGCAAGAGTATTTAGAGTAGATGGGCATAATGTTGCAGCGTTAGTAGCTTTATCTACATTAAAGCCTGATGGAAGACCTACATTTATATTATGTGATACTGATCCTGCCAGGGGAATAGATGTAATAAAAGATAGATATCCGAAATTTCACTATGTAAGGTTTACTAATGAACAGGAAAAAGAAAAGTATAAGCAGCAATATGAAGCTTTAATCAAGGCTTAGGGGGTCGGAAATATGGAAATACAATCAAAAGTTCATGCTAAGAATTTAGTTAAATGGGCCAAGAGAAAATCAAAAGTTGTAGTGCTTTCGGCAGACTTAACAGGCTCTTCAGAGGCAGATTTGTTTAGGGACACATATCCTGATAGGTTTTTTTCTATGGGTATAGCAGAACAGAACATGATGAGCTTTGCAGGCGGACTTGCAAGAGAAGGCTTTATACCTTTTGTTCATACTTTTGCAGTTTTTATTTATAGAAGGGCTTATGATCAGATAGCTATGTCTATAGCTTACCCTAATTTGCCGGTAAGAATGTTCGGGTTTCTTCCAGGAATAATGACACCTGGAGGGGCTACTCATCAAGCTATAGAGGATATATCAGTTATGCGCTCATTACCTAATATGACTATTCTAGAATGTGGAGATGCTACAGATGTAGAGTCAGTTTTAGATGTAGCTAATAATATTAAGGGACCAGTATATATAAGGATGCTTAGGGGTGAAATTCCAAGGCTTTTCAGCAAAGACGAGCCTATGGAATTCGGTAAAGCAAGAGTTATCAGCGAAGGTAATGATATTGCTATACTATCTAGTGGAATATGTACTGAAGAGGTTATGAGAGCCTCTGGTGTTTTGAAAGAAAGAGGTCTTTCTATACAGCATATGCATATTTCAACCTTGAAACCTTTCAATGATGAATCGGTAATTGAAGCTATAAAGAAAGCGAAATACGGCGTAATAACTATGGAAAATCACTCCATAATAGGTGGACTAGGGACTATAATAGCTGAAAAGATGGCGGAAGAGGGACTAGGAAAGAAACTTACCAGAATAGGAATAAAGGATACTTTCGTACATGGAGCCAGCAAGCAGTATTTAATGAAAGAATACGGTCTTGATGCTATGGCTTTAGTTAAGGAAATAGAAAAGATAACAGGAAATAAATATGATATACAGGAACAAGAATTGAAAGAGGCTTTTGTAGCTGCAGTTCATAGTAAAGCAAAAGCAGAAGCTCTTTAGGAAAGTGAGGAACTTTATATGTTTTTTTCGGGCCAAACAAAATTAAAACTTCCTGTCCAAAGATTTTCTGTGGATTATAAAATAATAGGAAACAACAAAGAAGAAGCTTATGCTAAGGCAAAGGATATATGTGTTGAACAAACAGCTGAGTTTCCGGAAGAACTTGTTCCACAGGGAGTTATAAGCGATAACATTTTAGGCCGAATAGAGAATTTCAGAAATATAAATGATAACACATTTGTTGCTCGGATAAGCTATGCTGTAGACTCGGCAGCTGGTGAACTTACTCAGCTTTTAAACGTGATATTTGGGAACATAAGTATAAAACCAGGGATAAGGGTTGAAAATATAAATATTACACCGGAATTAGCAGAAAAATTTAAGGGACCTCGTTTTGGTACAAACGGCTTAAGAGGAATATTAGACGTAAAAGACAGACCGCTTCTATTCACTGCATTAAAACCAATGGGGGTTCCAGCAAAGGAACTTGCAGAGATAGCATATAAATTTGCTATTGGGGGAATTGACATAATAAAAGATGATCATGGATTATCAAATCAGCCTTTCTGTGATTTTGAAGAGAGAGTGAAGTTATGCGCAGCTGCCGTAGAGAAAGCTAATAGAGAAACTGGAAATAAGAGCATATATATGCCTAATATTACAGGCCCTCACAGTGAGATTGTTTCAAGAGCTAAAAAGGCGAAAGAACTTGGAGCTGGTGGACTTCTTATATCACCTGGACTAACAGGGTTTGATGTGATACGTGAAATAGCAGATAATGACGATATAAATCTGCCTATAATGGGTCATCCAGCATTTTTGGGAAGCTATGTTTTTGGTGAAAATGGAATATCACACAAAGCGTTATTTGGACAGATAATGAGATTAGCTGGGGCAGATGGAACCATATATCCTAACTTCGGGGGAAGGTTCTCTTTTACGGTGCAGGAGTGTGAAAGTATAGTTGAAGGAGCCACAGAGTACATGGAAGGTTTAAAGCCAATATTTCCATGCCCTGCAGGAGGAATGACGCTAGAAAGCATCCCTCAGTCACTTAAGGTTTACGGAAAAAATGTGGTGTTTCTCGTAGGCGGAGGTTTATTTAAACATGGTGATGATCTAATTGAAAGTAGTAGATACTTCAGAAAGATAATTGAATAATACCCAAAGTATAGGGTTACAATGATTATAAAGTATGGTAAAATCTATTTAGATAATTATATGGATAGATAAGAGCTATATTAATTACAAACAAATTAATTAGGAATGTCCAATGAGGAATTAGGAATAAAGATCAAAAATATAAGCATAATTTATTTTGAATAAAGCATTATATCAATAATTCCTCATTCCTCATTTTTAATTCTCGATTAATTTAGTTCGCAATTTATATAAGTTTTATAACAGTAACAGGAGGGTATTATATAAAATGATTAGAATGGTATTCAATGAGGATGAACAAGGAAGTATCAGTACTGGAAGTATTATAAAAGAAGAAACATATAAGATATTACAATCACAGATAGTTTATGATTCAGAACAGGATAGTTACATAACTTTAGCAACATGCACAACAGAAGAAGATAAAGTTGAAACTGTAAATATTGATGGGTTTAGCATAGATAGAACAGTTTTGGAATTGAAGGGTGCATATATAGATGTAAAAGTTACTGAGGAAGATGGCGAGGAATATTATTCCGGAAGAATTTACAACTGTTAATATCTTTGTTCATTAAGGTATATGTTATTGACAGTGGTACGTACATTTAGTAATATTAATTTAGATGTACGTACAATTAATATTTCAACAATTTCGTGGGGGAAATTTTAATGACCAACTTAAGTAGTGATTTACCTAAATATGCTGCATTAAAAGAATATATAAAGGAACAGATTAAAACTGAAGCTATAAAGTATGGAGATAAAATGCCATCTGAGAATGAATTAGCTGGCAGATTTAATCTTAGCAGGCATACTGTAAGGCAGGCCCTTGCGCAATTAGTGAACGAGGGCTGGATATTTAAGGAGCAAGGTAAAGGTACTTTCTGTAGTTTTAGACCAAAGGGCGATAGCAAAAACACTGTGGCAGTACTTACTACTTACATATCGGATTATATATTTCCGAAAATAATATCAGGAATTGAAGAAGTATTAAGCAGTGAAGGATATAATATGCTTTTAGCCAATACCAATAATGATAAAGCGAAAGAGGCTAGACATATAGAAAATCTTTCAAGGCAGAAAATAGATGGAATAATAATTGAACCTACAAAAAGTGCAGATGAAAATGTCAATCAAGAACTTTTAAACAGGCTTAAACTAAATAACATAAAGATAGTATATTTAAATTCATATTATGATGACATGGATAGTGCTTATGTAATAATGGATGATCTTAGAGGCGGGTATATAGCTACAAAATATCTTATAGACATAGGACATAGAAAGATTGCCGGTATGTTTAAAATGGATGATAAACAGGGAATATCAAGATATAATGGATATCTTGAAGCTTTGAAGAATAATAATATAGAAGTAAATGACGACTTTATATGTAAGTATAATACAAACAATAAAAAAACATATACTAAAAATTATATAAAGAATCTTATACGGAAAGATAAACTTCCAACAGCTATTGTTTGTTATAATGATGAGATAGCGTTAAGAATAATAGATACCTTGTCAGAATATAGTATAAGAGTACCGGAAGACGTATCAGTAGTAGGATATGATGATTCTAGTCTGTCTTTAGCTTCTCAAATAAAACTTACAACAATAAAGCATCCTAAAAAAGAAATGGGAAGACAAGCTGCAAGATTTATAATAGATATGATTGATGGTAAAGAAGACAAACCTTCAATTATATATGAGCCAGAACTTGTGGTTAGGAACTCTTGTAGAAGCATAAACTCCAATAAAGTGTAATTAGCACTAGCAGGAGTTAAACTAACTTGTACGTACAAAATTCATACAAGTTTTATATAAATATGATTTTATTAGGAGGAATGCTATGGAAAATATAGTATAAGAGTTAATAGATGTGTTTTTAATGTTGCTGTAAGGGTTGTTGAGGACTTTGAGTTAATCAAACCAATATCCAATAATATAGAAACATATAAGAGAACTAATTATTATCTTAGTATAGGAGACAATAATGCAGTGAGGGTTGAAAAGAAATAAAAGATATAGCAAAATAAAGATTGAATGATAATACTAAGTTTGGTAAACTTAAGGTGGTAGTAAATAAATATTTTGTTACCCACCTTAAATTTTATGGAGGGTGAGCATATGTTAGAAAAGCTTAAAGAAGAAGTATTTAAAGCTAATATGGAATTACCTAAAAGAGGACTTGTCCTATATACATGGGGAAATGTTAGCGGTATAGATAGGGAAAAAGGATTAGTAGTAATAAAACCTAGTGGTGTTGAATATGATGAACTTAAAGCTGAAGATATGGTAGTTGTTGATCTTGATGGTAAGGTGGTAGAAGGAAACTTGAGACCTTCATCAGATACAGATACTCATATAGAGTTATATAAAGCTTTTAAAGATATAGGGGGAGTAGTTCATACACATTCAGAATGGGCTACAATATTCGCTCAAGCTGGTAAAGGCGTACCTGCATTTGGAACTACACATGGTGATTATTTCTATGGAGAAATACCATGTACTAGAGCAATGACCGCGGAAGAAATAAAGGGTCGATATGAGAAAGAAACTGGTAAGGTAATTGTAGAGACCTTTAAGGATTTAAATCCGATAGAAATATCGGCGGTGCTCGTAAAGCAGCATGGACCATTCACTTGGGGAAAAGATCCTGCCGAAGCTGTATATCATTCAGTAGTACTTGAACAGGTTGCTAAAATGGCATATTACACAATGTCTTTGAAAAAGAATTCAGATCCTATGGATCAGAATCTTTTAGATAAACACTTTTTGAGGAAACATGGTGCTAATGCGTACTATGGACAATCAAAGTAAAATTGGAGGGATACTATAATGAAAATATTCATCGATACTGCAAATATTGACGAGATCAAGAAAGCACATGAAATGGGAGTAATATGTGGTGTTACAACAAATCCATCACTTATAGCGAAAGAAGGAAGAGATTTTGTTCAAGTAGTAAAAGAAATCTCTCAGATTGTAGACGGGCCAATTTCAGCAGAGGTAATCAGTCCTGATGCAGAGAACATGATAAAGGAAGCTAGAGAACTTTCTAAAATACACAAAAATATAGTAATTAAGATTCCTATGACACAAGAAGGACTTAAAGCAGTAAGCAAACTTTCAAAAGAAGGAATAAAAACAAATGTAACATTAATATTTTCAGCTACACAAGCACTTTTAGCAGCTAGAGCCGGTGCTACTTATGTAAGCCCATTTGTTGGTAGATTAGACGATATAGGTCAAAACGGCATTGAACTTATAGAAGACATAGTTCAAATATTTGATGTACATGGAATAGAGACAGAAATAATAACAGCAAGCGTAAGAAATCCAATACATGTAATCGAAGCTGCGAAAGCAGGAGCACATATTGCTACAATACCTTATAAAGTTATAGTTCAAATGACAAAACATCCTCTTACAGATGCAGGCATAGAGAAATTCATGGCTGATTGGAATTCCATGAAAACTAAATAAGACTAAGAGAATTCAGCCTCAATGTTAGGCTGAATTTTTTTACTCGTTAGGAATTTATGTATTTTGCCAATTGTGGATAACTTTTCATTAGAATCAGGCTGTACCCCTAAAGAGTAAGAAAGATGGGCATTAAATAAAAAAACGATACAGCGTGGTTTACGAAGAAGTTAAAAAGAAACAGTAATATAATTTGAAATTAGTGAACTAAGATAGAAAGGTAATAGCATTAATAAAATAAAAGTATTATGTAAAAATTAAGAGTTAGGGCATTAAAAATGGTTACACCCGACGAGGCATTGGAGCGAGTTTAGCAATTACTCCTTGGCTTTACAGGATTTTCGATTAGATTCCGACGTCAGAGCGTAAGCGTCCTCGTAAGGAATCCGAAAATCCGTATAAAAGCAAGGGTGTAATTGCTTAACGCAGCTGAACTAGCCGACATAGGGTGTAACCATTTTTTATATGCTTAAACAGGAGATAAGAATTCATAATGTTTTGTGAAAGGAAGCATGAAGCACAAATAGAAAACACAAAAATAGGAAATAATATATTTGATTATTTAAATTAAAGTGTAATGCTTCAAAAGATTTATTTAAGGAAAAAGTGGTACATTTATTTCAATATATAGATCTCTTGAGTAGGAATCAGATTATATCGCAGAGGTTTTTGTAAATAAGGAGTTGTTTATGGTAGATAAGATAAAAGTGGAAATATTCGGAGATAAAGATAAAGTAGAGACACAGGGCTGCTCAATGAAAGGTAATGGTTGTTCGGGATGTAGCGGAGGATGTGGGGGCAGTTGTTCAGGGTGCGGTTCTTCTAAAAATAATGGTACGGATAGAATATTAAAAGAAAGATGCGAAGAGGTTTTTAATTATGTACGTAGTAGTGATGTTGGTGATAATGTAGATTTGGTATTTTATGATATAAATAATATCAATGTATTAGACTATGATGATATAAGGGTGCTATTAGAAAGAGGTTTCGAGCCTCCATTCACAGTTATAGATGGGATAGTTAGGTATTATGGAGGTATTTCAACTCAACTTATATATAAGGATATAAAAGAATTACTTGATAGTAACAAATAATATGTAGTTGAATATAATGCAAAATGAAGGGATACAAGTTAATGTTTCTAATACTATATTCTTCATTAATATAATATGCGTAAATATAGTATTAATATTATAAACAGCGCCATGTGTATCAGTGTGCGAAATATGAAGAAAAAGCTAGAAAAAATTAATAATATATGCATAAACCTATTTAATCTGCTGTGTACAAATATAGTTTTACTCTTAATATGATATTATATAAAAGCTGTCAACAAACGAAATATAAATCACGGTTTATTTAGAAGAATAAACTTTGAAGTATTTAAAAATATTTTTAAAATATTTTAAAAATATGTTGACATCAAGTAATCAACGTGTTAATATATAAAAGCTGCATGACGAGAGGCAAACAAATTAACTAAGGAAAGCAGCAAGTGAGTTATAAAAATGTGATTAAAGTTTAGAATTCACTTGAATCGAATTAGAAACAAGCAGGACAAGGAAACAAGGAGTGAGGAGCGGAGTTTGCTGATGCAAATGAGCACCGTAGCGACGAAGTTGACGCAGTAATGCAAAGTTTATAATTTGATGAACATGGTCTTTGAAAATTGAACAGAGAAAAAGGTAAAATAAACCGGCAATTCTGAGAGATCTCGAAAGAGATACTTGAGATGAAGTAAGTAAGAGCAAGACAAACTTTTAAATTGAGAGTTTGATCCTGGCTCAGGACGAACGCTGGCGGCGTGCCTAACACATGCAAGTCGAGCGAGAGACTTCGGTCTCTAGCGGCGGACGGGTGAGTAACACGTGGGTAACCTGCCTCATAGAGGG